>PMYK01000055.1 GCA_003171255.1 Chloroflexota bacterium
ACCTTCTTGACCTCGTAGAGGAGGCGCTCCATCGGCAATGTGGTCGTCGTGTCGACCCGCTCAGCGACCTGGCTCAAATTGAACACCCTTCCTTTCGGCGGGCCCGTGCCCGCGAGTCGGCGAACTGAGGCCGAATGGCGGCCACGCCCGCAAGTTCAGTCCGGCGGCAGACCCGAACCTGCGCCGGCGGTCTCGATCGGCGTGGCGAGACCTATTCCGATGAACACGTCTTGGTTGGTTGGATTGACCAGGGCTTCGACGATTCCGACGACCTGGCCATTGCGATTGAGAAGCGGTCCGCCCGAGCTGCCGGGGTTGACCGCGGCGTCAAACTGGATCAAGCCCTGGAGGTTGGGGCCGTCGTTGGGAAGCTGGAGTGAGCGGTTGAGCCCGGACACGACGCCGGCCGTCAGCGAGCCAGTCATCCCGAACGGGTAGCCGACGATGTAGGCGTCGCTGCCGACCTGCATGCTCCTCGAGCTGCCGAGAACCGCGGGCACGAGCTTGGCGGGCGGATTAGTTGCCGTCAGGATGGCGATGTCCCTGGCCGGGTCGGTCGACTTGACCTGCGCCGAGGACGCGTTGCCATCGGCGAAGACGACCTGGATGGCCGTGGCGTTCAGGATCACGTGCAGGCAGGTCATGATGTCGCCATTGGCGTTGATGATCACGCCGCTGCCGGTGGAGCCGTTGGCGACGGGTGTGCCAAGGCTCGGGCTGGCGGTTGCGCTGGGCTGGGCGCTCGGTGTCGGCCCGGCGCTCGGCCCGGTGCTCGGTGTCGGCCCGGTTTCCATCCCAGGCAGGGGCGGGAACGTCGGGAGGGCCGTGGCAAGCACGATGACCTGGACGACGGAGGGTGCGATGGCCCGATAGACCGCCTGAGCGGCCGGCGGAGCGGGCGTCTGCGAAGCGAGGGTCTTGGTGATGCTCTGGTTGATGTCCTGCTGGGTGAGCGGCCTGGCTCCAGGGTTCATCGCGCCGTAGATCACCACGGCGATCAGGGCCGCTGCGATGCCCGACGCGAACGGCACGGTCTTCCGGACCCGGGTCCGCAGGCGGGCGAGTGGCCGCGACCAGCGATGGCTCGGCGGCAGAGTCGGCTCGTCCTGCGGGGAATCCATGGGGCAGACCCAACTCCAGTCCGTGTCGCCGACCGGGTCGAGACGCCTCGGTTACGGCCTGGCGGATGATCCTTCAGATAGACAGTGTGGGCTAGATTCTGCAGCCTGCCTGAAAGCGGGCGAAAAGGGCTCGACAGGATGCGTTAGTCGAGACGCGCTCTGTTGCGCAGTTGCCGCCGGGACGGCCATCATTGGTGCTGCTCTCGAACCTGCCCGGCGCCGGCTGTAGCGGCGCCGCCCGGTTTGGGCCGACGGCCGATCGTCGACGCGATTGGCCTCGCGCTGCCACGGCAGCCGCCACTGAAAGGGATGACGATGCAGATCGGACTTGTTGGTCTGGGCAGGATGGGCGCCAACATGTCGCGCCGATGGCTGCGCTCGGGCCACACCGTTGTCGGCTATGCCCGGCACGCCGAGACGGTCAACGGACTACTCGCCGACAAGGCGATCTCGGCCGGAGCCACGTCGCTGGCGGACCTCGTCGCGAAGCTCGCCAAACCGCGAGTCTTGTGGCTGATGGTGCCGGCCGCCTCTGTGGACGCCACGCTCGACGAGATCTGCCCGCTTCTGGCGGCCGATGACGTGGTCGTCGATGGCGGCAACTCCTACTACGTCGACGACATTCGCCGCGGCAAGTCCCTCGCCGAGAACGGCATCCACTACCTCGACTGCGGAACCAGCGGCGGAGTGGCCGGCCTGGAGCGTGGCTACT
Organism: Chloroflexota bacterium; assembly: GCA_003171255.1. GTDB lineage: Bacteria > Chloroflexota > Limnocylindria > Limnocylindrales > CSP1-4 > Fen-1039. The sequence goes on from PMYK01000055.1 coordinate 1,834, forward strand.
GCCTGATGATCGGCGGTACGCTTGAGGCGGTGGCGCGCCTCGATCCGATCTTCCGGGCCCTGGCGCCCGGTGTCGACGCTGCGCCGCGGACCCCGGGCCGGACCGGCGATCCGTCGGCGGCTGAAAACGGCTACCTCCACTGCGGACCCAGCGGCGCCGGGCACTTCGTCAAGATGGTCCACAACGGCATCGAGTACGGGATCATGGCGGCCTACGCCGAGGGTTTGAACATCCTCCACCACGCCGACGCAGGGCTGCGCCAGCGCGAGGTCAGTGCCGAGATCACCCCGCTGCGCGACCCCGACAACTACAAGTACGAGCTCAATCTCCGTGACGTGTCGGAGGTCTGGCGACGTGGCAGCGTGGTCGCTTCCTGGCTGCTCGACCTGACCGCGGAGGCATTCATGCGGAGCGGCGATCTCTCGAACTTCGAGGGCCGCGTCTCCGACTCAGGCGAGGGTCGCTGGACGAGCATCGCAGCGATTGATGTCAGCGCGCCGGCTCCGATCCTGACGACGGCGCTGTACGAACGCTTCACGTCGCGGGGCGAGGCGGACTTCGCCGACCGAGTCCTGTCGGCCATGCGCTTCGGTTTCGGCGGTCACGAGGAACCCAAGTCCTAGGCGAGTCTCTCGCGTGGAGTGCCGGCGGCCGAAACCGATACCAGCGAATGGTTATCGTCCCTCTCGTTCGCGAGCCGCCCACAAAGAGGCACACCCGCCGCGAGGCGGGGCCGCAAAGCAACGGGACTCGCATGGGAGTCGGCCGGGCTGCCGAACGGAGAGGCTATGCCGTTGTCGACTGGCGACGGGTCGAAAATGGATCCACGCCAGGCTACCTGGGCCCGTGCCGTTCGAACTCCCGCTGCTCCTCGATAGCCCGCTCGGCAAGGGGTTCCGCCTCGAGTCTCTCGTCCGGGATCGCCATCCCGCTCTCGACCGATATGCCGTACGTGCCTCGTGAGATACGCTCTTCGGCCCGCCCGACGGCGTCCAACTGCTCGCGGAGGTCGGCCGTGATGGCGACGGCGACCGACTCAGCTTCGAGTCCGCTGCCGGCGTCTTCGTACTCTCCCGTCTGCTGGCGCTGAAGCGGCCCGTCGGAAAGGACCTGACCGCTGATCTCGGCGAGCATCGACTCAACTCGCGCCCGTTCCCCGGCGACCAGCTCGCGAGCCCGTGATTCATTCACGATCACCTCCGGGCCGGATCGAACCGGCCGGCTGGAAGAACCGAACGACGTCCAGTCACGACATCATCCGATGGTCAGCGCCGACGCGCGGCGTCCTGTCGCCTTTGGTGCGCAAATCGGTCATCGCGGTGCTCCTCCAGCCATGCTCGGGAGATGGTCATGAATCCTCGAGTCGGACTTGAGTCTGGCCACGATCCCCGCCGGCCGCGAGGATGAGAACACGCCCGTTCCGGGCCGGCACAACTTTCAGGCCGCGGTAGGTTCGCAATGCCGTCCGGTCTGTCGGCCGTTGCGGTTGGCGGCCCGGCGCGCATGTTTCGCTGCGGGGAATCGTGCGAGCTATCGGTCTTCGCCAGGGCCAGTCTTCAAGGGCCACCAGGCCGATGGCACCGGGGCCGGCACGACAGTCGGACGATCTTCACAAATCGAGTCGTCCGTCCAGCCGCCGCCGTTGCCGCCCAGATCCAGGACGCCGAAGCACGCACTTGGATCGCCCGACTTGAACGGGTCACAGATGTTGATGCCCGCGGCGCCGACATTGCGAGCAACGACGTTCTGAAATGTAGCGGACCCCCCGACCCGGGCACTCAACACGGATGTGCCGGTGCCGTCCACCTTGATGTCCTTGAAGTGGACGTTGACAATCGAGTACCGGCCCCTGTCCGGCGGGTCGACCACGAACATGATCGCGTTGTACGTGTTGTCCAGGTAATGGTCGCCGGTGACCTCGATGACGGCTTCCATCGACCCCTCCTGCGCGTAGAACCAGATCGCCCCGAGCCCGAAGCCCCATCTCATCTCGAAGGTGCCGGCGCGGACTGTGGTGTTGTTCGTGAAAGCCAGATGCCCGGCGAACGGCGTGCTGCGGAAGCGCTGACCCGCGTGCAGGCCGCTGCCCTCGCGGATTGGGTCGGCGACGACGTTGTTCGAAACCTGGTTGTCGCGGCCGCCGTAGATGGCGATGCAGTTGGCCAGCACCGGCGTCTGGATGGAGTTGTGGTCGAAGACGTTGCCGGAATTCTCGACGGCAAGAGGGTTGTGCGGATTGGCGCTGCGCGACCACATGGCCATGCCGTCGTCGCCGTTATTGCGGAAGAAGCAGTTGGTCACACGCGAGTTGGTGACGCCGGAGCAGAAGTTGAGCCCGTCGGCCATCGTGTCCACGACGATCAGGTTGGCCACGGTGAGGTTGTTCATCGGTCCGTCGAGCCACAGGCCGACTTTTGTGTGGTGGATGTACAGGCCGTCGATCGTGGAATCGCTGAGCGCGCCTCCAACGCCGTTGACCTGGTCGCGGTCGATTCGCTCGCGAACGTCGCCCTCGATCGCGAAGCCGGACATGTGTACGTTGGCGCTGCCGCCGTCTCGGGCGTATTTGCCATAGAAGCCGACACCGGTGTGGGTCGACCCGTCCCGCAGCGGCGAGGCGAGAGCCACGCAATTACCGCGAATGATGGTCCACCAGCTGCCCGCGCCCTGGATCGTGACGTCGTCGACGATGATGTGGCGGTTGACCTGGAAGGTGCCGGTGGGTATGAAGACGGTCGCGTGGCGGGCCTTCGCTGTGGCGATCGCGGCGTCGAACGCGTCCGAAGATTCGGCTGCGCCCGTCGGGTCGGCGCCAAAGTCGACCACGGAGAGCGAGCCGTGCGGCGCCTTCGTCGGCGAACCGACCAGCTCGAAGTCCATCAGGTCGATCGCGTACCACGACGCATCTGTTACCTCGGGCACCGTGAGTCGGATCGTGTCGCCGGCGCGGTACGTTTGGCCGAGCATGACGCGCAACTCGTCGTAGAAGTGGTTCGGACGGAATGGCTTCGCGACGGGGTCCGGCTCGGGCTTCCAGGGACCGGGGTCCGGCTCGACTCCCGGGTCGTTGGAGAACGGGTACACGCCGTAGAACCAGGAGTACTTTGACGTCAGCCTCAGCGTCAACGTTCTGGCCTCGACGCCGGCGAGAACGGGTCCCTCCCGCCGCGTGGCCGTCAGCTCGATCGGGGCGTCGATCCCACCCCCGGTCGGTGAGTCCGGGATGCTGTATCGAACCGTGATGGCGTTGGCCTCGCGAGTGAGCGTGAACTCGACGTATTGGCCCGCCCTGGTGAGCATCACCGCCATCCGGCCGGAGGCCTCGGCTGCGAGCGTGTATGCGGAGGTGTCCGGGCCGATGATCTCGCCGGTGGTGGCGGCGTTCTCGGCCTCCTGCTCGACGAAGTCCACCCTGGCGCCCCGACCGGTGGTCAGAGCCGGGTCAAGCGCTGCGACCGTCTCACGCGGCGCGGGAGCGGCCACGACGCGCCGGCTACCGCCCGTCCGGGGCGTGAGGGGTTCCGCCCAGCTGAGTCGACAGGCTCTCGGTGGTGGCCACCAGCGTCGGCCGCAGCGAGTCCAGGTATTCGACCGTGAAGCGGTTATCCGGGCCGGAGATGCTGATGCCCATCCGGACCCTTGTATCTCGTTCGAAGATGGGAGCGGCGATGCACCGCATGTGGTCGGACAGCTCGTGGTCGTCGATGGCGTAGCCGCGCAGGCCGATGACCTCGAGCTCGGCTCTGAGAGTCAGTGGATCGACGATCGTGCCGCTCGCATGTCGCTCGAGCGGTCCGCCCAGGACCTCATCGATGAACCCCGGCGCCTGCCAGGCGAGGACGGCCTTGCCGATAGAGGTGCAGTGGAGCGGGCTCCGGTCGCCGACGCTGAAGTCGACGCCCACGAGCTGGCTGCCCTCGACCCGCTGGATCACTACCGTCTCGTGACCGTCCAGGATGGAAACGTCGATGGATTCGCCGGTATCGGCGGAGAGCTTCTCCAGGGCCACTCGAGTGAGCCGCGAGACCTCGTTGTTCGCCAGCAGGTTGCGACTGAGCGAGACGACGTGATAGCTCAGGCCGTAACGGCGCGAGGCTTCGTCCTGGAACACGTAGCCGGCCACGACGAGCGTGGCGAGCATGCGGTGGGTGGCGCTCTTGTCCAGGCCGGCACGCGTCGCGATCTCTCCAAGAGTGGACAGGCTGGGTTTGGCGGCCACGGCCTCGACAACGCGGAGAGCCTTGAGGGCGGTAGTGCTGACGGCGGCATTCTCGCTCATTGCGGCCAGAATATCACATTCTGAAACGGAGTTGCATGGATCACAATGAATCACCCGAAAACCTTGACACTGTGGCCCGGCTGTTCCATTATCTGACCCGCCATTCCGGAATCTGATACGCAGCCAGCGCACCTATCACGGCGGCGTTTCCGTCAATCGCCACCCGCTGGCCCCCTTCCGCTCCTCATCGAGTGCAGAAAGAGCGTGGTCGTCGATGCAGCGAATGCTAATCGCCGGAGACTGGGTCGACTCGTCTAATGGTCGCTCCCGGCCCATCCTGAACCCCGGAACCGGCGAGCCGATCGACGAGGTGCCGCTGGCGACCGAAGCAGACGTGTTGCGGGCCGTCAAGGCCGCACAGCTCGGGAAGGCTGCAATGCGCGCCCTTCCGGCCCACAAGCGGGCGCAAATTCTGATCGCTACGGCCGGACGGATGGAGCGCGACTTGCCCGAGCTCGCGCTCCTGCTCGCGAGTGAAAACGGCAAGCCGATCCGCCAGACTCGCGAGGAGGTTGCCGCCGCCGCGCGGATCTTCCGGGGCTTCGGCGAGGAAGCAAAGCGTCTGTTCGGACGGACGATCCCGATGGATGCCATTCCCGGCATGGAGCGGCACGTCGCCATGACGATCCGCCAGCCGATCGGCGTCGTTGCCGCGATCGTGCCCTTCAACTACCCGGTCGAGTTGTGGGCCCACAAGGCGGCGGCTGCGCTCGCGGCGGGCAACGCCCTGATCAGCAAGCCACCGAGCCCATGCCCGCTGACTCTGCTCCGGATCGCGGCCATCCTCGAGGACGAGGGGCTGCCGCGAAACGCCCATCAGATGATCACCGGCCCGGGCGAGATGATCGGCTCTTTGCTGGCCCAGAGCGAAGGCGTCCAGATCATCACGGTGACGGGCTCGGTCGAGACCGGCATCTCGCTCTCCAGGCTGGCCGTCGGCCAGTTGAAGCGGGTCTTCGCCGAGCTCGGCGGCAACGACGCCACGATCGTCTGCGCCGATGCCGATCTCGACAAGGCCGCCGAGGGGATCGTGCTCGGCCGCCTCGCCCGTGGCAACGGGCAGATCTGCTGCTCGGTCAAGCGCGTGTTCGTCCACTCGTCCGTGTATGACGAGCTGGCCCGCAAGCTCACCGACTGGTGCGCCCGCCTCGTTGTTGGCGACCAGCTCCTGGAAACGACAGACGTTGGGCCGCTCATCAGCGAGCAGGCCGCGGTCGAAGTCTGCGGTCTGATCGATCGCGCGGTGGCCGATGGGGCGAAGGTCGCGGCCGGCGGTGGCCGGCATGGCGCCTTCGTGGATCCGACCGTCCTGACCGACGTCCCGACGGACACGCCGCTCTTCCGCGAGGAGACCTTCGGTCCCGTCGTCCCTCTGGTCCGCTTCGACACCATCGACCAGGCGATTGAGATGGCCAACGACTCGCCTTTCGGCCTCCAGGCCGCCGTCTTCACGAGCGATATCTCCACTGCCATGAACGTCGCCTATCGCCTCGAAGCCGGTGGCGTGATGATCAACTGGGGGTCTGCCCTGCGCGCCGAGACGCTGCCATTTGGCGGTGTGAAGTTCAGCGGGCTCGGTCGAGAGGCGATCCACGACACCCTGATCGAGATGACCGAACAGAAGTCGATCGTCATCCACAATGCCCTCGCCGCCCCGAGCGACGAATCGGTCTTGTCGAACGCCGAGCGAGCCGACCGGTGAGTCAGGCGGTCGCCCCCGCATCGGTGCCGCCGCGACTGGAGATGCGCGGCATCAGCAAGCGCTACGACGCGACCATCGCCCTGCGCGCCGTCGATCTGGTGATGCAACCCGGAGAGGTTCATGCGCTCGCGGGCGAGAACGGGGCAGGCAAGTCGACGCTGATCAAGGTGCTGGCCGGCGCGGTCGGGCGTGACGCGGGCACTATCAAGATCGATGGCTCAGAGACCGAGCTCCCGTCGCCGCATGCGGCTCGTCAGGCCGGGATTCGTGTCGTGTATCAGGAGTTCAGCCTCGTCCCGCACCTGTCCGTGGCCGAGAACATCCTGCTCGGACAGTTGCCGTCCCGGGCTGCGGGCGTCTGGATTGATTGGAAAGCCGCCGCCCGCCGCGCCTCGGCCGCGCTGGAATCGCTTGGCTTCGACGTTCCCGACGTTCGTCGACCCGTGGCGTCGCTGCCCGTCTCCCAGCGGCAGATGGTCGAGATCGCCAAGGCGATGCTCCAACAGCCCCGAATCCTGGTCCTCGACGAGCCGTCGGCCGTTCTCTCAGGGGGCGACCTGGATCGCCTGTTCAGCGCCGTCCGTTCCCTACGAGACGCCGGGACTTCGGTGCTCTACGTGTCGCACCGGCTCGACGAGGTCTTCCAGATCGCGACCCGGATCACGGTCCTCAAGGACGGCGCACTGGTCGGCACTGTCGACGCCTCCGCGATCGACCAGCCCGGTCTCGTGCGCATGATGGTCGGCCGGGAGCTCGCCGAGATATACCCTCGGCGCAGCGCGACGCCCGCGGATCCGCTGCTGCAGGTCCGAGGTCTTTCCCGGCCGGGTGTGTTCAGCGACGTCTCATTCGACCTGGCACCCGGAGAAGTAGTTGGAGTCTTCGGGCTCGTCGGTAGCGGCAGGACAGACGTCGTCAGGGCCATCTTCGGCGCCGACAGGTCGACTGGTGCGATGGTGCTCGATGGTCAGACGTACCGGCCCCGCTCTCCCGGCGACGCGCTCAGCCGCGGCGTTGCGATGCTTAGTGAAGACCGTGCCCGCGACGGCCTGATCCTCCAGATGTCTTTGCGCGACAACATGAGCCTTCCGTCCTTCTCGCGGATGAGCAGGTACGGGCTGATATCCCGCCTTCAACAGACCGTTCTCGTCAGGGACGAGATGGCTGAGGTCGGGGTCCGGGCCCCTTCGATCGATGCCCCCGTCCGGCGGCTGTCGGGTGGGAATCAGCAGAAGGTCGTCGTAGGGAAGTGGCTCCTGCGCGGGGCCCGGGTCCTCCTCTTGGACGAGCCGACGCGTGGCGTCGACGTGGGCGCCAAGGCCGAGATCTACCGGATCATCGCCACGCTCGCCGAGCGCGGCAAGGCAATCCTGCTGGTCTCGTCGGAGTTGCCCGAGATCCTCGGCATGTCCGATCGAATCCTGGTCATGCGCGGCGGCCGCCTGGTCGGCGAGTTCGCGCGTAGTGAAGCAACCGAAGAGCGGCTGCTAGCTGCGGCAGCCGGAGTCGTTGAAGAGGACGCCGCATGAGTAGTCACCCGGCCCTAACCGAACGTGCCCTGTCTGTCCTGGCCCGGCAGGTTGGCACGGCTCGATCCGAGTGGCGCCGACGCTGGCTGAGCTACGTCCCGACCGTTGCCTTCGTGGTCCTGGCGACGTTTGCGGCGGTGACATCCGACGCCTTCCTGAGCCAGGGCAACCTTTCGAATCTCTTCAAGCAGATCTTCACGAACGGGCTGATCAGCCTGGGCATGCTGGTTGTGATCCTGAGTGCCGGGATCGACCTGTCAGTCGGCGCGACCGTGGCGTTGGCCGGCATCGTGGCGGCCGGCCTGCTCAATATGCTGCCCTGGCCGATCGCCATTCCTCTGGCAGTGGCTGTTGCGACAGTTGCCGGCGGTCTCAACGGCACTCTCGTCGCCTGGTTCCGCCTGCCACCGTTTGTGGCGACCCTGGCCACCATGTCGGCCATACGCGGCTTCGTGTACGTAGTCTCTGAGACGCCGATCACGCCCAACGAGTCGGCCTTCCGCCAGCTCGTGGCCTCCAATGTTGGCCCGGTTCCGACCGTCGCGATCTTCATGGTCGGCTGCTTCCTTCTCGTCAGCTTCTTCCTGCGGCAGACGACCATGGGTCGCGCCATCTACGCCATCGGCGGCAATGAGGAGGCGGTTCGCCTGGCGGGCATCAACGTCCGCGCCCACGTCATGCTCGCCTATCTCATCTCGGGCATGTTTGCCGGCCTGGCCGGGGTAATCCTGGCCTCACGGGTGGGAATCGCCCAGCCAAGTGTCGGAGCCGGGTTCGAGCTCGACGCCATCGCGGCCTGTGTCATCGGCGGGGCCTCCCTGGCCGGCGGCCGCGGCAGTGTTCGAGGAACGTTCGCCGGCGTCCTGCTGCTCGGGCTGATCAGCAACCTACTCAACCTCTACAGCGTTCAGGCGTACTACCAGCAGATCTTCAAGGGCGCTTTGATCGTGCTGGCCGTGCTCGCCAGACGAAGGGAGGGCTGACAAAGCGCCGAAGCATAGGAGTCTGGGAGCGGCTCTTTCCCTGCCGGGGGAGCGAACAACGTGAGGAGAGATACATGCGTGCACGAGTCCTGTCATTGCTGGCGGTAGCCGTCCTGGTGGCGGCCGCCTGCAGCTCGAGCTCAGGGACGGCGGCTCCGACGACCGCCAAGACGATCAAGATCGGCATGGCCAATCTGACCCTCTGCTGCGCGTACTTCATCGGCATGTCGAATGCCGTCCAGGACGAAGCCAAGAACTACTCGAATGTTCAGATCATCGCCACCGATGGCGGCGGCGACGTCGCCAAGCTCACGTCTGACATCGAAGACCTGATCTCGAAGAAGGTCGACGGGATCATCATCAGCGGCGGACCGATCGAGGCCGCACCCGCAGCCCTCGACGACATCAAAAAGGCCGGCATTCCGGTCGTCATGGTCGACCGCAAGCTAAAGGGCGGCGACTACACCAGCTGGATCGGCCCAGACAACTATGCGATTGGACAGGAAGTCGGCGACTTCCTCAAGACCAAGCTCAACGGCACGGGCAAGCTGGCCGTGATCCGTGGTGGCCCAGCCGACAACAGCATCGGCTCCGACCGGACGAGCGGCCTCCACAGCAAGCTCGACGGAACGGGCATCACAATTGTCACCTACTCCGACTGGGGTAGCTGGAGCACGGACGGCGGCAAGAAGGCCATGGAAGACCTCCTGGCCGCGAACCCCGATCTCTCCGCCGTCTTCTGCGAGAACGACTCCATGTGCCTCGGCGCCCAGTCGGCAATTGCCGATGCCGGCAAGTCGAGCTCGATCGTCGTCGCCGCTGTCGATGGCCAGAAGGAAGCCCTCAAGGAAATCCTCGATGGGACCAACTACGTGGCCACGGGCCGGAACAACGCCGATCAGATCGGCCGCGCCGGCCTCAACCGAATGATGGGGATCCTTGCCGGTGGCTCTGTGCCGCATGACACGGTTCTGCCCTCGCCGCTGATCACCAAGGACAACGCGGTCAAGTTCTACGACGCGAACAGCACCTTCTAGGTTCGAACTCCTTATCTCCTCGGACGGCGGGTGCACGTGGGCACCCGCCGTCCAGATTCGTCGATGGATTGGGCCAGCTGCGCTGGGCCGCAAGCTTTCACGGAGAAGCCAGTCAATGAACAGCCACCAGAGCGCTGGTCCCGTCAGCCGCCCTGCCATCCCCCCGGCCATCTCGCAGGGGCGTGTCATCGCTATAGGACGTCATCTGGATATCGCCTCGGTGCTCGCCATCGGCGAAGCGCTGGCCACGAGCGGGATCCACGCCTTCGAGCTCACGATGAACAGCGCCTCGGCCGTCGAGGCGATCGCGGCCCTGACCGCCAGGTTCGCGCCCGAGGAGCTGCTTGTCGGCGCAGGCACGGTGCTCGAAGAGTCCCAGGCTCAGGCGGCCGTCGACGCCGGGGCGCGGTTCCTCGTCATGCCCAACTTCGATCCATGGATCGTCGGGTGGGCAGTGCGTCACGAGGTGCCCGTCTTCCCGGGCGCCTTCACACCAACCGAGATCCTCGCCGCGTGGCGGGTCGGTGCCAGCGCCGTGAAGCTCTTCCCGGCGTCGGCCGTGGGTCCGACCTTCCTGCGTGAGCTGCGGGGCCCATTGCCGCAGATACCACTCATCCCGACCGGCGGTGTGACCGTCGAGAATGCCCCGGCCTTCATTGCCGCCGGGGCCCTGGCCGTCGGCATGGGAAGCTGGCTGACCGGAGGAGGCGACCCGGCGGTCATCCGCGAGCGAGCAAGCGCTGTCGTTGCCGCCCTCGCGGTCTCCAGGTAGGCAGCGCAGCCGAGACATCACTTGGGCGGTCCGCCGCGGAGCGTTCAAGAAGAGGAGAAGAGGCTTTCAGATGAGCGACGTCGTGACGTTTGGCGAGGGCATGATCCGCCTCGCTCCGCCCTCAAATCGGCGGCTCGAGCAGACCACAACGCTCGAGATGACCGTGGGTGGCGCCGAGCTCAACGTCGCTTCCGGCGTCAGCCGACTGGGACTGACCAGCTCCTGGGTCTCTTCCTTGCCCGCGAACCCGCTCGGCCGAAGGGTCCGCAATCGAGCCCGTGAGTTCGGGGTCGACACCTCCCACGTCGTCTGGGACGAGGGCGGTCGAATGGGCATCTTCTTCGTCGAATACGGCTCTTCGCCCCGCGCCAGCAGCGTTCTGTATGACCGTGCCGCTTCGTCGTTCTGCGAGTTGAGAGGCGCGACGTTCGACTGGCCGGCCATCTTCGCCGGCGCGCGCGCCTATCACACGACAGGCATTACGACCGCCCTCGGCGAGCCGACCGCCGAGCAGGTGGCCGCCAGTCTTGCCGCAGCGCGTGGCGCCGGGCTGGTCACCAGCTACGACCTCAACTATCGTAAGAAGCTGTGGAGCCCCGACAAGTCGAGGGCGATCCAGGAGCCGCTCATGGCCCTGGTCGACGTGCTGATCACGACGGAGGAAGACGCCGAAGTCGTGTTCGGGATCAGTGGCACGGACTACCGCGAGGTGGCCCGGAAGCTGGCGGACCGTTTCGGCTTCAAGGTCGTCACCATCACGATCCGGGGCGACCTATCGGTCCTGCACAACACCTGGACGGCCATCGCCTACGCCGACGGCGCGATTGTCGACGACCGCGTCTACGACCTCGAACTCGTCGACCGGGTCGGCGGCGGCGATGCCTATGCCGCGGGCTTTCTGTACGGACTGCTCACCGGCGATGTCAGCCGTGGTGTCCGCTATGGGAACGCGTTCAGCGCCCTGAAGCAGGCCTCCTGGGACGACTTCAACTTCACCACTCTCGCGGAGGTGGAAGCGCAACTGGGCGGCGCGGGCTCTCGGATCGTCAGGTAGTCCACCACGTCGGGAGGAGCGAGTCGCCTCCCAACAGGAGGAACACGTGCGCCTGATCTCGTTCCTGCTGAACAACGAAGCCAGGCTCGGGGTCGAAGCCGGCGGTCGCGCGCTGGCGGCGACGGAACTGCTCGACAGCGGTCCCCGGACCATGGCCGAACTTCTCGAGCGAGGAGCCGCGGGTCTCGCTGACCTCCGACACGCTGCCCACCCGAGCCAGATCGAGGACCGTGGCATCCCGGTCGGGAAGCTGGCACTCCTGGCGCCGGTCCCGCGACCCGGCAAGGTGGTCGCGATAGCCCGGAACTACTCCGACCACGCCGCCGAGGAGGGGTTGGCCCCGCCATCCGAGCCGGCGATCTTCTCGAAGTGGTCGACCGCCGTGATCGGGTCCGGCGCCGAGATTCGCTGGGACCCGGAGCTGACATCGAAGGTGGACTACGAAGCCGAGCTGGCGGTAGTGATCGGCCGCCCGGCCAGGCACGTCTCCGTGGCCGAAGCGCTTGACTGCGTGCTCGGCTATACGTGTCTGAACGACGTCTCGGCTCGAGACCTGCAGTTCGGCGACGCGCAATGGATGCGCGGCAAGTCGCTCGACACCTTCTGCCCGATGGGGCCCGTGCTCGTCACTGCGGACGAGCTCCCGGAGCCGGGTAACCTGGAGATCTCATGCCGGGTGAATGACGCCTTCGTGCAGGCGGCGCGCACCGCGGACATGTACTTCGGCGTGGCCGAGCTGATCGCCTACTGCTCTCGCTCCTTCACCCTGGAGCCGGGCGATGTGATCGCGACGGGGACGCCCGGCGGAGTTGGCCACAACCGCAAGCCACCTGTCTATTTGCGTGATGGGGACGAAGTGGTGGTCTCGATCGACGGCATCGGCGAGCTCGTCAACACCTGCCGCTTCGAAGGGCCCGACGCGGACTAGCGAGGGGCAATAGAAACGGGGCGGACGCCCGAAGACGCCCGCCCCGCTGTTGGCTAGAGACTAGCTGCCGTAGACCTGATATTCCCAGAGCGAGTAGCCGTAGGGCAGCGCCCGTACGGTGCCGTACATTCGAACGTATCGCCCGCTGCCGGAGACGGTCAGCGTCTGCACGCCGCCAGTCCCGGTCGTGGTCGAGTAGATCGAAGTCCAGTTCACCGCGTCGGGCGAGGTCTGGATCTGGAAGGACTTGCCGTAGGCCGCCTCCCAGTTCAAAACCACCTTGCTGATGGAGTGGGTCGCGCCGAGGTCGACGTAGATCGACTGCGGATCGCTGAAGGCGCTCGACCAGCGGGTGCCGGTGTTGCCGTCGACCGCGTTGGCGCAGGGCGAACCCGCGTTCTCGATCGACGAGCAGGTAACCGGATGGCCCTGCGAGAGAAGGGTGCCGGTCGGGGGCGTGGTCGCCGTCGGGGTCGGGGTCGGAGTCGGAGTCGGAGTCGGGCCGGGCGTGCCGTTGACGGCGAACTCCCAGAGCGAGTAGCCGTAGACCGTGCCACGGACCGTGCCGTTCATGCGGATGTAGCGGCCGGTCCCGGTGACGGCAAGCGACTGCGTGCCTCCGGTCCCCGTGGTGGTCGTGTAGATCGGAGTCCAGTTCGTGTTGTCGGTCGAGGTCTGGATCTGGAAGGACTTGCCGTAGGCCACCTCCCAGGTCAGCGTCACGTGGTTGATGTTGTAGGACTGGCCGAGGTCGATATCGATCCACTGCGGATCGCTGGCTGCCGACGACCAGCGGGTCCCGGCGTTGCCGTCAACTGCGCTGGCACAGGGCGTGCCCGCGTTCTCGATCGATGAGCAGGTGACAGGCTTGCCCAGCGCGATGTTGGTGCCAGTGCCGGTCGGGGCCGGGGTGGCGGTTGGGGTCGGAGTCGGGGGCGCGGTGGTCGGCGTGGGGGTCGGAGCCCGGGTTGGGCTCGGGGTCGGGCCGGGGCCACCGAGAGCAGACCACTGCATTTCAGCGGCTGCGCTGCAGTCGAATAGCTGCAGCTGTGTGCCGTTCACCGTCGACCCGGCTGGATCGTCGACACAGCGGCCGGAGTTCGGGTTCTTCCAGTTGCCGCCGGCCCACTGGTAGATCTGGGCAGCCGAGCCGTTGCAGTCGTAGACCTGGAGCTTGGTGCCGTTGGCCGTGCCGGCCGCAGCGGCGTCGAGGCACTTGCCGCCGGTGCGGAGCGTGCTGTCGGAGTAGCTGGTCCATGTCTGACCTGCTGCGCCGCAGCCGTCGATCACGACCGGCGTAGCGTTCGCGGTGTTGCCGCCGCTGTCTTCCATGCACTTGCCGGCGATGCCGGAGGTGATGGTGCCGGTGGCGACGGGCGTCGCGTATGTGCCCGAGATGGGACCCTTGTTGTAGACGGCGACGCTGTCGATGACCATCGCACCGCCGGAAACGGTTGCCGTCGTCGGTGTCGTGACGCCAGAGACGCCGTTGGGGAAGCCGCCGCCCATGGCGAGGTCGTAGATGATGAAGAAGCTGTGGTCGACCGCCAAAGACCACGTCGTCGCGTCGACAGCTGTGGAGAGGAGGGTGAAGTAGTTATTGCCGTCGAGATACCAGCGGATCTGCTCGGGGTTGGTCGAGCGATCGATTTCGACCGCATAGCTATGTTGCCCGGTCTGGCAGCCGTTGCAGGCGACCGCGCCGCTGCCACGACCGCTGGTTTCGTTGCACGGGCCACCGGAGCCGACGCCGCAGTGAAGCGTGCCGTATGTGAGGCTCAGCCCGTTGATGTCCTCGAGGATGTCGATCTCACCTGAGGTCGGCCACGTGAGGCCCGAGCGCAGGGTCGAGCCGAGCATCCAGAACGCTGGCCAGTAGCCGAGACCGTTGGTGTTGTTGACGTTGGGTTGCTGGAGGATCGACTCCATGCGCACCACACCGCCGGCCGCCGCACCGAAGGTCGCGGGAGTCTCGATCCGGCCGGAGGTCCAGCCGGTGAGCGGGTTGGTTCCGGAATGCAGGGCCTTGAGCACGAGGTGCCCCGCGCCGTCCTGGTAGACGTTGGCCGTGCTATTGGTCATCGTCTCGATCTCGCCGGTGCCGAAGACGCCGGTGCCGGTGTCGTACTGCCAGTTGGCCGTGTTGACGCCCGTGTTGGCTGCGCCGGTGAAGTCGTCACTCCAGGTGGTGGTAAAGCCGGCGGGTGGCGCGCCTACTGCGGCCTGAACCTTCGCTGGCATCGAGACGACGCCGACCAGGGTGCCGACAAATCCCACCAGCAAGACGAGCGCAACCCTGCGCAAACGGAATGCAGCGCGTCCATCCATGAGCGTGAGTCCTCCTTCTCCAATCAGTCGGTCGCGAACTGCGGCGGCGCGCCGCCGAGACGAGTAATCCTGCCTTTTGTTGTCCGGCACCATAAATACGTCACGTTGCCCATTTCGGGCTCGTGACGCGCCGCTACCGGCGAGTCGCCTTTCGAGGGTCAGGTGAGAGCGTCGTTCGAGACTCGTTCGAGAGCTACGCTCGCTGCTCGAAGGTCCCTCGCCGAGGTTGCCGGCTGAGGCGAACAGATGAGTCGCCCATGACGGAACGGGCCCACCCGATGAGGTGAGCCCGTTCTGGAATCTCGAGATCGTGGCGCGACCAGGCGATCCGGCCGCGGAGTCGCCCGGTCCGGGCCTTGTCGGCCGCCGCCCTCTAGGTCGTCTTCAGCAGGCCGAAGGTCGCACCCTGCGGGTCGCTGAGGATCGCGAACCGACCGCCCGAGAAGTCCTGCGGGGCCAGTATCTCCGTGGCGCCGGCCTCGATCGCCTTGCGGAACGAGGCGTCGACGTCGCTGACGTTGAAGTAGACCATCCAGTAGCTGGGGACCTGGGCAGGCACCATCGGGTTCATCTCCATCGCGCCGGCGATGCTGTCGCCGCCCAGGAGGAACTCGGTGTAGGGCGGTTGCCCTTCGCCCATCTCGCTCCGCTTGGATGCCCAGCCGAAGACAGCGGCGTAGAACGGGGCCGCCTTCTCGAGGCCGCGTGCGTTCAACTCAGCCCAGCCGAAGCTGCCCGGTACGTCCGTCCGGAAGCCGGGCATGGCCTTCGGCTGCCAAGCCGAGATGAATGCGCCTGATGGATCTTGAAGGACGGTCATGCGGCCTTGGTCGCCCACGTCCATCGTAGGAGCGATGATCTTGCCGCCGGCTGCCAATACCTTCGCTGCCAGCGCATCGGCATCGCTCGTCCCGATGTAGATCATCCAGGCCGTCGGCGCCTCGGGCATCATCTTCGGTCCAATGCCGGCGACATCTTTGCCACCGATCTTGGCCAGCGCATACCCGCCGTACTGGGGGTCGGGATTGACCTCGACCTGCCAGCCGAAGAGCTTGGAGTAGAACTCGCGCGACGCCCCGGGATCGGAACTCGAGAGGTCAACCCATGCCGGCTTGTTGACCACGGCTGCAACGGCGTCCATCTCGCATCTCCTATGACCCTTGGTCGGCTGCTGAGTTTCACCCCAGTGAGCCCGGACCTGGGTCGGCATTCTGGCATCGCCCACGCGTGGCCCGACCGACGACGACCCTGTGTGCCGCCTGCCGCAATGGCGTTGCCGGCCACTCAGGGTTGCGATGCCAGCGCAGCGGTTTCCTTGGTTCCCTGGCGATGTTCGCGCAGGCGCGAGACCGGCGCGCCTCCCGGAACCGGACTCCATGACGCCGCGGGCCCGTCGTGGCAATGTAGGACCGACTGTCGGTCTGCCATTTTGGTTCGACTGAAGAGGTCTACAAAGGAGCATCAATGGTCGCCATCATCGAGACCGAGAAGCTGACCAAGTCCTACGGCTCCCATCGGGGGATCGTCGATGTCGATCTGGTGGTGGAGCAGGGCGAGGTCTTCGGCTTTCTCGGCCCGAACGGCGCCGGCAAGACGACGACCATCCGGGTCCTGCTGGACCTGATCCGGCCGACCAGTGGCAAGGCTTCGGTCTTCGGCATCGAAACGACGGTCGACCCGGTCTCGATCCACAGGCGGATCGGCTACCTGCCCGGCGAGTTCACGCTCTACGACCGATTGACCGGCGGCGAGACGCTCGAGTACTTCGGCAACCTCCGCGGCGGCGTCGACACGGCCTACCAGGCGTCGCTGATCGAGCGGTTCGACCTCGACCCGTCGCGCAAGTTCAAGGAGTACTCGAAGGGCAACAAGCAAAAGGTCGGCCTGGTCGCCGCCCTCCAGCACAAGCCAGAGCTGCTGGTCCTCGACGAACCCACGGCGGGCCTCGACCCGCTCGTCCAGCAGACGTTCTTTGCGGTTCTTCGCGAAGCAGTGGACGAGGGTCGAACGGTCTTTCTGTCGAGTCACGTGCTGTCCGAGGCCGAGAAGGCGTGTGACCGCGTCGGCATCATCCGCGACGGGCGCCTGGTGAAGGTGGACCGGGTCGACGCCCTGCGCGACCTGGCCGCCCACCAGGTCGAGCTGCGTTTCACCGGTCCCGTTCCGGCCGCCGAGTTCGAGGCGCTGCCCGGCGTGAGCAACGTCACGGCCGAGGACCACGTGCTGCGGATGCACGTCACGGGGCCGATCTCGCCGGTCGTCAAGGCCGCCGCCCGTTTTGACCTGGCGGACTTCGTGAGCCGTGAGCCAAGCCTCGAAGAGACGTTCCTGGCCGAATACGGCCACGACGCCGTGGAGGTCGCCAACCATGGCAATTGAACTCGGTCGGTCGCCCATCGCGGCGCCGCGTCGACATGTCTCCGCGTGGAGCCGCGTCTACGGCCTGGGCAGCGTGTATGCCAAGACCCTGCGCGACTCCAGGCTCGCATTCCTCATCATGGCCGGCCTGCTGGGCGGCATCATGCTTGTGGCCGGTGCGGCGATCGGTACCGCGTACGCAACTGCCACCTCCCGAGCCGACCTGGTGAACCTTGCCACCACGGCTGCGGGAAGCATGCCCGGCGTGACCGGCAAGGCGGTCAATGTCGGGACGCTCGGCGGGTACGTCACCTGGAAGTACGGACCGCTCTTCGTGATCGCCGCCGCCCTGTGGTCGATCCTGGCGCTCTCGGGCACCCTGGCCACAGAAGCCAGCAAGGGCAGTCTCGAGTTCGTCGCAGTCGCCCCATTCGGCAAGCGCCGTCTCGCCCTCGAGAAGCTGGCGGCGCACCTGACCGTGTTGACGGCCGTCCTGGCGATCCTTGCGCTGGCTTCCTGGGTGGCAGGCGCAGTGTTCGGATCTGTCCCGGGCGACGCGGTCCCACCCCAGGCGGCAATCGGCTACGCCCTGTGGGTCGGGCTGATCGCCCTCGCTTCGGGGTCGGTCGCCTTCGCCCTTTCGCCGTCTCTCGGCCGGGCGGGAGCCGCGGGGATCGCGGGCTTCATCCTGTTCGCGGGCTACCTGCTCAACAACCTGCAGGTGACCGAGCCCGCCCTCACCGGCCCCGCCTACTTGAGCTGGTTCTACTGGACCGCCGGGCATCTGCCGCTGGCCGGCGAGTACGACTGGGTGTCGCTCGTGCCGGTCGCCGTCGTGGCAGTGGTGCTGTTCGTCGTCGGGCTCGAGGCGTTCGTGCGCCGGGACATCGGAGCATCGAGTTCCATCAGGACCCCGCGATTGCCGAGGGCGATACTCGGGCTCCACGGCCCGATAGGGCGCGCCTTTGGCGAGCGGTTCTCGATCAGCCTCGCCTGGGGCATCGGCCTCGGGTTTTTCGGCTTCGGGATCGCAGCCATCAGCCGGTCGCTGGCGGACTCGTTCCACACGATGTCGCCGGCGTCGGTCAAGATCTTCCACGACATCTTTCCGCTGTTCGACATCTCCACGGCGGGCGGCTTCCTCCAGGTCGTGTTCGTCCAGCTCGGGTTCATCGTCGTCGGCTTCGCGGCCGCCACGCTCGTGTCCGGCTGGGCCTCGGACGAGACTTCGGGCCGGCTCGAGATGCTGCTCGCGACGCCACTCGCCCGCGCGTCATGGGCCGTGAGCGGCGGACTCGGCGTTTACCTCGCCATCGTGTTGATGACCATCGTGTTTGCCGCGGGCGTGGGGATCGGCGCTCTGATGGCGGGCAGCGATGCGGTGACGCCAATGGCGGGTTCGGTGACGCTCGGGCTGTATGCGGCGGCCGTGGCCGGAGTCGGGATCGCCATAGGCGGGCTGTTCCGGACCTCGATCGCCGCCGAAATGGCCGCTGTGGCAGTGACGGTGACCTTCCTGATCGACATGATCGCGCCACCGCTGAGACTACCCGATTGGGTACATCAGCTGGCGCTGACCGCCCACTTCGGCCAGCCGATGGTCGGCATCTGGGACGCCAGCGGCGTAGTGGCCTGCCTGGTCATCGCCTTCGGCGGACTCGCTCTCGGTGGCTGGGGCATGCGCCGCCGCGACGTGGCCCGCTGATCGCTCGGCGATGAGACTTCATCGGTATCGTCCGTAGCCGAGGAGCGACTCTACGCACGAGTCGGCTTCGTCACCGCCGGACGCGTCCTGCATATCTCGCGCTAGCCGGCGGGCCGAGTGGCAAGCACCGAGCCCAGGATCACTAGCCCAAACCCAGCGGCCATCGCCGTAGTGAATGACTCGTTCAGAACCACGACGCCCAGCAGGGCGGCTACCGCCGGGTTGAGGTAGGTGATCACGGTGGCTCGAACCGGTCCGATCTCATTGATCAGCGCCCAGAACAGCAGGAAGGCGGCGGCGGTGCAGGCTACGCCCAGGACCGCGACAGCCGCGAACGCGGCTGCGCTGGGCATGATCGTGGGTCGCTGAAGGGCGGCGATCGGGGCGTAGACCAGGGCGCACAGCGAGAGGGAGAGCGCCATCACGGCAACATTCGACAGACCGTCGAGCCGGCGAGCCAGGATGGCCGGCCCAAGCGCGTAGCCGATGACAACCAGTGCGACCTCGATCAGCGCAGTCGAATTCGACGACTCGAGGTTGACGCCGACGATCGCCGCGACCCCGACGAGCCCGATCAGCAGCCCGAGAACGCCCGAACGGCCAACTCGATCGCGACCTCCCGTGCCCACCGCGATGACGGTGGCGACCAGTGGCACTCCGGCCACGAGAAGGCCCGCCAGCGAGCTTGTGATGTGCTGCTCAGCGGAACCCAGAAGCACCCACGGCAGACCCATCTCGATCACCGCAAAGGCCACCACCCAGCGCCAGCGCGCGAGAGCCGACCGGATGTCGGTCCGGAGCAGGGCGATCGGAAGCAGGATCACGGCGCCGATCGCGGTCCGGGCAAAGACCAGCGTGGCCGGCGAGATCTCCGCTACGGCGACTCGAATAAACAGGTACGGGATGCCCCAGATCACCGACATCACGCCAAAGAGGATCAGCGCCCGCCGGGTCACGGCTCAGGCCGCGGGACCTCGGGGACTGCCTCGTGGACGTTCATGCAGGCTGGTGACGGCATCCGAGGCCGAATGATACCCGCGGGCGAGGTTCGCCAACACTCGGCCGGCTCACGCAGCGACGCGCCGCAGTCGCCCGGCTTGTCCTGCAGAACAGCACCGGATCGTGCCCTTCGTCTGCGTATGCTGGGGATAGACCAGCAGGCGAACACCCGGGCTTGGGCGGAGCGTCGCCCACCGACCCGTTGTTGGAGGACCAGCCATGACGAAGATCACACCGAACCTCTGGTTCGACGGCAATGCGGAGGAGGCGGCCAACTTCTACGTCTCACTCCTGCCCGACAGCCGGATCGACAACGTCTGGCGCTCCCCGGCGGACAACCCGAGCACTCCAGCCGGAGCGGTCCTCCTGGTCGACTTCACGGTCGCGGACCAGCGGTTCACGGGGATCAACGGCGGTCCCCAGTTCCCGTTCAACGAATCCGTGTCCTTCGTCATCGATTGCCAGGATCAGGCAGAGGTCGACCGGCTGTGGGACGCCCTCATCGCGGGTGGAGGATTCCCGGGGCAGTGCGGCTGGCTCAAGGATCGCTTCGGTCTGTCGTGGCAGGTCATACCCCGCGAGATGGGCGAGATGTTGGGTGATCCCAACCCGGAGCGGGCAGCTCGCGCCATGGAGGCGATGCTGCGCATGACCAAGATCGACGTCACGGCAATGCGTGAGGCGTTCGACGGCGTGCCCGTCCGCTGACCTTCGCCTACGCCCCGGCCGTCCGCGGCAGGGCATATACCCAGGCCTGCTTACGCTCTAGGTCCTCGAGCTCCGTCGTCGTGCGGACATCGTACGAAGCGAGCTCGACCAGCTTGTCGGTTGGCAGGTAGCGGCGGCCGGGGTCGCCTACGAGGACGTCGATCCCGCGGTCCCGAGCCTGCCGCAGCCACGGCATTACGCGACCGGCGAGGCCGGCCTCGTACCAGCAGTCACCGGCCAGGATGACGTCGACCTCGGGCGGCTCCTCGTCGAGGACATCGCGACCCACAACGCTCACGCGGTGGCCGTTGGCGCGCGCGTTGAGTTCGATGGCTGCGGCCGCGAAGGAATCGATGTCGACGCCGGTGGCTTCGGCCGCCCCGGCCTGCATCGATGCGATCGCGCATAGCCCGGAGCCGGACGCCAGGTCGAACACCCGCCGACCCGCCGCGGCCTCGGGGTGCTCGCGCAGGTACCGACCAATCGCGAGCCCGCCCGCCCATGCGAACGCCCAGTAGGGGAGGGCCGCGTCCGGATCGTCCGTCTCGATCTGGACGGCTCGCCACAGCGGCAGCACCTCGTCGGCGAGGTGGAGGCGGATCTCCTCGAGGCCCGGCACGGGACGGAGGTGTGTGTGGTGCAGCACGAAGGCACGGGAATGGGCGCCCATCGACGCCACTCTACCGACCGGCGAGCGATCTCGCGGCGCCGCCGCCTCAAACTCCGAATGAGTCGACCAGGAACTGGGTCGATCTCGACACTGGTGAGAGAATCGGCCGGTGAAGGCTGAACTGGTTGCGTTTGGAGAGCTCGAGATCGAAGGGGTGCGCTACCACAAGGACGTGGTGATCGAAGGCGGACAGATCCGCAAGCGCGACAAGGGCCCTTCCAAGGCGCTTGCGGGCAAGGCGCGCCACACGCCGCTGTCGGCCGCGGAGCAGATCCCCTGGGGAGGCAGGCGGCTCATCATCGGCACAGGCGCGCGCGGACAACTCCCCATCGCTCGCGAGGTTGGCGAGGAAGCGGAACGGCGGGGAATCGCCATCGAGGCCCTGCCGACCATCGAGGCCTGCCGTCTGCTCGCCGACGTCGAGCGGGCCGACGTCTACGCAATCCTGCACGTCACCTGCTAGGAGCGAGCCCACAGGCTGCGCTCGCGACCTTCGGAACGCTGCGGCCCTAAGCCCTGGGCCTTGGGTACGTAGACTGCCTCCATGCACGAGTCGATCGTCATCAAGGGCGCGCGGCTGCACAACCTCAAGGACGTCACGCTCGCCATCCCGAAGAACCGGCTCGTCGTCTTCACCGGCGTCTCCGGCTCGCGTGCATGTAGGGCGCTCCTCCTTGCGTTGGTCGCCGCGATTCGGTAGCGCAAATGTGGCGGCCGGGCGGGCGGGCGGCCGGCATCTGGGCCCAGCGGAGGCTGAAGGTACACTGCCATCGAGCAGTGTGAGAAGGGTGGCCGTGAAGCTCGAACCGACTCTGGAAGCCAACCGCTTGTTCGCGCCGGATCCCGCCCAGAGGCGGGTCGCCCGCGAACTCTACGACGCCGTCGCCGGCCTCCCGATCGTCAGCCCGCACGGCCACGTGGACCCGCGACTACTTGCCGACCCGGACGCGACTTTCGGGACGCCGACGGACCTGTTCATCATTCCCGACCACTACATCTTGCGGATGCTTTACTCGCAGGGGATCCCGCTCGAGGCACTCGGAGTTCCCGTCCGAAACGGAAATTCGGCCGGCCCGGCGACCCAGACCGACCACCGCCGCGTCTGGCAGCTTTTCGCCGACAACCTCTTTCTGTTTCGGGCGACGCCGTCCGGCTTGTGGCTTGCGGACGAGCTCCGCGGTGTGTTCGGCATTGCGCAGCCGCTGACGAGCGACAATGCGGCGGCCGTCTATGACGAGCTATCGGCGAAGCTTGCTCGTCCGGAATTCCGGCCGCGCGCCCTCTTCGAGCGGTTCGGCATCGAGACGCTCTGCACGACGGACGATGCGGCCGACCCGCTCGTCGGCCACGGGGCGATCCGAGCATCTGGCTGGTCGGGCGACGTACGCCCGACCTTCCGGCCGGACGGTGTGGTTGACCTCCTCGCCCCCGGCTGGCGGGATCGGTTCGACGCCCTGTCGGAGGCAACCGGCCGGGAGATCACACGGACCGCCACGTTCCTAGCCGCCCTCGAGGAGCGCCGCTCGTTCTTCGTCACGATGGGTGCAGTCGCCGCGGATCACGGCGTCGAGTCGGCGTACACGGCGTCGCTCGACGAGGTCGAGGCCGACGCGATCCTCGCCCGTGCCTTGCGCGGCGAGGCCACGCTCGAAGATGCCCGCCAATTCAGCGGTCACATACTGATCGAGCTCGCCCGGATGAGTGTCGAGGATGGGCTCGTCATGCAGCTCCACGTCGGCTCGCTCCGAAACCACAACCGGACCCTGTTCGAGCGATTCGGAGCCGACATGGGCGCGGATATACCGGTCGCCGCCGAGTTCACCCGCAACCTGCAGCCGCTCCTGGACCGGTTTGGGAACGATTCGCGGCTGAGGCTCATCGTATTCACGCTCGACGAGACCGCGTACGCGCGCGAGCTGGCACCGCTCGCCGGCCACTATCCCGCGCTTCGGCTCGGTCCGCCGTGGTGGTTCAACGACAGCTTGAATGGGATGGCCCGCTACTTCGATCAGGTGATGGAAACTGCCGGGCTCCATAACACCGTGGGTTTCAATGACGACACGCGCGCCTTCTGCTCGATCCCTGTCCGCCACGATGTCTGGCGGCGGACAAGCGCGAATTGGCTCGCAGGCATGGTGATCCGCGGGATCGTTGAGGAATCCGAGGCGAGCATCATGGCTCACGAGATGGCGTATGGCCTGGCGAAGCGGGCCTACCGCCTGGACGGCGGCGACACGGCCGTGGATCGACTCTCCTAGCGAACCGTGCACCTGTTGCCGTCCCAGGTGGCCGCGGGCGTCGCGGCGATTCTCGCCTCGTGCGAGGTGTTCGATCCGGCGACCGGCAAGCTGAGCCCGACAGGCTCGATGGCTATCGGGCGTCTGGGCAACTGCGCGATCATGATTCTCGACGGCCGCCCGACACAGCCGCTCAACTGACCAGTGTCGGGTGGTTACGCCGGCGACCCGCGGGAGGTCGAGGTCATACCGTGAGCGAACGATGACGACCGTTGCCACGACCTCGAGCATGACGAGCCGCTCGTCCACGAGGGAGCATTGGATGACCATCCAGACCGTCTTGGCGTCGTTCGGAGTCATCTCCCAGTTAGCTGGCGTGGGCGGCGTCGACGACATCACCATCACCGAGGCCGCCTGCCTCTACAACGACCGACCAGCCCAGGTGGCAGGGTCACGCTCGGTCGGATCGAGCGGGATCGTGGCGAGCTTGGTCGTCATCTCGCTCGCACGCGCGACGTGGTCACCTGCCAGACGGGGATGGCTCGACTCGACGCGGAATGACAGCTCGCTCGGGAGCCGGTCCAGACGGGCCGCCTGACCCCGCCAGAGGTCGTGGCCTACCTGCGACCGCTGCCGGCGCTGTGGGCCGACTCAGGCCCGGATGGACCTCAAGCCCTGGCTCTGGCCTTGTTCGCCCGCACCGAAGTGACAGGATTCGAACAAATGAGCTATCAGCTGACGCCAGAAGCAATCGAGCTTGGCCTCAACGCCGCACTGCCGCCCGTGTACGAACTCAAGGCATCGATTGCTGAGTTTGGTCGGGGCGAGAGGATTAGGGCCGACACACCGTCGTCATCTTTGCTGATCCCGGTAGCGAACATACCGAGCTACGTTGGTCGGGTCTGGAAGACGGCTTGAGGGCGTTCGTTCCAAACCGTGGGGGTCAAGAACCCGGATATGGGCATTCCAGTTTCCGGACGGTCACGAATCTGAGTTACTGATCCCCACGGGTCGCCGCCTTGAGTTGGTCATGGCTAAGCTTTGGCGCCCGCCGCGCTCATCGCCACGACCACCTTACCGTGGGCATGACGCGTCTCGAGGTGTCGAAGCGCGTCGGCCGCCTGGGCGAGCGGGTAGCTCCGGTCCATGACCGGTCGCAGCTTGCCCTCCTCGACGAGATTCTTGATGAGCAGCAGATCTTCGGCCTTCGTCTGCGCGACCATCGTCAGGACTCGAGGGCCAAGGAATCTCGACTGGAGCCTTGCCCCGAGGATCTGCGCTATTGGCCCGAGGACCCGCCCCCCTCCGGCGCCCACAAGCACCAATGTTCCGCTGGGCTCAAGGGCTCTGCAGAGCGATCTCAGTGAGCGATTCCCGGCCGTATCGATCAGCAGGTCATACCCTCTGCCCTGCTTGGTAAAGTCCTCGCGCTCGTAATCGATCACCTCGTCGGCACCAAGTGAGCGGACCATCTCTGAGCTTGCGGCGCTGCAGACCCCGGTTACCGCCGACGCACCCAGGGCCTTCGCGAGCTGAACTGCGAACGAGCCCACACCGCCGGCGGCGCCGTTGACGATTACTCGCTGGCCGGACCGGAGACCGCCGACGTCGCGCAGGCCCTGGAGGGCCGTCAGAGCCGCCATCGGGAGAGCCGCGGCCTGCTCGAAGCCGATGTTGGTGGGCTTGGGCGCGACGGCGCCGGCTGACACGGCTACAAGATCGGCTAGGCCACCGAGCCCGACCGTGCCAAAGACCTCATCGCCGGCGCGGAAGCCTGTGACGTTTGGGCCGACGGCCTCGACCACGCCGGCTACGTCCGAGCCCAGGATCACCGGTCGACGAGGCTTGCGGAGCCCCAGGCCCATCATCGGACGGGCGACATACGGATCGCCGTGCAGGAAATGGAGATCGTACGGATTGAGGCCGACGGCTCGAACCCGAACCAGGATCTGCCCATCCCCGGCAACCGGCGGCTCTACATCGGTCGATTCCAGAACCTCCGGGCCGCCGTATCGCCGGAAGACCAGAGCCCGCATTCTGTCGCCGCTCATCTAGGCCTCCATGTGTGCTACGTTCGTACGGTGTACGATATCCGCAAGTCAACGATATTCGTACGGCGTACGACTGTCAAGACGTGCTGGAGGATTCCGTGGTGAGCCCAGGCACCGATAGCGTGGCGTCAGGCAGGGAACGCCTGAGCATGGCTCGTGTGCTCAAAGCTGCGATCACGATGGCCGATGAGTCCGGGCTCGATGGTCTGACCATGCGCCGGCTCGCGCGGTCGCTCGGCTCCGAGGCCATGTCGCTCTACTACTACGTCAAGAGCAGGGACGCTCTGCTCGATGAGATCCTCGACGCAGTGGTCGGTGAGATCGGGCCTGTGGCGGGCGGGTCCGGCTGGAAGGACGAGATCAGGCAGATTGCGATCTCGGCCTACGAGATGCTGGAGCGGCACCCGTGGGCGGCAGCATTGATGATGTCGCCAACCCGTGTCAGGAGCGCGCGGATGCGCTTCATGGAGTCGCTGCTAGGGCGACTTCGACAGGCCGGCTTCTCAGCCGAGATGACAGACCGGGCCTATCACGCGCTCGACAGCCACATCATCGGCTCGACGCTCTGGGAGACGGGATACTCGTCCGGGTCGAGCGGCCTCGACGACTACGCGGAGCAGTTCCTGCGCGCCTTCTCTGAGGACGAGTTCCCGTACCTAGCGGAGCACGTGACACAGCATGTGGAGGAGATACCTGCCGCCGGCGACCCGACGTTCGCCTTCGGGCTCGACCTGATCCTCGACGGCCTCGAGCGGTTGCTCGCCGAAGCGACGCCGGCAGAGCCAATGTGATGGCCCCGGTCGTGGAGGCAATTGGAGGCTTGCGGCGGTTAGGGACGTGTCGAAGCCTGTCGGGTGCAGTTATTCGGTCGTGAGGTCGGCCACGGGTGGCCGGGTATTGGCCGAGGGGGTTAGAAACCCAGATTCGAACCGCGACTGTCGCGCTGGAGGTTGGTGATCGCTCGCGCGGCGATTCAACGCGCGGGTAGGCGTCACCTACCTGAATGATCGGGGCGAGAGGAGTAGCGCCGCAGGTAACCCACTCATCGGGGATCTGAATCCCGCGTCTCTACCGCGGCCGTGTCCTCGTCACCACGGGCGGCGCCATGCCACCGCTGCGCTCGGTGCGCTCTGCAGGTGACGCGTTGGCCTCGTCCGTGGTTCATCGGATGTGCTGGGTATCTTCGGGGCGAGAAGAGTCAGCGTCTGGGCGATCAAGGTTCTGCTGCGCCTGTTGGATAGGGGCGCAGCGATTCGCCGAAGTCCGCCTGCATCCTCTATCTCGGTACCAGGTGCCAGGCGACGAAGGACCGACGGCTCCGCGTGAGGAGCCCGGTGGGGCTGGCACCCTCCCGACCTCGGGCTCAGGCGTCGCCAGCCCGGCGCAGGCGCTCGAGCTCGCGCCGGAGACGCTTGCCGGGCCGGCCCTCCCCGCGGATGCGCATCATCCCCGGCCCGGCCTCCGTTACGACCGGCGGGCTGTGGTCCACATAGCAGGTCGCGGCGGCGGGGGCCCCGACCCGCGACTCGATCGGCCGCACGACCTCGATGATGCGCTCGCGATCCGCGATGAGGGCCTCCACCCGATCACCTGCGCGAACTTTGGTCGACGGCTTGGCCGGCGACCCGTTCACGATGACGTGGCCGCCGTCGCACAGCCCTGTCGCGAGCGGGCGGGTCTTCACGAGGCGCACCGCGCACAGCCAGCGGTCAATGCGCGTCTCGTCGGCGGCGGTGGGATCAGTCACGCGATCAATGATCCCACGGGTGGAGGAGGCGTCGCGGCGCCAACTGCCGCCTGTCGCGGTTCGCCGATGGCTGGATCGGGCTTCTCGCCCGGCAACAAGAAAGCCGGACCGCTAAGGTCCGGCTCGAACGTGTCTCACAGAAATGGTCGGGGCGAGAGGAGTGGCGGCCACGCTTTCCAACTGACCTACGCGATCGTGCCGGAAGCTGGCTGCTGGTCGAGGTAGCGTAGTCGGGGCCCGCCGCCATCGCGATCGCCGGGTATGAGCATCAGCAGCAACGCAAGGCAGCGTCCAGGGATTGGCGTCCACAGCGGACTGTGGAGCTGGTCCGAAGAGGCTCAGCGCGCCCGATAGTGCCGCTTCGAGACGGTCAAGGCCGCAGCGGCCCGACGTCTCCCGTCCGCAGACGCGACACCCAGCCAGCTCGACCGCGAGTGCAGTGGCCGCGAACCTTCTCCTGAAAGCAGTCCTACGGTTGGTACAGCTCGGCAGAGCTGAGTGGGTTGACTACGCTGTTACCCAGGCTGTCATAACCTCCGGCGATGAGGACGCGGCCGTCGGAAAGCAGGGTCGCCGTATGGTCGACACGAACGGTGGTCATGGAGCCGGTCGGACTGAAGGTGCCGGTCTTGGGGTCATACAGCTCGGCCGACGCGGGGATGTTGCCCGCGAGGATAGCTCCCGGGCTGGCGCTGCCTCCGGCGATCAGGCTGGGGTCGCTGCCTCCGGCGATCAGGACGCGGCCGTCCGAAAGCAGGGTTGCCGTGTGGCTGATACGAGCGGTGGCCATGGCGCCGGTCGGACTGAAGGTGCCGGTCTCGGGGTCATACAGCTCGGCTGAGGCGAGGACCTTGACCGCGAGGACATCTCCCGTGCTGTCGCCGCCTCCGGCGATCAGGACGCGGCCGTCCGAAAGCAGGGTTGCCGTTTGACCGACACGAGGCGTGGTCATGGAGCCGGTCGGACTGAAGGTGCCCGTCTCGGGGTCGTACAGTTCGGCTGAGGCGAGGCTCATTGTCAGCGGGCGAGTCGTCGTGCCGTCATAACCTCCAACGATCAGGACGCGGCCGTCCGAAAGCAGGGTTGCCGTATCTACGATACGAGCGGTAGTCATCAAACCTGTGGCCGCAAATGCGTTGGTGGAAGGGTCGTAAAGCAACGACGGTTGGGAACCGACCCCACGGGCGACCAGCACACGGCCGTCGTTGAGCAGAGTGGCGGTGCAGAACTCGCAGCCGGTCGAGCCACCGCCCGTAATCGGACCAATTGCGCTGAAGAGACCCGTGGACGGGTCGTATACGTCGGCAAGCTGCGACCCGCAGCCCACACTTGCATCACAACCTATGACCAGGACGCGACCGCTCATGAGCAGGACGCTGGTGATCGGTACCCCAGACACGTGTGGAGATCCGGTGAGAGTGAACTTGCCGGTCGCCGGATCGTAAAGCTCCGCCGAGGGAGCGGTGGCGAGGTTGTTGGCAGCATTCCCGCCGACCACAAGTACGCGCCCGTCCCTGAGCAAAGTCGCCGACGCTTGCTGGCGCGCCCCATTCATGGACCCCGTGGCGGAGAACGTCTGGTGTGAAGCTGTCGCGGCGGCCGACGGCTTCGCGCCAGCAGAGCCGTGCTGCCACGGCCCAAAGGTCGATGAGCCGACGACGACCACGAGCCCGACAACCAGAACTGCGGCAGCCCAGCCCAAGGGCAATCCGCTTGCCCGGACGGGTGTGCGGCCCATCGCCAGATCAGGAAACTCCCGGTTGTAGGTCCGCTGGTCGGACGGCCTGGTTCGGAGCAGCTCTTCGAGGCGTTCTGGGGTCATCGGAGTTCCTCCTGCCCGAATTGACGGCGCAGTCTCGCGAGGGCAGTGCTGACGTGGCTTCGTGCTGCCACCGGGCTAATTCCCATTGCCAGGCCGATCTGCTCGAAGGCCATGTCGGCTCGATAGCGCAAGTAGACGGCGGCGCGCTGGCGTTCGGGGAGTCTGTCCACCGCCCGCCATACCGCGTCTGCTTCGGTCGAGTCGGCCGGGTCGGGGGCAATCTGAACAGTGCCGGACAGGAGCTTGCCCAGGGAGCCGGCGACGCGCTTGTGAAGACGGTGCCGATCCATCGCCAGGCGATAGGTCACCCGGAATGCCCACGCGTCCAGGTCCATGAGCTCCTTGCCGGAGATGAGCTCGCGCCAGAGGCGGAGCATCGCGTCCTGGACCGCATCCGCCGCGTCGTCGTCGGACAACCCCATTCGCACGGCAAAGCCGTACAGGTCCTGGCCTCGCCGCGCGTGGAGCGACCGCACCCGGCGTTCCATCTCCGCGTCATCGCCGGCGACGGCCGCGGGCGCAGTCCCCGGCGATCCCAATCCGATCATCAATGCCCTCTGCTTGCTGATCACACCTCAAAGACGCGGCAGCCGCGCAATACGTTTAGGCGCTCGTGATCCCGTCTATGGTGTGTACACCTCAGCAGAGGCGATGTTTCAATTGTTGATGTGATCGTTGTCTGAACCACCGACGATCAGGACACGCCCATCCAACAGCAGCGTTGCCGTGGCGCTGAATCTAGCCTCAACCATCATGCCGGCGGGAGTGAATTCGCCGGTGGTCGGGTCGTACAGCTCGGCGCTGCCGAGGACCGACGAGGGGATGCCTCCTAGGCCTCCGGCGATCAGGACCCGCCCATCCGCCAGCAGAGTGGCAGTGGCGTCGTCAAGGCGAGTGATCCTACGGCTTCGCGGCGACAATCAGCCACTCGCCTAGCCCCCCAGCTGGTAGACGCGGATGTAGTCGACCGACATGCTCTCGGGGAAAATCGTGGCCGGGTCGATCAGCCCGCCCAGGCCCCCGATGGCAACGTTCATCAAGATGAAGAAGTCATGGTCGAAGACCCACTCGTCTCCGGCCGGGACGTCGGTGGGGGTGATATGGAAGTAGGGCTGGCCATCGAGCGTCCAGACGATGCTGTTTGGCTGCCACTCGACTGCGAAGACGTGGTAGTCGTCCGAAAGAGGCCGGTCAGCCTCGAGGGTGGCGCCGAGCCCCGATCCGCCGGAGTAGCCAGGACCGTGAGCCGTCCCATATAGCCTGTTCGGGTGCAGCCCGACGTATTCCATGATGTCGATTTCGCCGCACGCCGCCCACCCGACCTTGTCGTAGTTGGCGCCGAGCATCCAGAACGCCGGCCACAAACCGATCCCGCCGGGGACCTTCATGCGGGCCTCGATCAGGCCGTACTTGACCTGGTAGATGCTCTTGGTCGTCAGTCGCGCCGACGTGTACTTGCAGGCCCCGTAGTAACAAGCCAGCGATCCGTCGCTCTTGCGGGCCGTTATATCCAGGTAACCCTTGCCGTCCATCGATACGTTCGCGGGGTCGTTGGTGTAGTACTCCCACTCGTTGTTGCCGTAGCCACTCCCGGAGGTGAGGTCGTAGGTCCAGAGCTTGGGGTCGGGCAACGTGCCGGCCGGGCCGTTGAACTCGTCGTTCCAGACCAGGTGCCAGATTCCGCCTGTCGCTCCCGGCGCCGATGTGGATAGCGGGGTACTCGTCGCCGATATGGACGGCGAGGCACTCGTCGCCACCGAAGTGGCGCCTGCACCGCCGCAGCCCGACGCCGATACCAGCAGGACGGCCACCGATGCCAGCAGGACGCCACGATGGGCCACCTCGTGGCTCAGCCCGATCCGGCCGCCATCCCGGGTTATCCCGCGCCGCCCGAACATACCTCGCCTCCCATGCTTTCAGCCCGCCCTACGGCACCACACCGCTCACGCCCCGGGTGTTCGCGACCTGGACGGGGTTCGCGGCACCCGGTGAGAAGATACCGCCTCGGCATCGTCGATGCGGACCCTTGCTGAACGCACGCGACCGTCCACGAGGGGGTCCGGGGAGATCAACTCATTGCAGGGAAGAACAGGAGGCTCGGAGGCCTCGCGAGCGACAGGGCTGTACCGGTCGGAGCGAGCAGTCGAGTATCTGCAGGCGCTCGGAGACGCGTGGCGGCTCGCCGAAGCGGGACCGGGGGGGGGCGATGGTCGCGCGCTCAGTATTCGGGCGGCTGGAGTCCTCAGGGTACCGTGAGCTGAAGGTGCATCTGACGGAGGAGGCCCGCGCTCACGCGTTCNNCATCGTCCCGAACGATGCGCGCTGCCAAGCTGCGCCACGCCCCGACCGAAATGCCCCTTGAGGGCCACGGAATGATAGCAGGGGAGCCCGGAAGCGGGTAGAGGCCGGAAGGGTCAAGGGGTCGGCGGGCGCCAGGCACTCTATCGGCAGGCGGCGAGGCCACTCTCTGGCGGGCGGCTCTGGCCCGATTCCCGGCGTTGCGAGATGATCGCAGGATGAGTGAGCTCTTTACGTTCGATCGGTTCCTGGCACTGCCACGGCTATCTGCCCTGAGGCTCTCCCCGGACGGCAAACGCCTTGTGGTGGCGGTCGGCCGGCCCGGCCCGGAGGGCA
The DNA here is from genome assembly GCA_003171255.1 of Chloroflexota bacterium. Taxonomy (GTDB): domain Bacteria; phylum Chloroflexota; class Limnocylindria; order Limnocylindrales; family CSP1-4; genus Fen-1039. The sequence continues at coordinate 33,377 of PMYK01000055.1, forward strand.
AAGACATGAAGACGGCGCTCTGGCAGGTGGATCCCGCCGGGGCCGCCAAGGCCCGCCGGATCACGCGCTCGGCGGCGGGCGAGTCGGTCGGGTGTTTCCTGCGCGACGGATCGCTCCTCTTCACCTCGACCCGGCCGGATCCCGACACTAAGGCCGACCCCGACAAGAAGATCAACGCCCTGTGGCTGCTGCCCGCCGAGGGCGGCGAGGCGCGCCTGCTGCTCGCGCCCGACGGCGGGGTCGATGCGGTCACGGCCGCCCTCGACGCCGACACGATCGCGTTCGGGGCGTCTCTCCATCCCGAAGCGAAGGACCTGGCCGATGACGCCGAACGGGCCAAGGCCCGCAAGGAAGCGGGCGTGGGCGCGCTTCTGTTCGACGAGTATCCGATCCGATACTGGGACGAGTGGCTTGCCCCGCGCCACCGCCGGCTTTTCGCCACTCAGCTGGCGGGCGGCCGGGCCGCGGACCCCGAGGCGAAGCTCGAGCCGAAGGACCTGACCGGCAACGCGGGACCGGTCGCGCTGGTCGAATCGGGGATCGACCTCTCGCCCGATGGACGGACGCTCTACACGCGCTGGACCGACTACTCGCGCTCGCCGATGATCACCGAAGAGCTGCTGGCGATCGACGTCGAAACGGGCGAGCGACGCCAGCTGACCCACGGCGGTGCCTGGTTCGCCAACCCGAAGGCGTCGCCGGGCGGCCGGTACGTGGCCTGCTTGCGCGGGACGTACGGCTCCCCGGACGAAGCCTCGGACGTCACGCTCTGGCTGATCGACCTGACGACCGGCGAGGGTCGGGACCTGACGCCCGGGCTCGACCTGTGGCCCGAGACGATCGTCTGGGCCCACGACTCCACGGCCATCTTCGTCACGGCCGACCACGACGGCGGCGTCGCGGCGATTCGCGTCGATCTGGCGGACGGCAAGACCACGGTCCTCGTCTCCGACGGCGCCGTCACCGAGCTGTGTCCGTCGCCGGACGGCAAGACGGTGTACGCGCTCCGGTCGACAGTCTCGACCCCGCCTCGAATCGTTCGCTTCGATTCGCACACGGCCGATCAATCGGCCGTCGAACTCCCCAACGGAATCGCCGAGGGCGGCATCGCCGCCAGGTCGTTGGTCGAGCGGCTGACCGCGAAGGCTGCCGACGGGACGACCATTCATTCGTGGCTCGTCCTCCCGCCGGAGGCCTCGGCCGAGGCGCCGGCGCCGCTGGTGGTCTGGGTCCACGGCGGGCCGCTGGGGTCGTGGGCCGGCTGGCACTGGCGCTGGTGCGCCCACCTGCTGACGGAGCGGGGCTACGCGGTGCTGATGCCGGACCCCGCGCTGTCGCTCGGCTACGGGCAGCGGATGATCGAGCGCGGCTGGGGCAACTGGGGCGGTACGCCGTACACGGACGTGATGGCCGCCGCCGACGCGGCGCTGGCGCGGCCGGATCTCGACTCGACGCGGGCCTCGCTCATGGGCGGCAGCTTCGGTGGCTACATGGCCAACTGGGCTGCGGGCCAGACCGATCGGTTCCGGGCAATCGTGACCCACGCCTCGTTGTGGGATCTGCGGCCGTTCCACGGCACCACCGACTCGGGCGTCTTCTGGGAGCGCGAGATCGGCGACCCGTATCGCCAGCCCGAGCTGTACGACAGCCAGTCGCCGGCGGTGAACGTGGCTGCTATCAAGACGCCGATGCTCGTCATCCACGGCGAACAGGACTTCCGCGTCCCGGTCAGCGAGGCGTTGAAGCTCTGGACGGACTTGCATCGCCACGGCGTCGAAGCGCGCTTCCTGTATTTCCCCGACGAGAACCACTGGATCCTCAAGCCGCAGAACGCACGCATCTGGTACGAGACGGTCCTCGCCTTCCTCGACGAGCACGTGCTCGACAAGGAGTGGGTCCGGCCGGCGCTGCTATAGAGGGAGTGGCGGCTTGGCGTGGCTGTAGGCGCCGCGCCCCAGCAGCAACGGAAGATTGAACGCTACGGCGAAACCCAGCCTCTTATTGGTATGGAGGCTGCCATCATCGATGCTGCAGTGGACCGACAGTACGCAGGGGATCGTCAGGTCTCGACGGAGCTGGTCGAGAGGGCCGCGGCCGGCGACCGCGGGGCCTTCGACAGGCTCGTTGAGCCGTACCTCGCGGTCGCCCTGGGGGCCGCTCGTCTGATCACGGGCGACGAGGCGGATGCCGCGGACGCCGTCCAGGATGCGCTCCTGCGGAGCTGGCAGGCACTTGATCGTTTGCGCGATCCGCAGCTGTTCCCAGCCTGGTTCCGCAAGATCGTGATCCGCTCGGCCACCCGGTTCGTCCGGCGGCGCGGACGGCTGATCGAGCTGAATCTCGACATTCCAGGCCCGGCCGACTCGCTCGAGCGTGAGTTTGACCGGCGACAGCTGGCGAAGGCGTTCGCCCGCCTCGACTCGAAGGACCGGGTCTTGCTCACGCTCCATCACTACTGGCAGATGCCGGTGGCGGAGAGTGCCCAGCTTCTCGGCCTGCCCGAGGGGACGGTGCGGTCTCGCGTGCACCATGCCCTGAGACGGCTGCGCGCGAGCTACGACGCGGAGGTACGGCGATGAAGGAGGACTTCGAGGTCGCGGTCGAGCGGACGCTCGCGGACCTGGCGAGGGTTGACGTCTCGACCCTCGATCGAACGCGCTCCTCTATCGCCGCGCTTCCGGATCGCAACTCGACAAGGGCCCGCGTCGGTCGATCCATTTCAGGCCTTGGCAGATGGCGACCGACGTTCTTGGCCGCGGGCGCCTCGGTTGTCGTCGTCGCGATCGTGGCGATCTCGGTCTTCGGTCGGCTGCAGGACGGACCGGTCGCGTCGGGCTCGCCGACCACCACAATCGGCTCGCCGACGCCCGCTCGAACCCTGCCTACGAGCAGCCCGGCGTATCCTGCGCCGACCGCCCTACCGACCCCGGCCTTCCGCGAATCGCTGCCCGTGGTCATGACCGGCGAGGACCTGCATGTCCTCGGCTGGGCGCCCGACGGATCGAGCTTCGCCATTCTCGAGCAGCCCAGGGGCTCAGCGGCCGCTCCAGCCGTGCCGACTGTCCATATGTTCGACCGGGCCGGTGTCGAGGAAGGCTCAGTCGAGACGTGGTGGTTCGGTTGGCTCGACGCGACCAGCTACCTGGCGTTCCGATACGAGACGGCGTCTGACGGCACGCCGGCGTGGCACGCATACATGGGTCGCATCGGTTCGACGCAACTGACCGAGCTGACGGGCACGTACGACTCGCTCATCGCCGGTCCTTCTGGGGCGGTGGCCCTGCTCCTTCCTTGGGACTACACGCCCGAGACCACTCCTCACTACGTGGTGGTGTCCGGCGGAACCATCAGCCAGCCGCGCGAGGGATACCCCGCGGCATGGTCCCGGGATGGCACCGACCTCGCGGTCATCCACCCGACGGGACCGCCGCCTCCTCGCGGCGCGGGCAGCAATACCTACGGCTGGCTCGAGGTCGTGAGATCTACCGGTGCAAGCGTGGCGTCCGCCCGCGACGTGCAGACAGACATCAATGCCCAGGTCGAGTTCAGCCCCGATGGGTCGCGTGTCGCCTTCCGTGACGACACGAACGCCTTCAGCTCCGGGGAGCAGATCGGAGTCTTGAACCTGGGGCTCGGGCGCTTGGACCGGATCCCGAAGTTCGGTCTGTTCACCTGGGCGAGCGCCGACCAGGTGCTGTTTGTCGACCTCGCGAGCTCCATCCCGAGCGAGAACAACCACATCCTGTCATGGTCGGCGACGACCGGTCAGCTGACCCCATACGGGATCGGGGACATCGTTGGCGCATCCGGCCAGGGTACCGTCATCACCGGCACGAACGGTGTGAACGTCGCGACCACACTCACGTGGGTGAGCCAGAGCCCGAGCTCGCCGGGGAGCGGCACGCTCATCATTGGGGATGGGCTCTGGGACGGCACAGACGACGCGGCCTGGTCTCCGGACGGCAGATCGCTGGTCCTCATCTCGGGCGACGCGAGCTCCATGTCTATCGTGATGGACGCGCTCCTCGCCGTGTTCTGAGGCCCCAGTCGGCCCCGGCCGGCCGGAAGGTTTCATTTGCGAGTCATTTCGGACCTGCCTCGGGCCGAAGCCTTGGCCGCCTCCCACTCGGTCCGGTAGCCTTAACGTTGAATCCTTGGATGAGGTTTCCACAGCGGCCGACAACGGGGGAACCGGGAACAGGCCGCGCCACTTGAAGAAAGGTCGATAGGAGTCCAAATGACCGCCCGCCAAACGGCCATCGAAGCAATCTCCAACCACAAGGTTGCCTCAACCCAGGATTACTTCGCTGACGCCGGCCCGGACATCTACGGCGAGTACGTGTTCGGCGAAGACGCCCAGCGCCAGTACCTGGCCAAGCCCGTCTTCAAGAAGCTGCGCCAGACGATCGAAGGCTGCGAGCCGTTCGATGCCAGCATCGCCGACGCCGTCGCACAGGGAGTCAAGGAGTGGGCCCTCGCCCACGGCGCCAGCCACTACACCCACTGGTTCGTGCCGATGACGGGCGGCAGCGCCGAGAAGCACGACTCGTTCCTGAGCCCGGCCGGCGAGGCCAAGACCATGGCTGAGTTCTCGGGCAAGGGCCTGGTTCAGGGCGAGCCCGATGCCAGCTCGTTCCCGTCGGGCGGCATCCGCTCCACGTTCGAAGCCCGTGGCTACACCGCCTGGGACCTCACGAGCCCGATCTTCCTGCAGGTCGAGCCGAACGGCGTGACCCTGACGATCCCCACTGCCTTCGTCTCATACACCGGCGAGGCTCTCGATCACAAGATCCCGATGCTGCGTTCGCAGGAGGCCCTGGGCAAGCAGGCCCTGCGCGTCCTGCGCTGGTTCGGCAACACCACCGTCGAGCGCGTCTTCACCAACATCGGCCCCGAGCAGGAGTACTTCCTGGTCGACCGCCGNNAAGGGCCAGGAGCTCGAGGACCAGTACTTCGGCTCGATCCGCGAGCGCATGCTGGCCTTCATGATGGATCTCGACCGTGAGCTGTGGCGCCTGGGCATCCCGAGCAAGACCCGCCACAACGAAGTGGCGCCGGCCCAGTTCGAGATGGCTCCGGTATACGAGGCCACCTCGGTCGGCTCCGACCACAACATGATCGTCATGAGCACGATGCGGCGTCTCGCCCATCAGCACGACCTCATGTTCCTGGTCCACGAGAAGCCGTTCCGGGGCATCAATGGCTCGGGCAAGCACAACAACTGGTCAATGGCCACCAACGAAGGCGAGAACCTTCTCGAGCCCGGCCACGACCCCCATGCCAACGCGCAGTTCCTGGCCTTCCTGGCCGCGATCATCCGCGGCGTCAACACCCACGCCGACATCCTGCGCGCCAGCGTCGCCGATGCCGGCAACGACCATCGACTCGGCGCCAACGAAGCCCCGCCGGCCATCGTCTCGATCTTCCTCGGCGCCCAGCTCGAAGACGTCGTCGAGCAGCTCGAAGGCGGCTCGGCTTCGACCTCCAAGAAGGGCGGCGCGCTCGAGCTCGGCGTGACCTCGATGCCGGTTCTGCCGAAGGACGCCACCGACCGAAACCGGACCTCGCCGTTCGCCTTCACCGGCAACAAGTTCGAGTTCCGCGCGGTCGGATCTTCGGCTCCGATCTACTGGCCGCAAACGGCCCTCAACGCCATCGTCGCCGACTCGCTCGAGGAGCTGGCCGACGATCTCGACAAGCTCAAGCCGAACGACATGGCCGGCCTCTCGAAGATCCTGGCCACCATCATCAAGCAGAACAAGCAGGTCCTGTTCGAGGGCAACAACTACTCCGAGGAATGGCACGCGGAAGCGGCCCGGCGTGGACTGCCCAACAACACGAGCACCGTCGACGCCCTCCCGTCGCTCGAAACCGCCCGGGCCAAGAAGCTGTTCTCGAAGTTCGGCATCCTGTCCGAGCGTGAGCTGGCCTCCCGGGTCGAGATCAACTGGGAGCGCTACGTCAAGGTCTCGAACATCGAAGCCAACTGTGCCCTGGACATGGCCAAGACCATGATCCTGCCGGCGGCAGCCCAGTATCTGGGTCAGCTGGCCGGTGCAGGCGCGTCGAAGGGCATCGCTCAAGTCTCGGTCAAGATCGTGGCCCTGACCGATAGCCTCGTCGACGCCATCCACGCCCTCGAGCACGCTCAGCACGCCGCCCATGAGGCCGGCTCGCTGCACGCCGAAGCCAAGGCGTTCAAGGACAAGGTGATCCCGGCTCAGGAGGCCCTCCGTGACGTGGCCGACGAGCTCGAGACGCTGGTGGCCGACTCGCTCTGGCCGCTGCCCAAGTACCGCGAGCTGCTGTTCCAGTATTGATCGCCAGATCAGCCCCGAGCCGGACTCGGAACCGAGTCCTCACTCCAGAAGCCTCTCCGGCGCAGGCCGGGGAGGCTTCTTCTTGTTGGCGAGTGGCGCCGTGGAGTGGCGGGCGGGTCCGTGGTGCGGACAAGCGCCACCGCAGCCTCTTCCCGAGCTCGGTGCTCAAATGGAGATACATGTCCGACCACGTCAGGACGCCGAAGCCGGTCAACTCGTCGTTTCTGCTCGGGGCCAGATGCAGTCTTGACAGAATGGGCGCGCCAGGGCGGCCCATACGGCGTCGATGGCCCCTTTCCCAGCTCAAATTTCCCTCAGTTGCACCCGACTGACTGACGGATGGTCGGACATGTATTCCGAAATGAGCATCGCGGCGTCCGTGGGCCCCGAAATGGCGGACGTGTATGTCTAGATGCGCACCAACGACGTGATTCGGGCGGAACGTGGTCGCCGCCCAGGGGCCGGGCCACCAGGCCGCGCCACCAGCCGCGCCACCAGGCCGCGCCACCAGCCACGCCACTAGCCACGCCACGCGGCCCTGGCCGGGCCACCAGGCGTCGGCACTCGGCCGCGCTAATCTGCGAAGGCTATTTCGCCTGTCCGGCCTCCACCGCCGCGGCCAGCCCCAGCTCCAGGTCCTCGCGCAAGTCCTCGACGTCCTCAAGACCGACGGAACAGCGCAGCAGTCCGGCGGCGATGCCGGCCGCCGCGAGCGCGGCTTCGTCGAGCTGGCGATGGGTCGTCGAGGGCGGGTGCGAAATGATAGTCCGGACGGAGCCGAGCGAGGCCGTGCGCTCGGCCAGGCGCATCGCATCGAGGAAGGCCTGGCCCGCCCTGCGGCCGCCGCTCAGCTCGAAGGCGAGCATGCCGCCGTATACGCTCAGCTGTCTGCGAGCGACCGCGTGGCTCGGGTCGCCGGGAAGGCCGGGGTAGAGAACCCGCGCCACGCCTTCCTGGCCCTGCAGCCAGGCCGCCAGGTCGATCGCCGTTTCGGTGTGCCGCTCCATCCTGATCGCCAGCGTCGGCAGGCCGCGAAGCACCAGGAACGCCGCCAGCGGCGCGAGGGCGCCACCAACGTCGACCAGGATCGGCCTCATGGCGTCGATCCGCTCCCGGCTTCCGACCGCCACGCCGGCCAGGACGTCGCTGTGGCCCGAGAGGTACTTCGTGGCGGAATGCATCGCCAGGTCCGCACCGAGCTCGAGCGGCCGGCAGGCGTAGGGAGAGGCGAAGGTGTTGTCGACCAGGACCAGGGCGCCGTGACGGTGGGCAGCCGCGGCCAGTGCCGCGATGTCCGAGACGACGATGGTTGGGTTCGAGACGGTCTCGACATACAGGGCCGGCGCCTTCGTCCGGGCGATTGCCGCCTCGACTGCGGCCGGGTCTGTGGGGTCGACGAACTCGGCCGCGATACCCAACCCGCCCAGGACGCGGACCAGGAGATCGCGAGTGGTGCCGTATACGGCGTTGGTGACGACGATCGTCTGGCCGGCGCGCACGACCGATACGATCGCGGCGTGGATGGCCGCCATCCCCGTCGCAAAGGCCAGCCCGGACTCGGCGCCCTCCAACTCGGCAACCGCGGCCGCCAGGGCCGCCGTCGTGGGGTTGTCGATGCGGCTGTAGGCGTAACCGTGAACTGCGCCGGTCAGGACGTCGCCCAGCTCGGCGGCGTCGGTCGCGGAGAAGGCCGCGGCCTGGTAGATGGGCACGGCCGATGCGATCTGGTTGACGTGCGGAACGCGAGTTGCGGCCTGGATGGCGCGAGTCGAGAAGCGGGTCATGGGCAGATGCTAGCGGATGATGCCCGGGGGCTCCAGGAACGGGCTCTAGCTGCGCTCGGTGGGGTCTTGCGGGCGGCCGCCGCCCTCGCGCGGCAGCGGGCGGAAGCCCGGCGTCGACGCCTGCGCTCGATGCGAGGCGGGCGGCGGCTGGGTCATCTCCGTGGGCTCGGCATAGCCCACCACGCGGTTCTTGCCCAGGCGCTTGGACGTATACATGGCTTCGTCCGCGGCGATCATCAGTTCGTCCGCAGTGTGTCCGTCATCCGGAGAAGAGACCACGCCGATCGAAAGAGAGGTCGTGATCTGACTACCGTTTACCTCGACGTGAAGCTCGCTGGCCATCTGGCGGATCTTCTCGGCGACGACGTAGGCGCCGCTCGGGTCGGTCTCCGGCAGCAAGGCCACAAACTCATCGCCACCGTACCGGGCCGCGACGTCGATCCCGCGCAGACTGGCCTTGATGAGTTGAGCCACTCCCCGCAGGATGACGTCGCCCTCATAGTGGCCGTATCGGTCGTTGATCGACTTCAGGCCGTCGAGGTCCATCATCAGCAGGCAGAAGCCGCGCCGGAACCGTCGGCCCCGTTGGATCTCGTGGTCGACGGCGTTGAAGAAGAATGCTCGGTTGTACAAGCCCGTCAGGGAATCGAGCGTCGACAGCCGAATCGCCGCTTCCCTGGTTCGCCGCTGGACCCTGGCGACGACCATTCCCGAGTATGCGAGCAGGACGAGCGCGGTCAGGTTGATGCCGACTCGAGCCAGGGTGTCGCGCGTCGTAGCGGAATCCATCGGCCCGGAGAGCGCGGTGACGGTGTAGGCGATGATGGTCTCTGCCGTGAGGATCAGAGTCACCGCCGGTGAGGCGATGAGCGCCGCGCAGCCGACGAGCAGCGGCAGCAGGAAGAAGAACGGACTCGACGATCGGCCGGTGAGCAGGACGAGCATGGTCAGAAACAGGATCGCAGCGCTGCCTTCGGTGATCACCCGAGCCGGCCCCAGGCTTCCGAGCGGCATCAGTTCGTGGACGACCAGGACGAAGATGCCCGCCAGAATGAGGGTCGCGAGTATCTGCTGCTGCGCCGGCTGCCAGAGCTGGCTGGCCGAGACGATTAGCAGGACGACCAGAATGAACGTCAAGGCCAGGACCCGAACCGCCCGGTTGTACGTGTCGGCGGCGAAGCTGCCATGCAGGACCTCGTCGAACTCGTCGTCCGAGAGTCGTGAATTGCGTCCGGCGAGTTGCTTGGCCCCGAAGCCTGGGACTCGCTTTCGGGCCAGGAGTCGGACGGTTGGATATTTGGTGACGTCGACCGGGGTTGCGGCTGCGCGCTTCTCATCGTCGCCGTGTACGGTCGGTCGGCGATCTATCTCAACGAAGCGGCCGTATAGCGGGCCTCGACCCACCAGGGCAGCGGAAAGGAGGGTAGCCATGATCGCGAGCACGACGATGGCCGCCGCTAGGATCCCAAAGATAGGTTCGACGGCTGGCATGGCCCCCGGTTCGCGCTCGACTCGCGTGAGCAGCGCTGCGACTTAGCATGCATCTTAGTGCCACGGTTCGATGTGGCGACACCAATGGGTAGGTGGTGTTGACTGAGTGCAACGCCAGACGTGCTGTATTCATGGATGCTTCAGGGACGACCGTTGCGGTGCGGTGGGGCCGAGGCCGACCGAGCGATTGACCAGAGGTCGGGGGTACGACCTGAGTCGGGCGCTGCATCGGGGCGCTAGCATCTGCAGATGCCGCTGACGAGACCCGACCGCGAGCGAATCGAAATGCTGGTTGCCGCCCTGGAGACCGAATACGGGCCGGCCACCGATTCAGCCCGCGTCGAGATCGTCCGGGCGCCGGGCCGGGTGAACCTGATCGGCGATCACACCGACTACAACGAGGGCTTCGTTCTGCCGGCGGCGATCGAGCTGGACACGTGGATCGCCTTCAGGCGACGCGAGGACGGGCTCGTCCGGGTTGCGTCGCGCCATTCGCGCGAGCCCGGTTCGTTCTGGATTGACGATCTGACGGCTGAGCACGAGGCTGGGGGTGACACTCGGCAGCCTCGCGAGAACGACGGTGGCGCAGCGGCAGGAGCGGCCGCCACTGCAACCGTCCGGCGGTCCAGCCACTGGAGTGACTACGTCGCGGGCGCGGCCTGGTCGCTGCGCGAGGCGGCCCTGCCCGTGCGCGGCTTCGATGGCGTCGTGGACTCCACGATCCCGATAGGGTCGGGGCTCTCGTCGTCGGCAGCGCTCGAGGTCGCCTCGGCATTGGCCCTGCTCGGCGCGGGACGCGTGCTGGCGGCGCCCTCCCTGGCGGCTCTGGCTCAGCGGGCCGAGGTCGACTACGTGGGCGTCAACTGCGGGATCATGGACCAGTTCGCGAGTGCGGCCGGGCGCGAAGGCAGGGCGCTGCTGCTGGATTGCCGCAGCCTCGACACCAGATACGTGGCGCTACCGTTCGGGGTTCGGGTCGTAGTCTGCGACACGGGCGCAAGACGCGAGCTACGTTCCTCGGTCTACAACACGCGCCGCGCCGAATGCGCCCGAGCCGTGGCTTTGCTTGCCGAGCGCATGCCAGGGCTGTGCTCCCTCCGCGATCTGGACGCCGCGTGGCTGGCTCGCCACCGCGCTCTGTTGCCGGACAACGTGGCCCGGCGGGCGGAGCACGTGGTCTCGGAGAACGCCCGGGTCGTGACCACGGCCTCGGCTCTCGAGACGGGAGATTTGGACGAGCTGGGCCGGCTCTTCGCGGAGTCGCATGTCTCGCTGCGCGACCTGTACGAGGTGAGCTCGCCGGCGTTGGACACCATGGTCGAGGTGGCTCGGGCGATCCCCGGCGTAGTGGCCGCGCGCATGACCGGCGCCGGATTTGGCGGCTGCACGGTGAACCTGGTGCTGGCGGACGCGGTGCCCGCCCTCAAGGCCGCGGTCAGCCGCGAATACGACCGCCGGACGGGGCTCAGGGGCCGGGTCTATCCGGTGGCCATCGTCGATGGAGCGGGGCCGCTGGCGATGATCTGATCGTCGGCGCCCGGTTGTGGCGCCGCCCGCCTCGGCCACGGCTGCGCGTCAGCTGGTCGGGTGGTTCACCCCGGCGTAGCCCGCCAGGATTGACGCCAGGCGCTCCCGCCGCGTTACCAAACCCAGCCAGGACCGGTGCGAACGTAGCGCCGGTCTCGTGCTATCCGGGATGTGCGCACCCGACTCGGCGACGGCCTACTTCCGGGCGACCTCGAGCCTGTTGGCCCGGGCGATTTCGCCGAGATACCGCGCCGAAGGCTTTGGGTTTCGCTCTTGCGTCGCCCGATCGACGGCGATGAGCCCGAACTCCATGGTGTAGCCGACCGCCCACTCGAAGTTGTCGAAGGCGCTCCAATGGACATAGCCGCGGAGCGGGATGCCGTCGGCCACGACGGCGTGGAGAGCCTCGAGGCCGCCGCTGATGAACTCGATTCGCTCCGCGTCATCGGCCGTCGCCACGCCATGCTCCGTGACGACGATCGGCTTCCCGGGCAGGACGTCCGCCACTCGCCGAACCGTGGCGGCCACGGCCTGAGGCCGGAACTCGTAGCCCATCTGGGTGCGGCGGATGCCTTCGCGCGGATCCATCATGGGATTGCCGGTGGCGCGGCTGTTGATCATCCGTGAGATCGCCTGCCTCTTGAGCGGTGGAACCGCGAGGATGGCCGCCGTCACCCAGCCGATCGGTCGCGACAATTCGAGGAGCGTGCGCGAATAGGTCTGGACGCCGACGAAGTCGTCCTCCTTGCACGCCGCGAGGAAGACGTCCTCGCCCATGTTCCGAGCGAACTTCAACGCCGCGCGACCGCCGGCATTCGATTCCCACTCCGACATCGAGTGCGTCATGCCGACCTGGGCACTCGGCCGCAGCTCTTTCACGGCCGCGCGCGCCCGCCGGTGACCCTCGATCAAGCCCCGGGCGGCCCGATCCCAGTTGGCGAAGCCGGTGACTCCGGGCGGGAAACCGAGGGGACCCAGGTAGCCGCACAGGGCCACGATGCCGGGCTCGTTGATGGTGCAGTACCAGTCGACCGTGTCTCCCAGCGCCTCGACCACCCGCCGTACGTAGCGCTCGAAGAGAGCGGGCGTGGTGTCCGCCAGCCAGCTGCCCTGCTTGGCGACCCAGTTCGGCAGCGTGAAGTGGTTGAGAGTGACCATCGGAATCATATTGCTCTGGCGAACCGCGGCGACCACCCGGCGGTAATGCTCGAGCTGGGTCTCGTCGAAGACGCCTTCGGTCGGCTCGATACGAGCCCACTCCACCGAGAAGCGGTAGGTGTTGAAGCCGAGCCCGGCGATCAGGGCGATGTCGCGACCGTAGCGGTTGTAGTGGTCGATGGCGTCGCCGCTGGGCTCCTTGCAGGGAGTCCCCGGCTTCTTTTCCCACTCCCACCAGTCGCTGTTGGTGTTGTTGCCCTCGACCTGGTGTGCGGCGGTCGCGGCTCCCCAGAGAAACCCGGATGGAAAGGCAAGGTCGGTCATGCCCGCAGGATAGCGATTGGCGAGGCTAGCGGCGTGGCGGCTGGCGATGAGGCGCCTGGCGTGGCGGCCGTGCCGTCCACTTGCCGTGCCCGGTCGCGGGCAAGTTCTCAGGCGGTCTTGGCCTTCAGGAGCGCAGTCTCCAGCTTCGCGATCTTGTCGAGCAGGTCGTTGATCGCGTGGTCCTGCTCGACCAGGTGCGCCTGGATCTGCTCGGCCTCATGGAACGTCGCGTCGGCGTCTTTGTACGTCATGTCGGCCCGCTTGTCGGACGCTCGGGAGAGGATGTTCTGGCCGACCATGATGACCGAGAGCATGACCAACTGGATGAACGTCTGGCTCACCCACTGGATCATCTGCAACACGCCACCCGTGGGTTGGCCGGGGAGTGCGAACGGAAGGGCCACAAACGCGAGGACCGCGAAAATGTAGGCGCACCACATCGTCCCCACGACGGTGGTGAGGATGAGCGCGATCCTGCCGTTGAAGCCGACGTGCTCGTCGGTCGTCTTCGACGGCCCCGTCTTCTTGCGCGTGGCGATGTGCGGATGCGGGACGTGTTCGAAGGTGACGCTCACGGGTTCCCTCCTGGCGGGCGAATGTGGCCGCAAGGAGGCGCGACTGGATCGTCGGACCGGTCTCCGCCCGAGTAGCGTGGACCACGCCGGCTTGCGATCGACTCGAATGTTCCCGTATCGGAGCGCTCGGTGTCTAGGGGCGACCGCCTGTCGAACCCGACCAGCCTGCCGGTGGTCTAGCGGACGGTCGCCTGGGCCTCTTACCTGCCCCGCTGATGGGGCTGGTCGGGCGCGCCATCACAACGCGACGAGGGTGAAGGATGGTCGGGGCGGTGGGATTCGAACCCACGATCTCGTGCTCCCAAAGCACGTGCCTTGCCGCTAGGCCACACCCCGACGGTTTCGAGCATGAGTATCGCAGAATACTCGACGCTCGCCGTGCCAGTCTGAGTCGTGCCCATCCGTGACATGTGCTAGCGTATGCACATGCCCAACCTTGAGCGTCGCGTTCAGATTCTCCTTGACGAGCCTCGCTATCGGAGGGTAGCCAGCGAGGCGCGGCGGCGCCGCGTGTCGGTCGCGGCCGTGGTCCGCGATGCCATCGATCAGATGGCCTCCGGTACCGAAATCCGCAAGGACGCCATTGCGCAAGTTCTGGCGGCCGAGCAGATGGCCGTTCCGTCAGATCCGGCGGATCTGCGGCGGGAGCTCGACGCCGGACACGAGCGGTTGGCGTGATCATCCTCGACACGACGGTGCTCGCGTACGCCGTTGGGAAGGAGCATCCTCTTCGGGAACCCTGTCGCCGTCTGCTCGCCGCACACGCCAGCGGGGCCATCGAGGCGACGACGACGGTGGAGGTGCTCCAGCAGTTCGCTTACGTCCGCGCCCGGCGGCGCTCGCGCGAAGATGCGGTCAACCTCACCAGGCTCTACGTCGTGGCGTTGGGTCCGATCGTCACGACGACCGCCGAGCTGGACGCGGGGCTCACACTCTTCGGGCAACACCCGGAGTTGGGCGCGTTCGACGCGGTGCTGGCTGCCGTGGCTCTCAGCCGTGGCGCTGAGGCGCTCGTCTCGGCCGTTCGAGCGTTTGCCTCAGTTCCTGAGCTGGCCTGGATCGATCCGGCCACGTCGGCCATCGACCGCCTCGTCGGCGACTCAGCAAGTGGCGCGGGCGAAACCGACCGATAGCGCCTGTGGCCCGCACGCAGCAAGGGCAAGCTAGACACGGCCGGAGCTGCGGTCGCCGCTCGTCCGATGCCTTAGTATCCGGGCGACGCAACTGGACGGTCGATTGCACGAATACGAGCGAATGAGGGGTTCTCTGCGCCTGGCGAGCCTGACCGGGCTGCGCGGACGCGACCGTGACCGAGTCGTTGTCGCCGCGGCCGCCGGGCTGGTCGTTCTGGCGGTCACTGCCTTCAGCCAGCACGCGCCCTACGACATCCAGGCCGGGCTGCCGGCGCGCGTGGTCGCCGGGATGGTTCCGTTCGTTGCCGCGGCCGTTGCCGTCTGCGCAGTTCTCCGACCGTGGCCGGCCTTCGTCGCAGTGATGCTGCTGACGCCGGTCTTCGACGTCGCCCAGGTGTCGGTGAACGTCGGGCCGATCCAGGTGATCTCCCAGACGCTCTTCGCGATCGTGCTGACGCTGGGAGTCTGGCTTCGCGCGCCAGCCGGTCAAGCGCCAGCCGGTCGCGCGCCAGCCGGTCGCGCGCCAGCGCCGGTCGCTTCTGCGCCAGCGCCGGTCGCTCCTGCGCCCGCCACCCGCCCCGCGTGGCTGTCCGATCTCCGACCCGATCGTGTGGCCGGGGCTGTCATGGTCGCCCTGCTGGCCTTTGCGATCACCTCGACCGCGCTCTCGCCCGACCGGGTCACCAGTGCCACGATCCTGCTCCACGGCATCCTGGAGCCGGCCGCCATGGGCCTTCTCCTGCTGGCCCTGCGCCCAACCCGGCGCCAGCTGGCTGCTGTGCTGGTCGTGATGTGCATCTCGGTTGGTCTGGGCGGGCTGCTCGCCATGGTCCAGACAATCCCGGCCATGGGGACGCTTTCGGCCATGCAGACCAACAGGCTGCTGTTCTCCCGGATCGACTACTTCAACGTCGGCCTCTTCGGCGAGATGCTGGCTATGGCGCTGCCGCTCCTCCTCACGCTCCTCATCGCCCGGCGCCGGCTGCGTCTGGGGCGCGGCGTCCTGCTGCTCCTCGCCGCCGCCCTCCTGGTCTGCATCGCGAGTCTGTTCCTGACATTCAGCAAGAGCGCCTACGTGGCCGCGTTCGGGGCCTGTCTCGTGCTGGTCCTGCTGGTGGTCCACAGCTGGCGGCGGCGCGTTGCGATCGTCCTCGCGACCTGCCTGCTGTCGGCGGTGGCGATCCCGTGGCCCGCGTTCTTCCTGCAGGTATCGCCGCCCCTGGAGCAGGCCTACCGCGGTGCCATGGTGTCGCTGATGGGCGAGAGCCGCTACGACTCCTGGGATCCGTCGACCTCGTCCGGCACGGGATCGCTGCTCGAGCGCTGGTACGCGACGCGGGCGGCGCTCCAGATGGCCGTCGATCACCCGGTCTTCGGCATCGGCCTGGATCAGTTCAAGACAAAGTACCTGGGCCACTACCGGCCGCCGCAGGCACAGCTGGACCTCGATTGGGCGCATTCGATGCTGCCGGAAGTTGCCGCCGAGCTGGGCCTGCCGGCGCTGTTCCTCGAGCTGCTGCTTTACGCCGCGGCGATGCTGGCGCTGTGGCGGGTATATCGGTCGCCACCCGACCAGCTGGCGCGCCTGATGGCTGCCGCGCTTCTCGCCTCGATGGTTGCCTGGCAGCTGGTTGGAACGGCATTCGCCGGCGACATGTACCGGCCGTGGCGGAACATGGCCTCCGACTACGTGATGATGATGGTCCTCGTGGCGAGCGCCTTCGCCCTCTACCGGCTGACCCGTGATCGGGCCGCCGCCCTCGGCGCCGGCGCGGGCGATCACGAGGGCACTGCCGGAGCCACCGCCGGTTAGCTTGCCCGGAGCACGCGCGCCCAGCTGGCGGGGATCTGCGCTCGGAGCACGCCGCCCGCGACGCTGACCGAGCCACCGTTCAGGAGATCGTGCCACTCACCGTTGCGTGGCGCCGGCACCGCCAGCTCGATCGGTCGATCGGAGGCATTGAGCAGAACCACTACCGACTCGCCATCGATCTCGCGAATGAAGCCGAACTGCTCGGCCGCGACATGGAGCTGCGCATATGAGCCGCGCCGCAGAGCCGCCGTCGCGGACCGCATGCTCGCCAGCCGTCCGATCGCATCGGCCAGGGCCGGCTCGACTCCCAGGCTCGGGCCCGCCGCCAGCTCGAGCGCCGGACGCACCGGGCTGTCGTCGCCGGGTCTTCGCCTGGCGTTCATGCCCCATTCGGAGCCGTAGTAGATCGACGGTATGCCCGGCATCGTGAACAACAGCGCGTAGAGCGGGTAAAGGAGACGGGATTCGGCCAGCCGGCCGGCCACGCGGTCCTGATCGTGGTTGTCGACGAAGTTGTAGAGCGGCAGGCCTGCGTACATCCCGCCCGGCCCGAACTGCCGGTTCAGGGCATAGGCGATCTCGAAGTAGTTGTGGTCGGCCAGGCTCGAGTAGAGCCCCTTGTAGGCCTCGTAGTTGGTGGCCGAGTCGAGTGTCTGCGGATTGACCCAGCGGCGGTAGTCGCCGTGAACGACCTCGCCGACGAGCCAGAACTCGGGCTTGATACCGCGGCACAGGCTTGCCAGGGCGCGTTGGAAGTCCAGGTCCACCACGTCGGCCGCGTCGAGTCGGAGGCCGTCGATGTCGAAGTCGCGCAGCCAGCTTTCGACCGCGCCGAAGAGGTGCTCACGGACGGCGGCATTACCCAGGTTCAGCTTCACCAGGTCGAAGTGGCCGTGCCAGCCTTCGTAGGCGAATGGGTCGCCGAAAGGGCTGCTTCCGTCAAACCGAAGACCCGCGAACCAGTCGCGATAGGGCGAGCCCGCGCCGTTGGCCTGGATGTCGCGGAAGGCCCAGAAGTCGCGACCCACGTGATTGAAGACGCCGTCGAGTACCACGCGCAGCCCGGCGGCGTGGGCCGCGGCGACGAACCGGCGAAGGGTCTCGTCCGTGCCGAGTCGCCGGTCGAGGTGCCAGTAGTCGGCCGTGTCGTAGCCGTGGGCCGTCGACTCGAGGACCGGCCCCAGGTACAGAGCGTTGCAGCCCAGGGCGCGGATGTGCTCGAGCCAGCCCGTCAGCCGCTCGAGGCGCTCGACCGGCGCTGCCCCGAAATCATTCCGAGCCGGGGCGCCGCACAACCCGAGCGGGTAGACGTGATAGAAGATCGAGTCGAAGGCCCAATTGGTCACGACAGGTTGCCGTGCATGGGTCAGAAGCCCAGATCGGTCAGGATGCGGTGCATCCGCCGTGCCGCCTTGCCGCGGTGCGAGATGCGGTTCTTGGCCTCGGCCGTCCACTGGCCGAGCGTCCGGCCCCCGGCCGGCTCTCCGGCCGGCTCGAAGATCGGGTCGTAGCCGAAACCGCCATCGCCCTTGGGAGCCACGGCGATCCGGCCCTCCAGGGTTCCCTGGGCGAGGCTCACCGGAATGCCGCCGCGAGTCCCGCGAGACTCGGGCAGGGCGAGCGCCAGCGCGCAGCGGTAGCGCGCCCCACGCTGCGGCGCCGGTAGGCCGGACAGCGCCCCGAGCAGTTTGACGTTGTTTTCCTCGTCGGTGGCGATCTCGCCGGCGTAGCGTCGCGTGCGCACGCCCGGCGCACCGCCGAGGGCGTCCACCTCGAGGCCGGAGTCGTCGGCCAGCGTCGGCAGGCCCGAAAGGGCCGCGAAGAAGCGAGCCTTCTTCGACGCGTTGGCCTCGAACGTCTCGCCATCCTCGATCGCCTCATCGGTGATCCCGATGTCGTCGAGGTCGATCAGCTCGGCTCTGAGGCCGAGCAACTCTCGAAGCTCGCGGAGTTTGTGCGTCGACCGCGTCGCGACGAGCAGGCGCGACCTGTCGGACGCCCCCGCCGACCCCTCCAGCGCCACCTGCGCGAACGCCGGCTAACGCTTGACCGAGGCGAGTGCCTCAGCCTGTGCCGCGAACAGCCGCTCCAGACCGCCGGCCGCGAGGTCGAGCATCCGATCGACGTCCGAGCGCTCGAACGGCTTGCCCTCGGCGGTGCCCTGCAGTTCGACGTATCTGCCCGCGTCCGTGGCGACGACGTTGAAGTCGACATCGGCCTTGGAGTCCTCGGAGTAGTCGAGGTCCAGGCACGTTACGCCGCCGACCATGCCGACGCTCACGGCGGCCACGCGTCCGACGAGGCAGCGCTCCAGGCCGTAGGTCCGCATCGCAGCCGCCAGCGCCACCCAGCCGCCGGTGATCGAGGCCGTCCGGGTTCCGCCGTCGGCGTTGAGCACGTCGCAGTCGACGGTGATCGTGCGCTCGCCCAGCTTGGTCATGTCGACGATGCCCCGCAGCGACCGCCCGACCAGCCGCTGGATCTCGTACGTTCGACCGCCGAGCTTGCCCTTGGCGGCCTCACGGACGTTCCGCTCGCTGGTGGCGCGCGGCAGCATGCTGTACTCGGCGGTCACCCAGCCGGTGCCCTTGCCGCGGAGATGGGGCGGAATCTTGTCCTCGATAGTGGCTGCGCACAGGACCTCCGTGCCACCGACCTTGATCACGCAGGATCCTTCGGCCCACTTCTGTACGCCCAGCGTGAGGGTGATCGGCCGCAGGTCGCCTGGAAGGCGGCCGTCGGACCTCTGCAACGACTGAGCCCCGATTGTCATCGTGCTGTCTCCTTGGGCGCCGCCGGGAACTGGCGCGCCGCCGCCTGGCGGTTGGCGGCCTCCGCTCGCGCTTCGGCCTTCGCAGCATCCCACAACTCGTCCAATTCGGCGAAACTCAGATCTCGGAGTTGGACGTTTCGTTCGCGGGTCATGCGTTCAACTCGCCGGAAGCGGTTGCGGAACTTGTCCGCCGCGGCGCGCAGGGCCGCCTCGGCCTCGACTCCGTGGCGTCTGGCGAGGTTGGTCACGACAAGCAGCAGATCGCCGACCTCCTCGCGCCTCTCGTCGTCGGTCGTGGCCGCCGCGAGCTCGTCGAGCTCTTCCTGGACCTTGTCGAGGATGCCGACGATCTCCGGCCAGTCGTAGCCGAGGTGCGCCGCGCGGTCCTGCATCTCCTGCGCGGCCGCCAGAGCCGGCATGGATGATGAGATGCCGTCGAGAGCGCTGCGGACCTCGGGCGCCTCGGCCGCGCCGGCAGCCGCAGCTGCGTCGGCAGCCGCGGCTGCGGCCTCGTCCTCGCGCTCGACCCGCTTTATCTGCTCCCACTGGCGGTTTACGTCCGACGTGGTTGCGACCGTGGCGTCGCCGAACACATGGGGGTGGCGCCGCACGATCTTGCGGCTGATGGCCTCCTCGACGTCAGTCAGATCGAAGACGCCTGCCTCGGCGGCCAGCTGGGCGTGAAGGACGATCTGCAGGTACAGGTCGCCGAGCTCGCCCGCAAGTTCCTTCGTAGCGCCGGCGTCGAGGGCGTCGTAAACCTCGTAGGCCTCTTCGAGCAGATGCTTCTTGAGAGAGGCGTGGGTCTGTTCCCGATCCCACGGGCAGCCGTCGGGCTGGCGCAGCCGGTGAGCGATCCAGGGGAGGGCCCAGGGGCTCGCCAGGGCACTCTCCGGGGCGAGAGGGGGCAGGTAGAGGGTCGATGTTGTCATGGCCGCCTCATCCAGCTCACCGACCGTCGTGGCATCGGCAAGGCCGATGCGGCCCACCAGATGGTCCGCCGGGTAGAGGCGGCGTAGCACACCCGCGGCTCCGCGATCGGCCGGAGCGTGCCGGCCTGGCAGTGGCGCTTCCTCGCCCTGGGCCGCTCCCTCGACCCGCAGGATCGCCAGCGGGACTAGGAGAAGCGGCCGCGAGGGCTCGACCGGCGTTCCCGCCAGCCGCTCAGGCGTGACAATCTGAAGCCCGGCCGCTGGGTCCAATCCCCAGCGGATCCTAGCCTCGGCGACGAATGCGTCGAGCACCAGTCCTGCGCGGCTACGGAGAAGGCGTTGCGGGAGTCAGTGCGGCTACCGCTGCGGAATCCTGCCAGATCAGGGCATTGGCCTGGAAGTCGCTGACCCAGCGCTGGTAGACCACCTTCTTGAGCCTGAGCTGCTGGGCAGCGTCGGGCGTCCTCGTCTCCTCGCCAAGCACCTTGAAGATGAAATATCCGCTGTCGTCCACGATGTTGCTGACTCCGCCGATCGGAGTCGCCCAGATGGCAGCTTCCTGGGCCTTGCTCAGCATGTAGGGCGAGACCCAGCCAAGGTCGCCGCCGGTCGGGGAGTCGACCGCCTCAGAGACCGACTTGGCTTCGGTTCCGAAGTCTGCACCGGCGTTGATCTTGAGAGCGGCGTCGGCGATCCGCGCGATCGGAGCCGGCCGTCGAGCCTGGAACTCGACGACAACGTAGCCCTGAGTTGGCTCCTGGATCGGGTCCAAGATGCTGTCAGGCGTCAGATCCGGCGCGAAGATCGCGGCCTCAACGCTGGTCAGCCCCAGGCCGGTGGAGCCTTCCTTGGTCTGCGCGTCGTAATACTCCCTGGGGAGCCACGGGATCGACCCACCCACTGTGTTGAAGTGCAGCTCGTCGTTGACCGTGGTGTCTGCGGCCATGGCGGCGAACTTGGAGGGGTCGGCGCGGAGGGTAGCCACAGCCGCGTCGGCGCGCTTCTTGGCATCCGCCCAGGCCGGGTCCGTCGTCGCGACGCTGGAAGCGCTGGCCGCGTCGTGGTTGGGGGCGAAGACGAGCATCGCGATCTTGACCTCATCGCCGTTGCCGGGTGAGACGTAGCCCGCCCCGACGGCGATCTCGAGGACGTTGCGCTGGACGGTTGGCCCGCTGATGTACTTCGCCTCGACGAAGCTCTGAACCGCCTTCTGAGTGGCCTCGGCCCGCGCGAGGGCTCGATACTGGTCCGCGCCGCCAGTCGACGCGATCGTGCTCTGCCAGTTGGCATCGGTGTACTCAGGCACGATGTTGGTGACCGTAGCGAAGCGATACGCGCCATCGACGCCCTTGAAGATGGCGGTCACGTCGTTGACCTTGGCGAGGGCGAAAATGGCGTCGGCCAGATCTGGATCGACGTTGAGCGCCTCTCGCGGAACGAGGCCCAGCGGGCCGATAGTGCCGGCCTGGTTCGCAGCGTCGGACTGCGCTTCCTTGGCCACGTCGTCCCAGGCCTTGCCGCCCTGGACCTCGGCGAGGTAGGCCCTGGCCTTTGCCTCGGCGTCCGTATCATCGGAGGCGGTAGGGGAGTTGGCCGGAGGCGTTGGCTGGGGCGCCACGCCGATGATCTTGACGTTGCGCACTTCGGCAAGAGTGCTGTCGCTCTTGATCTGGGCGTCGATCATCTGATCGGTGATGACGATGCCGTTCTTCGCGGCGAACTGCCGGAGTTCGGTCTCGTCGACCAATTCGCTCAAGGCGTTGGTGAAGATGGTCGACGCGCTCTCGTCGTTCGCGATCGTCGTCTGCAGATTCGCGTATTCCTCGGTCGTGAGCTTGCCCTGGTTTCGCAGGGTCAGATAGTCGGCGTTCAGTCTCTCGCTCCGCGCGAAGTCGAGATGGGCTCGATCCCGTACGGCATCCTTGCTGATGGCCTCGCCGCTGACGGCGGCAATTGGCGCGCCGTGGTCCGTGTAGTAGCTGGCAAGGAACACTCCGCCCAGGAGCGACATCGCGCTCACGATGGCGAGCGTGAACGTGATCGTTAGGTAGATCGTTCGGCGGGAGTCATTGCGTCGGACTCGGCGGCGTGTGGGCTTGGGAGCCGTTCTAGTACGGAAGGTCATCTGGGCGTCCTGGTGCGAACGTGGCCCGGCGAGGTACGCCGGTGTAACGGAGCCGTATGCTACCGCATTCCGCTTCCTGAAAAGGTCGGTCATGGAGCGCGAGTGCGGGGGCAATCGGCGCGCGAGTGGCTAAATGTCGGGCATCTTCTTCGTCCCGACATGGTCATGACGTTCGGTGAGCCGATCAACGACGGACCGATAGGCCTCGGACTGGCGCGTCCAGCTCAACTCATCCACGCGCTTGCGCGTCAGGTCGACCCGGGACCGGCGGCCGGCCGCATCGTCGACGAGCCCCAGAATCGAGGTCGCCAGGGACTCGGCGTCGCCCGGTTCGTAGACCGTGAGAGTGTCCGGCGCGAAGTACCTCTCTACTGTAGGCAGCCTTGACGCCACGACCGGCTTGTCCATCGCCGCGTACTCGAGCAGCTTCGTCGAGAGGCTCATGCCGGTGAACGGGTCCAGCCGGGTTGGGGCGACCCCGATGTCCGCGTCCGCAATCGTCCTGGGTACGTCCTCGATGGGGATTCGGCCGGGGAAGCTGACGCGATCGGCGATTCCGAGCTCGATGGCGAGGGATTCGAGCGCCGGCAGGGCGTCGCCTCGACCGTAGAACGTGGTCTGGACAGGCAGCTTTGGGCGGGAGCGCTTCATCGAAGCCACAGCCCGCAGGACCACGTCCAGCTCGTATGTCGGCGTGAGCGCGCCGGTGTAGACGATTCGGAGCGTGCCGTCGGCCATGAAGTCGCGGCGGGGATGAGCGGTCGGATCGAAGAGCCCGAGATCCGGGCTGTTGAGGATCACTGTGAGTCGGTTCGGCTTTACGCCGAGACCTCGCAGACGCTCGGCCAGCGGCTCATTGACCGTCATGACCTCGTTGGCAAGGGCTATCGACAGCCTCTCCTGCAATCGCAGCAGTCGATAGCTGATCGGGTTGGCTGCCTTTGGGAACCGGCTGCGGAAGAACTCCGGCATCGCCTCGTGCAGGTCCAGCAGCACCGGCACTCCCGCGATCTTCATGGGCAGCGCCGCCAGGACAAGGTAGTCCGGGAGCGAGTGAACCTCGACCAGACCGTAGCGCCGGCGGCGGTGAGCGCGGGTCGCGGCCCAGAGCGACCGGCACAAGAAAGCGCCGTACTCGGCGAGGTACACCGGCAGACCGGCGCCCTGGTGGCGGCGTACCGGCAAGCGGCGCAGATTCACTCCGGCAACCACCGCGCTGTCTGCTTCGCCCGGCCGGCGCAGGCCGTACACGTCCACCTCCCAGCCCGCGGCGACGAGCGCCTCGGCCTCGCGCCTGACTCGAGGGTCTTCCTCGTAATAGGCGTGGACGATCATGCAGATGGGCCGGCGTGGGGAGGTCGCGGTCAATTCCGGTCCCCAGCCCCGGTCCCGGCCGTCAGACCGGCGACAATGCGTTCGGCGGCACCCGAGCCCGTCAGCTGGATTCTTGCGGCGCGGTCCACGGCCTGCTCCACCGTTCGGGCCAGGGGAGCTCGGGCCGAGAGCTCGCGCATGGCGGCTTGGCGGTCGAGTCCGACCAGAACCGCCGAGCCGCCGCCACCGATCGTCTCGACCCATTCCGTCGTGGTCCGGAGGACGAGGCAGGGAACACCCAGCCAGGCCGATTCGCGCTGGACGCCACCCGAGTCGGTCAGGACGGCCGCGGAGTGGAGTTGCAGCGCGAGTGACGTTCGGTAGCCCTGCGGAGCCACGACCGCGACACCCGCGGGTAGGGTCAGGCCCGCCGCCTCGAGAGCTGCCCGTGTGCCGGGGTGGAGAGCGAGCACGACGGGTCGATCCGGCCGGGCTACGGCACCCAGCAGGGCCGACCAACCGGCCATGGCGATCGGGTCCCGGTTCTCGGCCCGATGGACTGTCGCGAACAGGTATCGGCCCGGTGCGAGCGGCAGCCGGAGCTTCTCGGCGATCGGCTTCAGAGTCGCCGGGTCGCGGATCTCGGCCGATACACGGGCGGCCAGGTCGAGCATCAGGTCGCCGACATCGACCACTCCGGCGGTGATCCCCTCCGCGGCCAGGTTCGCCACAGCGGCCGCGGTGGGCGCGAACAGCCAGCGCGACAGGTGATCTGCAACGACCCGATTCAGCTCCTCGGGCATGCGCCGGTCGAAGCTTCGCAGCCCCGCCTCGACGTGAGCAACGGGAATGCCCAGCTTGGCCGCCGACAGCGCCCCGGCCAGAGTGGAGTTGGTGTCGCCGTAGACCAGAACCGCATCCGGCGCGGCGTCACGCAGGAGTGGCTCCAGGGCGATCAGCATTCGGCCGGTCTGCTCGCCGTGGCCGCCACCGCCGATCCCAAGCGTGTGGTCGGGCCGCGCCAGCCCCAGCTCGGCGAAGAAGGTGCCGGCCATCGCCTCGTCGTAGTGCTGGCCGGTATCCACAAAGATCTCCTCGCAGAAGCGGCGCAGGACGGGCTGAAGCGCGGCGGCTTTGATCAGCTGCGGCCGCGTGCCGACGACGCTGAGGATCCGCATCGTCGGCCGCCGCCTAGCGGGTTGCGCCCGGGGCGTCGGCCGGCCGGCGCCTTGTGGCGTCTTGCACGCCGATGCCCATGTAGCGGACGCCCGCCGGCAGGTCGATCCAGCGCAGAGTGTTGTTTCCGTCGAAGCTGTTCCGTCCGTCCAAGACCACTTCGAGCTTGGGGAAAAGCGAGAAGTCGATCTCTTCCCATAGCTTGTCCGCGGTCTGCGTGACGATCGCGCGAAACTGCGCCGGCTGACCCCACCGATACGGCGTGGCGCAGCAGCGCTCGATCTCCTCGGTCGACAGGAGCGGGTCGTAGGCCATCACGTTCGCGCCGTGGAACGACAGCCGCTCGATCAGCGGCAGCGCGCGCGAATATGCCAGCTCCTTGACGTTCTCGCGATAGGTCAGACCGAGGACGAGGATAGGCACGTCGTCGAGGCCGCCGAGCTGAGCCTCGAGTGCCTTGATCGCGTTGCCGACCTGGGCGTCGTTGGTGCGACGGGCCGTGCTCACGACCTCTAGGTCGGGGGCGCGACTCAGGAGCAGGTGCGGGTAGACCGGGATGCAGTGGCCGCCGACGCCGATGCCGGGCTGGTGGATGTGCGAATACGGCTGGCTGTTGGCCGCTTGGATGACATCAAGGACGTTTACTCCGACTCGATCGGCGACCCGGGCGAACTCGTTGGCCAGGGCGATGTTGACATCGCGATAGGTCGTTTCGGCGATCTTGCTGAATTCCGCCGCCTCGCTGCAGCTCATGGCCACGATCTCGGCGTCGAGAACCGAGTCGTAGAATTCCGCCGCCCGCCGCCCGGACTCAGGCCCGATGCCCCCGACGAGCTTGGGATAGGTGGACAGGTTGGCGAAGACGGCGCCCGAGTAAAGCCGTTCAGGCGAGAAGGCCACGAAGAAGTCCGCGTCGGCCTTGAGACCGCTCGCCGCCTCGAGCCTGGGCGCGAATCGACCGCGGGTATCGCCGACGGGGAGTGTGGTCTCGAATATGACCGTGAGGCCGGGGTGGACGCCGCCCGAGATCGAATCCACGGCCGAATCCATGTAGCGGTAGTCCGGCTGCTGAGCGTCGTCGAGCATCACCGGCACGATGAGCACGGCCACGTCCGCGTCGCGGACGGCTGCCGCGGCGTCGGAGGTTGCGTGGAGGCGGCCCGCGGCGTGAACCTCGCCCACTCCCTCGGCGAGTCCGGGCTCTTCGGCCACGTGCGATCGACCTTCATTGATCGCGGCCACGACGTCGTGGTTGACGTCGACCGCGGTCACGGTCCAACCGTGGCGGGCGAACTGAACGGCCAGCGGCAGCCCCATCTTGCCGGCGCCCACTACAACTGCCCTGCCCACCGTGCCGGGCTCGCCGGTCCAGGGCGCGACCGTGCGGGGAGTTCCGTGGGTGCAGGGGTTCGATGGCGGGGTGATCGAACCGCCCAGGAAGCTGACGACGTTGGAGGGACGGGAGACGATCGTCATTCGGCGGCGAGCCTCGAAGGAAGGTCTGAGAGATCGATGGGGCGGCGTTCGGCGGCGGCGGTCAGCAGTGCGTTGGCGATTGCGACGGCCCACAAGCCGTCCTCGCCATCGACGTACGGCCGGTCGCCGGTGCGCAGGACGCGCACGAACTCGTCGAGTTGGGCGCGGAGCGGCTCGACGTTCTGGATCGGGATGTCGGCGACGTCGCCGGTGAAGGTCGTGGCGTAGCCGCCGATCATCTGAGGCCGCTCTACGTTCGAGCGGGTGAAGGTCAGCTTCTGAGTCAAGTAGTCGAGCTCGAACATGCCCTCTTCCCCGAGTGCCACCAGACTGCGGCGCTTGGCGGGCGTGAGCCAGTCCACGTCCAGGAATCCGGTGGCGCCGGACGGAAAGTGCATCAGCCCGAAGGTCAGGTCCTCGTGGGTGGCATGGAGTCGCTGGGCCGTCTCGGCGTAGACGCGAACCGGCCGCTCGCCTGCGATCCACGACAGCATGTCCACGTCGTGAGTGCCCAGATCCACCGTCACGCCAACGTCCCGGATGCGCGCCGGAAACGGGCCGGCCCGGCGGCTGGTGATGGCATAGATCGTTGACAACCAGCCGGCGCGGAGCAGTCTTCCCATCTCCATAACGGCCGGGTTGTACCGCTCGACATGTCCGACCTGGACGCGGACGTTCCGCTTGCGGGCGGCCGTGACGATCGCCAGTCCGTCCTCGACCGTGGCCGCGAGCGGCTTCTCGACCAGGATGCTGAGGCCAGCCTCGATCGCTGCGAGGGCGAGTCCGACATGGGCCGTCGTTGGCGCGGCCAGCACGATGCCATCGAGTTCAGCCTGACCGATCATGGCCAGCGGATCGGCGAAGCCCTTCGCCCCGGTCTGGGCGACGGCGGCCTCGAGAGCCGCGGAGTCCGGATCCGCGATCGCGGCAAGAACCGTTTCGGGATGGTTGGAGATGACCCGCAGGTGGTTCCGGCCCATAGAGCCCAGTCCGGCCAGGCCGAGCCTCAAGGGCGCCGTCATGAGCGGTTGCCAGTCGCGACCGGGTGGCGCAGGATCGATGCCCGCAGAGCCTCGATGACCTGGCCCTGCTCGGCCTCGGTAAGGCCTGGGTACATGGGCAGCGACATGCTGCCGGCCGCGGCTGCGTCGGTGTTGGGAAGGTCCGCCTCGATGCCAAGCTCAAGGACGTAGGACTGGCGGTGGCAGGGAATCGGGTAGTAGATGCCGCAGATGACGCCCGCGTCCTTCATGTCGGCCACGATCTGGTCGCGAGCGGACCCGACGCCGAGGGTGTACTGGTGGTAGACGTGCGTTCGCCCATCGGGCCAGGTCGGCAGTCGAACCGGCAGGTCGGCGAAGGCCTCGTCGTAGCGCCTGGCGACCGCCTGGCGGCGGGCGGTGTTCCGCTCGAGCTTGTCGAGCTGGACGAGGCCGATGGCGGCTGCGATGTCGGTCAGGCGGAAGTTGTAGCCGAGGATCTCGTGGTGATAGCGCTCCCGCATGCCCTGGTTGCGATAGAGCCTGATCCAATCGGCCAGCCGGTCGTCGTTTGTGGTGACGAAGCCGCCCTCTCCAGTGGTCATGTTCTTGGTGCCGTACAGGCTGAATGCCGCGTAACCGAAGCTGCCGGCGCGGCGGCCTCGATACTGAGCGCCGTGGGCCTGGCAGGCATCCTCGACGACCGTGAGCCCGTGGCGATCGGCGATGGCCTGGATCGCGTCCATGTCGGCGATGACGCCGAAGAGGCTGACCGGGCAGATGGCGCGAGTCCGGGGCGTGATGGCGGCCTCGATCCGGCCCGCGTCCATCAGATACGTGTCCGGCTCGATGTCGACGAACACGGGGGACGCGCCGGTGAACAGGATCGAGCTTACCGTGGCGTTGAAGGTGTGGGAGACGGTGATGACCTCGTCGCCGGGTCCGTACCCGAGGCCGGCGAAGATCGACATCAAGGCGACGGTGCCGTTGGATAGGGCGATGGCGTGTTTGCAGCCGCAGAACTTGGCCCAGCGCTCTTCCAGCTCCGCGACCTTGCGACCACCGGCGATCATGCCGCTGTTGAGGAC
>PMYK01000027.1 GCA_003171255.1 Chloroflexota bacterium
ACGCGATGATGCCCATAACGGCGATTCCTCCATTGGGACGCTGCTTATGGACGAGGGACGATTGCCCTCGCTCTCCAGGTGGTTGCCTGCGGATGCGCGTCATCCGCTATTTGTCAGCGTTTCGAAGGCCGTTTGTCGGCGTCCTTGATGTCGGCCACGCTCTGCTGAGCACTGCCTTGAACCTGCTTGACCTTGCCCTTGGCTTCCTGGTGCCTGTCGCCGGTCAACTTGCCGAGACCTTCCTCGACTTGACCCTTGGCCTTATTTGTGGCGCCTTTGGCGCGCAAGTCAGTCATCTAACTCTCCTCTAGCCGCGTTTGACTAACGTCCGGGCATGAATGCTCATGTCCTTCCGTAATCGTGGGCTGGATCTGGCACCTGCGCGAGGATGAGAACCCTCCCCCGCCGTTGCGGAGTCAGGCCGAGAGGCCGAGCCGCCGCCGCGCTGGCGGCCCAAATCCCAGCGCGGAAAGCAACGCTTTGACCTTAGACCGGCCAGTCACCGTCCTGGACGCGCCGACGGCGGCAATACTGGGCACGCGAGCGCCGTCTTCTTGACGTTAGGCGGTGTGCACACGACCATCGCCGCAGTGATCGGCACCCGCGGGTTCTCGGACGTCGTCACTTCCCGTCCACCGGAGAGGTCGGTCTACAGGCGGGACTGCGTGCCCGCTTGCCTACCCTCGCGGCTCGTGCCAGACCAGGCCTAGAATGGATGAAGAGCAGTGGTCAGAGCGCCTGGCGGCGGTGACCTTGAGGGCCCCGACCACAACCGATGCCTGGGCCGCCACAGACGCACGGAGACAGCCATGGCCAAACCAACGCAGAACCAGGCCCAAGTGGGGCCCGCTGTCAACGTGCTCCACGATCAGAACATCCCAAACACCCTAGGCGGAATCGGCCCTCCCACCACAGCGGCGCGGTTCCGCATTCCGGCGGGCGCGTTCGTGGCTGCCGTGGTCGTGATCGTGGCCGTGCTCGTGATCTTGGTGGGACACCTAGGCTGATCGACCAGGGCATCGTCGGATCACGATTACGCACGCGTCGTGTCGCACGTTCCGGCCATCGTTCGGCCGGACAGTGCTGTCGAGATCGGGGCAGGCAGCCAACAAGAGTGATGGCCTCTGGCGTTCATCCAGGGGCCATCCGCACTCACTTAGCAGGCGGGACTACTTGTCCTTCTTGTCCTTCTTGTCCTTCTTCTTGCCAGCCATTCTGGTCTCCTAAGGCGGGTTGAAACACCCACAGTGTAGGCCCGTCAGATCCGGCGTCCCGCCACCCGAACTCGGCCCACGACAGGCTCGCCACCGCACACTACGTGGTCATGGTGTGCGGGGAGAAGGTTCGGTCGACAGGATGCTCCCGACGCAGCCGCTCGAACTTGCCGGAAAGGTCGCGGCTTACGGGTGGCCAGCGGGTCACGGTGTGTCAAGGTTTGTGAATGAACGTATCCAGTCATTCACATAGGGGGCCCACACGGCCTGGTGGAGGGTTGGGATGGAGCCCTCCGTGGTGTACGTGTATACCCCCGGGCAAGTGCCGAGTCCAGAGAGGGTCTTGGTCTCAAGGGTCTCGCCGGTTCTGGCGACCAACACCCGAACGGTTTCGGACCCCTCCACCAGCCCAAGCTGGTATTGCTTGCCGGTGTTGTCCGAATACCAGCAGTAACCAGGTAGCTGGATGTCGGCATTATCGTATTCACAGATGATGATCTGGAACGGCGCGTCGAAGTCCGCAAATGCCCATACCCCCCCATCTTGAATACCTGATTTGCCGACAGTGTACGAATGAACACTGCCAGCGTACGGGATCGCCTCGGGAATAGGGGTTCCCGTGCCGCAGGCGGCTTGGAGTTGGGCTAGCGTGGGTGTTGGAACTGGTGTCGGAGTGGGCACTGGTGTCGGCGTGGCGGCGAGTGTCGGCGTGGCGGCGAGTGTCGGCGCTGGCGTGGGACTCGCGCTGGCGCTGCAACCGGCCAGCAAAACCGCGATGGCGAGACTCGATATCACGCGGCCACCCGCACTATCTCGGGACATCCCTCTTCATCCTCCGCGATTCATCGGCGCGGGTCGGTCTCGCCAGTGGCTCGGCGCGGTCCCGGCGGCCAGAGTGTGGGCCGCGCGCCGAAGCCTCCCGTGTGGCGGCAGCGTCGTCTTGACCGACGAGCTTGCCAAGTGCCGAAGGTCGTTGACCGGCACTGGGCAATGAATCCCTCCTTGACCGGCGTCTAGTCACTCGACGTCGGCTCGTCGCCCCCTGTGCCCCAAGCACCGGAGCACATTGGCTGCGCGTCCTCAGCCATGACCACGACCGGGTGGTAGTGGCGCTCTCCAAACTGGGGCGCGTTGGACTCACAGTTGCCGGCGGAAGACCGCCCGCGGCTTCCCATCTGAAAAGAGCACACGCTCATCCTGCTCCACGAAGCCCGCGCGTCGAGCGACTCGACAAGAGGCAACGTTGTCGGGTTGAGCGAAGATCCAGACATCGCTCAACCCGAAAGCGGCGGCTGCCCAGACAACGAGGGTGTCCACCGCTCTTGTGACGATGCCGCGGCCCCGGGCAGACGACGCCAACCAGTAGCCGATCGAGGGTCGGTCGCTGTTCGGCCGGATGGAGATTGCACCGAGAATGGACGGCCCGTCGCTGATCGCCAAAGCGTACGCCTGGCCAAGTTCCCACCAGGCTTCAACTCGCGCAAGATAGCTTCGGGCATCTTCGACGGTATAGGGCGACGGGACTGGCAACCACCGGGCAATCTCGGCGTCGTCGCAAGCAACGGCGATGGACGGGGCATCCTCGGGCAGCCATCTCCGCAAAACCAGGCCATCGCCGAGAGAGAGCGCACCCACGAACTCGACGTTCCGCTGCGCTGCTCCTTTTGCGTCCGGGAAGACCCGGCCGTGCTCGGGATCGAACGAGATCAAGTCAGTCCTCGGCGGCGGCGCATGAAAGGAAACCCTGTACGCGGCTCCAGTCGCGGTCAAGAGTGACCGTGCCAAATCGCCCGCCCTTGCGAGCGGCTCCAAGTCGGAATGGTAGCGTTTGGTCACAGGCTGCTGACTCACCGCGCCGTGCCCAGCCGCCGTTGAGGCTGCCGGTGGCCGATGTCACGGTGCCACGATAGTGTTGTGGACTCAGCCGCCGACCTCGCCCGACCAGCTCGCCAGCGGCCCCGACGGGGAGTAGCGACCGTAGGCGCCCCTCGCCAGGCCCCTCAATTCGAGCAACGTCAGGGCGCTCAGAACCGCGGCGCCGGCAAGCGCTGTTCGCGCCGCCAGCTGGTCCGCAGTTGCCGGCCCGCGCGCAAGCTCCTCGGCCAGGGCCCGTTCGGCCGGCCCGAGCGATGCCAGCAAGGCGGCTCGACCGACGGATGGCGCGGAGGCAGGCGTCGTCCGGGAAGTCGCCGGCCGAGCCGACGGTCCGCCCGATTGGGGCTCATTTGCGAGGTCGTTGATGGCCGCGCCGTCGCCGTCGAGCTCCAGGTCCTCGATCAGCTCGGCGACGCCGCACACTACGCGGGCCTGGCCGGGGAAGCTCCGGAGAAAGGCGTGGCAGCCAGCGCTCGTCGGTGAGTCGAACGGGCCCGGCACGAGGAAGCACTCCCTGCCCTGCTCGAGCGCCCAGCCGGCGGTGATCAACGCCCCACTCCGCCGGCCCGCTTCCACCACGACCGTCGCGTCCGAGAGCCCGCTCACGAGCCGGTTTCGACGCGGGAACGTCCCGCGACTCGGACTGGTCTCCGGCGCGAGCTCCGATACGACCGTTCCGCCTGACTCGACGATCGCGTCCGCAAGTCGCTCGTGCGCCTTAGGGAAGAGCCGAGCGTGTCCGCCACCGAGAACCGCCACCGTCCGGCCACCTTCGGCCACGACCGCGGCGTGCGCGGCGCCGTCGATGCCGACTGCCAGTCCCGAGACGACGACGACCCCGGTCCGCGCCAGCGCCGAGCCGATCCAGCCGGCGATCAGACGGCCCATGTCCGTTGGCCGGCGCGTGCCAACGACCGCCACTGCGTTCCTCGCATTCAGGGCGGCCACGGAGCCGCGAACGAACAGCAACGGCGGAGGGAGTTCGACCTGACGGAGCCGATCCGGGTACGCGGCATCTTCCAGCGTCACGACGTTCAGGCCAAGGGCGCGAACGCGCTCAGCCGCCCCTCCCCCATTGGCCGCCTCGCACAGCCGGACCGCGAGGTCCTTTCCGATCACCTGCCGCGCACGCGGCCCGCCGCGACCCGCCGCCGCCGCGTCCTTGGCGTTGCCCGCGGCGGCGCAGGTATCGAACAGCCCCAGATCCGGGCCGTCGTCCGCGTCGAAAGCCGCGTCCGCAAGGGCCTGCAGCAGCCGCCCTGGCCCATCGGCCTGAGTGGCGGCGTCCAGCACGGCTCGCGCCGACCCAAACGCGGCCAGCAGCGCCCCGAAGCTGACCGGACCCAGGCCCGACACCGACAACAAGACCACCCAGGCCCACCGCTCGCGTTCGGCGAGGTCCAGAGCGGCGGCCTCGCCGGACGGGCGATCCGGCGCCGGCACCGGGACCGCCCTGGCAGGAGCCCCGAACGTCGCCGGCGGTCCCCCACACTCAGCCACCCGGCGTGGCACGAGCGGCCCAAGACTCTGCACTCCGAGCATGGCTCAACCCACCGCCTCGTATCCGATCCGTGCCCCGGACGCCGAGCGGAAGCGGGCGGCCTCGTCCATATGCGAGCCATCGACAGCGTCAGCGCCGGCAAGATCCGCGGCCGTCCGAGCCACGCGTAACAGCCGCTCGATGCCGCGCGCGCTCCAGCCCTCGAGTTCCGCGAGCCGGATCGCATGAGCCTGCTCGGCCGGCCCGAGTGCACAGGCCGCCCTCAGGGCGCGACCGCTCAACCTGGAGTTCGGGTGACCCGACCGATGTATCTGGCGTCGCCGCGACGCGGCGATCCGGCCAGCGACACCAACCGATCCTTCCGGCGCCGCCGATCTCACGTATTCGGCCGGCTCGACTCGCGGCATGTGCACCCAGAGATCCATCCGGTCTCGCAGCGGACCGGAGATCCGGCCGGCATACCGTTCGACGATGCCCGGTTGACAGCGACACCTGCCGCCGCCCTCGCCGGCATGCCCGCACGGGCACGGGTTCATCGCCGCGATCAGCTGGAACCGGGCCGGAAAGACTGCCGCCCGGCCGACCCTCGAGATCGCCACCTGACCATCCTCGAGCGGCTGCCGCAACGCCTCGAGTGTCGCCCGATCGAACTCGGGCAGCTCGTCGAGGAACAGGACTCCGTCGTTCGCCAGGGTCACTTCGCCCGGCGACATGTGCGGGCCTCCGCCGACCATTGCCGCGTAGGAGATAGTGTGGTGAGGCGCCCTGAAGGGTCTCGTTCGGACCAGATCGGTTACGGGCCCAGACCCCGAGA
The DNA here is from genome assembly GCA_003171255.1 of Chloroflexota bacterium. Classification (GTDB taxonomy): domain Bacteria; phylum Chloroflexota; class Limnocylindria; order Limnocylindrales; family CSP1-4; genus Fen-1039. The sequence continues at coordinate 5,405 of PMYK01000027.1, forward strand.
CCGACGCGATAACCGTGGCGAGCCGAGCCTCGTCATCGTCGAGGGGCGGCAGAAGCCCCGGCACGGTCCTCGCCAGCAGAGTCTTGCCGGAGCCCGGCGGGCCGATCATGACCATGCAGTGGCCGCCGGCGAGCGCAAGCTCCAGGGCTCGCCTGGCTTCCAGCTGGCCCCGGACCTCGGCCAGATCAGGACCCGGCCCGGAGCCGCCGTTCACGACGTGGCCGCGATCGGCACTTCCGTTCCCCGTAATGTCGGCGGCCAGTTCCACGCGGGGCGGCGTGCTGCGCGTCCTGCCGCGCCGGCTTTCGCGCAACAGGGTGGCAGCCTCGGCAAGGGTTGCTGCACCGACAACGACGATGCCGTCGGCCAGTCTCGCCTCCGCGAGGCCGCCGACCGGCACCACCACGCGCTTGACTCTGCGTCGCGACAGGGCAAGGACCATGGGCAGCAGACCGGGTACGGGCCGCAACTCTCCCCCAAGCGAGAGCTCGCCCAGGACCGCCCACAGGCCATTCGCGTTGACCTGTTCCGACCCGACCAGGATCCCCAGGGCAATGGCGAGATCCAGCGACGCGCCGCTCTTTCGCAGCTCGGCCGGCGCAAGGTTGACGGTGATGCGCCGGGGTGGGTACTCATAGCCGCTGTTCCTGATCGCCCCTCGAACACGCTCGCGCGCTTCCTGCAGCGCCGTATCCGCCAGCCCCACGATCGTGAAGCCCGGCAGGCCCGGAGCGACGTCCACCTCGACGCGAATCGGCCGTCCGTCCAGACCGTGAAGAGTGGCCGAGAGAAGGGATGCGAGCACGCGACCACGCTACGCGGCTCCACTCACCTGTGGCTTATCCGCCAATTCGCTCGTGCGCCGGCGACTCCGCGACGCCCGTCGGGGAACCGGAGCTAGCGCGCCGCGCGGCTGACCGGCGGGTGCTCGGCGAAGTCCTTCTCCATAGTCTTGACGAACGCGAGAACGTTCTTGCCGAGGAGCGAATCCGCCTTCGTGTACATGAAGGGCGCACCGCTGTTCAGGGCGCCGATGGCCGAGCGATACTCGTTGATGATCTGGAAGTCGATCAGGTGTTTCAGTGCGCTCTCGGCGTTCTTTACGTTGATGCCGGTAAATGCGTTCGACCGGTTCAGGATCAGCTTGACCTTGCTCTCGGAGTAGCCAAGGTGGCCGATCGTCTCGAGCACAAGGCGAACGTTCTTCAAACAAGGCAGATCGGCTGTCAGCACGACATAGATCGTGTCGGCCACGTCCATGATCCGAAGGTTGACTTCGTCGAGACGCTTGTCGATGTCGATGACGATGTAGTCGAAGTCGTTCGCCATGTGGCCGATGATGTCTGGCAGGTGATCGCTCGTAACGAGCTCAGCCGTCTCCGGCGACGGGGGCGCGAGCAGCAGTTCGATACCCGATTCGTGTTGGACGAGGATCGATTGGATCAGGTCCATGTCCATAGCCGGGGCCGTGGCGAGATCCACGACGCTCAGCCGGTCGAGCCCAAGATCCAGGAAGACGCGGTGATCGCCGAACTGAAGATTGGCGTCGATGAGGCAGACCCGCCGCCCCAACTCCTTGTGGAGTGCGATCGCGACGTTGATCGCGATCGTGGTCGTGCCCACGCCGCCCTTTGCCCCGTAGAACACGACGACGCGGGCGGGCTCGCGCTTCTTTGGTGCCTGCGCCGCCGCCGGAATAATGTGCGCCGTTCGAGTCGGCGGAGTGAATTGCTCGTCGGGCTTGTAGCGAGCCAGGAGGCTGCGCATTCGAGCCATGAGCTCGGCCGGGTGGAAGGGCTTGACCAGGTAGTCGTCGGCGCCCGAGCGCAGGGCCTTGCCGCGCCCCTCGGCCTCGTTCTCCGGCAGCAGCAGAATGGCCGGCGTATGTGTCGATGGACCGTCATCCATGCGGAGTCGGGCCATAACGGTAAAACCGTCGACGCCGGGCAGGTTCGCGGCAATCAGCACCAATGCCGGCTTGTCCGACCTGGCGATGCGCAGCGCCTCAGGACCGTCCCCCGAAGTCAGGACCTCAAAGCCGGCCTGCGACAAGGCTAAACCCAAGGCCCGCTGTACTGTCGGGTCGGCATCGATGACGAGGATCCGGACGGCCATCGCTCACACCTGATAGCGCGGATACCACCGCTCGCGGAGTGCAAGGCGGCGACAGGGCCGCCCCCATTTGGTAGTACCTGTTGTCGGGACGATTGGCCAGATTATAGGCAGCACCCGACGCGTCAGGCATCGGACGTCACCCATTCAAGCTCCAGAAGCGGAATTGACGACCTCAGGTCCACCCGCGTCGAGTGCCAGGCCCCATTTCCTGAAACGGAACTGCCTACGACTTCGCGTCCTGAGCCCTGGCCATGCCGCTCTTGACCATCGCGCCTATTGGCTCGATGAACTGAGTGAACTCGAGCGGGATGATGAACTTGGTCGCCGGGCCGGACCCGAGGGCCTTGAGGGCCTCGAGGTATTGCAGGGCCATCGTCTTCTGATCGATGCCCTTGGCGGCCTCGAAGATCGTCTGAAGCGCGTTGCTGAAACCCTGGGCCCGCAGAATCGCGGCTTGCCGATCACCCTCGGCCCGCAGGATCGCCGACTGCTTGTCGCCCTCGGCCACGTTGATCGTTGCCTGGCGGGTGCCCTCGGACTCCGTGATAACGGCGCGTCGAGTTCGCTCGGCCGAGAGCTGCCGGTTCATCGCTTCCTGGACGGCCGGCGGAGGCAGGATCTCGCGAATCTCGACCGTGGTGACCTTGCCGCCCCACCGCTCGGTGACTTCGTCGAGCTTGAGCCGCAGCGTCTCATTGATCTTCTCGCGCTGTGACAGGACATCGTCGAGGGGAATGTCGCCGATGACAGAACGGAGCGACGTCGCGGCGACGCCCTGCAATGCGCCGGCGAAGTTGGCCACGTTGACCTGACTCATCAGCGGGTCCACGATCTTCCAATAGATCAGGAAGTCGACGCCCAGCGGCGCGTTGTCCTTGGTAATGGCCGTTTGGCGCGGGACCTCGATGAACTGCTCACGCAGGTCAACAAGAGCGCCCCGGTCCATGGGCGGGATCAGCAACCTGAAACCTGGATCGCGAACCAGGCCCGGATTGGTCTGGCCCCAGCGATAGACAACCATCTTGGCCCACTGCGGGACGATCCTGACCGACAGTGCCACCCCGACGATCAGCAACCCGACTAAGACGATGACGAGTACTAGAACTGCGCTGCCAAGGTCCATCGCCGTTCCTCCTGTTTGGGGCCGCCACCAGCGGCCGACCTACCAATTGGACTCTGCTCTCTCCTGGACGCCGATCACTATTGGACCCGCTCGACGATCAAGGTAAGGCCCTCCTGGCCGACTATTCGGACCTTCGTGTTTCGCTCGAGCGGGCTGCCGTCCCTCGCCCGGGCCGACCACGCTTCGCGACCGACGTATACGGTCCCGACGGGCGCGAGATCAGCTTGCACTCTTCCCACCAGTCCGACGACCTTGTCGATACCCACCAACCCCGCACCCACGGGCACAGGCTGCCTCCGCATTTGCATGAGCGCACCGACCAGGAGGATCCCATACGCGGCGGCGGCCGCGGTCATGACGCCGATGATCGGCCAGGCCACGGCGACCGACGGCAGAAACGGACCAGGCGATCCATAGAAAGCGACCGCGCCGACGACGAAGGCTGCAATGCCGCCGAAGGTTAGCAGGCCATGGCTGGGGATAGCGGTTTCGAGGATGAGCATCCCGATGCCCATCACGACCAGCACCACTCCCAGGACGTTGAGCGGCAGGCTGCCCGATCCGTAGAACGACAGCGCCAGGCAAAGCGCCCCGATCAGGCCCATCAGCAGTGTGGGGTGGAAGAACTCGATGGCCACGAACAACACGCCGATCACGAGCAGGATGAATGCGATGTTCGGGTCGTCGAGGGTGTGCAGGAACGACTGGACGAAGTCCTCGCCGATTGTCACCACGACCGCGCCCTTGGTGTTGATCTTGACGTCGCCGGCCGACGTCTTGACCGTCATGGTGTCGGCCATGGCAATCACATCGTCGATGCTGCCGGCCTTGCCGTCGATGACCTTCGCCGCGAGCGCCTCTTCTGCCGTGTACGACTGGGCATTCAGCACTGTCGCATCCGCCCATACCGTCGCGTCCGCCTTCGGGTGCCTCTCCTGGACGATGCTCCGCATCGTGGCAACGGCATCGTTCATGACCTTATTAGCTTCAGTCGGGCCGTAGGTCGCCGCAATGTCGCCGCCGCCGGCCGCGACCGGGGAGGCCGCGCCGATGTTGGTGCTGGGGGCCATGTAGGCGAGGTTCGCCGATAGGGTGATGAAGGTGCCTGCGCTGGCAGCCTTCGCTCCGGACGGCCCGACCCAGACGATGGTCGGGATCTTCGAGTGCAGGGACGCATCGATCCGGAGCATCGCGTCTTCGCTACCGCCCAGGGTGTCGAGCTCGACGATCACTGCGGCCGCGTTGTCGGCTTCGGCCCGGCTCACGCCCGCCGCGATGTAGCCGGCCATGACGTCGTCGACCACACCGCTCGCCGGCAGGACGACGACCTCGGGGCCGCTCGGAGCAACATCGACCCCCGACGGACGGGGCGACTGCGCGGGCTGAATTATGTCGGCCCCGGCGGTGCTCCTGGTTCGGACCTGGCCGACCAGCAGCAGGAAAGACCCCGCAACGGCGAGCGTCACTCCCAGCCGGGCGACGGCGAAGGACCCCCGGCGGAAGCTGTCGAAGCCGCCTCCCAGGCCGCCGAGGAGGCCGCGGATGCTCGTCCTCGGCTGCTCGAGCTGGACCGTCCAGGGCAGCCGGGCAACCGCGTCGGGCAGGGCAGGCTCACGTGCGCTGCGCGCCAGCCTCGTCAGGCGTTGATCCATCTCGACGTCGAGACCATCGTCCAGCTCGGAGTCGTTCATCTTATGCCCTCTCCCACCAGGTTGATCCGGCGGCGCAGCGCCTGCAGGGCGGCGTGGTGTCTCGATTTGACGGTGCCGACCGGAATGCGAAGGCGGTCGGCGATTTCGGCCAGCGAAAGCTCCCCCCAGTAGCGAAGCACGACGACCATGCGCAGCTCCTGGCTGAGTGATGGCAGGGCCCGGCCGACGGCGTCACGAGCGAGAGCCGCGCGGAATGGGTCGCCGCTTTCGAGGTTGGCGTCGTCAACGTCGACCGTTCGGTGTTTGCTCCGCTGGCGCAATCGCGTGCGGCAGACGTTCACCAGAATCTGGTTGAACCAGGCATGGAAGCGATCAGGTTCGCGGAGGTTCGGCCAGGCACGCCAGGCCCGAACGGACGCCTCCTGTACTGCGTCCTGAGCCTCGGCTGAGTCGGCGAGGAGATAGCCGGCCAGGCGATATGCCATCGCCAGCTGGGCTTCCAGGGCCGCCGCGAAGATCGTATCGAACGCGCGGTCGCGAACGATCGCGGGCCGGAGAGGCGCCCGTACGACATCGGTGCTCAAGTAGGCTTCTTTCGCGAACATGCCACGCTCTTTGGACGGCCCTGACGGGTCGCTCGTTGGTGTGACTCGGGACTCGATCGATCGGTTCATTCGAAAACGCCGTCAATCACGCCGTGCTCTTCTGCCCGCGGCGAGAAGTCGGCTCCATCTATGGCATCGAGCGCCAGCTGGCTCCAGGTCTCCATCCGGTCATATGCGGCCCGCACGACGTCCAGCCCCTCGAATGAGCCGCTCAGCTTGTGTGTCTCTCTGACCCGGACCTGTCGCCCGGCCGCGTCCGCGAGGTAGACGATGCCGAGATGGTGGACGCCGACGTCGACCGTGTCGTCGTTGAGCAGGCCGACGAACTCGAACTCGGGCACGAAGTCGGCTTCGAGCTCCTCGCTCCACTCACGCGTCAAGCCGCCGACGATCCCGCGATCGCCGGGGTTGAGGTGTCCGCCCACTCCAAGCGTGTAGCGGTCGTGGAGTCGCGCGTCGCCGCCGGCTCGAGTCCGCTTCATCAGAAAGAGACGACGACCGTCCCGGAGGACCAGGTACGGGATGATCTGCTTTAGCGACCGGTCGGTCTCGGCCAGGTGTCTCGGGACGAACTTGCCGGCACCCGCGGCCCGGGCAAGAACAGGAGCCACGTCGTCGCGCTTGACACCTAGCCACGGCGCCACCTCGCCGAACAATACGTCGCGAGGCACGGCATACACGAGCTCGGCTACGCCGTCGGTCATTGCCGATCCGGGGTGGTGAGACGGTCTCGCGCTGATGCGAAGCGAGCCAGCAGCGCTTCCGCATCGGGCCCACCATCGCATTCCAGCTGCCCCAACCAGGAGTCGATGATCGCCCTCAGGTCGCGCAGCCTGCCCGCGAGGGCGGCCGAATTCATCGCCGCGATGCCGGCGCCCATGCCGGGCTCACCTCGGGCGAGGCGTGTCATACCGGCCCAACCAGTAGCCGCCAGGACTTCGGCTGCCCGCCAGTCTTCGCGCTCGGGTTCGCCGGGCCCGCCCGCAACAGCCTCGACCATGGCCGCCGAAACCACGAGTGGCATGTGGCTGATCGCGGCCACTGCGTTGTCGTGGGCCGTGGCGTGCATCGGGATTTGGATCGCGCCGCAGGCGTCGACCAGCTCGCCGATCCTCTCGCCATCGCACAGCCGAGCGTGTTGACCAAGCACCGTGACCCAGGGGCGATCGACGAACAGGTCCGGCAGGGCCGCGCCGTAACCGCTCAGCTCGCGGCCGGCCATCGGATGCCCACCGATGAAGGGCAGTTTCAGATCATCCGCCAGAACGACGATACGGGTCTTGGCGCTGGCCACGTCCGTCAGGGTGCAGTCCTCCGACACCAGCGCTCGAAGCGGCCCGCCGAGTCGGCCTAGGAGATCCAAGCAGATCAGAGGCGGCGCCGCGAGGATGACGATCTCCGCGCCCCCGAGAGCGTCCTCCAGAGTCGCCGCGGCCACATCGACCGCGCCGTCCGCTACGGCCTTGTTGACGGGCTGCGGATTGCGGCTCCAAGCAGTCACCTGCCACTGGCCCGCCTCATGCCGCTCATGCAGGGCCCGGGCAATGGAGCCGCCGATCAAGCCGAAACCCAGGATGGATACTCGCACGACGCCATTATGGCCGCGTGAGCAGACGCCAGTGCCACGTCGGCTGATCCCAGTGCCGCGTCGGCAGAGGTCCCAGGCCGGGGCGCCATTCGGTCTGGCCCAGTCAGGCACCCAGGCTCAAAGTGGCCAAACACGAATGGACTAGTGTGCGTTGGCTGAAAGAGTGGCTAGAATGCGGTTCGGTGGGTGACCTCTGGTATATGCCCACGGGATCGGCAGGCTGCCGTCGAGAAGGGCGACCATAAAGATGATCGAATCGTACGGCGAGAACCGGCCCATCCGAGTCCTCCTCGTCGACGACCACCAGCTCCTCACCGGTGCTCTGTCCCAGATGCTCAGCCGCGAGCCGGACATCATCGTGGCCGGCGTTGCGGGTAGCGTCGCGGAGGCGAAGGCGATGGCCCGTGAGCGACTGGACGTCGTCCTCATGGATTACCGCCTGCCGGACGGCACCGGCGCGGAGGCAACTCGCGCCATCAAGGCCCGCTGGCCGGCGGCTCGCGTCGTGATGCTGACCGCCCTGACAGATGACGAGACAGTTCTCGAGTCGATTCAGGCCGGCGCCGACGGCTATCTCACCAAGGATCGGGCCATTGACGAGGTCGTGAGCGCCGTGCGAGCCGCCTATGCCGGTGAGACGCTTCTGCCGCGCTCCGTCATCGTGGGCATCGCGCAGCGGGTGGCCGCAGCCCGAGAGCGCGGCACCGAGCGCCGCCAGATCGAGCCGCTCACGCCCCGCGAGCTGGAAGTGCTCAGGGCCCTGACCGAAGGTCTAGCGACGCCGGAGATCTGCGAGCGGCTCTATATCGCCCCGAATACGCTCCGGACGCACGTCCAGAACATCAT
>PMYK01000045.1:0-72389 GCA_003171255.1 Chloroflexota bacterium
TGGAAGACGACGTTGGTCAGCTCGAGACGGCCGTTGCGTTCGATGTAGACCTGGCGCGGGCCGTTGACCATGATTTCAGTAATGGTCTCGTCGCGGAGCAGCGGTTCCATTGGGCCGAGGCCGATGATCTCGTCCGTGATCTGCTCGAGCATCCGAACGCGCTCGGCGCGGGTCAGGGCGAGGCCCTCTTCGTCGATGACGCGGCCGAAGATCTCCTCGATCTGGCGTCGGACCTCTACCTGGTTGGCCAGGTCGAGCTTGGGGTCCAGGTCCTGAATGACGCGAGACTGGATCCGGAACTTGACCTCGCGCAGCGACTCGCGTACCGGAGCCTGGCTCAGCAGGCGCTGTCCCGTCGGCCCCTGGGAACCTCCAAATCCCGGAGCCCCGGGTTGTGGTGAGCCCGGCGCGCCTGGTGCCACGCCGGGTCGCGCGCTTTCGATTCGCTTCAGTAGGGACATCGCCTACACCCCTTGCTGGCCCTGCCGGGCAACTATCTCCACGCGAAGAGCGACTTGCCCTTCTGGGGCGCCTTGTGGCCGACCTCTTCGCGCGATTCTTGACTTCCGACGATAGAGGAAGCTAGACGAAATATGTCCTGGGACACCTGGCTCTCCCTGTTGCTGAGCACGAACGGCACCCCGCGATTGAGGGCATACACGACCGCCCGTCCGTCGCTCACTATCGTGTGATCGACCTTGCGCCCGATCGAGTGTTCCACGTCGGCCACTCTGATACCCAGGGTGGTATCCGCGCGGTTGAGAACGAGGCGGACCTTGTGCGAGTAGCCTAGCTGCTCGGCTACCTCGAGGAAGAGCCGCGTGTTCTTGATGCTCGTGATCTCTAGAGTTAGCACGGTCAGTACTACATCAGCGAGGTCCAGAATGCCAAGCAGCGTGTCATTGAACCACGCTGCGCAATCGACGACCACGAGCTCGCTGTGCTGGCGAAGTATCTCGAGGACGTGCTTGACGCCCGCGGGAGTGATGAGCTCGGCCATCTCCGGCGAAGGCGGGGCGAGCAGGACTCGGATGCCGGATGAATGGGTGAGCGTGAAGGCGTCGACCGAATCCGGATCGTGTCCATCCTCGAGCTGGGGGACGAGCTCGGCCATGGACTTGTCCTTGGGGTTCAGGTTGAGCAGTACCGCGACATCGCCAAACTGAAACGACGCGTCGACGAGTGTCACCTTCTTGCCCAGCTCAGACGCGGCGGCCACGGCCAGGTTTACGGCGATCGTGGTTCTGCCGACACCGCCCTTGGGGCTGAATACGGCTACGACCTGACCGTCTTCCGTAGGGGCGAGCATCCGAGCCGCCTGAGAGATGACGGCCCGGCCGGCCTTCTCCTTCTCGCGCGCACGGACCTGGCGGATCGAGGCCGTCAGTTCATCGCTGCTGAAGGGCTTGACCAGGAACTCGCGCGCCCCGGCCAGCATCGAACGCCGCAAGTAGTCGGCCTCGCCCTGGACGGACATCATCACGACGGCCGCGGACGGCACCTGGGAAGAAAGGCGTTCCGTTGCCGTGATGCCGTCCATATCGGGCATGTTGATATCCATCAGGATGACGTCGGGCAGGAGCTTGGTCGCCTGCTCGATCGCGTCAGCGCCAGAGGAGGCAGTTCCGATCACCTCGATGTCCGTCTCGAATCCGAGCAGTTTCGCGAGGTGGTCGCGTGTCTCCGGGATGTCGTCGACGATCAGGACTTGGATCCGGTCAGCCATGGAGATCAATCGCTTCCAGAGTGCTGGAGAGGTCGACTCGCTCGACCTCTCCCCGGTGGCTCCGCAAACGTACGGCGGAGCGGTCTACCACTGAATGCCCTTGGCCAGGTCGGCGGGAAGCTCACCTCGTGGATCGGGCGGGAGCACGCCGTACTTGTCGACGAGCATTCTGAAGGTGATGCCCGGGGTCACTGCGTCGGGAAGGGCATTGTCCTTGTCCGAGCGCAGCACATAGGCGAGGTCGATGTAGTTCTGAAGGCCTTCGGTCTCGGCGCGCTGGGCCCAGCGGATGAGCTCCGCCTCGTCAGGCTTGACCTCGATGACAGCGATCATATGGCGTCCGTTGAACTGCACGATCGGCGTGGTGGGCACAGGAGCCACAGCCGCCGGGGACCCGTTGGCCTCCGGGGCGGCTGTCGGACCGGCCGCGACCGGCTGCAGCAGCGTGGCCAGGATCTTGCGATTCTGGATCACCATCTTGGAGGTGACCTGCGTTCCACCGGTGAGGCTGAGCGTGTTGCCGGCCGCGTCCTTGCTGTCGATCGTGAGCTGGTCCGTATAGACGCTGAGAATGATGTCCACGTGGTCGCCCGGCACGATCAGCGTACCGACGCCGTTGGTTTGATCGAGTTCCACGGACACCGCGACCATATTGGTCGCAATCGCCCCGGATATGTCCTGACCGTCCGCCATGGACCCCGGAGTGAGGAAGTCGCGGCTGGGAACGAGGGCCTGGCCGGCGCTGATCCTTCCACCGGCGATCCTGCCGATGACCTGGTCCGTGCTGTCGAAGGTGTCCTGGCCCAGAGCCGTGCGCGCGGATAGCGTCATGGTCTTGAGGTCAAGCATATCGGCCGTGATCTTGTCGCCGAGATTGATGTCCGTCTTGGCGATGACCACTTGCACAGTCGGCTCGGCCGTCGGCGTGGCCGACGCCTCCGCACCTCCGCTGCTGCTGGTGCCACTGCCGTTTGCCACGACAACAGCTAGGAGGCCGCCGGTGATGGCGACAAGAATGCCAAGCAGGATTAGCAACCGATTCGACCGCTTCACAACGATGCTCCCCAGTGATGTGACAGGTGTCAACACGGTAGCCTTGCGGCCGACCTAACTGCGACTATACCAATGGGCTACCCATTCTAGGACCGATTCCCGCATCTGCCTGGCCACAAGGCCCAATCGGCCGTGCGCCGGGCAAGCAAAAAGCGGGCCGCGCACTTGGCGCGGCCCGCTTTTTTGTCGCAGCGGGTCGGTTACAGCTTGCTGCCGATGGTGCTGAGGATGCTCTGGATGTTCGTGCCCAGGAAGATGAGCACGGCTACGACGAAGACTGCGATGAGTGCGAGGATCAGGGCATATTCCGCAAGGCCCTGGCCCTTTTCGGACCGGATAAGCATCGATGGCCTCCTGATGAGAGCGTCCTCCAATCGGAGGATGGCCCATATTCTGGCTGTCCCGCGATTTCCGCGCCACTAGCCAGATGGTAATGGGACCGAACACAAGTCTACCCTGCCGCACCTCAGCGGGTGTCATCGCCGTCGTCGTGGCGCCCGCTGGCACCAGTCTTTATCGGTCGCTGGGCGCGCTCCGGTCGATCGTCGTCAGACGGCAGAGGCAATGAGGCTCAACAGCGACGCGAGCTGGTCACCAAAGAACAGCAGCGAGATGACGCAGGCAACGGCCACGATGACAAGGATCAGGCCGTATTCGACAAGGCCCTGACCAATCTGTCGGAAAACGGGCGCCTGACGCTGTCGAGCCTCCTGCCCGGACGAACTCGTGGACGGGGACCACGCCGAGAGTTCGTCCTCGCCTCGAGTCAACGCGCAAGCAGGACCAGGACGACCTCCCGGCCCTCGTCGACGAGTTCGGCGCTGACGCCGATTGTGTCGGATCGCTGCTGGACTTCGCGCCAGGTGTTGGCCGGCAGCGAGAGTGGCTGGTTCGCTCGCGCCGCTCGAGTGACCTTGGCAGCTCGGGTTTCGTCGATCATCGCCCTGAGCGCGTCGGGGATCTCGCGTTCGATCGGCTTGCCGCGCTTATCGGTGAGTTGCGGCTCCTCGACCTCCGGCTCTACGGCCACCTCGGCGTCTTCGCGCCGGGCCGAGATGCGAGCCTCGGTCTTGTTCGGCGTCCATTCGAACCGGATGGAGATCCGATCGGGATGGCAGGACAGGAAGCCTGTGATCGTCTCGTCGATCAATCTGAACAGAGCGCTCTCGACGTCCATCGGCAGGCGTCGATCGGAGCCGTAGGACTCGAACTCGATCGGGACCTGGGAGCGTCGGCCGCGGTCGCGGGCTACGCGACGCAGCGTCGGCACCAGCCCGAGATCGTCGAGGACCATCGGTCGCACGTCGAAGATGAACGCCTTGGTGGCTTCGAGAGTGTGCTGCACCATCCCGACGAGTTGCCCGACCTCGGCCTTCGCCTGGGCCGGGTCGCGGTCGAGAAGGCGCTCCACGATCTGGGCCTGGAGAACGATATTGGTCAGGCTCTGTGCCGGGCCGTCGTGCATTGCCCGAGCGATCTCCCGCCGCAGGTCCTCCTGAGCGGCAAGCACGAGCCTCGAGACTGCCGGTGGGAGCGCCGTGTTCGTGTCGAGCTTGTCGGCCGTGTGGTGCGGTACGGCGCCGCCCATCGATGCGCGATCCAGTTCGGCGCTATAGCGGTGGAGGCTCTCGCGAAACCGGGTCAGGATCTTGAGCTTGCCCTCGAGGATGTCGACCTGCGCCTCCATGATGGTCGAGCGCTTGGTCAGGGCAACGAGCTGGGTGGTCGGGTCGTTCTCTTCGCCTCCGGAATCCTTGCCGGTCGGCTTAGCCTTGTCGGCGGCCTGGGAGCGCTTCTGCTCGTGACGGGTAGCCTCGGTGCGGGCCTGGTTTACAAGCAACTCGATTTCGTCGATCTCCCTTGTCAGGAGGTCGACTTCGCGCCTGGCCCGCTCCGCGATCTCGAGCAGCGGCAACGGCAGTGGGTCGATGGCCACGGGCGGCTCAGTCCTCGGGCATTCGGATCCAGCCCTGGCGCATGGCGTAGACGACGGCCTGGGTCCGGTCGTTCACGCTCAGCTTGCGCAGGATGCTGGACATGTGGTTCTTGACGGTCTGCTCGCTGATCGACAGGGCGTAGGCGACCTGCTTGTTGGTCATGCCCTGGGCGATGTTGTCGAGGATCTCGACCTCGCGGGGCGAGAGAGGAGCGAAGATCGGAGCCGCCTCCTGGCCATAGATCGCCAGCTCGCGGAACTCCTTCAGGACGCGGCTCGCGACGGCGGGCTTCGCAAAGACCTTGTCGTTGATCAGGTACTCGCCGCTGGCGACGCGATGGATGATCGCGACCAGGTCGTCCGGGGCGACGTCCTTGAGGATGAAGGCGGCAGCTCCGGCCTTGATGGCGTCGAACAGGGCGTCCTCATCCTCGTTCACGGCCAGGACGATGATCCCCGCCGACGGCAGCTCGCGCTTGATCCGCTGGGTGGTCTCGATGCCGCCGGGGGCGGGCAGTGACAGATCCATCAGGATGATGTCGGGCGACAGCTGAACCGAAAGGTCGAAGGCGCCCCTCGTGTCGTCCGCCTCGCCAATGATCTCGAAGCCCGGCTCGCGCTCCAGGATGTTGCGCATCCCGACGCGGAAGAGGGCGTGGTTGTCGACCAACAGGATTGTGGTCTTCTCCCCGGTGCGGCCGCCCGGCCCCGGCCGGCGCCTTTCGGGCCCGGAGTAGTCAATCGAACTCATGCGCTCTCCTCTCCCACTGGAATCATCAACCCGACGACCGTTCCGCCGCCAGGCCGGGACCGAACCTCGAATTGCGCGCCGATGAGCTCGGCTCGTTCCCGCATGAACTGAAGACCGAAATTGCGCCGGCCTCGAGCAGCGACCGCGCTGACATCGAAGCCGCGTCCGTCGTCCGACACTTCCAGGATCCAGTTCGTCGCCTCGAGCCGTGTCGACACGACCGTCCGACTCGAGGCTGCGTGTTTGCGCACGTTCTGCAGCGCTTCCTGGACTATCCGCAGAACGGCGGTTTGTTGAGTCGGGTTGAGCCGGTCTCCGGGAGCCTTCAGATCGGTTTCCACAGTCGCCCCTGTGAGAGCGGCCATGCTCTCCACGGCGTCCATGATCGAGCCGTCGAGGCCCAGCTCGTCGAGCAAGGGCGGGCGCAACTGGCTGATGAAGGTCCTGACCTCGCCCAGCTCGCGTCGAAGGAGCTCGCGCAGGAAGCGCAGCTCGCTGCCGGCCATGCGAACGTCCTCGTTGAGGATGCGCTCGATGTACTCGACCTGGAAGATGGCGTTGGACAGGGCCTGAGCCGGTCCGTCGTGGACTTCCTGTGCCAGCCGCGAACGTTCGGCCTCCTGGGCCTGGACGATCCGCATCTGCATGTCCGTGGCCAGCCCGTCGGCAACCTCGGCCAGCAGGCTCGCGTCGCCGCGCTCGAGGAAAAGCCAGGCGTTCTCCAAGCTCCGAACCGACAACTCGAGCTTCGAGAGCTCCTGCTGGTGATGACCGAGGTCCGCCGTCAATCGCTCGACGTCGGCGCGCAGCGTTCGCTGGCGGGCATCTTCTGCGCCGGCTTCGGCTGCGGCGGCCGGATCGGCCCCGTCCGTCTGCAGATGCGGGGCGCGCTCGACTATTTCGAGCTGGTCACGGAGTCGATGCCAGCGACCCAATGTGTCGTGGTATGCCTCGCGGTACCTCTCGGTGACGGACCGCAGGTTGTTGGCTCCGTAGCCCAGCGTTGACTTCGCTTCGGCGTATAGCTCGTCGAAGCGCGAGTCGCGCGATTCTGAGGCGCCCCGGGCAGCGTCCATATCGCTCGGAGTATACGGGCCCTCTCTCATGGACAGACGATCCGGAAGACCCTGATTCGGGCCAAAGCGGAGCCTTCTGCGGGCTTCGAGCCCGTGTCATCCGCAAGAGGTACCTCCTGGAAGCACTTGGCACCCGCTCCGCCCTCGTTCAGGATGTCCGGCCACTGCCTGTTGTCGTCTGTGCGAACGATGAGCAGCCGGGCTCCAAACTGACGGGCGAGGGCCAGAACGTCGTCCGGCGACTCCTCCGGCAGGGCAATGGCCGGGGTCCGTGTGGCTTCAGACAGCCAGATCGGGTTGTCGCTGATGACGGCTGTCGCGCCATCCAGCGGCGCGCCGGCCCTGGCCATTGCCGCCGGCAGGGCTTCGTAGAGGTTCCGCGTGTCGGAGGCCTGGTTGGAGATGCCGACGACAGTCACCGCGCACAGGGGAGCAACGGTGGCGATGGCGAACGCCGGGCCCAGCCAGGCTACGGGGTGGGTCCAGTGGCGGAGTTTCCCGACCCACACGATGAGCGAGTCCATGGCCGCGACGCAGCAGACCGCCAGCAGCACGAAGGCCGATCCGGCGGCGTGGAGGTAGGTGCCGGACTGGGTGGCAACGGGGAAGATGAGACTCGTGGCCAGGAAGGTGAAGACCGAGGCGAGCACCAGCGGGCGAAGTGAGCGCCGCCGCCCCACCCACGGCAAGGCAATCAGCCCTACCAGGCTGACCGGGAATCCCGGGATCAGCAGGACGCTGAAGAAGTCGTGGACGATGCCGGCCAGATGCTGGCTTGCCAGAGCGCCGAGGCCCTGGCCCAGGTAGCCCGACAGGCTGGGCGGGTCGTGGTAGGCGAAGACGTCGTAGGTGTGCACGAACAGGGCATTGGCGATCGTCTGGCCGGGCAGTGGCGTCCCGAAGGCGAGCCAGTCGCGAACGGCCCACGGCACAACCATGAGGAAGGCCACGACCGCGGGCGCCCCGATCAGACCGATCCGGCGGCGCCGACTGCCGGGCGTCCAGAGCCATGCCACGACCACCCATGCGAGTGCCAGCCAGATTGCATCGTTCCTGGTCAGTGCGGCGGCGCCGAGCAGCAGGCCCAGCGCGACGAGCCGCCGATCGAACGGCGTCGATCGGCGGGCGGGCCGGCTTCCGGGCCCCGGGCCGGCGCCGCCGGCCGCGTCAATAGCCGCGGCGGCGCCCGGTTCGGCAACGGGCGGGTCCTCGGCAGCGGCGATGCGCGCCATCAGCAGGCACGCGGCAAGCGACAAGGCCGCGAAGAGGGCCGTCGAATCGGGCAGGGCACCGTACATGACGAGCGGCCCAAGAATGGCCGCGGCCAGGCCGGCGCCTATGCCCATCGATCGTGCCCGCCCAATGGGCAGCTTCATCTCGGAGGCCGCGTCGGCGGCGAGGCGCCAGGCCAGGACCGCCACGACCGAGCTGGCCAGCACAGAGATGATCTGCGAAGCCCGGAACCAGTTGCCGGCTCCCGCCAGGGCGACAGGCACGGCAGCCAGCAGAGAGGGCAACGGCATCCAAACTTCGAACGCGGCACGCGGCACAACAAGTGGCTGGGTCTGGTAGCTCCACAAGGCATCGCTGATGAGCCCCCGGCCCTCGGCCAGGTTGCGAGCCACGCCGGCGTAGTAGGCCGTGTCTTCGGGGATGGGGAAGGTGACCGCGGCCGCGGCGACGGCCCTTACCACGAGCGCCACGAGGAATACGAGCCCGGCGCTCAACCAGGCTTCGCGGCGGCTCACGGCGTCGTGGCGGCGCTGTGGCCGATCGCAGACGGCATGCAGCGGGTGTCAGCCGATGCGATACAAACGGGGTAGATCACCAATGCGGGCGTGTCATCGATGGTCGGATCGCCGGTTCGGGGACCCTCGTACGGCATGCTGAAGATGGGCTCACCGATCCACGCCGGCCGGACCTTCGACTCGATCACGGGCGCCAGCTGCTCGGTGATATCTGCTCGCTCGAGGACCAGCCAGCGGATGCCATAGGCGGTGGCCACGTCGTTGACCACCGCGAGGGAGTCGCTCGGCGTGACCACTCCGCCGTGGCCGGTGAAGTACTCGAAACCAGCCGGGTCGGCGGTCATGAGTAGATCGGTGGGCTGGGCGCCCGCGGCATCAAGTGCATGCCCCGCGGCTATGCGGGCATCTCGTTCAGCATTCCAGACTGGCAGTGCCAGTGCGGAGAACATCGCCGCGCTGAGGATGAGCGAACCCACCGCGGCGATGAGGAGCATCGGTACCGCGCGTTCCTCGGTCCAGCCACGACGGTGTCTGACGGCCCAGTTCGCCGCCAGGACGACTCCCTCCAGGCCGGCGATGAAGCCGAACGGCACAAGAGCGACGGCCGAATGCAGGAAGGTCCCGTGTGTAACGAAGATCGGGAACACCAGGGCGGACGCGACGAACAGAAGCGAGCCGTAGACGAGGTACGGCCCGAAGTCGACCGATCGGCGGCGAGCCCACAGACCACCTGCCACGAACGGCACGAGCACCACCGAGCAGCAAACCACGGAGAAGAGGGTGATCTCGGAAACCAGACCCCCGATCCGGCTCAGCAAAAGCGGACCGATTCCCTGGCCGAGGAAGGCCGCGAGAGAGGTATCGCTGGTGATGCTGTTCATGTCGGCATAGGTCCGGATGAACAAGACGCGTCCAGAGGCCATTGCCGGCGACAGGTCCCCAAAGACGACGAGCTGGCGGATATACCAGGGTGCCATGACTGCCAGGAAGAGCCCGGCGCAGGCGAAGGCATCGATCCAGCGAATGCTCGGCAGTCGGGACCCTCGAGACCGCCATGCCCGCCAGCGATCCCAGATAAAGGCAAGGCCCACAGGCACACCCAGGAGGATGCCATCGTTGCGAGACAACGCGGCCAGCCCAACTATGAGCCCGGCCAGGGCAAACGATCGGTGGTGGCCCCGGAGCCCGCGGGCGGCCAACCACAGGGCCGCAGTCGCAAGGGGCTGGTACAGCGAGAAGTTGTCTGGCTGGGCGGCGTAGATGGTTGCAGCCGCCGGAATCGCAACGGCCACGCCCGCGGCCAACGCAACTCGGGACTGGCAGCCGATGTCACGCGCTATCAGCCACGTCAGCGGTGCCACGAGAGACCCGATCAGGAGAAAGGGAAGCGTCGACGCCAGCGGGGTCGGCCCGAACAGCCAGATCGACGGTATCTGCACGATCGACGCGAGTGGCAGCCAGTACACATTGCTCGGGATGGGCAACATGGGATGAGGCGGGAGCCGCCCGCCGACCTCGACGAACGAATACACGAAATTGACGCTGAAGCCGTGCCCCGACTGCAGCGCCCGAGCCACATCGACGTAGTAGTACGAGTCGGGATAGGCCGCGTCCGGATGCAACCCGAACAGGACTGCTCGGACGAGCAGGGCAAGCGCAAATAGAGCGACGGGGGTCCGCACAGGGTCGCAGCGTAGCATCGGCCGAGTCCCACTCCACCGGTACGAACGACCTATCGGCAGAGCCTGCAGCGTGGGACCCGGGGTCCGGCCGCCGGCGCCCCGCAACCGGGCGGTGCTGCGGCCGAGCTGCGCTGCCCGTACACTCCCGCTCATGGTTTCGAGCCTGGGGATAGTCCTGCCCGCGTACAACGAGGAGGCTCGCCTGGTGCCGGCGTTGGACGAGCTGTTCGCGTACTTGTGCACCGCGCCCTACGACGCCCTGCCCGAGACCGTGTGCGTGCTCGTGGTCGACGACGGCAGCACGGACGCGACCGCGGCCCTGGTCCGAGCCAGACCGGAGTTCACCAACGGCGCCGATCGGCCGGCCCGCCGCGACTGCCCCTCTCTTCGGCTGCTGACCGTGCCGCACGGCGGCAAGGGGTCGGCGGTGCGCGCCGGGATGCTCGTCGCAGAAGGCGACGTGCTCGTCTTCGCCGATGCCGACATGGCCACGCCCCCGGACCAGCTCCCCAGGCTGGTGGCCGCGCTCGAAGCCGCCGAGGTCGCGCTGGGCAGCCGCATCCAGCCCGATGGGTCGGACATGCGGGCCACCCAGCCGCGCTTCCGGCGGATGGTCGGCCGCCTCTTCCGGCTGGCCGCGCAGGTCTGGGTGACGGGGCCCGTCAAGGACACCCAGTGCGGCTTCAAGGGGTTCCGTCGATCGGTGGCGCGCGATCTCTTCGACCGCTTGCGAATCACGAGCATCGTCTTCGACGTGGACCTGATCTACCTGGCTCGAAGGCGCGGCTACCGGATCGCGATCGTCCCGGTGGTCTGGGCCGACCGACGGGGGTCGCGCATGCATGCGCGACCGAGGCTGGCGCTTCGGGTCGCCTGGGACCTGGTCCGCATTCGCTTCGTCCATCGAGGCATTCGAAAGGCTGCCCTCGGGAGACCGGCATCCGAACCAGCCGCCAAGGGAACGCCCGAGCCATGACCGCGGCCGAGTCGTCGGCGAGATACCGCCAGCGGCTGGCCGATGCCTTCGTTCCGTTCGGTTCCACGGCGTTGCTGGTGCTGATGCTCGGGCTGGTCCTTGTCTCCGCCGGCAATACCCTCGGCTACGACTACACGTGCTATGAAGGTGCGGCCCGGCATCTCCTCGACGGCAAGCCCATCTACGACAACGCCTTCTCCATCTCGGTCGGAACATGCCCGGGGACCTACACCTACCCGCCCGCCTTCGCCGTGGCGATCGTCCCGTGGCTCATCTTCGGGGGAGCGGCCGCCGGCCTGTGGTGCGTAGCCATGGCCGCCTGCTTCCTGGCTGGTGTGGCCCTCCTGCCGGTCCGACGCGACGTCCGTTGGCTCGTGATCGTCGTTGCCGCGTTCGACTGGCCGTTGCTCTACGCGGTCAAGCTTGGTCAGGTGGAGCCGCTCCTCTTCCTGGGGTTCGCGGCCGCCTGGCGTGGCATGGATCGGCCAGCGGTGGTCGGCGCGCTCGCTGCCGTCGGCGCGCTCGTGAAGGTCCAGCCGGGACTCCTGGGGGTGTGGGCCCTGGCCACGCGGCGCTATCGCGCGGCCGGCGTGGCCCTGGCCGCTGGGCTGGCGCTCGCCGGGGGAGCTTCGCTCTTCACGGGTCTCGGGGCGTGGGCCACCTACGCCGATCTGGTCCGGGGCTTGGGCGGGACGCTTTCGGCCGCCCACAACTTCGCGCCGGGCACGGTCGCTCATCTGGCGGGCGCTTCCGATGGAGCGGCCACGGCAGTCCAGCTCGCGTCGGTCGCCGTGGCCGTGGCCGCGCTGCTGGCGGCGTGGCGTTGGGCCTCGCCCGTGGCGAGTCTGCAGGTGACCATCGTGGCCAGCCAGCTGCTGTCGGCGCCGCTGCGTGACCACTACGCCGTGCTGCTGCTACTGCCCGTGGCCTGGCTCGTCGACCGGGGGCGGTGGTGGGTGGCGCTCATTCCCCTGTTGGGCTGGATCTCGCTCTTCGCCTACGTCGAGGACGCGTCGACGTCGTGGCTCGTCGTGGCGACCATTCCAGCTGCCTTCTTCGGAGTCATGGCGGTGCTGCTCGTCGAGGCGTATCGGGAGCGACGCGAGCAACCGGGCTCGGCTGCCGCGGCGAGCCGCGGGGCGGCTCCGAAGCTTGGTGATATGCTCGGATTGTGACCGTCCCCTCTCGGCCGGATGGCGATCCCGCCAGTCCGAAGACCCAGCCCTCCCGCCAGTCCGAACCCGTGGCTGCCGCACGCCATCGAGCCGGATCCTCCGCCGCCACCGCGATCGACTCGCGGTTGGTGGCGATTCGCCGGCCCTTCGAGTCGATCGCCGACGAGACGTGGGACGCGCTCGCCGCTCGCACGCCCTGGGCGTCGCCGTTCTCGCGCAACTGCGTCCAGCGAGTCTGGTGGGACGCCTACGGGGCCACTGCGCACGACCAGACCCTGATCGTGGTGGATGAGTCCGCTCCAGACGAGATCGTCGGCATCATGCCGCTGATGCATCGCCACGAGCTGGAGCCCGGGGACCTGGCGGCACGCACCACGATCCGCCACCAGCCCGGCCCGGCCCTCAGGCCAGTGCCCGACTCGGCGACCGCGGTCTTCTTCGGGGCGTCGTACCACGCCGACTACGCAACCGTACTGGCCGCCCCCGGCGATCTCAATGCCGTATGTGAGGCAGTCGCGGAGTCCCTTGCGGCGCAGGATCCGAGCCGTTGGGACGTGGTAGACCTGCGGCGTCTGCGTCACGGCGACCCGGCCACGGACGCCCTCGTCGGCGCGTTCGAGTGGGCGGCTCCCAGGGCCGGCTGGCTCGTCACTCGCGAGCAGGAGGATGTCTGCCCTGTCGTCACGTTGCCCCCCGGGGCCGACTTCGATGGCTACCTCGCGGCGCTTGGCAAGAAGGAACGCCATGAGATCCGACGGAAAGTCCGCCGGGCGGAGGCCGCCGGGTCGGTGAGGCTCGAAAGCTCCGCCAGCCCGATCGACGACCTGAACGCCTTCGTCGATCTGCATCAGAAACGGTGGGGTGCGGATGGTCTCTTCCCGCCGACCGAAGGTGGGGCCGCCAGCCGGCGGTTCTTCGGCGAACTGTTCGAGAGCTGCGCGCCGACGGGTATCGTGGATCTCAGCTTCCTGACGGTCGGTGGCCGTCGCATCGCCGCCGGAGTCACGTTCGACGACGGCGAAGCCGTTTACTACTACAACGCGGGCGTCGAACCGGACGCCCGCGAGCTATCACCCGGAGTGGTAATGGTCGCCTGCTACATCCAGCGAGCCATCGACCTCGGACGCACCCGCGTCGACTTCCTGCGCGGCAACGAGCCCTACAAGTACGAATGGGGCGCGGTCGACTCACCGATCGAACGGCTCCTCGTCCAACGCGTCGGGCCGGCCCCGGAGGTCCGCTAGCGATGGGCGCCGACAACACCATGGTCGAGCCCTGCGCCGAGGAGAGGGACCGCCAGCCGATCGACGGCGGCCCGATCCGTGTCGTCGAAGTCATGGCCACCGGCACCAACGGCGGTGCGCAGGAGCACGTCTACTCGCTGGCGTCCCGACTCGATCGGGCGTGCTACGACGTTCGGGTCGTTTCGCTCTCGCATGGCAGCAGCGTCCGCCGCCTCCAGAAGGCGGGCATCGACGTCACGGTCATCGACGAGCCCGACGACGATCGGACGGTGCGGGCCCTGGCCGACTTGCTGGCTCCTTTCCAGCCCGAGATCGTCCACAACCACATGTATCGGGCCGAGATCGTTGGCACAAAGGCCGCCCTGGTCCTCGGCGAGAAGGGCTGCAGGCGACCGGTCATCATCTCGACCGTTCATTCGAGCCGAATTCGCTGCATCGAGGATCGGAAGGCCCTCAACCAGCTGACGCTGCTTATGGACCGGCTGATCGTCGTGTCAAAGGCGATAGAGCAGAAGATCCGTGAGGAGGGTCGTCGAGGCGTCCCGGTCAGCCTGATCTACAACGGCGTCGACCTCCAGCGCTACAGCCACCAGCAGCCGTGCTGCACGTTGCACGACGACTACTCGATCCCGGAAGACTCGCAGATCGTCGGCGTGGTGGCCCGCCTGGAGGCCGAGAAGGGCCATCGCACGCTCCTCGATGCCTGGCCGCTGGTTCTCGCGGCGCAGCCGCAGGCGCGGCTGCTGATCGTGGGCGAGGGCTCTGAGCGAGACTCGCTGGAGGCCCAGGCCGCATCACTCGGGGTCCTGGATCGGGTCGTATTCACGGGCCGTCGCGAGGACGTTCCGGCCGTCACCGCGGCCCTCGACGTGGCCGTGCTGCCGTCGTATCGCGAAGCCCAGGGCCTCAGCGTCCTCGAGGCCATGGCGCTCAGCCGGCCTGTGGTCGCGTCGAACGTGGGCGGCATTCCCGAGATGATCGAGGATGGCGTCAGCGGCCTGCTCGTGCCACCCAACGATCCGGAGGCGCTGGCCGTCGCCATAGTCCGACTCCTGTCGGACCACCCCTACGCCGACATGATCGCCAGACGCGGCCACGACCTGGCCCACGAGCGATTCTGCATCGAGCAGATGGTGAACTCGATCGAGACTCTCTACGACGAGGCTGCGCTGGGCCTGCGTGCCTCCGAGGGCGTGCCTCAGTAGGCATGCGGCTGCCGGTCTACTCGGCCGAGATCAGGAGCAACGAGAGGTCGAAAGCACCGCGTCGCTCCAGCTTGGCTGATCGCAGCTGCTGGATCGCCGCCTCGCCGTAGCCCCTCCGTTTGGCCAGGGCCAGGAGGACCTCGAGCAGATCGGCCAGCTCAGCCGCCGCGTGCTCGTCATCGATTGCGGCGTCGTACTCGGCGATCTCTTCGTCCAACTTCGCCCTCAGCGCCTTTTGCAGCTCGGTTCCATGGAGCGTGCGCGTGACCACCTTGTGGCCGCCGGCCCGCAGCGTCCCCGGCACCAGATCTCGAACGAGCTTGTTGTATTGGGCCACGCCATCTCCCCGCTCAGGTGTAGGTCAAGGATTCGTCAGCCGCCAGTACCGCTCCGCCGGGCCCACGGCTCCGAGCCTGCCGAGGAGCTCGGCCCGGCGGGTGAACATCTCGACCATGTGCTCGTGGGTGCGGAAGATAGGACCGAGCTGGCTGGGGTAGGACTGGAGGGCGGCGAGCTTCCGTTCGAGCCAGGGCGTCACGTCGAAGTACTCGGGCTCGAGCCGTCCGGGGAGCTGCGCCAGGGCGTCGGCCGGAAGCTGGTCGAGCCGTTCGAAGCCGTATCTGAAGGCGTACGGGAAGTCCTCGAAGAACCACGTCCTGTCGCGATATGGCGATCCTGCCTCGGCGAGCAGCGCGATCCCGGCGCGGCGAGTCTGCTGGTGGTCGACGTGGCCGCCGATGGCGAGGGGCAGATACAGCCGATCTGGTGCGGCCGCTGCCAGGGCCCGCCGCAGCGCCTCGACCGGCGGTGGGTCCTCGGGCAAGAGGGTCCCCGATAGCATCGCGTTGTCGCTGTAGCCTCGGAAGACGCCGTCCGGCCGAAGCAGCTGGACCATCGTGGCGCCGACGTATCGGCCGAAAGCCTCGTCCTCGGCCCGACGGAAACCCATGGCCTCGTCCGGCGTCGGGATCGGCCGGCCATCGTCGAAGCCGAGCGCGTCGACCTGGTATGGGGTGAGCGCAGGCTCCGAGCCGGCACCGCCGTGGACGGTCACGATCGTCACGCTCTCGCCGCTCGCCCGCAGGCTGGCGATCAGGCCACCGCAGGACAGTGCTACGTCGTCCGGGTGGGGCGAGACGAAGACGTGGGCCACCGCCGAACTATAGCGACAGGCGGCCCGGCCATAGGTGGTGAGGGAGAGCGGTCTCGCCGAAGCCGGCCTCGCCGACGAGGGGCACGAAGACGCAGGCGCCGCAGTCGTGCGTCTCGAACGTGTCGCCTCGGCGAACGACCAGGGTCAGCTCCTGATGTCGCGTGGAACCGACCGGAACGACCATCCGGCCGCCGTCGGCGAGCTGGCCCGACAGCGCATCCGGAATCCAAGGTGCGGCGGCGGTGACGAGGATCCCGCCGAATGGGGCGTCTTCGGGGCGGCCGACACTCCCGTCACCGACGACGATCCGAACCCGGTCCGCGAGGCCGAGCTCGTCCAGGCGTACGCGCGCCACGCCGGCCAGATCTGCGTGCCGCTCTACCGACACGACCACACAGCCGAGTCTGGCCAGCACTGCGGCCTGATAGCCGGAGCCGGTGCCGACCTCCAGAACATGCATGCCCGGTCCCGGCTCGAGCAGCTCGGTCATGCGGGCGACCATGTACGGCTGGCTGATCGACTGCCCGGCAGCGATGGGCAGGGCCTCATCGCTGTACGCGACAGATTGGAGGCCGGGCGGAACGAACAACTCACGCGGGAGAGACGCCATCACCGCCAGGACTGTCTCGTCGAGGATGCCGCGGCCACGAAGCTGGCGCTCGACCATCTCCAATCGAAGCTGCGCCGATCGCGCGGGATCCATGCGACCGACGATACGCCGAATTGGGCCCTGGAGTCGGGGCTACACCTGGCGGTGCGGGCTTCGCGTTCCGGGCTTGCGGTTGCGAGCCGAGCGGTGCCGGCTCGCCGAGAGCGCTAGCTCGCCGAAGCGCTCGGGACGATCGAGACCGAGGCCGCGGCGCTCGCGCTCGGGCTGGCGCTCGTGCTCGCCGGGGCCTGACCCGTTGGCACGACCAGCGGGCTCAAGGTTGGCCCGACCGGCTGTGGCAGCGCGCCCGCGACCATCGGAACAATCAGCACGGCGAGGAGCAGCACGGCGCACACCAGAGCGAAGACCGCGGACGCGCGATCATCGATGCGGACTCGCTCGTGCGTGCCGCGAACCGACCCGATCTGGCGCTTTTCGGTTTCTTCATCAGCGTGGCCGCCACGGCCAAAACCGAACCTGCGGTGTTCGCCAGACGGAGCGGCTCCCGTGGCGCCTTCGTATTCGGTCTCGCCTTCGGGGGCTTCGTCCGCGGTCTCAAAGGTCTGGTCGGACTCTTCGTCCAACTCTTCGTCGCCCGGCAGCTCCTCGTCCGTCGGAGCCGTCTCGTCTCGGTTCTTGTCGCGGTCGGTCATTGCCCTCGTGCCACTCCTGTATTGGCGGCCGCTGGGTTCGGCCCACCTGGTGCAGGCATTGCTGGTGCCCTGGTCACATCACTGGTGCGAGTCGGCCGCCGGAGACGGCGGTTTTGGGCGCACCACTCCCGGGCAGTTTAGCCGACACGTCCCGTTGCCGCGTTGCGTTGGCGCGCGAAGGCCCGTTGATGGTCCCCCCCGCGCTGCGCTTGCGCCCGCCAGAGCGGCTCCTAAGCGCGTCGGATCGCCCGAACGGCCAGCCCGGCAAGGCCGACTCCGGCTGTCAGCAGGCCGCAAGCCGCGAGAACGGGGCGCAGGCCGAACACCTGGGCCAGTGCGCCGGACGTGACCATGGCCAGGGCAAGGACGCCGTTGACCAGGGCGAGCCGAATGGACACCACTCGCCCGAGCATCGCGCCCGGTGTGCGCTGCTGGAACAGCGTCTGGCTCGGAACGACGAAGCTGACGTTGGCTATGCCCACGCCCACCGCCAGGGCCAGAGCGACGAGCAGGCTGCCGGTCGCGGACAGGGCCAGCAGCAGGACGCCGAGCGCGGTGAAGGCGGCAATGATCGCCGGGCCCTTCGGCAGACGAGTGGCCAGTCCGCCCAGTACCACGCCTCCGCCCACGAGGCCCGCGCCCATGGCCATCTCGAAGAACCCGTATGCGGTTGGGGCGTCCGTACCGCCGAGCGCCAGCGACGCGACGAGCAACGGCGAAAGGGCGGTCAGGGCGCCGAGTCCGTACTCGGCAATGGCCGCCTGGACGGTGGTGGCCAGCAGAACGGCCTCCGCCCGCAGGAACTGCCAGCCCTCGGCCATCTCGGCCCGAATGGAGGTCTGCGCCGGAACGTCGCTTCCTGCGGCGCCGCTCGCTGCCGCGCCGCTCGCAGGGCCGGTTGCGGTCCGCACGATCGGCGGGATCACGACCGCCGCGACCAACGCCGCCGAAGCCAGATAGCTCGCGCCGTCGATCCAGAAGGCCAGCGCCAGCGACGAGCCCAGGAAGGCCACGAACATCCCGCCGAGGCCATAGCCCACCAGGTCGCTGACCGTGTCGGCGACCCACATCGCGGAATTGGCGGTCAGCAGATCCTCTTCCGCAACAACCTGCGGTAATGCCGCGGAGCGTGCGGGGCGGAAGAACGACGAGACCGCGGCCAGCACGAACACCAGCCCGACGACCAGCCCGACGTTCAGCCCGGAGACGACCGGAATCAGCCCGACGATGCCCGCACGGGCAAGGTCGGAGCCGACCATGACCCTCTTCCTGTCCCATCGGTCGACCAGCGCGCCAGCCAGCGGGCCGACGAGCAGAGTTGGGAGGGTCATGGCGCCGAACACCAGACCCAGCGCCAATGGCGAGTTGTCGGTTACCCGAGCTACCAGGAAGACGAGCGCGACCTGATGGACTCGATCGCCGAGCGAGCTGATGACCTGGCCGAGCCACATAGCCGAGAAGGCGCTGTTGGTCGCGAGTCGGATGTACGAATGGCGGAGTGCGTCCTTCGGCTCTGTGGTTGGTTCGTCCGTCGCACGAACGGTCGGGATCGACACCGAAACCAGCACCGGCGCGCGCGCGACGGCGGCGAAGACGAAGAAGGCCAGGCCCGCTCCGAGCAGCAGATCGCCAACCGACGCGACCGACTGAAGGATCGGTATCGGGATCGGAATGATGTCGACCAGGGGACCGCCGTGGGCGAAGAAGCCGGCGTCGACGGGCCCGACGAGGATTCGGTGGAAGCTGGAATGGAGCGTGTTCGGGTCGAGCCCGGCGGCGACAAGGCTGGGCTGCCAGACCGGCATCCAACCGCCGTTGGCCACGATGGCGATGCCGTTGGCCGCGGTCCCGAGCGCGGCCGCCGTCAGGCCGGGCAGGGACCGGTTGGCGATGAGCATGGCCGTGAGCAGCAGGTAGGTGGTGAGTACAAGCCACATCCGAAGCCCGTCCGGGACGGAGCCGGCGGCCAGCGCCGCGTCGAGCCCGAAACGCGCCGAGGCGGCAAGCAGCAGCACCGGCAACCAGCGCAGGCGGACGAAGATCAGGCTATCGAGCTTGCCCCCCACGAGCAGGCCGAGCCCAAGCCCCACCAGAACGCCGAGCGCGGGCACGGATCAGGCGATCCCAGGACGCGGGCGGACCACCTCAGTTTCCACCGCGACCTCGTCCGCGTCGGACCTGCCTGCCTCCGGCGCCGCCCGGGGCCCCTCTGGCTCGGGACCCGCCATAGCCATCACGCTCGCCGCCTGCCCGATGAGCGGTACGGCCTTCGTCTCGGAACGGCCGGGGTCGGGCAGCTGGCGCGCCCACTTCGTCCGAACGAAGGCGTCGACGACGTCGGGGTCGAACTGGATGCCCCCGAACTTGCGTAGCTCGCCCAGCGCTTGCTCGCGCGTGAGCGGCGTCATGCGATAGGGTCGAGCCGCGGTCATCGCCTCGAACGCGTCGGCGACGTGGATGATCCGCGCCAGCTTCGGGATCTGATCGCCAACGAGGCGGTCGGGATAGCCCGATCCATTGAACCACTCGTGGTGGTGGCGAATGATCGGCAGCTCGGGCGCGAGTCTCCGGACGGGGGCGATTATCTCCGCGCCCAGCACCGGGTGGGCGTTCATGGCGGCTCGCTCGTCGCGCGTGAGGAGGCCCTGCTTGAGGAGCACCGCGTCCGGTACGCCGATCTTGCCGATGTCATGCAGGAGGCCGCCCCATTCGAGCGCCTCGAGGTCGTCGTCGCGGACCTTCATCGCGCGGCCGATGTCCATGGCGATGGCCTGCACGCGATGGCTGTGACCGCTTGTGAACGAGTCCCGCTTGTCGACCGCCTCGGCCAAACTCCGGACAGTCTCGGTGAACATCTCGCGGACTTCCACGAACCGCTGATACGCCAGCCGAGTCGTGTACAGCGGCACCGCGAACAGCAGCACCGCCCAGAACCCCGCACTCACGTACATTTGCGCCATCAGCCACGCGACCGGTGCGAGGGCAAGCAGGTTTAGATATGCCCCACCGGTCGATCGGAGCAGGCTCCACATGCCCTGCCCGTCCCGTAACCTGACAAAGGCGGCCGTAAGCAGGATGTTGAGTGAGAAGCAAACGAACGCAGCCGCCACCGTCGCTGCGAAGTCAATTGCTGGGACTGAACGATAAGGGATGGCCTCTAGTAGGAACGCGCTTACAATGCCGGGAGCGAGGATGCCACAGTGGTTGGCCACGATCCCATACCAAGGCACCTCACCGCGGAGTTCGCGCACTTGCGTAGTGCCCAAGAGACCGGCCCAAGCCGCTGCGGCGGGGCCGCCTAGGCTCATTGCAGCTACCATCGGCGCGAACGTAACGTCGACGGAACTTCCGCCAGGCATTCGGACGGCGAGCGACGAACCGGCGAGGGTAAGGACAACCCAGAATAAGACCCCGGGAAGCACCCCGTCGGGGCCATCCGTAATCGTTATGCCCTGGTGGGCGGGACGCGAGACGGCGGCGGCCAACAAGACGCCGCTCGTCAGCGCGACCAGGGCGATCAATGCTCCCAGCCGGCGGTTCAACTCGACTCCTCGCTCAGCGGCGGCAATCTAACCGGGCTGACGCGCGCGCGGCTATGGGAGAGTGGTACTCAGAACGTCCTGTAGCTGGCGCCGCCTGCGACCGCCACCGCGAAGGCTGTGCCGAGAATCACGAAGATCGACCGAACACGATGTAGCACGTCGATCACCAAGCTCGAGTCAGTCGCTCAGGGGACATGGAATTCCACTCCTCAACCTCGTCAACGAACGGTGGGTAGCACTGCCGGCTCAGTTCCAGCCCAAGTGCCCGAATTCGGCTGGGACCTCACGCATCCGCTCGTCATCGTCCGGCGACATAGGTGCGGCTTGCACCGGACGGGAACGACGGTAAGGTGCCAAAAGTACCGGGGTCAATACGGTATGTGCCTTAGGGGATGCGGGTCTAGATTGACTCCAAAGGCGGCGGTTCAACGCCCAACTGCTCGCGCATCACTGTCGCGTAGTGCGCGTACTGCTCTGCGGCGGCGGCGTTCGCACCCGTGCGTCGATAAAGGCGGAGCAGGCACAGTTCGAGTTGTTCGGCATCCGGATCGGCTTGCAGTGCAAGCTGAGCCACTCGGAGGGCGCGATCGAATGCGCCAGCATTGGTGTCACCTGTCACTGCGCGCTCGACGCGATCGAGGAAGCTTGCGTGGAGCGTGTCCCTGAAGGTAGATGCCCAGTCGTCGTAGATGAATTCAACCGCGAAACGGCCGGTGTAGGTCTCTGCCAGTCTGCCGACGAGTTCAGGAGACGGATCGCGGCGGATCGCGCCCAGAAGCTTGAGGCAGTCGGTGCTCCGGCAATGGACGAGCTCTTGGTCTAGCCAAATCAGGTCGGCGCGGCTTCGCAGATAGCCGGCGCTGGTGTCATCCTCATACTCGGGTTCTAGCACCCGGCGCAAGAAGTATGCCGACTGGTTCAGCGAGTTCGTCGCCGCCACAGGATCCATTTCTGGCCAGAGGGCATCGAGAACCTGATCTCGGGCTGCTGTGAATTGGTGCCTGGTTAGCAGGAAGCAGAGAAGAGACAGAACCTTCTTGCGAATGTCCGTGCCGACAACGACACGATCTCCAACGTGAACCTCTACACGGCCGAGGTCTTCGACGAAGACCCGCGGCGCAAGCCGCCTGCGAAGAGCCCGGCCAGCATCAGGCAGATGCAGAGCCCTCCTCTTTCGCAGCGACACGAGTCGCCCTACATCCTCGGGTCCACCCACAATCTCCAACAGTTCGGCTGCGCGCCGCATGTCTTGCTGGCGGTGACAATCGGAATCCAAAAGACTCCTGAGGGCCCAACGCCAGCGCTCCGAGCGAAGCGACGCCTCGCCACGAACAATCGCGAGGGCCGTGTAATCAAGGTCAGCCAGACAGCCAACAACAAGCTCGGCCTGAATAGACAGGAACGCAACGTCGTCGGGCTCCAGCGAGCGGAGATGCTCGCTAAGTCGGTCACCGGCCGAGATCAAGGCCTGAGTCAGACGCATGCATTTCCACCAGAACCAGGCATGCTGTTTCTGGGCGGAGCAAATACCTGAATCGAGCCTGGCCGGGAGATCCGAGTCCGTCGGGTTGGCTGTGGCCGCGACCTGGAGTTCCAAGGAGCGACGAGAGCTCCTAAAGCCAGGGAGTAGCGACCCGCCCTCGATTTGCTGGATCAGTTCACTTGCATGCCGCAGACGGCCGTGCTCGAGGGCCACGCGAGCAGCGACTAGTCGGCAGTAGGGGTCGCCGAGTTTCCGCTCGGATTCCAAGAAGACTTGATCGAGAATCAGCAGGCCACGAGCGGGATCGCCGTACATGGCTTCGAGCTCTGCGGCCTCACCGAACACTTCAGGGCTAAATGACTCCTTAGGATAGGCGAGCGCTCGCTCCACATGGGATCTGGCCTCTTCCCACAGGCCAACATGAGCCAGCCCCTTCGCGATGTTGATGTGCGCGCCCGCCAGATCCCCACAGTTTCCAGCAGACTGCAGTATCTGCAGAGCCTCCGTCCCGGACGCGATCACTGCGCGCGGGTTGCTCATCGCGCTCTGTGTGTTGGAGAGGTTCAGTAACGAGACGGCCTCATAGCGTGAATGGCCCCTCTCTCGGTTCAAGCGCAATGTTTCGAGCAACGCGACGCGTACATCGTCGAGACTGCCATCGCCACCTGCCTGGTGCAAAGCCTCGGTCGCTCGAGCGATGGATGT
This sequence comes from Chloroflexota bacterium, assembly GCA_003171255.1. Taxonomy (GTDB): domain Bacteria; phylum Chloroflexota; class Limnocylindria; order Limnocylindrales; family CSP1-4; genus Fen-1039. The sequence continues at coordinate 22,758 of PMYK01000045.1, forward strand.
CAGCTCGCAGTCATCGCACGCGAGAAGCACGTCAGTTGCAGTCGCACGCATCGCCCGATCCCCAAACTCGGTGGCGACGTTGAGCATAGTGAGCGCGATGGCCAAGACAACGGGTCGGTTGGCTGCGTTCGCAATGACATAGGTCTCGTGGAGTCTCCGTGCTTCTGCCAGGGCCTCCTGACCGCGTCCGCTCGCGGATAGACTCCTTGTCCGGATGATGTCATACCAGGGGTTGGGGTTTGGATCGGCGAAGCGCGTGACGAACTCTTCGGCGGCTGTAAGGTCGCCGGTGCCGACGATCGAGGGAGTGGCAGCGCTGACGACCCGGCGCACTTCGGCGGCGTCGCCTGCCGCGGCCCAGTGGCGGGCCGCCAGACGCCACGAGCGAGGTTCCATCACGGCGGCAAGGCGTCGATGCAGATCAGCCACGCCGTCCTCACCAAGTTCTGCTTCGAGATGGGCGAACAAGAACTCGCGGACGAGAGGGTGGGACCGCCACGCGCCGCCCTGGTCACCCACCCTGGCCATGAGACCCGGTCGCTGTGCGTTGGACAACAGACGCTTGGCTCGCGAATGCGAAACACCTGCTGCGATCGCGGCGGTGTCCAGCTCTACGTCTTCGAGGATGGACGTCCGGACCAGGAAGTCGCGCAGGTCGGGATCGAGGTCTCCGACGACCTCCTCCGCGAGATAGTCATAGAGGTCGCCCTCGGCGCCGGACAACGAACGCACGAAGGCCCGCACCTGACCGGGCGATCGACCGTCGACGGCGGTCTTGATCAGTTGCAGCGATGCCGCCCAGCCGTCGGTCCGGGCCTGGAGCTCATGCAGGACTTCGGGCTCGAGCGGGTGGTGGGAGGAGCCGCGGAAGAACCGGCAGGTCTCGGACTCGTCGAACTTGAGCTCTTCTCGACCCAGCTCTGCGAGCTCGCCGCGTGCCCGCAAGGAGGCGACCGAAAGGGCGGGCGTCCGCCGGCTGGTGACGATCATTCTGAGTTGCGCAGGAGCGCGGGAGATGAGCCGCTCCACCAGCGAGCCAATCGCCGGAACACCTTCGACCATGTGGAAGTCGTCCAGCACAAGGGCCGATGGCATCTCGCCCAGGCCGTCGATCTCGGTCAGAAGTGTTTCGAGGACTGCTCCCTCGCGCGTCGGTTCCATCGATGAGTCGGTCAGCAGAGCCGCCGATCGCGGGAGAAGGCTTGAGTCGACCGTTTGGCAGGCCGCAACCAGGTATCGGAGGAAGACGAGGCCGTCGGTGTCGTCGTCATCCAAGCGGTACCAGAAGGTTCGGAGCTGCGACCGACGAAGGTAGTCGGCCACGAGTGTCGTCTTCCCGAACCCGGCCTCGGCGATGACGTAGATCACCCGGCGACTGGCGCGAGCATCAAGCCAATCGAAGAGCCGGTCGCGCCGGAGAGTCTCATCGGGCAGGACCGGTCGCTGCACCTTGGCGCTGCGCAGCGGGAAGCCCGACCGCACCAGCGCCATCTCCTCGGCCATACGGTCGTCGATCGCGCGCTCGACGGACACCCGAACCTCCTCCATTCCCGACCGCTGCTCCCCGAGCGGCGGCGCGAAGGATAGGAAGTCGCCCCGATGAGTGTCAATCGGATTGGCGGCGGACGCGTGCATATCGCGGATCCTGGCCGCCCGCGATCAACCGCCGCTTATCTGCCGGTTCGTGGCGCGTCTACTCGGCACCAGCCTGGCCTCACCGCCAAGCTCGGGCTACTCCTCGTATTCGAAGCCGAGCTTCAGCTGGACCCGGTACTCGACGATTTCGCCACCCTCGACGCGGGCGGTCGACTGGACCACTTCGACCGTGCGAATGTTGCGGACGGTCTTGCTGGCCAGAGAGACGGCCTGACGAGCCGCGTCGCTCCACGAGTGAGAGCTGGTGCCGACCATCTCCCGGACGATGATCACGCCCATCGAACTCCTCCCTTTGCGGGCGGGCCGTGCCGCCGCCGTGGGAAGAGTGTAGGGCCAGAACCACCGGTTGCCGCCCGTGCCTCAGACCGCTTCGGCGTAGCGCTCGCCGGCGTAGCTCATGAAGCGGGTCTGGCTCTTCTTGAACCAGAGCTTCACCTCTCCGGTGGGGCCGTTGCGATGCTTGGCCAGGCCGAGGTTGACGACCTCGCCGTCGATATCGCCCTCGTCGCCCGGCTTGTCCTTCTCGCGCCACAGGAATAGGACCAGGTCCGCGTCCTGCTCGATTGCGCCGGACTCGCGCAGGTCCGACAGGCGAGGCTCGCGCGACTCGCGCATCTCCGGCTGGCGCGACAGCTGGGACAGGGCGATGACCGGAACCTTGAGCTCACGGGCGAGCCCCTTGAGGCCGCGGCTGATCTCCGACACTTCCTGGACGCGGTTGGAATCCCGATTCTGCGTGGTGGCCTGCATGAGTTGCAGGTAGTCGACGATCAGCAGGTCCAGGCCGCGCTCGGCCTGCAGTCGGCGTGCCTTGGTCCGCAGCTCCATGGTGCTGATGTTGGGCGTGTCGTCGATGTAGATCGGTGCCTCTGACAGAGCCTGGAGAGCCGGCGCGATGCGGGCGAAGTCGAGCTCTTCGAGGAAGCCCGAGCGGAGCCGTTGCGAATCGATCGAGGCCACGCTCGACAGCAGACGCAGAACCAGCTGCTCCTTGCTCATCTCCAGGCTGAAGACACCGACCGTCTTGCCCTCGCGGACGGCGGCATGTTCGGCCACGTTGAGGGCCAGGCTCGTCTTGCCGACGCTTGGCCGGGCGGCCACGATGACGAGGTCGCTTGGCTGGAAGCCGGTGGTCAGCTGATCCAGGTCCGAGAAGCCCGACGGGATGCCGACGATCTCACCGCGGTGGGCATGTAGATAGTCGAGCCGATCGTAGGCGTCGTGGAGGAGCGTCTTGAGGGGGCTGAAGCCGTCGTTCGATCGATGCTGGCTGACCGAGAAGAGTTCGGCCTCCGAGCGATCGATTGCCTCTTGGATGTCCGAACCGTCTTCGTAGCCGATCGCGGCGATCTTGCCCGCGGCCGAGATCAGGCGTCTCAGGACGGCCTTGCGCTCGACGATTCGGCCGTACTGGGCGACGTGGACCGCGGTGGGCGTGTCGTTGCCGAGCGTGGAGAGGTAGCTCGCGCCGCCGACCGTCTCCAGATCGTTGTCGCGCTCGAGCGCCTCGGCGACGGTGACGACGTCGATCGGCTCGCGGTGCTCGAAGAGCTCGAGCATGGCCGCGAAGATGCGCCCGTGGGCCTGACGGTAGAANNGATCGAGCCGAGCACGGCCTGCTCGGAGTCCAGGTTCTGTGGCGGCAGTCGGTCGATCACGGGTGGTCGGTTCCCTCGCGGCCTGGCTGGTTGTCGTTGACGTCGCTAATGGTGGGTTCGTCTGGCACCCGATGCGTCAACCAACCGACGGGGAGACGGCGTTCCTATCCCCAAACTTGCGGCCCATGTGGGCGAACTGTGGACAGCCTTTGTGGATGGCTCAAGCGAACAGCCTCGCGGTCCATCTTGCCGGCTGGCGAGCCGAAACCGAGGCGCCGCCCGAGCAGCGGAGCGACCCGGAACCCATCTTGCCGGCCGGCGGTCGAGACCGAGGCGGAGCCGAGCACCGGAGCGAGCGGACTCAAGGTCCGTGAGCGAAGGAGCGGAGGCGACAACGAAGGCAGCGGCCGACTGGCGGCGAGATGACTAGTCGAGGCGGCGGATTACGCCTATGAGCTTCCCCTGAATTCTTACGTCGTTGTAGAACATGGCCGGGTAGTCCGGGTTGGCCGGCTGCAGGCGGATCCGCCCCGCTTCCTTGAAGAACTGCTTGAGCGTGACCGAGTTCTCCTCGACCTGGGCAACAACGATGTCCCCATCGCGGGCCGTCTGCTGCGGCCGGATCAGGACGAAGTCGCCGTCCTGGATGTGGGCGTTGATCATCGAATCGCCGCGGACTCGCAGGACGTAAGCGTCGCCCGACGGAGCCAGGATATCTGGCACTGCCAGGCTCTCCGATGCGTCCTGATAGGCCTCGATGGGGCCGCCGGCGGCGATCTCACCGACGATAGGCAGGACGTGCGCCTCGGCGGCGACGGACTGCGGCATCAGCTCGCCCGACAGCCCCAGCCGCAGCGCAGCGGTGGGTGTGAGACGGAGGGCGCGCGACTGGGCCGCGCCGCGCTCCAGGTACCCCTCGCGCTCGAGCATCTGCAGATGGTGATGAACCGCCGACGTGGAGGCGAGGTCCACGGCAGCGGCGATCTCGCGAACGGACGGTGGATAGCCGCGAGACCGGAGCGTCGCGGCGATGTAGTCGAGGATCTTGCGTTTGCGTTCGGCATCGTGCTTGGTCACGGGCGCCTCCATTCCCTGCTGCCGAGCATACAGAACGGACGTTCGAGTGTCAAGCCAGCCGGAGCGCCGTGCGCAGCGCGGATCGCGGAGCCGTCAGTTCGGTCAGTCTCGCCCTGTTGGGCGGGAGGACGGCCCCGCATTGCGCCCCGTGGGGCGATCCAGCACCTCTCGGACTCGGGTCAGAAGCGCCTCGCCGGTGAAGGGTTTGGGCAGATACGGCACCTGGTCCTCGCCCACCGGACCGAGCAGTATCGCTTCTTCCGAGTAACCCGAGGCGTAGATGACCGGCAGGCCTGGGTGAGTCGCGGCCAGATGACCGGCCAGCTCGACGCCGCTTATGCCCGGCATCACCACATCCGTAATCAGCAGGTCGAGATCCGGCATCGTGTCCGCCAGCGTGAGGGCCTCGGAGCCCTGAGTCGCGGCCATGACCCGATAGCCGGCGCCGGTCAGAATACGCTCCACGAAGATGCGGACGGCATCCTCGTCCTCAGCCACGAGAATCGTCTCGCTGCCGCCGACCGGCAGGCTGGCGGAAGCGCCGGTCTCTTCGGGCCGCGCGGCTCCGTCGAAGCGCGGCAGGTAAACGGTGAACACGCTTCCGGCGTTGGGCTCGCTCTCGACACGGACGAAGCCGCCGCTCTGTTGGATGATCCCGATCACGGTCGAGAGTCCGAGGCCGGTGCCCTTGCCGCGGGCCTTGGTCGTGAAGAAGGGCTCGAAGGCGTGCTCCATGACCGTCGATGTCATGCCGACGCCGGTGTCCATTATCGCCAGGGTCACATACGGTCCAGTCGCCGCGCCGACCTGGGCCCGTGCCTGTGTGGCATCGAGATCGGCGTTGGCCGTGGCGATGGTCAGCGTTCCGCCTGAGGGCATCGCGTCACGCCCATTGGCTGCCATGTTGAGAACCACCTGCTCGAGTTGCGCTCGATCGGCCATGGTCAGGCCGAGCATCGGGTCGAGCCGGACGACGAGCTGGACATCCTCGCCGATCAGCCGGCCGAGCATCGGCGTCAATCCGTCCAGCACCTCATTGAGATCGGTAAGTCGAGGTTGCATGACCTGTCGACGACTGAAGGCCAGCAGCGCCTTTGTGAGTCCCGCGGCGCGATCCGAGGCCTTGCGGATCTGCTCGATGTCTTGAGCGACCGGATCGTGGCCCGACAGCTCGGCCGTGGCCAGTTCGGCGAAGCCGCTGATGGCAGTCAGGATGTTGTTGAAGTCGTGGGCGATGCCACCGGCCAGCCGGCCCACGGCCTCCATTCGCTGAGCCTGGGCGAGTTGGGTCTCGAGAGCCCTCTCCCGGGATATGTCGCGAGCAAGCGTCACGGATCCGACCACGGCGCCGGAGTTGTCGCGCAAGGGAGCGATCGCCATGTCGAGCTCCACCGTCGCGCCGTCGCTTCGCCGCTGGACGACCCGGCCCTCCCACGACTCCCCTCGATCGTTGGCGGCCGCCATCTCCGCCAGACGCGCCGAATCGGTGGCCTCATGCAGCACATCGGCGCGCGTTCCGACGACCTCGGCGGCGGAATAGCCGGTGATCCGGGTGAACGCGGGGTTGACGTAGGTGACGAGGCCGAGTCGGTCGGTGGTGAGCACGGCCTCCGCCGCCTGATCGACGGCTGTGGCAAGGCGCTCGCGCTCCGCGGCTGCCAGGCTTGCGTTGTGGCGGGCAGTCACCCCCAGCCGCGCGACTACGAGTGCGATGAGGAGTCCCGTCGCCGGGACATGCTGGCGGAGCATGTCGACGTCGTTCCAGTCGCGGATCGCCGGTGCGATGAAGGCCAGGGCGACGGCGACGTAGGGCAGCCATGGGAAAGAGCGGGCGTAGTCGGCGAGGCCCTGCATAGGTCGGTCGTGATCCTTGATTCGCCATTGCAAGTAGGCGGCGACGGCCAGCCCGAGCCAGGCGATGGAGTAGAGGAAGCCGGACAGCCCGCCCAGGGTGTAGGTGCCCCTTAGCGTTTCGATGCCCGAGACCATGTCGCCGACGAAGACGAAGAGGAGGGCGACGCCTGCCACGGTCAGCGCAGCCCGGCTGCTCTCTCGCAGGCCTCGGACCACGAACGCGCCGATGGCGAAGACCAGGCTGAGGTCGGCGACTGGGAACATCGCCGCTCCAAACGCCGCGACGAGGCCCTGGCCGGCGTCTCGGGCGGTCGGGAAGATGAAGAAGTGCCAGGTCAGCACCGCCGCGCTCGAGGCCACGATGGCCACGTCCAGGCTGAACAGCGCGAGGTCGAACCTCGTTCTGGCGGGCTTTGGGAGGAGCGCCAGCGCGATCGCCGCGAGCGGATAGGCGGCGATCTCCAACGCCAGGCTGACCGGCGCCAGGGCGCTCAGAACCTGAGTTTGCCCCGCGAGGAGGTGGAGCAGGGCACCGCAGCCGTAGGCGGCGAACGCCGCGGCGATGATCGACCACGCCCGTCGCGTTCTGGGATCGAGGCGTCCTGTGCGCCTTATGCGCAGCGCCACGAGTACCACGATCACGCCACACGGTAGCGCCGCGCCCCCGACGAAGCGGTTGCTCAGGGCGGTATCGCCAAGTCCCGACACCCACACCAGCGACCAGCAGGCGAAGACGATGCCGACCAGCGCAATGGCCCACGCGAGCGGGTCGCGGCGCAATGTCGGCGCCGACTCGGGCGCGGGCACATCAAGACGGCGACCCAAGTCGAAGAGATCGCCGGCTGCTTCTTGCCCCCCGGAGTGGCTGGCCTTCCGCCCGCTCATCTACCCCATCAACAATCTGGCAAGCACTCGCGGATGTATTGATCCTACCCCTTTCGCGCCCGCGGTTGGTTGTCGTTCGTCACCAACAATGGTCCCGCCGCCGACCAGCACCGACGGCTCGGGCGGCAGCCCTGACGGTTCGGCTCCGGTCCTCATCCTGGTGTGTCTGATGGCCGTGGCCTTCACCAAGCCGCCCTATCCGCGGACCGGCAATCCCGGCTATCGAGGGGCGAAGCCTCGTAGTTCGCGACTCTGCCTGATAGACTCAACCACTCCCGGAGCGGTGGATCGCATTCGACTGCCCGGCGAAGGGGCCGATCACGGCCGAGTTGAGGATGGCGAGCACGAGCATGACGGTCACGAAGGGTCGGCGGCGTCGCAAGGGAAGTCTCTTGCGCTCACTTCGCTGGCTTGCTTTCTTGCCTCTGGCCAGCCGCGTGCCGACGTACTCGCGCCTCATCTGGGCGCTTGCTCTGGACGCCCGTGTCCCGAGCAGCCACAAGGCGATTCTTGCGGGCGCGGCGGGCTACGTTCTCATCGGTCGCGACCTCATCCCCGACGACATCTCCATCCTGGGCGGGATCGACGACCTGGCCGTGCTGGTCCTGGCGGTCGAGATCTTCTTCGACGGGGTGCCGGAGGAGATCCTCGAGGAGAAGATCCAGGAGCTCGAGATCGATCGCGATTCTTTCCGGCGCGACATGAACCAGGTGCGCCGCCTTACTCCCGCCCCGGTGCGGAAGCTCATTCGCCGGTTGCCGGAGGCGTTCGACGCAGCGGGCCGGCTCGTCAACCAAACCAGGGTCGGACCGCGAGTTCGATCGTGGATCAGCAAGGAGGAAACTTTCGCGTGAAGGTCATCCTGACCGCCGACGTCGACAAGCTCGGCAAGAGCGGCGAGATGANNAGCCGCGAAGAGAAGCGCAAGCGTGAGCGTGAGGACGCCGAGATTGCGGCCACGCGTATCGGCAGCACGACTCTGACCATGGGCGTGAAGGTGGGCGAGGGCGGCAAGCTCTACGGCTCCATCACGGCCAAGGAGATCGCCGAAGCTCTCGGACGCCGCGGCATCACCGTCGACCGCCACAAGATCGAGCTGCCGGAACCGCTCAAGACCCTCGGCACCTACAAGGTCGCCGTGAAGGTCTTTGCCGGAATGACGCCCGAAGTGACGATCGTCGTCGAGCCTAAGGGCTAAGGAGCGGGCTCGGGAGCTACGCGCCAGGCGGCCCCTTGCGGACGCGTTCGCGCTGCCGATCGAAGTCGCCGCGGGCCGAGTTTATTCGCTCGGTCCACCACGTGGCCCCGGCATCGGCGAACTCGCGCGTGATCTCGGCCGCGTGAACGGGATCGTCGGACGGGGTCACGCCCGCGACGAGAATGTCGAACGGTTCCGCGGACGTGCGCAGCTCGCCGACCAGCTCGCGGATTCCGCGAACATCGTCGGGAGTCAGTGGCGCGCTCGTGCCGTCCGGGTTGCGGCGCAACGGCCACGTTCCGTCGAGTCGGGCCGCGCGCCGGAAGGGGGCACGGACCGGCCACGTCGCGGCCGCCCAGATCGGTATGCGCGGCTGCAGTGGGCGCGGCAGGAACTGCACATCCTCGAGCCTGTAGTACTCGCCACTGAAGCTGAACCGCTCGCCGCTCCAGCACCGGGCGATGATTTCGAGGCCTTCGTCAAGCTTCGCGGCGCGGATCTTGGCGTCGTCTTCTTCGGCGAAGGCGGTGAACTCCTTGGCCGGGGCCCCGAGGCCAATCCCCAGCGTGAACCGCCCGCCGGAGAGGTGGTCGAGCGTCACGGCTTCGCGGGCCACGGTCCACGGCCGGCGGCGCGGCAGGGGCGTGACCATCGGGCCTATGCGGACGCGTTTCGTTGCCAGGGCCATGGCCGCGAGCAGGATCCACGGGTCGCCGTATGGCACCCCCTCGTCCCGCCAGACATGGTCCCACAGCCACACGGCATCCCAGCCCGAATCCTCTGCCTCGTGGGCAATCTCGGCCGTGAGGTGTGGGTCGGCGTATGGTCCAAAGTTGGGGAGGTCGATGGCGAACTTCATTCGCAAAGCTTAAGGGACTCATACCCAGCCGGGGTTCTTGGCGGGTTTTCCCGTCCTTCGGAGCGGCGCCGACCCTACTAGCGGCGGCGGCGGCGCGGCGCGGTGTCTCTGGCCAGGGGCTCCCGGCCGCGCCATCATTCACGCATGATTTTCGGCCGTCTCCACATCATCCACTGCGATCTCGACGCGTTCTTCGCGGCGGTGGAGCAACGCGACCGGCCCGAGCTGCGAGGCAAGCCCGTCATCGTCGGTGGCGACCCGGGGTCGCGCGGCGTGGTCAGCACCTGCAGCTACGAGGCGCGCAAGTTCGGCGTCCATTCGGCCATGCCGGTGCGAACCGCGCTCTCGCTCTGCCCGAACGGCATCTTCGTGCCGGTCGACGGCGCCAAGTACCAGCGCGTCAGCCGTGAGGTCATGACAGTCCTGCGCCGGTTCACGCCTATCGTCGAGCAGGTCTCGATCGACGAGGCCTTCCTCGACGTCGCCGGCTCGGAGGCTCTGTTCGGGCCCGCGCCGGAGATCGCCCGCCGGATCAAGGCGGACGTCGTCGCGACGACCGGGCTGACCGTTTCGGTCGGCGTCGCCACCAACAAGCTGATTGCGAAGGTGGGTTCGGACCTGCGCAAGCCCGACGGCCTGGTCGTTGTCCAGCCCGGCGAGGAGGCCGCCTTCCTCGCGCCACTGGAGATCAGGCGGCTGTGGGGGATCGGGCCCAAGACGGCCGATCGACTGCATGGTCTGGGCGTTCGAACCATCGGCGAGCTGGCGGCGCTGCCGGTCGAGACGCTCGCGCGCGCCCTGGGCGACCACGGCGGCACGCTTCACGACCGGGCGCTGGGAATCGATGCGGATCCGGTGATCGGCGGTGGCGAAGCGGCCAAGTCGGTCAGCCACGAGACGACATTCGCGGTGGACGTCACGGATCCGGCCGAGATCGAACGGACGCTGCTGGCCCTGACCGAGGGCGTGTCGGCCCGACTGCGGTCGGCCGGGATTCGAGCCGGCACCGTCGCCGTCAAGATCCGCGACTCGCAGTTTCGGACGATCACGCGCCAGAAGTCGCTGCCGGAGCCGAGCGACCTGACCGACACGATCTGGCGGGCGGCACTGGAGCTGACCCGGCCGGAGGTGCGCGGCAAGAAGATTCGACTGCTGGGCGTTGCCGCGACCCAGCTCGGGGCCCCGGAGCAGATCAGCATGTTCGAGGTCGTGGACGCCAAGCAGCGGCGGGTCGTGGACGCCACGGACGCGGTCCGGCGTCGCTTCGGCGATCGCGCCGTCACCCGCGCCAGCCTGCTTCATCGGGGCCTGCCCGCCCCCTTCGAGCGCGACCCCGCGTCGGCCGTGGAGGGCCGCGTCGGGGTGCCGAAGATAGAGGACGAGGTGGAGTAGGTCCCCGCCGCCACGCGCCGCCACGCGCCGCGCCCCGCCGCGCCGCCACGCGCCGCGCCCCGCCGCGCCGCGCCGCTCATCGGGGAGCAGTTTCCACGCAACACCAGTGGGGGCGGTACAGAGTGAAAGGTGTCGACGTCGCCACCGGTGAGAGCGGCTGCGATGGCTCCGTTTCGGTCCCGATCGACCGGATTCGCGCTCAACAGGGCATCGAATCGACCCGTAGGAGCGTGAAATCCGGCCAGTGTCGCTTCGGGGCGGCCGCTCCGGAGCCGACGCCCGTCCCCGGGTTCAACCTAGTACCACCGTCATCGGTATTGCGTGGAAAGTGGCGGGCGCCGGGCCTCCCGGGCGGGGACGACCCAGTTTGACGAATCGGCTTACCGCACCGCAGCCACGCGATCGAGGTCGCGCTCGGCTACTTCCTCCGCGGCCGCCTCGGCGTCGAGGAGCTGGCGCTTGCGAGCCAGGCCGTAGGCGTAACCGCCCATCGACCCGTCCGAGCCCACGACGCGGTGGCAGGGGACGACGACCGCGACCGGGTTTGCGGCGCAGGCTGAGCCAACGGCCCGGGCGGCGCGAGGCGCACCGATAGCGGCGGCAATCTGGCCATACGAGCGAGTCTCGCCAGCGGGGATCCGTCGCAGCGCCTCCCATACGCGCCGCCTGAATGCGGTGGCGTGGACGTCGAGCGGCAGCGTGTCTGCCTCGGGCCGCCGCCGACCGACCGCCAGGTCGGACACGATCGAGGCCAATTCGGCGAGAGAGGCATCGTCGCGGGAGACGGTCGCGTTCGGGAACTCGGTCCGCAACTCGGACGCCAGGGCGGAGGTATCACGGCCAAGCCGGACGGCGCACAGGCCGCGGTCCGTGGCCGCGACCAGGGCCACTCCGTCCGGGATCGGGGCGATGGTCCAGCGGATGGACTCGCCGGCGGCGCCGTTCCGATACCGCCCCGGGGCCATGCCCAATTCGCCGTTGGCGGCCTCGTAGGCGGCGCTCGCCGAACCGTAGCCAGCATCGTAGAGCGCTCCGGTCACGTCCCGGCCGTTCGCGAGCCGCGACCGCAGCAGCTCCGCCCGCCTGGCCGCCAGCCACGCCCGCGGCGTGACGCCAAGCGATGCGCGGAACATCTCGCGGAGCCTGCGCTCCGGCAGGCGCAGCTCGCCGGCCAGCTCGCGGTCGGTCGGCGCATCGTCGCCGGCAGCAAGGGTCTGCGCTATTCGGGCGATCGCCGTCGCGACCGGATCGACCGCGGCCTGGCTCCACGCACCGAAGAGCCGGTCCGGGTGGCAGCGAAGGCACGGTCGGGCACCGACTGCGAGAGCCTCCTCGAGCCCGGATACGACCCGAACCCGCTCGCGACCCGGGGATCTGGCGGGGCATCCGGGCGTGCAGATGATGCCGGTGCTCGTCACCACGAACAGAAACGTCGGAACCGATCGCCGGGCGGAGATGGCCGCCCATTCGGCGTCGGCGACCGGTCGACCGACACTGCCGAGGCGCTGCGACTCATTCATGACGCCGAGGATAGCTATTCACTGACGGCCCGGCTTCCGGGCTTCGGCTTTGGACTGGGCTACCTCGCCTTGGGCCGGTCTCTCAACCGTGACACGCTAGCTGTCACGGGAGCCCACCAATCTCGTGGCACGAGCGGCGTTCGAACGAATATCTCTTGACATAGAACGTCCGTTCGAATAACCTGCCAGCAAGTAATAGAACGTCCGTTCATCCGCTCAGTGCCCGAGCGAACGACGGCCAAGCCATAGCGAAGAGGAGCGCCCGCCATGGCCATCGTCCGCATGGAGCCTGTAGATGTGCGCGTTCGAGCCGACTGGTTCGATGGCACGCCGCGTGAGATCACCTGGGGTGAGATCCGGCTACCCGTGACCAAACTTACGGCGGTTCGACGTGAGGATTCGGCGTACCGGATTGAAGTCGGACCACGCACGATCTTCGAAGTCGAGACGCCGGGCGCCACGTTGGCACTGTGTTTCCAGCATCGATCGCGCCGCTGGACCGTCAATGGCGTGGACGACGAGGTCGGCCTCTCCTAGATCGCCGGTCGGACGGCGCATTCCGTCGTTGGAGCCTCTGCTCCTCGCTCACGGACCTTCAAGTCCGCTCGCTCCGGTGCTCGGCTCCGCCTAGGACTGCGCTCGTCGGACCGGCGATCGGATTCCGTGGCGATCCGACCGGGCAGCCGATCCCGCGGCCGCTTCTTGCGGGTCTAGCCGGCGCCCGGCTGCTAGGCAGAACAACCGATCGACGCCGGGCGGCTCGGACTCCCTACAATTCCAACCATGAACGATCCGCGCGCGAATGACTCGTTCTCGGAAATGACTGTCGGCCAATTCGTCGAGCGTCTGTCCTCGGCCGAACCCGTTCCCGGAGGCGGATCGGCCTCGGCGATAGCGGCAGCGCTTGGGGCGTCGCTCATCTCGATGGTCGCCGCCCTATCGACAGGCAAGCCCAAGTACGCGGCCTACGAGCCGACTCTCGCCAGGTGCGAGGCGGTTGGGCACGAACTCGCTGCGGAGTTCCTGCGCCTGGCGGATCGCGACGCCGAGGCCTACGCTGGCTATGCGGCGGCCCTTAAGCTGCCGCGCGAGCCCGAGGAGCAGCAGGAGGCACGGCGGACGGCTATTCGTGCGGCGGCGCGCGTGGCTTCGGAGGCGCCCTGGGAGTGCGCCAAGGCCTGCGGGCGATTAGCAGTCGCGGCTGAGGCTCTGGCCGGGCGTAGCAACGTGAACGCCGCAAGTGATGTGCTCGTGGCCGCGCTGCTCGCGGAGGCCGCTGCGCGGGGCGCGGCCGAGAACGTGCTGATCAACCTGCCCTCCACGGGCGACGAGCAGTACGCGGAGACGATGCGCTGGAACGTGGACTCCATGCTCCACGAGATCGCGGCGGTTGCGGCCCGGACCCGCGAGATCGTCCTGTCCGGGCAGTTGCAGGAACCGGAACCGGAACCGGAACCGGAGCCGGAGCCAGCGTGACCGACGCACGAGACGGAGGCGCGGCGGCGCCCGGGCCCCGCTTGCTCACCGGCAGCCCGATCGCGGCGGAGATACGCGCGGGGCTGACCGAGGACTTCGCCAGGTTCAAGGAGCGCTGGGGCCACTCGCCGACGCTCGCTGTGGTGCTGGTCGGAGCGGATGCTCCGTCGGCGGTCTACTTGCAGCAGATCCTGCGGAGCTGCCAGAAGGTCGGAGTCGACGGGCGGCTTGTCGAGATCGGCTCCGAGGTAACGCCCGAGGCTCTTTGCACAGAGATCGAGGCGCTCAATGCCGATGCGGCGGTCGCCGGGATCATCGTCCAGATGCCCCTGCCGGCCCACATCCCCCTGCGGACGGTCATCGACTCGATCGATCCAGCCAAGGACATCGACGGCATCCACCCCCGCAACGCCGGCCTGCTCTCGCTAGGCTACGACGGCTTTCTGCCGGCGACGGCCCAGGCCTCGGTCGAGATCCTCAAGCGGTCGGGCATCGAGATTGCCGGCAAGCGCGTGGTCGTGATCGGGCGCTCGAACGTGGTCGGCAGGCCGGCCGCGCTGCTGCTCATTCGCGAGCACGGCACGGTGACCGTGCTCCACTCCAGGACGCGCGACCTGGGCCACCACACCCGCGACGCCGAGATCCTGATCGTGGCCGCCGGAAAGCCGGGCCTGGTCACGGGCGAAATGCTCTCGCCGGGGGTGGTCGTCGTGGACGTGGGCATCAACGTCGTCCCCGATGGCCAGGGCGGTGAGAAGCTCGTCGGCGACGTGGACTTCGAATCGGCGAAGGGCGTCGTCTCAGCGATCACTCCGGTGCCGGGTGGGGTGGGGCCCCTGACCAACGCGCTGCTGCTGACGCACTTGCTCCGAGCCGCCACGGACCAGGCGGAGCAGGGCGCTCGACCGACCGCGACCGGCGTGATGCCGTGAGTGCCGCTGCGCCCATGCCCAACAGCCTGGAGATCGCGCGGTCCGTCACCCCGCGGCCGATCATGGAACTCGCCCGCGAACTTGGGCTCCATGACGACGAGGTGGAACAGTACGGGCCGTACAAGGCCAAGATCTGCCTGGCAGGCATCGAGCGTCTCGAGGCAAAGGCGGCAGCCGAGGGTCGGCGCGGCAAGTACGTCGTCGTCACGGCAATCACGCCGACGCCGCTGGGCGAGGGCAAGACGACCACCAACATCGGCCTCGTCCAGGGGCTCAACCGGATCGGGCATCGCGCGGCGGTCTGCATCCGCCAGCCGTCGCTCGGTCCGGTGTTCGGGATCAAGGGCGGCGCCGCGGGCGGCGGCTACAGCCAGGTGATCCCGATGGAGGACTTCAACCTCCATCTCACCGGCGACAACCACGCCGTCGGCGCGGCCCACAACCTGCTCGCAGCGTTCGTGGACAACTCGCTCATGCACAACAACCCGCTCGGCATCGATCCGCTCGGCGTCGTCTGGCCCAGGGTTGTCGACATCTCCGACCGGGCCGTCCGCAAGGCGATCATCGGTCTCGGCGGCCGCGAGAACGGTTACCCGCGCGAGACCGAGTGGCAGATCACCGTCGCCAGCGAAGTCATGGCGGTCCTGGCGCTCGCATCGAACCTCCAGGACCTGCGCCAGCGATTGGGCCGGATGATCGTGGCCACGACCTTCGACGGACGCCGCATCACCGCGGAAGACCTCAAGTGCGCCGGCGCGATGACCGTCCTGCTGCGCGACGCGATCAAGCCGAACCTGCTCCAGACGCTCGAGGGCGGCCCCGCCTTCGTGCATTGCGGGCCGTTCGCCAACATCGCCCACGGCAACAACAGCATCCTGGCCGACCGGCTGGCGCTGGCCACGTGCGAGATCGCCTGTACTGAAGCCGGTTTCGGGGCCGACATGGGAGCCGAGAAGTTCTTCGACATCAAGTGCCGCCAGAGCGGGCTGCGCCCCGACGCAGCCGTGATGGTTGCCACAGTCCGGGCCCTCAAGATGCACGGCGGCGTCGGTCGGATCGTGGCCGGCAAGCCGCTCGACCCCGCGCTGGGGCAGGAGAACGTCGACGCGGTGCGCAAGGGCTCGGCCAACCTGGCCGCTCAGATCGAGAACGTCCGCGTCTTCAACGTGCCGGTAGTTGTAGCGATCAACCACTACCCGGGCGACACGGACGCGGAGGTGGCCGCGATTCGCGAGGTGGCGCTGGCCGCCGGGGCGCGAGACGTGGTGGTGAGCCGCCACTTCGCCGACGGTGGAGCGGGCGCGGAGGACCTGGCCCGTGCCGTCTGGTCGGCGGCGGAGGAGGGCGCCCCGGACTTCCGGCTGCTGTACCCCGACGACCTGCCCCTGCGCGAGAAGATCGAGACGGTCGCAGTCCGAATCTACGGCGCTCGCGGCGTCGACGAGCTGCCCGCGGCCACCAAAGCACTCAAGCTCTATGAGGACCTGGGCTTCGGCAGTCTGCCCGTCTGCATGGCCAAGACTCACCTTTCGCTCAGTCACGATCCGGGTCTCAAGGGTCGGCCGACCGGCTTCCGCGTCCCCATCCGCGAGGTCCGCCTCTCGGCCGGCGCCGGATTCGTCACCCCGCTCCTCGGCGAGATGCGCACCATGCCGGGCCTGCCGTCGCACCCCGCCGGCGAGTTGATCGACATCGACGCCGATGGCAACATCGTCGGCTTGTTCTAGCTCCCGGAGGGCGACCGCCGCATGCTCACGCTGCTGCTGACCCGCCACGGCCTGAGCCTGGGCGCGCCCCTGGCTCAAACCCTAGACTCTGCGCATGCTTACGATGCTGCTGACTCGCCACGGCATGACATCGGCCGGCGACGTCATGCTCGGCGGCCAGCTCGACCTGCCACTGACGTCCGAGGGGCGCGCCCAGGCTCAGGCCCTGGCGCACCGGCTCGCCGGCGTGCGGATCGACCGGATCGTCGCCAGCCCGATGCTTCGGGCGCTCGAGACCGCTCAGACGGTTGCCACCGGGCGACCGGTCGAAGTCGACGATCGGCTGCGCGAGCTCGACTACGGGCGGTGGGAGAGCCTGACCTATGCTGAGATCGACGACCGTGACTCCGAGCTGCGGGCGCGCTGGGAGAACGACCCGGCCACGACCCACTCACCGGGCGGCGAGTCGGGCGACGAAGTGGCGGCCCGAGCACACGGGTTTCTACGGGATATCGTCGCGGCCGAGATGCCCGGCGGCGCGAGGACTCGCGGTCGCTCGCCCGACCCGGGCGGCTCGCGCGGGAGCGTCTCGGAGTCCCAGGCCGCGGCCGAGGGCCAGAAGCGCGTTCTCGTGGTTGCCCACGGCACGTTCAATCGCATCCTGCTCTGCGCTGCGCTCGGGATCCCGGTTCGTGACTACCGCCGCCGATTCATCCAGGACCAGGCCAATCTCACTGTCCTTAGGTACGAGATCGACGACGGGCCCGACGGGGCGCAACTCGTTCTGTTGAACGACGTCAGCCACCTGCGCGGCCCGGGCGAGGCCCCCTGGGGCTAAGCCGGTCGAGCGTCCAGTCGCCAGGAGCCAATCGTTGCGTCGCGCCTCAATCGCCTACGTCGTCCTCTTCGTCGGCATCGCCGCCAACGCCCCATACATAACGCTCTACTACCAGAGCGTCGGCATCCCCTTGGCTTGGATCGGTGCCCTGGTGGCCTTTACCGGCGCCACGGCCCTGGTCAGCGGGCCGGCCTGGGGAGTCGTCCACGATCGATTCCCGCGCTCGCTCGTGCTGCTGCCGCTGGCCGGTGGTCTGGCCGCGGTCGGCTGCTACGGCCTGTTCTGGACCGGCGCGACCCCGCTGTTGCCGGTGTTCGCCGCCCTGTTCGCAATCGGAATGAGCGGGCTGTTCCCGATGATCGACGTCCGCGTGCTCGAGCTGACCGGGTCGGACCGGACCAGGTACAGCCTGGTGAGGGCCTGCGGGTCGGCCGCGTTCATCGTCTTCGCCCCTCTCATCGGCCTGCTCGCCAATGCTCAGGGCTACGGCGTCATCTTCCTGATCATCATCCCGGCCATGCTCGTGGGCAGCCTGATCGCGAACTCCGTGCCGGGTCGGTCGAACGTCCTGCGAGCCCCGAGCATGCTCCGTGCTCCGGGGCGGGTCCTGAGCCACCGACCCATCGCCATCTTCATGCTCGGTTCACTCGTCTGTTGGACTGCCATCTACTCGCAGACGGGCTTCTTCTCGATCTACCTGAAGTCGCTCGGCGCCCCAGCGGAGCAGGTGGGCTGGGCCTGGTCGATCGCCGCCCTCCTCGAAGTTCCGGTGATGGTCGCGTACCCGATCCTGGCCAGACGGGTCGGTGTGGAACGGCTGATCCTGCTGGGGGTCGGGATCGCCGTCGCCAGGCAAATCGCGAATGTCGTCTTCACGGAACCATCGATCCTGCTGGCGTGTTCGATCCTGCAGGGGGCGGGTTTCGCGCTGTTGCTCGTTGGGGGCGTGACCTTCGTGTCCAGGCAGGCGCCCAGGGGGACCGCCGCGACCGCACAGGGCCTTCTGAGCGCAGTCACCGTCCTCGCCAGCATCATCGGGTCCGGCGTGGGCGGGCAGGTGGCCGGGATCATCACCATTCGCGGCTTGTACGCGGTCTCGGTGGGCCTGGGGCTCCTCGGCATCGTCATGATCTCTGCCGCGGTGCTTCCGGCGGCGCTCCGTGGCCAATCTCACGATCCGGATGTTCCGCCCGGCGTGGCTGCCGCCGTGATCGACATCGGTGCGGGCTTGGAACCTGCCGTGGAGGTACCCGACGAAATCTGAGACGGAGGCCCGTGGTCCGGCTCAGAACCCGTATGGGTGAATTCGCGCGTAGATCGTGTTGGCCACGGCCTGCGCCCCGAGCGCGCTGAAATGCAGGCCGTCGCTCGTGTACTTCGGCCAGTACACACCAGTCGACTGCGAAAGCGGGGTGTGGATATCGATCACGACGAGCCGGTAGGCGTTGCCGAGGTGAACGATCGCCGCGTTGAGTGAGTCGATCTCGTTGACCATGCCGGCGGAGGCGTTCGGTGGGATCGTGATGAGGGTGATCCGTATCCCCTTGGCGTTGGCCGCGACGATGATCGCTCTAAGGTTCGCGATCGTGGTCGCCTGGCTGATGTTGTGGCCCAGATCGTTGGTGCCACCCATGATGAACAGGACCTCGGGTTTGTAGGCGAAGACGTCGCTGTTGACCCGGGCCAGCATCTGAGCCGTGGTGTCGCCCGGCACGCCGGCGTTGTTGACCAGTCGGAGATTGGCGTCCTCGGCGTCGAGGCGGCTCGGCCAGGACGGTCCGGCGTCGCCGTACCCGGAGGTGAGCGAGTCGCCCAGGGCCACGAAGGTGTAGACCTTGGGGGGCGGCGGTTTCGCCGGCGCCGGGGTCAGCTTCTGCGTCGGCGAGGGCGAAGGGCTGGTGGAGACGGAGGGCGACGGCGATGGCGATGGCAGGGTCGGGTCGGGCGACGACGTGTCCGCCGGTGAAGGCGAACTGCCGGCAGTGGCCGGGGGATCCATCGATGTGAGATTAGCTGCCGGCGCCGGCGAAGAGCGGGCCGACGCCTGGTCGGCCCAGCCGCCGGGCAGGCTTGCCGAGATCGCCGCCGCGGTGACCAGCAGAGCGAGCACGGCCGCCAGCTCGCGGCGCCGTTGGTCTTTGGGCACGAACCGCGAGACGAAGCGCGACGCGACACTGCCGGAGCCCGAGCCCGAGCCCGAGCCGGAGCCGGAGCCCGAGCCGGAGCCGGAGCCCGAGCCCGAGCCGTTGGGACTCGGCCGAGCGGCCGCGAGAGCGCGGCGCAGCAACCAGATCGGGCCGTGACGGACCGGGTGGGCCATGCGTCGACCGGACTGGGCCACCTTCGGATCGGGGTGTGCCATCAGCCGCGATTGCGAACCGGGCTCCGCTCCGCGAACGGGCTTCAAGCGGTCTCGAGGCGAGGTCACGCGCGCCCAGAAGCGAGGCTCGAGCCTCGTCGGTTCGTATGGTCGCTGCTCAGCGCCTGCAACTGGACGCGAGTTGGTCTACTGCGCATGAGCGTTCCCCAATTCCACCGGCGACCACCGGAACGCCCCCTGGCCGCGACCTAAGTCTGCCACCAGATGGCCCGACCGCGCACGGAGGGTTATCGGATCCGAACGGAAACCAGACCGAAGCGTGGTCGGCCGGGCCGAGCCTATGCCTCGGCAGGGCCGCGATCCGGGCCCCGGTGGATGAGGCGCCACGCCACGAAGACGACGACTGCGGCCACGCACGCGACGAGGATTAGCGTGTCGAACGGCCTCAGGGCGTCGCGGATCTGGGTCCAGTTGTCCCCCAGCACAGTTCCAGCGTAGACCAGGGCGATCGTCCACGGAATGGCGCCGAGCGTCGAATACACGGCGAAGCGCCCGATGGGCATGTGCGACACGCCGGCGATAAAGCTGATGACCGATCGAATGCCTGGCAAAAGGCGGCTGAAGAAGGCCGTCGGCGACCCCCAGCGGGCGAAGAACTGCTCCGCCTGATCGACCTCATGCGGGCGAATGAGGAGGAACCTGCCCCAGCGATCGAGGAACGGCCGGCCGAGCCTGGCTCCCAGGGCGTAGCCGCACAGCGACCCGGTGGTGTTTGCGACAACCCCGACAACGACCACGATCCAGAAGTTCCACTGACTGTGCGTCAGCGGCTCGATGCTGTGGTCGCTGACCAGAAACCCGGCGAAGGGCAGGATCAGCTCGGAGGGAAGTGGCAGCAGGGTCGACTCCACGACCATGGCCAAGAAGACGCCCAGGTAGCCGACGGCGGCGTACAGGTCGTGGAGAAACGGGATGACGGCGATGTCGATGAAGCTGAGCACGAAGGCCTCGTATATGGAGCGACCGGACGCTGCGCGCGGCGGCAGCAGGTCGTGCGCAGGATACCCGAGCCACCAAGGCGGCGTCGCGAACGTGGCCGGCTGCCCGGTCCCGTAACCCGCGCCGTCGACCGTCGGCGCGGAGCCAGGGCGGGGGCGGCCAAGCGCCGCGCGCCAGCCACTCGTCAGCCCTTCGCGGCGATGCGGGATATGCTCACCGACGTGAGCGACACGCCCAGGTCCCCCGACCTCGGTCCGCACCGTCATCTGCCCGAGTCGCATTGGCTGCGGCAAACGCTGCCAGCTGAAGCGGAACTCGTGCTGACGGGCGCCGACCTGACGATTGCGGACGTGGAGGCGGTGGCGCGCGGTGGGCGTCGGGTCTCGTTGGGGGACGAGGCGCGGGCGCGCGTCATCGAGGCCCGAGACGTCATAGAGCGGCTCGTCGAGGCCGGCGAGATCGTCTACGGCGTAACGACCGGTTTCGGCGATCTGGCTACCACCTTCATCGACGCGGCCGACTCGGCCCGGCTCCAGGAGAACCTGCTCGTATCGCACGCCGTCGGCGTGGGCGAGCCGCTGCCACGGGACGTGGTTCGGGCCATGCTGCTGCTGCGGGCCAACACCCTGGCCCTTGGCCACTCCGGTTGCCGGCCGGTCGTGATCGACCGCCTCTGCGATCTCCTGCGCCTCAACATCCACCCCATCGTGCCGTCGCAAGGGTCCGTTGGCGCGTCCGGAGACCTGGCTCCGCTGGCGCATCTCGCGCTGCCACTCACGGGTCGGGGGCACGTGGAGGTTGGCGGGCGGGTCATCGCCGCTTCCGAGGCACTGGCCGCCGCGGGCCTCGAACCGCTGGAGTTGCAGGCCAAGGAGGGCCTGGCACTGCTCAACGGCACGCAGATGATGAGCGGCATCGGTGCTCTCGTTGCCGCGGATGCCCACCGCCTCATGCGCGCCGCCAGCGTGGCGGCCGCGATGAGCTGCGAGGCCCTGCTGGGGACAGACGTGGCGTATGCCGCCGCGTACCAGCTGGCCCGGCCGCACCCCGGCCAGATAGCCGTCGCCGCGGAGCTGCGCTGGCTGCTGCGTGACTCCACGCTCATGACCAGCCACCACGCCTCGACCCACAAGGTCCAGGACCCGTATTCGCTCCGTTGCGTGCCGCAGGTCCACGGCGCTGTCCGCGACGCGCTCGACTATCTCTGGGGCGTGCTCGACATAGAGCTGAACTCCGCCACGGACAACCCGCTCGTCTTCCCGCAGGGCGGTGTGGCCGACGCCAGGGCCGCGGCCACGGGCGGCGGCCTCGTGATCAGCGGCGGCAACTTCCACGGCGAGCCCGTGGCCATTGCCCTGGACTTCGCCAAGCTGGCTCTGTCCGAGCTGGGCGCGATCTCCGAGAGGCGGACTGCGCTCATGGTCGATGCGCGGTTGAACGGCGGGCTGCCGCCGTTCCTCTCATCTGGCAGCGGGCTCGAGTCGGGTATGATGCTCCTCCAGTACACCGCCGCCGCGCTCGCGTCGGAGAACAAGGTCTTGGCCCACCCTGCCAGCGCCGATTCGATCCCGACGTCGGCCAATCAAGAAGACCATGTGTCCATGGGATCGATCGCGGCCCGTCATGCAATGTTGGTTGTCGCCAACGTCCAGCGGATCATCGCCCTGGAGCTCCTGGTCGGTGCCCAGGCGCTCGACTTCAGACTCGAGCTGGTCGCCGCCGAGGGCGCGAAGGTCAGGCCGGGCGCAGGAGTCGACGAAGCCCACCGACGCATTCGGTCGGTGGTTCCGCACCTCGGCCACGATCGACTGCAGGGCAGCGATATCGAGTCGGCCGTCAGGCTGGTCCGAGAAGGCTCACTCGTCGATCTCGTCGGCTGAGGGAGCCGGCCCGCCGTCGTGCAGTCAGGAGGGCAGGGCCGGCCGGACGGCTCCGGAGCAGCGATCGATGGCCCGCCGGACGCGGACCTCGTCGGCGACGCCGGCCTGCTGCAACGCCCACAACGCGGGCAGCAGACGCGGATCGGCCGCGGCGGCGGCGGCGTCGACTTCCAGACCGGCGACGAGCGGCGAGCGCAGGGCCCGGATCAGATGCGGAACGGCTCGTGGATCGCGCCGGACCGCCAGCCCGAACAGAGCCTCGGCCCGCGCCTCGTGATGAATGTCCTCGGCCCGCTCCAACAGCGCGGCTCGAATGTCCGGGCCGTCGGCATCCGAGAGTGTGCCCAGCCCGAACGTGGCCCAGTCTCGCACTTCGGGGTCGGTGTCGCGGGAGAGGCGGATCAACGCGGTTCGCGCCTCAGGCACTAGAGGCTGGGGGCTGATCGTGGCCACGGCAAAGGCGACCGCCAGCCGCACCTCCGCGCTCGGGTTGCTAGCCAGCGGGAAGACCATGCCCAGGGTGCCCGCATCGCCCAGATGCCCGAGCGCCGCGACGATCGATGCCAGCGCGGAGGCGGCCTCCTCTACGGCCAGCGCCGTGAGCAACGCCTCACCGACGGCCGCCCGGGTGCCCTGCTCCACGCCGACCAGCCGGCCCAGAATGTCGGCCCCAAGGGTCCGTCCGCGGTCGGTATCGCTGCTCAGCAATGCAGCGGCAGCCTCGAGAATGTCGTCTGGACACTCCGTCAGAATGCCGCCGATCAGATCCCAGCGACAGTCTTCGTCGTAGGTTCCGAGGGCGGCTTCGATGCGGATGTCGAGAGGCCGCATAGATCACCTCATCAAATCGGCGACCGCCCCGTGGCCGCCCGCTCCTATGTCGCTGTTCGGGACCCGATCCGACCATTTGCCCCGTCGGTCGGGGAATGCCGCAAGTTTGCGCCTGCAGATCGGCGAGTGACAGTTGGTCGCACGTGGGGGAACGGCCGAGCCATCCACCGCCCCGACCCCGAGCGCCCGTGCTCGGGCGTGGCCCGAGCCGGTCCCGAGCCCTACTTCCTCGGGCCCGGATGCACGGTGGCGAGGAGCAGGACGACGGCGGCCGCGGCGCAAGCGGAACCGAACCAGAACGGGGCCGGCGGGGCTATCGCGGTCCACAGGATGCCGGCGATCACCGAAGCCGGAAGGATCATGGTTCCCTGGACGGCATTGAGTATCCCGAACGCCGTGGCTCTCAGCTCTGTCGGAGCGAGGTCGGCCACCAGGGCCTTGCCCACGCCTTCGCTCAGGGCGTAGTACGTGCCGTAGGCGATCCAGAGCGGAACCACCCAGACGGCCGAGCTGGCTACGGCGAAGCCCGCGTAGCAGGCCGCGTATATCAGCCAGGCCAGGGCGATGAGCCCGCGACGACCAATGCGATCGGAGAGGGCTCCGGCCGGCCAGGCCACGACTGCGTTGGTGGCGTTGAAGGCCACGATGGTCAGCAGCAGCGCGAGCAGCGTCAGGCCCAGGTCCTGCGAGCGCAGGGCCAGGAATGCGTCGCTGGAGTTGCCCAGGGTGAACAGTGCGTTGGCGAGCATGAACAGCCAGAACGGGCGGGGGAAGCGACGCCACATCGCGCTGTCGCCGACGATCTTGCGAGGCAGGCCCCAGATCGACACCGGCGCAGCGGTCGGCACCGTCGGGGCGGAAGGGGCGGCCGGGCCAGCCGAAACCGGCGTATGGCGCGGCACGTCGCGCACGCCCACAACGATTGTGGCGATGGCGAGCACCCCTGGAACCAGGGCCAGCAGGACCAGGATCCGGAAGGTGTCGCTGGTGAGGCGGGTCGCGTCGCCCTCGGTAGCCCAGATGACAGCCGCGGCCACCAGCACGCCCGCAAAGGCGCCCGTGGTGTCCATGGCGCGGTGGAGACCGTAGGCGACGCCACGATTCTCCGGAGCTGTCGAATCGGCGATCAGCGCATCTCGCGGCGAGGTCCGGATCCCCTTGCCGAACCGATCGCCGACGCGGCCGAGCAGCACCACCGGCCAGGCCACTGCCACCAGGTACAGGCCCTTGGCCGCGACCGAGGTTCCGTAGCCGATCCCGACGAGCAACCGCCTCCTCGACAGCCGATCGGAGAGGGCGCCGCTGACCAGCTTCAGGACAGACGCGGTGCTCTCGGCGACTCCCTCGATGAGGCCGATGACCGCGACCGGCGCCAGGAGAACGTTGGCCAGATAGAGCGGGATGAGGTATACGAGCATCTCGCTCGAAATGTCAGTGAACAGGCTGACAAAGCCCAGGGCCACGACGTTGCGCGTTATGCCTCGCGTAAGCGCGCGGCGCCAGCGTGGGCCCGACTCGGGCGACTGGGAAGCTGAGGTGGAAGCCATGGTGGCGTCGAGTCTAGCGGTCGGACGTCCGGCGGGCAGCGCCCGATCAAACGGCCCCGGGGGCGCTTGACGGCGTGGGGGGCGGTCGGCGCCAACAGCGTCAGTTGCCGTACAGTTGGACACCATGGCACGCCTTGAGATCGTGGACGTCACCGACGAAGCCCGCTTCGCGCTGGTTCCGCCGTGCGCGGACCCGTCGTTCGACCACCGCACCTGCGACTACTGGGAGGACTCCGATCGAGGCTCGAGGGCGAGCCGACCGAACTGGCTTCCCGCCGGTTTGACCGGCTCGGATGGCGGTTGGGCCGAGCGACCGACCGGGGGCTCGGCGGCCAACCCCTTCGCACCGCCGCCGCGATCCGAGTCGAATCCATTCCTGCCGGCACCGAAGGCCGCCACGAACCCGTTTGCCCCGGTCTCCAAGGAACCCGCGCACAATTCGTTCCTCGAGCAACGGCAGGGGTCGCCCGCCGACAACCCCTTCGCGCCGTCGCGCCCCGCCCGCCCGACGATCGCCGCGGAGGCCCCGCGTAAGTTGCAGATGCTCGGTCGAGGGCTGGGCATATTCGGCAGCTACGCCAGCCTGCTCCTGGCCGATGGCGAGGCGGTGGGCTACTGCCAGTTCGGGCCCTTGTCGGCGTACCCACGCGCGTTGCGCCTGCGCCAGCTCTACACCGAGCTGCCGGATGCGCCCCTGCCGGCGGTCATCACCTGCATCGCGACCACCCCCGACGCCCGCCGGAAGGGCTACGCCCTGCGGCTCGTCGAAGAGGTCTGCGCCGATCTCGAGGGCCGGGGCTTCGCCGCGGTCGAGGCCTATCCGGAAGCCCAGGCCAGGGAGGACGGCACGCCGGCGGCGCGGCCCGAGTTCTGGGTGCACGCCGGCTTCCGACTGGCCGTCGACGACGAGCGTTATCCGGTTCTGCGTCGTGAGCTCTGAGATGCGCCTGACTCGCAGTGCCGCGAGGCTCCGCGCCCGTGGCGTCGGGCATGCCACGTTCGTACTGGCGGCGCTGCTGGCCGTGGTGGCCGTCGCCGGCTCCGCGTGCGATCAAGCGGTCGCGACGCCCACGCAGCGCTACACGGCGGTTCCCATCGGACCCACCCCGTGGGCCAGCGGTACGACCGGGCAGTACGGCCTGCACATCGACCCGGGTCTTTTCGGCAAGCTGCCTCACCAGGTGGGCGCCCAGCCGATCGTCGAGGACGCCGAGAGCGAGTCGGTGGCAATGGACAATGCTGACCTGGCCAGGACGTTCGATGGCTACGCCGCGGGATCGATCGGGGAACTCGGCGACGACAACTGGCTCAAGCTCATGGTCGCCCATTTCCGTCCCGAGAATCAGAACACCGACGTGTTGTCGGCCTGGATCGACCAGTACGCCGCGGGCGCGTGTTCGCAAGCGAACGCCGTCTCGAGCTCGACGCAGGAGACGATCAACGGCTTCATCGTCGATGTGGCGACCTGCGGCGGGGGACCCGTCGTGTACACGGTCCTGCTCGACGACCAGGTCGTGCTCTCGATGTTCGATTTCGGGCCCAAGCAGCTCGGCCGCCAGCTGATCGAGGCCATCTATTAGCGACTCGGCCTCGGCATGACGGTTCGGCCGGACCGGAGCACACTTGGACGGAGCGCTCGGGCAGGGCCCGGGCCGAAACCCAGGCGCAGCCTGGGTCACCTTCGGAGGCCTCTGTTGGCGATCGAAGCCGACCCAAAGCCCCGTGCCGGACCGCGCCCCGTACGCGCTCCGCGCGGCCCCGAGCTCAGCTGCAAGGGCTGGGCCCAGGAAGCCGCCCTGCGCATGCTCATGAACAACCTGGACCCCGAAGTGGCCGAGCGCCCGGACGACCTCGTCGTCTATGGCGGCACCGGCCGCGCGGCGCGCAGCTGGGACGCCTTCGACGCCATCGTCCGTGAGCTGCGCCGCCTCGAGAACGACGAGACGCTGCTGGTCCAGTCCGGCAAGCCGGTCGGCGTCTTCCGGACGCATGAGTGGGCGCCGCGAGTCCTGATCGCGAACTCGAACCTGGTCGGGAAGTGGGCCAACTGGGACACCTTCCGCGAACTCGAGCGGGCCGGCCTGACGATGTACGGGCAGATGACCGCGGGATCGTGGATCTACATCGGCACTCAGGGCATCCTCCAGGGCACGTACGAGACGTTCGCGGAGCTGGCCCGCCAGCACTTCGGCGGCAGCCTGCGTGGCCGCGTGACGCTCACCGCCGGACTCGGCGGCATGGGCGGCGCGCAGCCGCTGGCGGTGACGATGAACGAGGGGGTTGCACTGGTCGTGGAGGTGGACGAAGCGCGGGCCCGTCGGCGCCTCGACATCGGCTACGTGGATCGGCTGACGGACTCGCTCGACGAGGCGCTGGCCTGGGCTCGCTCGGCTGCGGCCGAGGGACGCGCCGAATCGATCGCCCTGGTCGCCAACGCGGCGGAAGTCGAGCCCGAGCTGGTCCGGCGCGGCGAACGTTTCGACGTCGTCACCGACCAGACGTCGGCCCACGACGCGCTGAACGGCTATGTGCCGGCGGGGCTATCCGTGGCGGCGGCCGCCGAGCTGCGCAGCGCCAACCCCGGCGAGTACGTTCGGCGCTCGATGGAATCGATGGCCGAACACGTCCGGGCTATGCTCGCCCTCAAGTCGGCCGGTGCGGTGACCTTCGACTACGGCAACAACATCCGCGCCCAGGCCCAGACAGCCGGTGTTGCGAACGCCTTCGACTTCCCGGGTTTCGTGCCCGCGTTCATTCGGCCGCTCTTCTGCGAGGGCAAGGGGCCGTTCCGGTGGGTCGCGCTGTCGGGCGATCCGGCGGACATCCTGGCCACCGATCGGGCCATCCTCGAGCTCTTCCCGGAGGATGCGTCACTTCGGCGGTGGATCGAGATGGCGGAGGCGCGGGTGCCTTTCCAGGGGCTACCGGCCCGGATCTGCTGGCTCGGCTACGGCGAGCGGTCGAAGGTGGGGCTGGCCTTCAACGAGCTGGTTCGTTCCGGCCGGGTAAGCGCACCGATCGTGATCGGGCGCGACCACCTCGATTCGGGGTCGGTCGCCTCGCCGAATCGGGAGACAGAATCGATGCGTGACGGCTCGGACGCGATCGCCGACTGGCCGCTTCTCAACGCCCTGGTCAACACTTCGGCCGGGGCAAGCTGGGTGAGCATTCACCACGGGGGAGGGACCGGTATCGGGTACTCTCAACATGCCGGAATGGTCGTCGTCGCCGATGGCTCCGACCTCGCCAAGCAGAAGCTGGAGCGGGTCCTGACGACCGATCCGGGCATGGGTGTCATCCGCCACGCCGACGCAGGCTACGACCGGGCGGTGGAGGTCGCGCGGGAGCGCGGAGTCCGCGTCCCGATGCTCGAAGACGACTAAGGGGAGATAGGTTGGGCTATCGAGTCCAGGGGGTGATGGTTCGAGCCAGGCCGGATGCCGCCGGGCTGACGGTGCTGGAGCGCGCGTACGGCTACCGACTCTTCGAGATGGCGGGCTGCGGGCTGTGGCTGATCGACCTCGGCGTGCCCGAGCCGAAGGCCGGAGATCGGGCGATCATTCGAGCCGCTCGACCGCTGGCGTCCGGCTATGTCGATGCCCTGCGGGTCCTCGGCAGTGACGAGGAAACGTTCGAGCAGCTGGCCTGGCTGGCCGCCTCGGCAATCGCCGCCAAACAGTTTCGGCAGCCCGTCCTCGGTTTCGTCTCGGACGACGCTGTGCTCGACTTCGCCGTGATCGTCACCCCGGACGGAGTAGGGGTGATCGGCGACAAGCTCGGCCAGTACCTGCTCCGCTGGGAGTCGGGCGCACTTGCCATCCAGCCGTTCACGAGCGGTGGCGATCGCCAGGAGCCCCCGATTGCGCCCGAGGAGCTGGCGCTCATCCCTGCCGTAACGCTGCTCGCCACCGAGACGTTGGGCAGCGGCGGCTACCCGCTCCACGGCAACGTCATGGCCGAGATGCGCGGTTTCGCCGACGGCGCGGCCGGTCTGGGCATCGGCACCTGGGACATCGGCCAGGTGGGCTCGCTGCGACTCGTGGAAGCCAAGGGCCTCGACCACAGCCTCTGGGATCGAGCCGCCGGCGCGGCCGCGCGGACCCGCTAGCCGGATTGGCGGGCCCGCCGGCATGGCGTTCGGTCGGGATTGCGTGCCTGGAGCTAGCGGTTGGCCCCTGCGGGGTCTAGCATCCCTGCACCAGCCACCTCAGAGGGAGAGCCAAATGGAGTCACGAAATCTCAACCGGCCCAGCTATGTGCTGGCCCTGCTGCTCGGGTTCATCGCCATCGTCGATGCAGGTAATGCCCTCGTCGGCATGCAGACCGGCGAGTTCTGCACCGCCTTCTCGTCGGCCGCGGTCGTCGGTTGTGGCAACTCCGGTTGGTTCATCGATCTGTTTACGTCCGGCGTGAGTGCCGCCCTCCTCGCTCTGTTGCTTATGAGGCCCCACCTTTACGTCTTCACGGCCGTCGTGGCGTGGTCATTCCTCGCCTTCGGCGCGAACTTTCTTATGCGCCAGACCCCGGGCCTCGACTCTCTCGCGACCGTCCGAATGACTGTCCACTTTGTGATCTTCGTCGTGGCCGGCGTGCTGTTGATCGTGGAAGGACAGAAGTGGCTCGAGGCCGAACGGGCAAAGCGGCCCGTCGCGCCCGCGATGGCGGCGATGCCGGTCTGGACCGGGGCCGGCTGGGTCGTTCCGTACGCTCCGCCGCCGATCCAGTCGACGATCCAGTTCGGCGCCCCCGCCTCTTCGCAGCCGCCGTTCGGGTCGCCCTGGATGCCGCCCGCTCAGACCCCGCCCTACGGCACGCCATTTGCCCCGCAGGCCGCTCCTCAGCCGGCCGTGGCCCAGGAGCCGCTCGCTGCGGTCGCTCCCGTGGCGCCGGGCGACGCCGCGGCGCCTGGCGCAACTCCGGTCGCGCCGGCTCCGCCGGCTCCGGCCGAGCCCATCGGCGACGCAGGCTCGAACAAGTAGATCCGCCTTTCGGTCGGCGGCGCGGGCGGACCCGGGCAACTCAGTCGGTCGGGTCGGGGTCAGGTCGGCGGCGGCGCGCGGGCATACCCATGGCGGTCGGACCCATCGCGTCCGGGTGAGCAGAGTTGGCCGTGTTCGCTGTCGGTGAGCCCTCGGTCGGGATCTCGCGGAGCGACCTCAGGGGCGAGAGCAGAAGCGGCAGGAGCGCCGCGGAGGAGGCCACTCCGGCGATGACAAGGGCCGTCCGAACGGGCAACAGCGTGGCCATCACGCCGCCCAGGATGGACCCGATCGGGAGGGTTCCCCAGACGATGAAGCGCAACGTCGCGTTCATGCGGCTCTGCATCTCCGACGGAGTGATGGCCTGTCGGAGGCTGATCTGGGCCACGTTGTAGATGACCTGGCTCATACCGGCCACGAACCAGCCGACGAAGAGCGTCACCGCGGCCAGGTTCAGGTCCGCCGGCGTGAGGGTCATCAGGAGGAAGGCGGGCGGGCCGAGAACAGTCGCCACGATGATCGTGCGCCCGAGCCCAATCACGTTCGGCAACCGACTCGAAAGGGCGGCCCCAACCAGGAAACCGATACTCGCCAGACCCATCACCGTGCCGAAGAAGGCGGGCGGCAGCCTGAGCTCGTGCCAGATCAGGACGGGGAAGACGCCGAAGAGAGCGGCGCCGAACAGGTTCGTAATGCCGGTGCAGGCGGCGATCGCCCTTAGGTAGCCATTGCCGAGGACGAAGCGCAAGCCCTCCGCGATCTCGGCGCCCATCGACGCCGGCCGGCCGGACGCGTCGAGCCTGCGCTCAGGCTTACTCTCGCGGCGGCGAATGGAACTGATGAACCCGCCGGACACGAAGAAGCTGATCGCGTCGACGGCGAGGGCGATGGGTGCGGCCACGACCGCGATCATGTTTCCGGCCAGGGTTGGGCCGCCGATCTGGGCCACCGAGTAGCTGATCTGGAGATTGGCGTTGCCGTCTACCAGATCGTCGCGCTCGAGAATGGCCGGAAGGTACGACGCGTCGGCGATGTCGAAGAAAGCGCTCAGGGTGCCCATTACGAAAGCGACCACGAATAGCTGCCAGATCGTCAGGGCATCGAGGAGGTAGGCGACCGGGATGGAAAGCAGGACGATCCCGCGGCCGATGTCCGCGGCGACCAACACGGGTCGCCGTCGGACGCGATCCAGCCAGGCTCCGGCCGGCAGGGTGAAAAGCAGGAACGGCAGCATCTCGACGGCGGCCAGCAACGAGACCTGGAGGACGCTGGCGCCGAGCATTGTGAGAGCGATGAACGGCAGGGCGATGATGGTGATCTGGCTGCCGAGAATCGAGACCGTCGCGGCCGACCAGACCTTCACGAAGTCGGGATGCCGCCACAACGACGGCCTTGACGTCCCGGTCATGCGCCTTCCTTCATCGCGCGGCATGCTAGCGTCCAAACCCTGGTCGGGCATTAGGCGACCAGTCGCATTGGTCCTGTGCCACGATACGGATGCCGCTACCGGACGGACTGTTGGCCCAGGTGGGTAGCCTGCTCGGGACGGTAGCCCGGCAGGCGATATCGGAGGTCGCGTGGCGAAGCTCATCGAGTCGGTCCCGAACTTCAGCGAGGGGCGTCGGATCGACGTCGTCGACAAGCTTGCCGCCGCGGTCGAGCGAGTTCCGGGAGCGTTCCTGCTCGATCGAACCAGCGACGCCAGCCACAACCGCAGCGTCCTGACCCTGGCCGGCGAGCCCGCGCCGATTCTCGAGGCGCTCGAGCGCACCGTGGCTGTCGCTGTCGCCGAGATCGACATGGGGAAGCACACCGGCGAGCACCCGCGCATCGGAGCGGTCGACGTGGTCCCGTTCGTGCCTCTGGCGGGCGCCAGCATGGCCGATTGCATCGAGCTTGCCAGGGCCTTTGCCGAGCGAGTGGCCGACCGTTTCGGCATCCCCGTCTACATGTATGGCGAGGCTGCCACTTCTCCTGCCCGCCAGCGGCTGGCGGATATCCGGCGCGGCCAGTACGAGGGTCTCAGGACGCAGATCAGCGAAACGGGCCGAGAGCCGGACTTCGGCCCGGCCAGGGTCCACGCCACTGCCGGGGCGATGGCGGTCGGCGCCCGGCCGTTCCTGATCGCCTACAACATCAACCTCGAGAGCCGCGACCTGGAGCTGGCCAAGCGCATCGCGCGCCGGATCCGCGAGTCGAGCGGCGGCCTGCCGCGCGTCCAGGCCAACGGCTTCTGGATCGAGGAGCTGGACCGGGCGCAGGTATCGATGAACCTGCTCGACTACCGCACCACACCACTATGGCTTGTCTGGGAGGCGGTCAGGTCTGAGGCGGCCGAGGACGGCGTCCACCTGGCCGAATCCGAGCTGATCGGGCTGGCGCCGCTGGGGGCCCTGGTCGACGTCGCCGACCATGCGGGCGTGTCGGCGCATCTGTCCCAGACGGAGAGACTGGCCGGAGCGGCGGCCTTCCTCAAGCTGCGCGACTTCTCGCCGCTCCAGACGCTCGAGTTGCGGCTCGAGGCAGCGCGGAGAATATGAGCGGCTTCGCGGCGAGTGGCTTGCTCATCGAGGGCGCCGCGTCGATCGCGACCATGGCCGGCGGCCTGCGGTGCGGGTCCGCCCAGGCGGACGTGGCCACGATCTCGGGCGGCCCTCTCGCCGTCGCGTGCTGGGAGGGGCGAATCCTTGCCGTCGGCTGGAGCGACGAGGTCCACCGCCAGATCGTGGCCGAGGGGCTTCCGCTCGACGCCTTCCGCCGTCTCGACGCCGCCGGCGGCCTGGTCACGCCCGGATTGATCGACGCCCACACGCATCTCGTGTTCGCCGGAACGCGCGAGGGCGAGTGGCAGATGCGGGCACGCGGAGCCGGCTATCTCGAGATCCTCGAGGCCGGGGGAGGGATCCTCTCGACCGTGGCCGCGACGCGCGCCGCCTCGGACGCGGACCTGCTCGCGGGCGCACGACGCCGCCTGGCCGAAATGCTCGCCAGCGGCACCACTACGGCCGAGGCAAAGTCCGGCTACGGGTTGGATGTGGCGACGGAGTTGCGCCAGCTCGACGTTATCGACCGCCTCGATCGCGAGGGCCCGGTGCAGCTGGTGCCGACCTACCTTGGCGCGCACGCCGTCCCCGCCGAGTATCGCGGCAGGCCCGATGGGATCGAGGCGTACGTCGCGGACGTCGTCGGCAAGCAGCTGCCGGCCGTCGTCCGGCAGGGGATCGCCCGCTTCTGCGACGTCTTCTGCGAGCGCGACGTCTTCAGCGCTGACCAGAGCGCTCGCATCCTGGGCGCCGCCCGGGGTGCCGGCCTGGCACTCCGACTCCACGCCGACGAGCTCGCTCCGTCGGGCGGAGCCGAGCTGGCGGCCGAGCTGGGCTGCCTCTCGGCCGATCACCTCGCGGCCTCGTCGGAGGAAGGCATCGCGGCCCTCGCGCGCGCCGCCGCCGGGGATCGCCCCGTCGTGGCCACGCTTCTGCCGGCCACGAGCTGGTTCCTGGGCAAGCATCACTTCGCCCCGGCCCGCCGCTTCATCGACGCCGGAATCCCGGTGGCCCTGGCCACGGACCTCAACCCCGGCACGAGCCCCACGGTCAGCCTGCCACTGGTCATGTCGATCGCCTGTCTGGAGATGAGCCTGACCCCGGCCGAGGCACTCGTCGCGGTCACGATCAACGCGGCCCACTCGGTCGGACTCAGCTCGGAAATGGGCTCGATCGAGCCCGGCAAGCAGGCCGACCTTGTCGTCTGGGACGTGCCGTCGATCGACCAGCTTCCCTACTGGCTGGGGGCCCGTCTGGCCCGCACGGTCGTCAAGCGCGGGCGAGTGGTGTTCGGGAACGGACGAGTACGCCGATGTCCCAGCACCTGATGCTCGTTCCGTCGTTGGCGTGTCCGGCGAG
Organism: Chloroflexota bacterium; assembly: GCA_003171255.1. Lineage (GTDB taxonomy): Bacteria > Chloroflexota > Limnocylindria > Limnocylindrales > CSP1-4 > Fen-1039. The sequence goes on from PMYK01000045.1 coordinate 56,207, forward strand.
CTGCGCCTACTGCTTTGGGCCGCATGCCGGCGGGAAGACCATGGGCCGCGAGACGCTCCAGGCGGTGGTCGAGTGGCAGCGGGCCCTGGGCGCCGGGCGTGACGGGGACGGCCTCGACGATGACCAACCGGACAACGACGACCCCGAGTCCGACCCGAGCGCTAACGCCCGCGATGGACTGGGCAACCACAACGGCAACGGCCCGGGCACCCTGGAGATCACGTTCCACGGCGGCGAGCCGCTCGTCCCCGGCGCCGATTGGTACCGGGAAGCGCTGCCGCTCCTGCGCGACGGCCTCGCTCCCCGTAAGGTCCGGTTCGCCGCGCAGAGCAACCTGTGGCTTCTGACCGACGAGCTGTGCGAACTCTTTCGCGAGTACGGCGTCTCGCTCGGCACGAGCCTGGATGGCCCAGAGGAGATCAACGACGCCCAGCGCGGGGCAGGCTACTTCGCCAAGACTATGGCCGGCATCGAGCGGGCGCGCGCGCACGGCATCGACGTCGGGGCCATCTGCACCTTCACCGCGGGTTCGGTCGGGCATGCCCCGGAGATCTTCGACTTCTTCGTCCGCGAAGGGCTCAACTTCTCCGTCCACGCCGCGCTGCCGTCGCTGCGCTACCCGGAGGCCGATCGCTGGTCGATCACGCCCGAGGCGCACGGCGAGCTGCTGGTCGGTCTGCTCGACCGGTATCTGGACAACCTGACGCGGGTTCGAATCAGCACGCTCGATTCGATGGCTCGAAGCGTCAGCGCCGGGCGCGGCGGCATCTGCACCTTCGGCGAATGCCTGGGCCGCTACCTCGCGGTCGGGCCCGACGGCGCGATCTACCCGTGCCAGCGCTTCGCCGGGATGCCCGAGTTCTCGGTCGGCGACCTGGCGACGCGGCCGAGCCTGGCGAAGCTGCAGGGCTCGACCGTCTGGCGTGAGTTCCGAGCCCGCGAGGAGCACGTCAAGGAGGCGTGCGGCGACTGCGCCTACTTCGGCTTCTGCAAGGGCGGCTGCCCGTATAGCGCATTGGTTGGTTCGGGCGGCGTGCTCGCCCCAACCGTGCGCGACCCGCACTGCGCCAGCTACCGCCGAATCTTCGATGCCGTCACCGAGCGGGCGATGGCGGAGATGTTCAGCCCCGAGAACCTCGACGCGGTGGTCGAGAGGCCCGATCCCGAGCGTGGCCTGATGCGGCGCGGCCCGCTGCTCTCGATCATGCGCGACCCCATCGCCAGCCGACACATACAGTGTCAGACTGATCCCGAGGAGACCGCACGATGCCGCTGTTCGGACCGCCAGATGTCTACAAGCTCGAGGCCAGCGGGGACGTTGCCGGGCTGATCAAGGCGCTGGGTTATGAGAAGGACTCGAGCGTCCGCTTCGCTGCGGCCTCGGTGCTGGGCCAGATGGGCGACCCTCGCGCCATCACGCCTCTTGTGGCCGCGCTCAAGGACTCGGACCAGGAAGTGCGCACGATCGCCGCGGAGGCGCTGGGCAATATTGGGGCGCCGGCTGTTGAGCCCCTCATCGCCGCAATCGAGGACCGGGACCCGTATGTGCGGCTGGCTGCCGTGGCGACGCTCGGCCAGATCCGCGACGCCCGCACCGTCGAGCCGCTGGTCGTCGCTCTCGGGACTGCGGATGAAGACGTTCGTAGGGCCGCCGCTACTGCGCTGGGCCAGATCGCCGACCCGCGCGCCGTGGATCCTCTGATCGCCGCCCTCAAGGATCCCAACGAAGGAGTGCGCATGAGCGCGGTTGATGCGCTCGGCCGGATGGGCGGCGCGCCGGCCGTGGATCCTCTCGCGGCCGCTCTCAAGGATTGGAACGAGGGCGTGCGAAGACGCGCGGCCGACGCGCTGGGCCAGATCGCCGACGCCCGGGCCATCGGGCCGCTCATGGCCGCCCTTGAGGGCGGGGATTCACACGTGAAGGGATCGGTCGTGGCGGCGCTGGCGGAGATCGGTGTCCCGGCAGTCGCCGTTCTGCTGGCCGCGCTCAAAGACTCGGACAGGGACGTGCGCAACGCCGCCGCGGATGCTCTCGGTCAGATCGCCGACCCCGGAGCCGCGCAGCCCTTGATCCGTGCCCTCGCGGATGAGGACTGGCACGTGCGCATGGTCGCGGCTGAGATGCTCGGTAAGATCGGCGACATCGGCGCGATCGAGCCCCTGGTCGACGCATTCACGTCCGAGCAAGAGGTCCAGCACGTCCGCAAGGCTGCCGTCGAGGCACTCGGCCGCATCGGAGACGCCCGCGCCGTCGAGCCCCTTGTTGCGGCCGTCAGGGACGGCGAGGGTTGGCAGCGCAAGGCTGCCGTCGAGGCGCTCGGCCGGATCGGCGATGCGCGGGCAATCGAGGTCCTCATCGACGCCCTCAAGGACTACCTGGACGTGCGCAAGGTCGCCGCCGAAGCGCTGGTGGCGATCTATCGATCGGGCCAGCTGGGCCCGCAGGAGCGTGCTCTCCTGCTGGCCCAGCGGAGCGTCATAACAGAAACGCACCGCGACGAGTATCCCTACGGTTCACACGAGGACTCGGGCATCGGCGTCGACTTCCCGGACTGATCCCGTCGGCTAGATCTTCCCGCGGGGCTCCAGCAAGACCGTGGTGACCTCGGCGGGGAGCGACGACGGCATCAGCGACAGCTTGGCCTGCGGGGCCGGTGGCACCGATACGCCCATCTCGTGGAGGAACTTGGCCAGAGCCTCGGTGGCGTCCGCGTCGTCACACACCGGCAATGGCACGACCACCTTCACGTCGAGCTGAGCGATCAACTCGGCAGCCTTGTTTGCCGGCAGGGCGCCGCCCACTGCGACACAGGCAACGTCCACGGGGCCGATGTCGGTGAGCTTGTCCTCCGTGAGGAGATGGCCGATGTCACCGAGATGAATGATGTGGACACCGTCGAGCTCGACGACGAAAGCCACGTTGCGGCCCCGCTCCTTGCCCCGATGCTCGTCACGGAAGGTCTTGACGCCCGTGATCAGGACGTCCTTTACCTCGTACTCGCCCGGTCCGTCGAGGCAGAAGGCCTCTTCCAGGCTCCCCGGGATTACCGTGCTGCCGTCGCGTGACGGGCGACCGCCCTTGGCTTTTGGCAGCGGCGAATCATCGGGGTGGCTGTAGGTGACGATGTCGCCGGTGATCCCGCGGCCTGTTGGCCCAACGACAGCTTGATAGGCGTCGGCCACAACGACCGCGTCCTTGCCGCGCATGCGGACGCAAGTCCGCCCGTACCAGGTGAGCTCCATGTGGAGATTCTTGCACAGGTCGCTGCATTGCCGCTTATCGGATCAGGAGACCCGGCCTGCGGCAGCGGGTGCGTTCCCTAGTGGGCGTTCTGGCCCACAAAAGGAGGACCGGAGGCGCCTGCCCAATCGGCACCTCCGGTCGGAGGGAGGGAGGGAGTGCGGAACGTTCAGGAGGCTCGTCCAGTGTTCCCAGTCGAAGATTAGCTTCCCTACGTGAACGCAGGGGTCCCGGTGAGTTAAGAAACGACAACAAAGTGATCCAAACCGCCGTTGCAACGAGGAAGGCGGTGCCTCCGTACCCATGCTCCGCGTCCGGTCCGGTTTCCCTACCTCCGCCGGGCCCTGGCAGAATGCCCGCATGCAATCGTACCGCCACCGGCACTCTGGTCTCGCTCTGCTGCTCGGACTCGCGATCGCCGTCTCCGCTTGCGGATCCGCCGTCCACACCGCCGCGCCCACCAACGGCGCCTCGACCGTGCCGGGGGCGTCCACGTCCGCGCCGCCTGCGTCGGCGTCTCCGCTGGGATCCAGCTCCGGTCCCTCGGCCGCCGGCTCGCCCGACCAGGCCGATCAGGCGGTCTACGCCGCAATCGAGAGCCAGGTCGAGGCCTTGCGCGGGCTGCATGCCACGAACGTGGTCAAGCCGGTCCTGCTCGACTCCAAGGGCGTCAGCGACTGGTTGACCAAGGCCAATGCCGAGCAGACCAATCACGCCGCGCTGGCGAACGACAGCAGGCTGTTGATCCACCTGGGGCTTCTGCCTGCCGGATCGTCGCTGGAGCAGATGGAGCTCGATCTCCAGGCCGGCCAGGTGATCGGCTTCTACGATCCGGTCTCGAAGGGCCTGTATGTCCTGTCGCAGTCGGGCGGGGTGGGCCCTCTCGAGAAGCTGACGTTCTCTCACGAATACACCCATGCGCTGCAGGACCAGAAATTCGGGCTCGACAATCTCGCGACCGACACGGTCGACCAGGGTGACCGCGATCTCGCCAGGATCGCCCTGCCCGAAGGCGACGCCACGCTGGTCATGACCCTGTGGTCGGCGAACAACCTGTCGCTCGGCGATCTGCTGTCCATCGCCGGTCAATCCGTGAGCGGGCCAGAGGCCGATCAGCTGGCCAGCGCGCCGGCCATCCTCCGCGAGACGATGGTGTTTCCGTACGAAGACGGCCTCCGCTTCGTGCAGGGCATCTACAACAAGGGCGGCTGGGCCGCGGTCGACAAGCTATACGCCAACCCGCCCGGCTCGACTTCGCAGATCCTCCACCCAGAGCTGTACACGGGCCACGTCGAACCGGTCGCCCTGACCGTTCCGCAGGTTCCCGCGGCGCTGGGCAGCGGCTGGAAGCTGACCATGCAGGACACGATGGGCGAGCTCCAGCTGCGCATCTGGCTCGAAGGAAACGGTGGGTCGGCCAGCGGGTCGAGCGCGGCCGCGAATGCGGTGTCCTCCTGGGCCGGCGATCGGATCGCGCTCTATGAGGGACCCAGCGGCCAGTGGGCGGTCGTCCTCCACACGGCCTGGCGGTCGACGTCCGGGCGCGATGCCTTCAACCAGGCCGCCGAGCAGACGTTGGCGGCGCTTGGCTCCCAGTACCGGATCTGCGGCGACTCCACGCACGTGGACATCGCCATCGCCTCGAGCGAGACGCTCGTGCCGGAGTTCATCGCCTGCAACACGATGGGCTGAGTAGCCTCAGACACAGCCGGCCGCTCCACTCCTCGCTCCGCGCTAAGGCGGTGGCTAAGCGTCCGGCAGCGCGGCGGCGGCGCGGCGGGACGAGTTACATGGTCTCGGGGGCGGAGATGCCGAGCAGGCCGAGGGCGTTGGCGAGAGTGGTTTTTGTGGCGGCGACCAGGGCGAGCCGCGCGGTCGAGCGATCGGGCTCAGTCTCGTCGATTACGCGGGCGTCGCGGTAGAAGGCGTGGAACGTGGTCGCCAGCTCGGTGGCGTAGGCCGTGATGCCGTGCGTCTCCTCGCTCTCGGCCGCGTCCTCCACGACCTCGGGCAGGCGCATGATCTGGCGCACAAGCTGGGCTTCGGGCGTGCCGCCGAGCACCCCGGCGAGCAAACCGGCCAGGTGCGGGTCGTCGACCGCGGGCGGAGTCATGCCGGAGTCGGCGGCCTTGCGCAGGATCGAGGCGATCCGGGCGTGGGCGTACTGCACGTAGTAGACCGGGTTTTCGGCCGACTGCTTCTTGGCCAGCTCGATGTCGAAGTCGATGCCGGAGGAGGCGGCGCGTGAGGCGAAGAACCAGCGGGCGGCATCGACGCCGATCTCGCCCAGCAATTCGTCGAGTGTGATGAACTCGCCCGTGCGCTTCGACATCGGGATCTCTTTGCCGTCGCGGACGAATCGGACCCAGGCCGTGAGGATCATCTGGACCTGGTCGCGGTCGAAGCCGAGCGACTGAGCCGCCGCCTTGACCCGGGCCACGTAGCCGTGGTGGTCCTCGCCCCAGATGAAGATGATGCGCTGGTAGCCGCGGCTGAACTTCTCGACGAGATAGCCGATGTCGGCCGCGAAGTAGGTGGGCGCGGCGTCCTCGGTCGAGCGCAGGATGACGCGGTCCTTGTCGTCGCCGTACTTCGTTGAGCGGAAGACGACCGCGCCGTCTTCCTCGTAGACGTCGCCGCCGGCCCGCAGTCGATCGACCGCCTTCTTGACCCAGCCGTCGTTGTGGAGCGTACTCTCGGAGCGCCAGACATCGAAATGGCAGCCGAGGTGGTCGAGGCTGGCCTCGATGCCGCCTCGAACCTGCTCGGACGCCCAGCGACCGACCGCCCAGGCGGCGTCCTCGCCCGACTTCTCGGCCGCGGCCAGGACCTCGGCCGGGACTTCCTTTGCCATGTCGTATACGTAGTCGCCGTGGTAGCCATCTTCGGGGAGCTCGCAGCCCTCTCGAATCGCCACGACCGAGGCGCCCAGGTTCTTGACCTGGCTGCCGAAGTCGTTGAAGTAGTACTCGCGCTCCACCTTGTGGCTGGCCGCGGTCAACACTCGGCAGAGAAGGTCGCCGGTGAAGGCGCCGCGGGCGTTGCCGATGTGGAGCGGCCCCGTTGGGTTGGCCGAGACGAACTCGACGTTGATGTGCTCCGGATAATCGGCGGCGACGTGGCCCCAGGTCGACGGGTCGCGCAGGACGTCCTGGACGGCCGCGGCCAGGGCGCGGTCCGCGAGGCGGATGTTGAGGAAGCCGGGTGGCGCGACATCGACGCCGGCGATCGGCGAGTTGGGGTCCGTCGCCGTCGTCGCGACGTGCGAGGCAATCGATTTGGCGATCTCCAGGGGGGCGCGGCGGTAGGGCTTGGCCAGCTTGAGGGCGATGTTGCTGGCGAAGTCGCCATTCTTTGGGTCGGCCGGGTGTTCAATCGTCACCGGCGGATCGTGCGGGTCGGTGGGCTCGCCGCCGGTCGAGGCCGGGGTCAGGTCGGCCCGGGCGCGCTGCCAGGCGGCTTCGATAGCCTCGCGGACCTGGGATCGCAGGCTGGCGTCGGAGGTGGGGATCATGCGGTCATGGTAGCGGAGAACGACGCGGTTTCGTTGACGGGGATCGCCGCCGGACCTCGATCAGTCGGTCAGGCGAGCCAGATACGGCGCGATCATCAACCTCACGGACTCGGCGTCGACTGACGCCAGGGCTCTCGTCGAGATGTCGTCGAGTTCCGCCCTCGTCACGACCGCGAGGGCGGCGCGGATGCCGTCGAGTGATCCCGCATCGGCCGACAACTCGTCCACCCCGAGGCCCACCAGGACAAGCGCGCCGGCCGGATCGCCGGCGAGCTCGCCGCAGACCGCGACCGGAATCCCGGCCGAGTCGGCGCCGTGAACCACGCTGGCGATCGTCCGCAGGACCGACGGATGCAGCGCATCCTGGAGCGAGCTCAGTGCGGCGTTGCCGCGATCGGCGGCCATCAGGTACTGCGTCAGATCGTTGGTGCCGATGCTGAAGAAGTCGATCATCCGGGCCAGCTCGGTGGCGAGGATCGCGGCCGACGGGATCTCGACCATGATGCCAGTGACCATCTTCTCGGCGCAAGGCAGCTTCTGCGAGCGGACATCGTCACGTGCCTCGTCCCGCAGCTGCTGCAGAAGCTTCACGTCGGAGACCGTGGCCACCATCGGGGCCATGACGTGGGGCGTAACCTTGGCCAGGGCGCCGGCCTGCCAGATCGCCCGCAGCTGCGTCCGCAGCAGGTCGTGCGAGCGATAGGCGAGCCTTATGGCGCGCACGCCGAGGAAGGGGTTGGCCTCGGCGGGCAGGTCCAGGTACGGGATCCCCTTGTCGCCGCCGATGTCCGCCAGGCGGATGACGACCGGCCGATCGGGCCCGAAGGCGGTCAGGACGCGGCGGTAGGCGAGCATCTGCTCATGCTCGGTTGGCGGCGTCTGCCGCTTCATGTACAGGAACTCGGTGCGGAAGAGGCCGACACCCTCCGCCCGGGCTTCGAGGGCTCGGGGCGCGTCGTCGGGCGAACCGATGTTGGCGACCAGCACCACCCGCTCGCCGTCGGCCGTCGCGCCCGGGCGATCCCGCAGTGCAGCCGCCTTGCGGGTGCGCTCTGCGAGGGCGTCCGCGCGCGAGCGGAATGTGCCGATGTCGCGGTCGCTCGGCTCGAGCAGGACCTCGCCCCGGAGCCCGTCGACGGCGATGGTGATGGGCGCCGGCGACCCGTCCGCGCCGGCAGCGTCAGCGGCGGTATCGACGGCTTCGAGCAGACCCGCCGCCCCGACCACCGCCGGGATGCCAAGCCCGCGGGCGAGGATGACGGCATGAGCCGTCCGCGACCCACCCGCCAGGGCCACTCCCAGGAGGAAGCCTGCGGGGATCTCCGCGGTGACCGATGGCGGCAGATCGTCGGCGACGGCGATGGACGGGTGCTCGGGCAGATCCAGCTCCTCGCCGCGCAGGATGCGGCCGATCCGCGCCCCAACGTCGCGGATGTCGGCGGCGCGCGCCGCGATCAGTTCGTCGTCCACCGCGGCCAGCATCTCCGCGGCCGCCGTCGCCGATTCGGCCACGGCCTCAACCGGATCCATTCCCTCCCGAACCCGCCGGATGGCTTCGTCGAGCAGGGCGGTGTCGGTGGCCATCATCGCCTGGGCGTGGAAGATGCCCGCATCGTCGGCTCGACCGGCCTCGTGAACGCGATCGCCTAGCGCCGTCAATTGATCGGCGGCCCGGTGGGCGGCGTCCGTGACGGCGGCGACGGTCTCGGCCTCGGTCAGCTCAGCCTGCACGGCCTTGCGAGTGGCGCTCTTGCGGCCTCGTTCAGCGGTCTCGTGCGGGGTCGGCCGCCGCGGGTATCGCCAGACGGGACCGATGGCAATGCCGGGCGCCGCCGCAGAAGCGTCGATGCGAGTGGTCACGCGGCCGTCCTCAACCCAGAGGCTCGCCGAGACCGCTCTCCAGGGCCGCCTTCAAATCGGCGATCGCCTGCGTCTCGTCTTCGCCCTCGGCCGCGATATGCACCATGGTGCCCTTCAAGATACCCGCCGCCAGGACGGCGATGAGGCTCTTCGCGTCCACAGGCGGTTTGCCCGTCGCCAGGTTCTGGAGAGTGATGCTCGACTTGAAGGTCATCGCCTGGCGGGCGAACAGGACGGCCGGCCGAGCGTGCAACCCGGACGGGTTTCGGATCTCGACATCGACCGACTTCAACTCAGCCTCCTCGTAGGCTCGGGGATCGTCCCGGCCGGGTTCGTGTGCTCGTTTGGCCCATGAGCTTGCGCGCCGCTGGCTCGCGATGTTTGATGACTCGGCTAACGCTCGATCGTGATCAAGACGTCCCGTCCGGCCTGGACCGTCGCGGCGTTCGTCTTGCTGATTCTCCAGCCCTCGTCGAGCTGAGGCAGCACGATCGGCGAAATGGACCGCAGGCCGGCGGCGGCGATCGCTGCCAGGTCCATCTTCACGATTGGCTGGCCAGCCGCGACAGTATCGCCGACCTCCGCCAGACGCTCAAAGCCGGCGCCCTTGAGGCTGACTGTCTCGAGCCCGAGATGCACGAGCACCGACACCGACTCCGGCCCCTCGATGGCGAATGCGTGGCCGGCGCTGTGAAAGACCACCAAAGAACCGGCCATGGGGGCAACGGCCAGGCCCTCGGAGGGCTCGATGGCGAGCCCATCTCCAAGCATCTTCTCGGAGAAGACGGGGTCTGGCACCTCCTCCATAGGTACGACCCGTCCGGTCATCGGCGCGAGGAGCTCGAGCCGGGTCATTTCTGCTTGAGGATCTTGTTGATCTCGGCGCCGATCAGCTCCGCGTAGGTGCCGACTACGACCTGGACGCCCTTGCCGATAATCATCGGCCGCCCGACCATGCCGGCGGCCTGGAGCTTCCGTACATCGATCTTGCTGGGATCGATCAGAGTCATTCGGAGCCGCGTGATGCAGCCCTCGATGTCCTTGATGTTGGCGGGGCCTCCCAGGGCCTCCAGATATGCCTGCGCCTTGACCTGCACGAATCACCTCCAGGGATTCGAGAACAATAAGGGTGGCCGGGGGACCGGCCACCCTTAGATTGCGCGAGGTTGGCTGAGGCCTAGGCCTCGCTGACCGCCGCGGCCTCTTCGTCGATGGTCGTCGGCTCGCGTCCTGGGGTCGGGATGTCGAGCCACCCGATGACGAAATAGAACACCAAGAAGTAGACGACCGCGAAGACCACCCCCACCGCGAGGATTCCGAGTGGGTTGGTCGCGATCGTGCGATTTATGAAGAAGTCGATCGCGCCGGCTGAGAAGGTGAAGCCGTCGCGCATGCCGAGAGAGATGACGATGAACGCCGAGGCGGCCGTCAGAGCGGCATGCAGGAGGTACAGCACCGGAGCCACGAACATGAAGGCGAACTCGATCGGCTCGGTCACTCCGGTGACGATCGACGTCAGGGCCGCGCTGAACATGATGCCGGCGATAGCCGCCTGGTTCTCCTTGCGAGCCCTCAGCACCATGGCCAGAGCAGCAGCTGGGAGGCCGAACATCATGATCGGGAAGAAGCCAGTCATGAACTGGCCGCCGTGCGCACCCGGAGTGCAGGTCGGGTCGAGGGTGTTGGCGGCGGTCGGCGCGAACTGCGCGACGCAGAAGAAGTGGTTCAGGTCACCCGGGGTCTGGAACCAGACCACGCTGTTTAAGACGTGGTGGAGGCCTAACGGGATCAGGAGCCTGTTCAGGAATGCATGAGCGGCTGCGCCGCCCGCGCCCGAGTCGGCGATGTTGGTTCCGAACTGTTGCAGCCAGATCTGCGGGAAGTGCCATAAGACGCCGAAGATCAGGCCGAGGACGACCGCGGTGAAGGCCGTAACGATCGGCACGAAGCGCCGACCCCCGAAGAAGGCCAGGAACTCCGGAAGCTTGACGGAGTGGAAGCGCCCGTACAGTTCGGCTCCCATGATGCCGAACAGGATGCCGCCGCCCACACCAGTCGTCCACCCGAAGGTGTCATTCGGCCAGATGAACTTGGAGAAGGCAGTTCCCGTGGCGTTGAACATGACGTAGCCGACGAATGCCGCGACGGCAGCCGTCCCGACGTCCGCCGTAAAGCCAGCCGCGACGCCGACCGCGAACAGAATCGGGAGGTTATCGAAGACGGCGCCACCGGCCGATGCAAGCCATGGGATATTCCAGGAGTCTGGTTGGCCGAGCCGCAGCGCAAGACCTGCCGCGGGCAGGACTGCGATCGGCAACATCAGCGCGCGTCCGATTCGCTGTAGATATGCAAACACTGGTTGCTCCCTCCTTGAGCACCTTTGGGATAAGGACGGCACGATGCCGTCAGAAGCTCTACTGGGCCGCCGTGCCACCACCTCCTTCCCTTCGCGGCGGCCCTGCAGCCGCCTCTCGCCCGCCGCCAGACCGCCCAATCAGGCGCGCCAGGCGGGCACCTGCCCTGGCCAATTGGAACTTCAAGCCAAGGTCGGTGCGGAAGTTGCCGATATCGAGCAGGAAGGGCAGGTCCATCAGGATTTGGCTGACGGCAACGTTTCGGCCCGTCAGGCGGACGACGCGGCCGTAACCGGTGGTCTCCCCCCGGGCCGTATCACCCACATAAAGGACCGTCGATTTGTCGGTTGTACCTGGCGGAATGTCGTCGACCGCGCCGAGGACAAGAGCCACCTGGCGGCTCTTGCTCAGGTCGAAGCCGGCCCGCTCTATGACCGAGAGAGCCTCGGTGAGCGACCCGGCGGAGCTTGCCAGGCGTGACTTCTCCGAGCGGACCACGGAGATCTTCTTAGGCAGCGAGTACTTTTCAGGATTCGGGTCCAGCCGCTGGACGCGGCCGCCACGCTTTCGGAGCTCGCCCAGGCTGACTGTCCCAAGGAGCTTCACGTCGGCGACGCTCTTCGGAGTGCCGGCCGGTGCTCCGGACGGATGGACGAAAGCCATCTCCTCTTCCGGCACGCCGTACGCGGCGGCGCAGACGAGGTCAACGGCGATCGGATCTATGCCGATGATCAGCAGCCCGAGTTCGACCGGCTGGCCGGAGATCTCGCCGCCCTGGTGCGTGGCCTGTATGGCATCGACGACGATGAGGTCGGGGGCCACGGCAGCGGAGAGCGGCAGCAGCAGCTCCGGCAAATGATGGTGGACGGCCTGCTGGGTGTGCTGCGGCAGAAGTGACAGGGCTTGAAGCAGCGCCCCGCTGAACGGAAGGAACGTGCTGCCCATCAGGCGCGGTAGAGAGACGCGGAACGAGGCACTCTGCCACACGCTCGAAAGCTGGAGATTCGTTCCGTCGGGACCGAACGGCGCACCGGGGGAGTCCTTGAACGGGCGCTCGTCGAAGGGCACAAGCTTCGCCTTGACGCGATGCGCAACTGGTCCGAAGCCCGCGTGCCCGAGGCTGTAGCGAGTGGGGAACCCGGGCAGGCTCTGGCCACCGACCGTGAGCGAAGCGCCCGCCAGCGATCGGGCTACTCCCTCGATCACGCCCGGGTTGGTTCGGGCGTCTGGGGCAAAGCGGGCATGTGAGAGAGGGATCGCCGGGTGCAGGACAGCCGAGCCGCTCGATGGGAGGGCGACGCCGAGGGCCGAAGCGCCGACTCGCACGTGCTGGGCGATGACGTCGGGATCGTACGTCTCGCAAGAAGCCAGATAGACGGTTGCCATGGCTTGTCAGTTCACCGCCATTCCCGAAGGTCTTGAAGCGGCGATGCGGAGTCTCAACCGGGGCGGGTGACGAGGCGCCTATCGACCGGCAATCGTCCACATACAGCCACTCTGGAGCCCGGTGCCCGGAGGCACAGGCGGGAGCCTAGCAAGCTCCCGGGCAAATGACAAGACATTTCATCGTCGAGATCATGCCGCGCACCTACCTGGTGAGCAGAAGGCGGACCTCGTAACGATCTGCCCGGTACATGGAGTCGGCGACTTCGACCACGTCGCCCGTGTCCGTGAAGGCCCGCCGCTCAATCCGGAAGAGCGGGCTGCCCGTCGGTATCCCCAGCAGCTCCGAATCGAGGTCCATGGCGACAGCCGCCTGGATAGTCTCGTCAGCGCTCGCGATCGTCAGCCCGTAGCGGAAGCGCAGCGTTGTGTAGAGAGACGCGGTACGGAAATCGTTCGCCTCGATGGATGGCACCTTCGAATAGGCGATGTGCGAAACCTGCCATGCCACCGGCGATCCGTCGATCGACCGAACGCGCTCAAGCCGAAAGACGAGTCCTCGGACGGGGATACCCAGCCTGACTGCCAGCTGACGGTCGGCGCTGACGATGGACTGGTTTCGGATCTTGGCGCTGGGCTGGCCCCCGGACGCGGCGAACTCCTCTGTGAAACTCAGGAGCCGCCCGGTCGGGTAGTCGACCTGGCGTCGCATAACAACGGTCCCCTTACCGCGCCGCCGGGCGAGGATTCCCTCCCTGGTGAGCTCGAGAATGGCCTGGCGGACAGTCGGCCGGCTCACGCCAAAGCGCTGCGCGAGCTCGACCTCGGGAGTCAGAAGGTCGCCGGTGGACAGCGCGCCCTCGTCGATGTCCTTGAGGATCGTCTGCTTGATCTGGGCGTAGATAGGTCGCCTGGCCATCGCCGGAAATACACGCTCCTGACTCAAACGCCAATGCGGCGCTCTGCGATAGTTTGTAAGGACATTCCCCTGCAGTCAACGTTCCATGGCGAACTCGGGCTCACATTCGGGCATCCATGGCGGCTCGCGAGTCGACCTTGCCGCAGCGGATCAGTGATGCCTGGAGCCCTTCTGGCGTGCCCCCGCCCGTGCCTTTGCCGATTTCGAGGCGTCGGCCGTGGGGGCGCCAGAGGCCTTGGTCCCTCGCTTGGGGGCGCGACTCCGGCGCAGCATCTCGACGCGGGCTCTCTCTCCGGTCCTTGTGAAGTCCCAGGCCACGTACACAAGCATGAGCGCACCGGCGAGCGCATAGACCAGGAGCCACTGTCTGCCTGTTGGCCGACGGGACTTGCGCGCCCAGTACGCGAGCAGGCCGATCATCACCCACGCCAGCAAAGGGACAATGAGGTTGAGATTCACGTCCTGGGCGGCCACGTTTTCACCTTTCCTGCGATGGGGGTGGGCGGCGGCCATGCCGAACCGATCCCCGGTAATGGTCGCCAGCGTGAGTATCTACTCAGGCAAACGACGCCGCTTGCCCTGCACGTGGGCGACGGATGTATCTCTCCTGGCCACGAGCACACCCAAGTCGGCGGGACCGAAGGCGACGTTGACGTGCACGGCGAGGTGCAGTCGCGGACCCGAGAAGTCGAACGTGAGCGTGTAGCGGTATGCGTTCGTGTAGAGGCAGACGTCGAGTTCCAGGCGATCCGGCCGAGGCCACGTGGCGCTTGCGGCGAGGGGCTGGCCGCGCCAGGCGGAGGCGGCGGCCAGGTGCTGGCCGGGCCAGCCACGCACTGCGGCAGAGTCACCCAACCGCCACGCGCCCCGGCCAAACCTCAAGCGCCGCGGGCGCTCGCTGCCCTCGCCGCACATGGCCAGCGCCCCTCCTCGTTGGGTGAACTCGAGGCGGAGCGATCCAAAGCCGAATTGGTTTGCGTCGAAGGCGAACTCGGCGGCGGCGAGGTCGGCCTCCAGGGGTGATGAAGTTGCGCCCGGGTGCGGGACCAGGCGAAGCCCGGCGAGACGCGCGGTCAGAGCCTGCTGTGCGGCCGCGTCCTCCGGAAGCGGGTGTGGCTGAAGACGAGCCAGGACGATGTTCCACAGCGATTCGGCGGCCAAATGCATCGGCCCGATGCCGGCGGTGATCGCCACGACCAGGTCCGCGGCAGGCACGACGATGCAGAACTGGCCGAAGGCCCCGTCGGCACGGAAGCTGTCGTGTTGTCCGCGCCAGAACTGATAGCCGTACCCCTGGAGCCAGTCCGGGTTGGGGTTCAACTCTGGCCCGGTCTCGACCTGGAGCGAGGTGGCGGCCTCGATCCACTCGGCGGAAAGCAGCCGCTGCCCGCCCCAGACTCCCTTCTGCAGATAGAGCTGGCCTAGGCGGGCGAGATCCTCGGTCCGGAGCCTCAGGCCGAACCCGCCCATGCTGATCCCGCGCGCGTCGGCCTCCCAGGTCGGCTTCTCGATCCCCAGAGGCTCGAACAATCGCGGCTGCAGGTAGTCCACGAGGTTCAAGCCGGTCCGCTTGTGGACGATGGCCGAGAGCATGTAGCTGGCCGGCGTGTTGTAGAGGAAGCGAGTGCCGGGTGGGTCGGCGACGGGGAGGGACAGGAAACGGCGAATCAGGTCGGCGCCATCGCCCAGGTCGGCTCCGTCGACGGTCTGCTGGTCGTGGCCGGTGCACATCGCCAGGAGGTGGCGGACCCTCATTGCCGCGAGGTTCGGGCCGATCTGGGCCGGCGCCTCGTCGGGGAAGATGGAGACGACCGGGTCGTCGAGGCCGAAGTGGCCTTCTCCGATGGCCAGCCCGACGGCCGTCGAAGTGAAGCTCTTCGAGACGGAGAAGAGCGCGTGGCTCAACTCAGGGGCGTTGGGGGCCCACCAGCCCTCCGCCGCGACCCGCCCGTGCCGGACGATCATCAGCGAATGGAAGTCCGGGGCGATTCGCTCCAGCTCGTCCACCCAGTTCACGATCGCGCCCGCCGGAATCCCGAGCGACTCCGGCGTCGCCCGCTCCAGGGTCTGTTCCACGGTCTTCCCCTCCTTGGGAGAGCCCGTTAGTGGCCGGCGGCCGCGGGAGCGGCCGCCTCGCTTTGGCGACGAGCCTAATGGGGCCACGCCCAGTTGCGGATCTCGGGCGCGTCCTCGCCCTCGGCGCGGGTGTAGGCCCGGGCTTCGGTGCGCTTGTCCTCCATCAGCTGGCGGACGTGGGCGGCCTTCGCGCCAAGTCCGGGGATCCGGTCGATGGCGTCGATGACCAGATGGAAGCGGTCCAGGTCGTTGAGCATGACCATGTCGAACGGGGTGGTGGTCGTGCCCTCTTCCTTGTAGCCGCGGACGTGGATGTTGTCGTGGCCGTGGCGGCGGTAGGTCAGGCGGTGGATGAGCCACGGGTAGCCGTGGTAGGCGAACACGATCGGCTTGTCCGTGGTGAAGAGCGAGTCGAACTCCGTGTCGGTCATGCCGTGCGGGTGTTCGGTGTCGGGCTCCAGGCGCATCAGATCCACGACGTTAACCACGCGGACCTTGACGTCCGGCAGGTGCTGTCGCATCAGATCGACCGCGGCCAGGGTCTCGAGCGTTGGGACATCGCCGCAGCAGGCCATGACAACGTCCGGCTCGCCGGCCTCGTCGTTGCTGGCCCAATCCCAGATACCGATGCCGCGGGTGCAATGCAGGATGGCCTGCTCCATGGTCAGCCAGTTCGGGGCGGGCTGCTTGCCGGCCACGATTACGTTGACGTAGTTGCGGCTGCGCAGGCAGTGGTCGGTGACGGACAGCATCGTGTTCGCATCCGGCGGCAGGTAGACGCGGATGATCTCGGCCTTCTTGTTGACGACATGGTCGATGAAGCCCGGGTCCTGATG
>PMYK01000045.1:72453-81305 GCA_003171255.1 Chloroflexota bacterium
TAGCCCTCGAGCCAGCCCTCGCACTGGTGCTCGGAGAGGACCTCCATGACCCGACCGTCGACGGAGAGAACGTTGTCATCGGCGTCTTCGGGGATCACTTCGGCGTCCCAGGCCTTGCCGGTCACCTCGAAGATCGCCTGGAAGCGGTTCGAGGCCGTCTCGTCGGGTCCGAACATCCGGAAGTTGTCGACGTTCCTGGCCATGACGTCGCGGATGAACGTGCCGGCCACGAAGGTCGCCTCGCTCGTCGAGCCGCCCGGCTTGGGAACGTCCACGGCGTACTCGCGGAAGTCCGGCATGATCAGGTCGCGGAGGAGCAGCCCGCCATTGGCGTGCGGGTTGGCGCCCATTCGGTGCTTACCGTGCGGGGCAAGCGCCGCGAGCTCGGGCCGGAAAGCGCCCTGCTCGTCGAACAGCTCCTCTGGCTTGTAGCCGCGCATCCAGGCCTCGAGCATCTTCCGATGCGCCTCGTTGGTGCGGACGTCGGTGATGGGAACCTGATGCGATCGCCAGGTGCCTTCGACCTGCTTGCCGTCCACGATCTTCGGGCCGGTCCAGCCCTTGGGCGTCCGGAGGACGATCATCGGCCACTGCGGACGTTTGGTCGTCTTGCCCGAGCGGGCCGCCGACTGGATCTCGCGGATCTCGTCGAGGACGGTGTCGAGGGCCGCGGCCAAAAGCTGATGGACGACGGCCGGATCGTCGCCCGTGACGAAGTACGGGTTGTAGCCGTAGCCGATCATCAGGTCGCGCAGCTCACCCTCGGGGATGCGGGCCAGGATCGTGGGGTTGGCGATCTTGTAGCCGTTGAGGTGGAGGATCGGGAGGACGGCGCCGTCGCCGGACCGGATCGAGGAACTTGTTCGAGTGCCAGCTGGTGGCAAGCGGCCCGGTCTCGGCCTCGCCGTCGCCGACCACGCAGCAGACCACGCAGGTCCGGGTTGTCGAACGCGGCGCCATACGCGTGCGAGAGCGCGTAGCCGAGCTCACCGCCCTCGTGGATCGAGCCGGGGGTCTCCGGGCGCGACGTGGCTGGGGATGCCGCCCGGGAAGGAGAACTGCCGGAAGAGCTGGCGCATCCCATCCGTGTTGCGCGCGATGCTCGGGTAGACCTCGCTGTAGGTGCCCTCGAGGTACGCGTTCGCCACGATCGCCGGGCCGCCGTGGCCGGGCCCGATGACGTAGATCGCGTCGAGGTCCCAGTTCCGAATGACGCGGTTCATGTGCGCGTAGATGAAGTTCAGGCCCGGCGTGGTGCCCCAGTGGCCCAGCAGGCGCGGCTTGCAGTGCCGGGGGGCGAGCGGCTCGCGGAGGAGCGGGTTGTCGAGCAGGTAGATCTGGCCGACGCTGAGGTAGTTGGCCGCCCGCCAGTAGGCGTCGATGAGGCGGAGCTCTTCGGCGCTGAGCGGGCCGGTGGCGGTGGCGCTGTCAGCCATTGCGCATTCTCCCTAGTGGGCTCGATGACGAGCCGGTCTCGTTCGCAGTACTCCATCTTGAACGAGTCGGGGCGCCGTGTCAGGAGGGCGGCGTTGGCCGCCGACAATTCGGTCGCGGTCGACTTCGTTGGCGTGATGAGGTGGGGTGAGGCCTCAAACCTCGAAGCGATCACCCTCGGTGACCAGGTGGGTCGGGCCGGAGAAGGCGGACTGGGCGGCGGCCAGGGCCTCGGCACGGTCGAAGCCCATCTGGATGTGGGTCAGCAGCAGGCGGGCGGCGTGGCCTGTGGCGGCGGCTTGGGCGGCGGCGGCCGCGTCTAGATGCGCGGCGCCGGCGGGGACGGCGCCGGCTCCGAACGAGGCCTCGGCGAGCACGGTATCGCCGGGGCGGATCAGCGGGACGAGGTCGTCGGCATGGCCGCAGTCGCCGGAGTAGACGAGGCCCGACATGGGCGCGCCCATGTCGGGGCCCGGGCCGGCGGCCGTGCCTGCCCCGGACCCGGCCACGGAAACCCGGAACGCGTAGCTCTCGTCGGTGTGGGTGACGCGCCGCGCCTCGACCTCGAACGGCCCCATGCGGCGCGTGCCGATGGACAGTACCGCGACATCCAACGCCTCGGCCGCGAACCCGGGGTGGGCGTGCAGGGCGTCGATCCGATCGCCCAGGCCGGTCGGACCGAACACTGCCACTCGGCGCGGCGGATTGAACTCGAAACGCAGGTAGTGGCGCAAAGGCACGAGGTCGATGAAGTGGTCGGGATGGAGGTGGCTGACGACGACCGCCGTCAGGCCGCTCGGCTCCAGGGTCGACGCAAGATTCGGGAAGGCACCCTGCCCCAGATCGAGCAGGAGCGCCGCGTCCCCGGCGCGCACCAGGTAGCTCGCAGAGGCGGCGCCCCGGCGGTCGGTGTAGGCGGGGCCGGCCCCGATGACGATCAGCTCCATCGAGAAGATGGTACCTGCGCGCGCGGCCGCCGGGTTGTCGGCTACGCCGACTGGTGCGGCGGTCAGACCTTCCGGCGGAACCGCTCCGGAAGCACCAGATCGCCGCGGTCCACGGCCCGCTCCAGCGTCAATCGGTCGAAGCCCGCGGCGGCCACGATCTCGCATGCCTCCTCGAGACCGAAGGCGAAACAGTGGGGAAGATGGGAGTCAGAGCCGACCGTGACTCGCTGTCCGCCCAGCTCGCGGAACCGGTCTACTACCCAGGGCCCCGGGTACGTCTCGCCGGTAGGATGCCGCAGGCCGGATGAGTTCACCTCCAGGGCCGAGCCGCTTTCCACGAGCGCGACCAGCAGCGGTTCGTAGGCCTCCGGGATAGCCGCGTAGTCGGCGGCCGAATACCACGGCACCAGCCAGCGCTTGCACATGTCCAGATGGCCGATCGTGTCGAAGAGGCGGCTGCGAATAGCGTCGGCTACCTCGGCGAAGTACGGCGCCACGATCTCGGCGAGGGTCTTACCCTCGACGAACGACGCGATCCGGTTCCTGGCATACGGCCCGTCGGACATGGCGTGCACGGTGCCAAGAACGTAGTCGTAGCGGTGGGTCCGCAGGTGCTCGCGGATCGCCGACTCGTAGCGGGTCTCCCACGTCAACTCGACCCCGAACCGGATTTTGACCTTGCCGGCCCAGCGTTCCTGCAGGTCGCGGATCAGCCGCTCGCGGCGCGGATAGTTGGCGTATTCGTAGGCCGGCGCGCCCGGCATGAAGTCCAGATGGTCGGTGAGAGCGATCTCGGGGATGCCACGCTCGAAGGCCTGAGCCGCGTACAGCTCCATCGGCACCCTGCTGTCGGGGGACAGGTCCGTATGGAGATGCGCATCGAGCGGAACGTCGCGAGCCTGGCCGGGCGCGCGCGGCCCCGGAGTCTTGTCGTCGATATTTGTCACAACGATGAATCTTGCCCGACTTCGCGCCGCGGCGTTTGCGGGGCGCACCAGCGAACGAAATGGCCCTCGGCCGAAAGGACGGCCTGCCGACGCTGGACGGTCACCTGCGCACCAGCCTCCTCCGGCGGGTCGGGCCCGGAGACGATTCGCCGGGACTTCAGGAATTGCCAGCCCGCCGCCGCTGGCCAGCTTCGCCGCCCCGTGGCCAGTGTGCCACAGAAGCCACCACGCCAGGACTGCAGGGATCGCTCCTCGCCGCCCCTGGCCAGCTACACCGCCCCAGGTCGATGGTCCTCAGGTCCGGCTCGCCACTCATTCCGCCCAAATGCTAATGGGGGTAGGACGAGACCAACTCGTCGGGCCTCCGCCAACCTCCGTCACCCTGGATGGCCCCTTCGGGGCAGCCCAGAGACCCGGAATCGGGCTCGAAACGGCCGAATCCCGCCCCGGAAGGCTGCTGTCGAACGTCCGACGCCGCTGGTACTTCGACTCGTGCTACCCGGGTTGGAATATGGCCAAGTTCCGGGGAGCAGGCGGACTCAGCCCGAGATGACCCCGAGCTCCCGGCCTACCTTCGCGAAGGCTTCCAGGCAGCGATCCAGCTGATCGGTCGAATGCTCGGCCGTGACGATCGTTCGAATTCGAGCCTTATCGAGCGGGACCGTCGGGTAGACGACCGCCTGGGCGAAGACGCCCTCCTCGAACAGCCGCTGGCTGAACCGCTGCGCCATCGCCGACTCGCCCATCATCACCGGCGTGATCGGCGTCTCCGAAGCGCCCGTGTCGAAGCCGAGCCGTTTCAGCCCGCCCTTGAAGTAGATCGTGTTGGCCCAGAGATGGTCGATCAGCTCGGGCTCCTCCAGCAGGACGTGGATCGCGGCCACGCACGCGGCCGCCACGGCCGGCGGATGCGACGTGGAGAAGAGGAACGGGCGAGCCCGCTGGATCAGCATGTCGCGCAGCGCGGCCGAGCCGGCGACGTATCCGCCCAGCACGCCCATCGCCTTGCTCATCGTTCCCACCTGGATGTGGACCCGGCCGTGGAGATCGAAGTGGTCCACCGTGCCCCGGCCGTTCCGCCCCAGCACGCCGGAGGCGTGGGCGTCGTCGACCATCACCGCCGCGCCGAACTCTTCGGCCGCGGTCACGATGTCGGGCAGTGGCGCGATGTCGCCGTCCATGCTGAAGACGCCGTCGGTGACCACGAGAATCAGCCCGTGCGGCGCCCCGCCCGCGTCCAGGCGTCCCGTGGCCCGGGCCTCGCGCAGCAGCTCACGCAGGGCTGCAGTGTCCTTGTGGGGATACACGACCCGCGGCGCCTTGCTCATCCGCATGCCGTCGATGATCGAGGCGTGGTTGAGCGCGTCCGAGACGATGAGGTCGGCCTCGCCGGTCACGACCGGGATGACGCCCGTATTGGCGGTGAAACCCGACTGGAAGGTGAGGACCGCCTCGACGCGCTTGAAGGCCGCCAGCTCGGTCTCGAGACGCTCGTGGATGGTCATGTTGCCGGCGATCGTCCGGACGGCGCCCGAGCCGGCCCCGAAGTCGCGGGTCGCGGTGATCGCCGCTTCCTTCAGGCGCGGGTGAGTGGCCAGACCTAGATAGTTGTTCGACGAGAGGCTGATCAGCTCCGCCCCGTCGACCACGACCTCGGCGGCCTGGGGCGAGCTCAGGACCCGCATCGGCCGGTACAGGTTCTGACGCTTGAGCTCCTCGATCTCGTCGGCCAGGAAGCCGAGCGGGTTCGATCGAGCGGTCATGACGCGCCTCCTTCGTTCACCATCGATTGGGCGGTCGACTCGGGTTCGGGGATCTGGCTCTCCTGTGGCAGCAATACGACCTTGCCGGCGACGCCCTGAGCGAGCAGGTCGAAGGCCTCCTCGTACCGGGCGAGCGGCAGACGGTGGGTGATGATCGGGCTCACGTCCAGGCCCTCGCGCAGCAGCGCCGCGGTCTTGTACCAGGTCCGCCACAGCTCGCGTCCCGTGATGCCGTAGACGCGGAGGCCGCGGAAGATGATCGCGTCGTTGAGGTCGATTGTGACCGGGCGCGACGGCAGGCCGAGCAGGGAGACGCGCCCGCCGTTGGTTGTCATCTCGAAGGCCTGGTGGATCGCCGACTCGGCGCCGCTCATCTCCAGGACGACGTCCACGCCGGTGCCGCCGGTCTCGCGCCGAATCTCGGCGACGACGTCGCCCGCGCCGTCGAGCACGCAGTCGGAGCCCATGCGGGCGGCCATCTCGCGGCGGTGCGGCATGACGTCCGTGGCGAAGACGCGCGACGCGCCCGCGAACCGGCAGATCGCGACGGCCATGAGGCCGATGGGCCCGCAGCCGAGGACGGCGACGGTGGCCGTGGTGATGTCCTCCACGAACGTGGCGAAGACGGCGTTGCCCATCGGCTCCTGGAGCGCGGCGATCTCCGGGCTCAACCCCTCGGAGGGCCAGGCGTTGCGCTCGGGCAGAATCATGTATTCAGCAAAGGCGCCGTCGGCGTCGACACCGAGGATTCGAAGGTTGGCGCAGACGTGCTCGCGGCCGGTCCGGCACTGATAGCAGGTCCAGTCGACGAGGTGGGTCTCGGCGGCGACGCGGGTGCCGAGCGGCACGGCGCCGGTGCCGGGGCCGTGGGCCACCACGCGGCCGGCCATCTCGTGGCCGAAGATCCGCGGCAGGTACTTGCCCAGGCGACCCTGCGCCCACGGATCCCAGTGATAGATGTGGAGGTCGGTCCCGCACAGGGAGACGGCCTCGAGACGTATCAGCACCTCCCCGGGTCCGGGGTGCGGGACGGGGACTTCGCGCAGCTCGGCGCCGGCTTCGGGCCTGGCCTTGACGAGGGCCCGCATGGTCTTCGGGATGCGCAGGTCGATCGAAATGGCGGCGGCGATTGGGGAGGTGGCGCGCGGCTCAGTCATGGCGTCGATGCCTCGCCGCTGGATCGGTCGGCCATGAGTCGCTCGGCCATGAACCGCGCCGCCGGAGACCCGGTCGGCGCGCGGCCATCCGCGTCCGTAACCGGGTTGGTCAGGCTGCCGATGCCCTCGACCTCGATCTTCACCAGGTCGCCCGGCGCCAGGAAGACTTGCGGTTCGCGGAAGACCCCGACGCCGCTCGGTGTGCCCGTGACGATGACGTCGCCGGGGTCGAGCGTCACCTCCGCGCTGATGATGCTGATGAGGTCGGCGACGCTGAACAGCAGGTCCGACGTGTTGCCGTCCTGCATCTGGAAGGGGCGGTTGGCGTCGGGGCCGGCGGCGGCCGTGAGCCAGCTCCGGACCGCGAGACCCCTCCCATCGCGGCCGCGCCCACGGCCGAACTCGTCGGCCGTGACCATGACCGGGCCCAGGGGCAGGAACGTGTCCGAGCCCTTGGCCCGAAGCCACTGGCCGTCGCCCTTCTCGCCGGGTCGGAGCGCCCTCGCCTGACCCTGCCAGTCCCGGGCCGTGACGTCGTTCGCGGCGGTATACCCGGCGACACAGCGCGCCGCCTCAGCAGGTTTGACGCGGCTGGCGCGCCGTCCGATCACCACCGCCAGCTCGGCCTCCAGGTCGAGGGCGTGCGTGCCGGCGGGGTGCCGGATCGGCTGGCCGTCGGCGACGACCGCGTTGGCGAACATCGAGAAGAGGACGGGCCGGGCAGGACGCTCCAGCCCCTGCTCTCGGATATGGTCGAGGTAGTTGTAGCCGACGCCGACGATCTTGCCGGGCCGGGGAATCGGGGCCGACAGCCTGACCGTGGCCGGGTCTAGCGCTGCCGCTTCGAGCGCGCCTGCGTCCGACATCTCGAGCGCCTCGCGGATCGCGCCCAGCTCGGGATCCGCGGTCAACAACTCGGCGAGCGCGAGCCGCTCTATAGCGTCCGAGACGGGCCAACCGGCGACTCGGGCCAGGGCGCCGAACGTCAGCAGTCGACCGCTCGCCAGGACCACCGCCGGTCGTGGTGTCGATGCGTCGGCCCCTGCGGCTTCGTCGCCCGCCCCCGACCGGATCGTAACGAGTCGCATCGGCGAGCCTCCATCTGGGCCGGTATCGGGACGCTCAGCCCGATCGCGGAGCAGGATCCATTCTCCCACGGCTCCGATTCGAGGGCCCGACGGTGCCCGACGCCCCAGCCGAGCCGGCCCCGGCCGGTGGCGACGCTCTCGCCGAGCCGGCCCGGCTAGCTGCTCGCCCCATGAGCATGTCTGACCGAAACGTGGCGGCGCCCGCGGACGCACGTCGGATCTGCTCATCACGCGTACATGTAGGACCGAATGCTGGCTGCGCGAGGCGGATTGGCCGGTCCTTCGGTCGACCTTGTGCGCCAGGTCGAGCAGCTTCGACCAATGACGCGTCGCTCGATCCGTCAGAAGTCGGTTGTGCTCGCCGGGTGAGCACACGATGCCCACCGCGGGCCGAGTCGGTCGACCTTGTACTCGAATTCGAGCCGAATCGACCCAGGCACCCGAGATCGGTCCAACATTGACAGCTGCTGCGGCCGCGGGATAGCGTGCCGAACGCCGGCGACGCTTTCAGAGAGCCGGCTGTCCCCGGGCCGAGAACCGTGGAGGATGCGTTGGACGTCAAGGCAGGGCGGAAGGCCGCTGAGGAGGGGCCGGCCGCTCCGACTCCCGCGACCGGCGGGGCTCCCGCGCCGACTTCGGCTGCCGGCGGTGACCCATCCCCCGAACCGATCGATGTCCACGGGCCACGGCCCTCAGCCTCCAAGGCAACTCCGCGGCGCCCCCGGCTGGCGGACGTGGCCCGCGAGGCGGGCGTGTCCAAGACCGCCGTCTCGTTCGCCTTCAACACCCCGGAGCGCCTGAACGCCGATACCGCCGCCCGCATCCGCAAGGTCGCCGACGCCCTGGGCTACAGACCACACCCCGTGGCGCGGATGCTCGCCCAGAGGAACACCATGACCATCGGCCTGCTGACGCCGCAGGTCCTGAGTGTCGTGTTCGGCAACCCCTTCTATGCGGAGCTGTGTGCCGGCGTCGCGTCCCAGACCGACCAGGCCGGCTACGGGTTGCTGTTCGTCTCGCCGCTCCACGGTTCGCTGATTCGGGCGATCGGCCGGGCCACAGTCGACGGCTTCGTGGCGGTCGGGCTGTCGGAAGACCACCCCGAGGTCGAGCAGATTCGACGGTCCGGTCTGCCGATGGTCCTGGTCGATGGCGGTGGACTGCCCGAGCACGGCTCGGTCGAATCGAACGACGAGGGCGGCGCCCGTTCGGCCGCGCGACACCTGCTCGGGCTCGGTCATCGAGACTTCGTCGTCATCGGTATCGAGCCGCCAAACATGCCGGGCCTGTTCGAGTACTCCGCCGGCCCGACCGAGACCGTGGCCTGGCGCCGCCTGACCGGCTACCGCCAGGGCCTCGAACTGGGCGGCGTGAAGCTGCGTGATGATCGCATCGTGGTCGTTCCCGCGACCTTCGACGGTGGCGTGGCCGCGTTCCGGCGAATCTGGGAAGACGGCCTGCGGCCCACGGCAATCCTGGCCATGAGCGACGCCATGGCCATCGGCGTCATGTGGGC
>PMYK01000003.1 GCA_003171255.1 Chloroflexota bacterium
GACTTCGCCGCCGCCTCGTTCGTGAACTCGGGCATCGTCACCCCGATCCTGTCCAACTTCGGGATCGCCTACGGCAACGGATCGCCGATCCTCGGGTCGACCCTCATGAACGGCCAGCTCCTGACGATGGCCGCTCTGCTGGTGATCCAGCTGATCCTCAACATCGCCGGCATCAGGATCGTTGCGCTCCTCAACGACGCTTCGGTGTGGTGGCACATCGGCACCGTGGCGGTCATCGTCGTGGCTCTGTTCCTCATCAGCTCCGGCAAGGCCCACTCAGCCCTGAGCCCGTTCACGATCGCCCCCCAGGACACCGCAGGCGGCGCTTCGGTGTTCGGCGGCACGCTTAGCCTGGGCCCGGCGATCGGATACGCTCTGCCGTTCGCATTCCTCTTCTCTCTGCTTCAGGCGCAGTGGACGTTCACCGGCTATGACGCCTCGGCGCACGTCGCAGAAGAGACCGTTGGCGCCCGCTTGTCGAGCGCTTGGGGAGTCTTCATCTCGGTCGCCGTGTCGGCCGTGGTCGGCTATATCGTGCTTCTGGGCCTGGTGACGCACCTTCCCCCTCTCGACCAGGTCTTCAACGCCAGCTGCGTCGCCGCCCCAACGGGGCTCTGCAGCCAGTATTACGGCGGCACCGCGGTCGTCTTCTCGACCCTCACATACAACCTGGGTTCTCTGGGTGACTGGCTTGGAGCCGCGATCGCTATCGCCATGAGCTTGTGCGGCCTCGCCTCGGTCGCAGCGGCCGGGCGAATGCTCTTCGCCTTCAGCCGCGATCACGGAGTGCCCGGGTCGCCCTGGTTCAGGAAGGTTTCGCACCGCTTCCGAACTCCCGCAAACGCAATCGTCGCGATCGTTGTGTTTTCGTATCTGCTGACCAACGCCGCGTTCATCTTCGGCAGCTACGCGGCCATTGCCATAGTCACCGCGATCAGCACGATCGCGCTGTATTGGGCTTACGGCGTGCCGATCTTCCTGGGAGTGTTCGGCAAGCAGGAGTGGCGCGACCACGCCGTCTGGAGCCTCGGACGCTTCTCGAAGCCTATCGCCATCGTTGCCTGCCTCTGGATCGTCGTGATCTCGGTCCTGTTCTTGTGGCCGACCTCCGGCAACGCCTTCACATGGCTTGCCTACGTGGTCTTCCTCGGCTTCCTGCTCGTGTACTACTTCGCGTGGGCTCGCGGCCACTTCAAGGGCCCGATAGTCGAGGTCGGGGAAGCCGAGCTGACCGACATCGAGCGCGAGTTCGAGCATGCCGCCGAGGAGCTCGGCGAGGCCGGCGCCTAGCGACTCGTCCCCGACGGTCACCGGATGCGGCGAGCCGACTGCCCGCCGCATCCGCCTGGGGCTCGGGCGCCGTTCTACTGGCTGGCGAAGCTCCCGAAGTAGTCCTTGAGCTGGCCCTTTGCCTCCCAGCCCACCAGGACGATCTGGCTGGGTGTCCACGCTATGCGGCAGCTGGGCGAGCCGCCGAAGCTCAGCGCGGGGGAGACGGGATGCTGCCAGCTCTTGCCGTCCGAGCTGCTCCAGGCGGTCCAGTTGTTCGTGAGCTTGAGCGGTACGTCGAACGCGAGGATCTGGCCGTTGACGATGGCCCAGTTACCGCCCGTGGTCTTGAGGCCCGACAGCTGCCACTTGACGCCCGTGGACGACCACCACCACGAGCTGGGGAGCGTGCCGCTTGGCGCGGCCGTCGGGGTGGGCTTGGCGGTGGGCTTGAGGGTGGGTTTGGCGGTGGGCGTGACTGACGCGGAAGCCGAGGCCGATCCGGAGGCCGAGGCCGAGGCTGGCGCGGAGGCCGGAGCCGGGGGGTTGGCCGAGGGGGTCGGAGCGATCCCGGAGCCGTTGGTGATCGCCACCAGCCCGTTGCCGATACCGAAGATCTGCGTGACGTTCACGGGCAGGTGCCAATCGGTGCGCATCGTCCACGTGACTCCGTCCGGCGAGGTCCAGGCCGTCGACACGCCCTGACGGGTCGGGTCGCTGCCCGTGGCGACGAAACCGGACTTGTACGCTCCGACGGTCAGGGTGTACCCGTCCGCCACGGAGATCGTGGCCGCGTTCCACGTCTCACCGTCGGTCGAGTACATGAGCGGCGAACCGCCCGCCTTGTCGGAGGCAGCTACGAACCCGCCCGATCCGGCGGTGACCGATGAGAACTCCGGAGGGGGCGGGTCGTTCAGGGTGGCCTGATGCCACTTGCCGCCCTTGGGCAGCCGCCAGATGGTTCCGGTATCGCCCGAGGCGCTGGTCACGCGTCCGATGGCGATTACTCCTCCGCTGCCGTCGCTGATTGCCTGCAGCACGACAGGCCGGCCGCTGTTGCTCGATGTGACGAGTGCGTCCGGTCTGAGCTCCTGCACCCACAGGCTGCCGTTGTCCGAGGACCAGATGGAGGTTCCGGCCGGCTGGGTGATGAACGTCAGGAACTTGCTGTCTGTCGCCGCCACCGGCCCGAGCGTGTCCGAGGCGCCCACGTCGACGATCATCGGCGAGTCGCCGGCCTTGAGCGAGAGGGCGAACTCGACCGGGGCCGAGGGGCCGGGGGTTGGTGTTCGGGCGGGTCCGAGGGTGACGTCGCCCGCGAGCACCCCCTGGCCGTCGCTGGTCATGCCGACCACAACGACGCGGCCGGCGACGGCCGCCATTCGCCCGTGAGCGAGCGGCAGGG
>PMYK01000039.1 GCA_003171255.1 Chloroflexota bacterium
TCGGGCTCCGCCCCGGCGGCGTCCCGCGCGCCTGCCCCGTCGAGCGCACCGATCCAGGCCCAGACCGTCATCACCGGACGGCCGGTAGTGCTGCAGGCGATTCCCGATGGCCAGGGTGGGATCATCGCCACCGGCCGCGTAACCAACAGCGCGGGCAACACCGGCATGATCTGGCACCTGAAGGCCGGAAATTGGCAGCAGGTCCAGTTCAACGATGACGCTCCGCCGGAGGTCTCTTCGATTGCGGCGGGCCCCGGCGGGTTCGTTGCGTCCTCCGACCTCGGAGGCGGCTCGCAGATCCTGTACTCCACCGACGGCGACACCTGGCAGGCCGGTTCGATCGCCGTTGGCAGCGGCTTTGCCCTGAGCGTCGCGACATACCGGTATGGGTTCGTGGCTGTGGGAACGGACCCCACCCGCCAGGGCGTCACGACGGCCTGGACGTCCCCCGACGGACGGACCTGGACGTTGCGCACCGACTGGCATCTGCCGCCTAACGTGACCGCGCTCTTCGGCATGGGCAACACGCTGGTGGCAGCGGCCAACACCGCGCCTCCTACGGCTTCCGCCTCTTCCTCCGCCTCTGCCGCGCCCTCAGTCAAGCCCTCTCCCACGCCGGCGGTCCCCGTTCAGTCGAGCACCTGGTGGTGGTCGGCGACCGGAGTGGTCTGGCAGCAGTCCGGGCTCCAGACGTCCAGTGGCGACTGGGCCATCGCCAACGGCCGGATCCTGGTCGTCAGCGCCCCCGCCACGGCGCCGGGCAACTGGACGGCGTGGAACAGCGCCGATGGCAAGAGCTGGCAGCGGCCCGGGTCGGAGTCGGTTGCCTTTGCGGGCTCGAGGACATGCACGATCGCCTCGATCGGCGATCGCGTGATCATCGTCGGCTGGGATTCGGCCGGTTCGCTCAAGGACTACTTCGGGCGGTTCGGCGGCAACTAGCCTGACCGGCCGTGCGCAGCAGTCGGCGGCGAAGGGGCGAGCTCCTTCGGTGACGGCGTCGTTCTCTCGATTAGCCATCCCACGACTGGTAGCGAACTTCGAGGTCCATTTCGGGGTCCGGGACGCCCGAGAATCAACTCGACGCGCCCTCTTTCACGCTCGCAATACCCCCCGGACCACCCCTCGAACCCGCGGTTCGCGGCCGCCGGATCCTTCGCCGCTTGATAGTAGTCATCACATGGCTATCTGTGACGAACGAGGGCGCGGCCGGGTTTGGGCCGTCCGGCTGAGCCGGCCAGCGGCGCAACTCACGCCCGCCCTGCGGCAGGACCGCCTCCAGCGTGACCGCGGCGGTCGCCCCGAACCGCTTCACCCTGACACGGCTCGAGGCTGTCCCGGTCAGCACGATCGCCCTGGCGACTCCGGTCGCGCGCCAGCCGACCCTCTGGCCATCCACAGAAGGAGGCCTGGACCCGACCGCTCAACGGCGACCCATCTGGCAACGGACCGCGAAGGGCGCGGCGACGTGTCCCGAGCCGGCAGAGGCTCGCCCTGTGCGCCATTGACCGCCGACCGCTGCGCAAGGCCGGCGTTGGCTGAACCGCCACGGAATCCGCGCGTCGAGACTCCAGCCAGTTCTGGCTGATGCGAAGGAGCGGCGAGCGAGATGCCCGGCGCCTTCTGCGATGGCGCTGGTAGCGTCAGGAGACAGTCCCGCCCAGCTCCTCGGCCGCGTGCTCGAACTCCCGCTCGATCTCGGTCAGCTCGGTCTCACCAACCTCGACGATCGGGCCCTTGAAGTGGCTCCGCGCCCAGGCGAAGTAATAGACGACCAGGAAGGCCAGGAAGACTGCGTACGCCAGCAGCGTGTAGGGATTGCCCGAAGTCGGCCACAGGAACAGGAACGAGATCAGCACGATCCAGAGACAGGCCAGCGCGGCAATGGGTCGAGAGAACCGACCCAGCTTCCAGACGGCGTGGTCGCGCCATTCCTGCTTGCCGAAGATGCCGAGAAATATCGGCACGCCGTAGGCCCAGTACAGGGCAATGGTGCTGATGGCGGTGACGATGGCGATGGCGGTGGGGCCGCCGGCGATGAAGGCGGCGTTGGTCAGGATGTAGCTGAAGACCACGATCGCGACGATGGCGTTCGCCGGAGTGCGGAAGCGGTGCGACACCTTGCGGAGGACCGGAGAACCGGGCACGCCGTGGTCCCGGCTGAAGGCGAAGAGCATTCGCCCGGCGGCGGCGATCGACGCCAGACCGCACAGGCTCATCGCCACCGCGATCGCCGCTCCAAGGACGTCGCCGAGCTGGCCGAGGTTGTAGCTCAGAGTCGTGAAGACGACCGGGTTGCCGCCGTAATAGGCACTGCACAGGCTCTGGGTGCTGGGGGCGCAGTTCATGATCTGGTCGATTGGCGGCAGGTGCGTCACCAGACCGAACAGCACGATGTAGCCGACGACGGCCGAGACGGCGACCGAGATGAAGATCCCCCAGGCGCTCGACAGCCGGGCGCCGACAGTCTCTTCGGCGACGTGAGCGGAGGCGTCGTAGCCGGTATAGGTCCACTGAGCCTGCAGCAACGAGAAGAGGAACGCGATCGGCACGGCGTAGCCGACGGCCGGGCCCAGGTTGAACCCGAGCGGCGAAGCGCCACCCGAGGTGTCCAGCGGCCCGATGGCAAAGGGGCTGATGTCGGCGTGGGATTTGCCTGAGCTGATCAGGAAGAGCGCCGCGACGATTACTACGACCGTCCCGATGTGCCACCACACCGAGGCGTCGTTGAGCAGGGAGACGAGCCGAATGCCGGCGATGTTCAGGATCAGCTGGATGACCAGGAGCACAGCCATCGTCAGGAGCTGGCCATTGACGAACGACGAGCCGAAGATCAGCGAGCCGTTGCCGTAGGCGATCCCGAAGTTGTTGAGGATCGGCGTCACGATCGACGAGTTGACGAAGGCCGCAGCTGCGAAGTCGATGCCGGCGACGATGGCGATCTGGCCGGCCAGGTTGAACCAGGCGGTCCACCAGCCCCAGTCCTTGTTCTTCATCCGGCTGGACCAGTAGTACAGCCCGCCGGCCGTGGGGTAGGCGGACGCGATCTCGGCCATGGCGGCCGCGATCATGAGCGTGAACAGCGACACGAGGGGCCAGCCGAGCGTGCTAGCCGCCGGGCCGCCCCAGGCCAGGCCGTAATCGAACAGGATCACCGCGCCGGTCAGGATCGAGATGATCGAGAAGCTGATGGCGAAGTTCGAGAACCCGCCCATCGTCCGGAAGAGCTCCTGGGCATAACCCAGGTGATGCAGGTCGCGGACGTCCTGCTTGATCACCTCTTCGCGCGTCTTGGGTGCCTCCTGAGCCATGCGGGACCTCCTGCTTCCTAGGCGCCCGAACCCGGGGGTCGGAGCTGTTGGGCCCCGACGTCGCCCTGCGGCCGCGGTTGCGGGCCGCTCCTGCGGGTAGACGGCCCGTCTCGCGGAATATACGCGACTCAAAGGAGGGAAAACCGACCGGTTCTCACTGGGGGAACCGGCGCACCAGGGCGCCCAGGCAGGTTTGCGAGAGCGATTTCAAGCCCAGCAGGCAAGTCGGCGCAGCGGGTTCTGCGTCGCGGCGCCGGCGCGGGGATAGAATCGAGCGACGCCAGCGCCACTGACGCGCTGCCGGCATCAGCTCGAGCCAGGAGTCGACACGCCATGACCACCGACCCCGCGGGCCAGCCGAAGCCACCCGCCACGACCGCCACTCCCGCCACTCCCCCGATACCTCGCCCGGGTTTCAGGATCGAGAAGGATCCACTCGGCTATCTCGAGGTCCCCGAGGCCGCCTACTACGGCGTCCAGACCGCCCGCGGCATCCACAACTTCCCGATCTCCGGAACCCGCCCGCATCCGGCCCTGGTCCGAGCCATCGTCGGGGTCAAGAAGGCGGCGGCCCGGGCCAACATGGCCACCGGTCGCCTTCCCAAGCAGCTCGGCAATGCCATAGTCGAGGCCGCCGACGAGATCCTCTACTCGCCCCCCGCCGAGGACGACGAGCTGGCGTCGGACGGCCGCTCCGACCCGATGCGTGCCGGTTTCCAGGCCGCCAGGCTCGCCAAACAGGCCGATTTGATCGACAACTTCCGAATCGATCCGTTCCAGGCCGGCGCCGGCACCAGCCACAACATGAACGCCAACGAGGTGCTGGCCAACCGCGCCATCGAGTTGCTCCACGCCGGCGGCGTCGGCTCGGGGAAGCGCGGCGACTACGCGGTCTGCAGCCCCAACGATCACGTCAACATGGCCCAGTCCACGAACGACGTCTTCCCGACGTCGATGCGCATCGCCACGCTGGACCTCATCCGCGACTACATGTCCGCGGCCGAAGAACTGATCCACGCCCTGGAGCAGAAGGCTCGCGAGTTCGACGACGTCATCAAATCCGGCCGAACGCATATGCAGGACGCCGTCCCGATCCGGCTCGGCCAGGAGTTCGCCGCCTACGCCCTGACTCTCCGTCGCGGCGTCGAGCGCCTCCAGGCCGCCGCGCAGTCGATATCGGAGCAGAACATCGGCGCGACCGCGGTCGGCACCGGCCTCAACGCCGAACCCGAGTACATAGAGCTGGTCGTCCGCTACCTCGCCGAGCAGACCGGCCACCGCCTTCGCGGCGCCGAGCATCTGGTCCAGGCGACCCAATCGATGCGCCCCATGCTCGAGGTCTCGGCCGCCCTGCGCGGCATCGCCGTCGACCTCATCAAGATCAGCGAAGACCTGCGCCTGATGTCCTCGGGGCCGATGACCGGCTTTGCCGAGATCACCCTGCCGGCGGTCCAGCCGGGCAGCTCGATCATGCCGGGCAAGGTGAACCCGGTCATGGCCGAATGCCTGTCGATGGTCTGTTTCCGGGTCATCGGCAACGACACCACGATCGCCTGGGCGGCCTCCGCCGGGCAGCTCGAGCTGAACGTCATGATGCCCGTGATCGCCCACACCGCCCTCGAGTCGCTCACGATACTGACCAACATGAGCCGCGCCTTCGCCGAGTTCTGCGTGGCCGGCATCGAAGCTAACCGTGAGCGCGCCCGCGACCTGATGGAGCGCTCGTCGGCGCTCTCGACGCCGCTCGCGCCGTACCTCGGCTACGCCCTCGCCGCCGACATCTCCAAGCAGGCGGTCCGCGAGAGCCGGACGATCCGCGAGATCGTCATCGAGCGGGGCATCTTCACGGCCGCAGAGCTGGACGAGCTGCTCGCTCCCCACGAGCTGACGGAGCCCGGCGTCGCGGGCGGCTTCCGGTTTACGCCCCGGCTGCCCGAGGGCTACAAGCCGCCCGCGTGACGGTCACTGACTAGACTGAGTTCGTGGCCGACTTCGACGACGAGGCTTTTCGGACCGTCCTGCGCCGCTTTGCGACCGGAGTGGCCGTGGTCACCACCTGGGACAGCGAGCATCCCTGGGGCACGACCGTCAACTCGTTCAGCTCGGTTTCGCTGCAGCCGCCCCTCGTCCTCGTAGCCTTCGATCGCGGTCGACGGATCGTGCCCGCCCTGCGCCGGACCGGCCGCTACGCCGTGAACATCCTCGGCGAGGAACACCAGGCCCTCTCCGACTGCTTCGCCGGCGGCCCCGCGCCGGCCTTCGCGGCTCATGCTGGCGATGACGAGCGGGCCGAGCTCTGCGGCGCGGAGTGGCGTCGAGGAGTGACCGGCCTACCCGTTCTGGTCGACGCCATCGCCTTTCTGGAGTGCACCATCGTCGACGTCCACCCCGCCGGCGACCACGACCTCTACCTCGCTCGCGTGGACGCCGCCACGGCCGTGGGCGAGCAGCCGATGCCGCTGCTTTACTACTCCGGCCGCTATCTGCGAATCGAGCGCGCCAGCTCCCACGAGCTCGAGGGCAAACCCGAGCGCTAAGACCCGTGGAGAGTTCGCCGGCCTGCGCCCGCCCCGATGCCGGCTCGAGCGGCCGAGACCGCCGTTTGGTCGGCTATCCGAACAGGCAGGACTCGTGTTGTTGCGCCCCGCGGCCATATATTACTAAAGTACCAGACATTCTACTAAAGTACTAGACATTCTAGCTGACCCGCTCCATAGTCGACCAGGACCTGCCCAGGCGGTGAATACCGCCTCCGGTCAGTTCGATCGTGGAATTAGCTGAGCGAGGCTTGACGCCGAAGAGTAGCCCCCGGACCTGGGTACCGTGACCTCCAGGTACCGCTCCGGTGCTGCGGCAAGGAGATCGATGGACACCAGAATTCCGCGCCCAAGGAGCGCCCGCGCTTTCAGTCTGGCCGCAATGATCGCATTGTTCGCAATGCTCCTCCCAGCGGCGGCAGGGGTGGCGCTGGGCCACACGGCGTCAGGCACCTGTGACAGCATCACCCTGAGCAATAGCCCTCTCAACGCCAACATCTACGTGTATGGCACCAGTACCTTGGTGATGACCGTCGCAGGGGACCACACGTACACCATCCCCGCCGGCAACTACCAGGTCGTGTGGACGGACGGGGTTAGGTCAGGCGAGATCTCCGTTGGCAAGTGCTCCGCCACCATCACGACCGTGGCGAACCCTAATACGGGCACGGTCGGCGTGGCCATGACGGTGGGAGACACAGCCACTCTGAGCGCCCCCGTCACGTTTGTCACAGGCACTTCGGTCACTTTCACCCTCTACAGCAACAACACCTGCACGACCTCCACGGGGGTGACCGGCAGCGGCTCCCTGAACGGCAGCGGCATAGCGACCTACTCGACGAGTTGGACGCCCTCGGCGGCCGGCTCGTACTACTGGAAGGCGAGCTTCCCCGGCGACACGTACAACAACAGCTATGTCTCCGCCTGCGGCGGCGCGAATGAGACCCTCACGGTCGGCATGAAGAGCCCGACCCTGGGCACCACGCAGAGCGCGGATGGCCTGATCGGCACCGTCCTCAACGACACAGCCACTCTGGCCGGCGGATACAGTCCGACCGGCTCCATCACCTTCCAGCTCTACGGCCCGGGCACGAGCTGCACCACGACCGCGATCTACACCCAGACCGTGGTCCTCAGCGGAAGCAGCGCGGCGACATCGTCGGGCTTTACCACCACCGCAGTGGGCACCTACGAGTGGACCGCCTCCTACTCCGGGGACGCCAACAACAAGGCCGCCAGCTCAGACTGCGGCGCCGAGGCTGTCGTCATCACCCAGAAGAACAGCCCGACGATCGCAACGACGCTGTCCGAGTCGAGCGGCACGGTCGGCGACGCGGTCCAGGACAGCGCGACCATCACGGGCGCCACGTCGACCGCCGGCGGGACCGTGAAGTACACCGTATACACGAACAGCCAGTGCACCCTCGGGGCCCAGGATGCCGGCACCAAGACAGTGACCAACCACCTGGTGCCAAACTCCAATTCCATCACCTTCAACAGCACCGGGACCTGGTACTGGCAGGCCGTCTACAGCGGCGATGGCAACAACGCCGGCGCCACCAGCACCTGCACGGAAGAGACCCTCGTAATCGACCCGACCCCGTTCCAGTTCCAGGGCGAGACGGCCACGCCGACCGGCGCGGCGACGTCAACACCGTTCCAGATCTTCCAGGGCGAGACGGCCACACCGCGGCTTATCACGACCCCGCCACCGACCAACACCGGCGGCGACGGCTCGACCAACAGCTCGACGCCTCTCTTCGCCCTGCTGATCTGCCTCGCCGCTGGCGGGCTGGGTCTTGCGGCAGTCGAAGCCCAGCGCCGGAGCATTCGCCGCTAAGGCCAGCCCAGGGTCGCTCAGAGCGACCGCAACTGAGATGAAATGACCGACGGGCCGCTCTCATAGCCCGTCGGTCATTTGTATGTGCCGATTCTCGTCTGGCCATTTTCTAATGAAACAGGCCCGTCCTGCGGGGTCGCCGATGGCGGAGCGCCACCTCCACCGCACCGAAAGTCCTACGCGAGGGGAATTGCAATGGCCCCAGACAGGGAAGCTCAGACAGTCAGGAACGCGGGGTTGGACCCGCCACCATCGCTCCCGTTCACCCTTATCCGCACCGCACCGAACCGACATGGCGTTTTCAGCTGCGTTGCCTGATGGCACCGAGGTACTAGACGGGTACCAAACTTGCGGGTAGTGTACGAGCACTCTTCGGGTAGTACGCCGCCTTACTTATTAGGTCGTCGGCCGTCATGGACCGAAGCCGCGAGAGGATACCGATGGACACGAACGCTCGGCGCCCGAGGCGCGCCCGCATTCTCAGTTTGGCCGCCGTGATCGCATTGGTCGCTATGTTCCTGCCGGCGTTGGCTGGGGTAGCTTTGGGGCACCATTCGATTCCCGTGGTACTCCAAATCGACTGCAACGGTAACGTCAACTACACAGTCTATGACTGGACCACGAGCACCGGCACGGATGGGCAAGCGACCTTCAAGATCTATTACGCCGTCAACGGTGGCTCCAGCTGGACCTTGCTCGGTTCTGCGTCGTTCTCGAGTGCCGACGCGCGCGTGGGAAATGTCTGGGTCGTCACCGGCTCGTTCAGTGTGGATACCTCGGTCACTTCGGTGATCCTCCGGACCAACAATTTCGTGTGGGCCGACGGTCCGGGCAATACGGGTCCGTGGGATAGCAGTTCCGCCACGCGGCCACGGGCCTGCACCAGCCCGACCATCACCACCGTGACGGGCGGCACGGTCGTCCTCGGCAGCGGCGCCAAGCTCACGGACACAGCGACCCTCGCCGGCGGCTCCAACCCGACCGGCACGATCACCTTCAAGCTCTATGACCCGACCAGCGCGCTGCGGGACACCGAGGCCGCGACGGTCTCCGGCAACGGCAGCTATCCGACCCCGACGGGCTTCCTCCCGGACAAGGCCGGCACCTGGCACTGGGTCGCGAGCTATGGCGGCGACGCCAACAACGACCCGGTCGCCTCCGGCGCGAACGATGAGCCGGTCACCGTCAGCCCGACCAGCCCGACCATCGCGACGACGCTGTCGAAGTCCAGGGCTGAGGTCGGCACCTCGGTCCACGACAGCGCGACCCTCACGGGCGCCACGGCCACTGCCGGCGGGACGGTGACCTACACCGTCTACACCAACAACACGTGCAGCGCCGGGACCCAAGACGCCGGCACCAAGACCGTCGCCGGCGGCATCGTGCCCGACTCCAACGCCATCACCTTCAACAGCGCCGGGACCTGGTACTGGCAGGCCGTCTACAGGGGCGATGCCAACAACACCGGCGCCACCAGCATCTGTACCGAAGAGGTCCTGACGGTCACCAAGACCAGCCCGACCAGCCCGACCATCGCGACGACGCTGTCGAAGTCCAGGGCTGAGGTCGGCACCTCGGTCCACGACAGCGCGACCCTCACGGGCGCCACGGCCACTGCCGGCGGGACGGTGACCTACACCGTCTACACCAACAACACGTGCAGCGCCGGGACCCAAGACGCCGGCACCAAGACCGTCGCCGGCGGCATCGTGCCCGACTCCAACGCCATCACCTTCAACAGCGCCGGGACCTGGTACTGGCAGGCCGTCTACAGCGGCGA
>PMYK01000030.1 GCA_003171255.1 Chloroflexota bacterium
CGTGCGCCGTGCGCCGTGCGCCGCGCGCCGTGCCGCTGAGCCTGCGCCGGGGCGCAGCCGACTACTCCGCCGGCCGAACCCTCCCGGCGGCCGCCGCCCGCTTGTCCGGTGCCACGATCTCGATGGCCACCGGCGCCGGGGCGTGGTGAAGGTGCCCGGTGGACTCGGCGAACGTGACCGACGAGAGCGGCACGAGCGGCTCTCCGCGCAGGACGCGGGCCAGGTACTCGCCGGTCGACGAGCCCGACACCTTCGCGACCTGCTCGGGCGTACCCTCGGCGATGACGTAGCCGCCGCGATCGCCGCCCTCCGGGCCGAGATCCACGATCCAGTCCGCGGTCTTGACCACGTCGAGGTTGTGCTCGATGACGATCACCGTGTTGCCCGTGTCCACGAGCCGGTGCAGGACCTGGAGCAGCTTCTCCACGTCCGCCATGTGCAGGCCCGTGGTGGGCTCGTCGAGGACGTAGACAGTGCGACCCGTGGCCCGCTTCGACAGCTCCGTGGCGAGCTTGACGCGCTGTGCCTCCCCGCCGGAGAGCGTCGTGGCCGGCTGGCCGAGATGGACGTAGCCGAGGCCCACGTCGAAGAGCGTCCGCAGCTTGGCCCGCACACTCGGCACCGGGGCGAAGAACTCGAGGGCCTCCTCGATTGTCATCTCGAGCACGTCGGCGATCGATCGACCTTTGTAGTGGATCTCCAGGGCCTCGCGGTTGTAGCGCTTGCCCTTGCAGACCTCGCACGGAACGTAGACGTCCGGCAGGAACTGCATCTCGATCTTGAGGATGCCGTCGCCCTTGCAATGCTCGCAGCGGCCGCCCTTGACGTTGAAGCTGAAACGGCCGGGCTTGTAGCCACGCACCCGGGCCTCCTGCGTGCCGGCGAATAGCTCCCGGATCGGGGCGAACAGACCCGTGTAAGTAGCAGGATTGGACCGCGGCGTCCGCCCTATCGGACTCTGGTCGATGTCGATGACCTTGTCGATCGCGCTGAGGCCCTCCAGCGCGTCATGGGCGCCGGGCTTGTCGCGGGCACCGTTGAGCTCGTGCGCGAGAGCCCGGTACAGGATGTCCGAGACGAGCGTGCTCTTGCCCGAGCCCGAGACCCCCGTCACGGCCACGAACCGGCCCAGGGGGAAGGCCACGTCCAGGTTCTTGAGGTTGTGCTCGCGGGCGCCGCGGACCACGAGCGAGAGGCCGCTGCCGGCTCGACGTGTGGCCGGAATCGCGATCTGCAGCTCACCGCGCAGATAGGCCCCAGTGATGGAGCGTGGCTCGGCCAGGACTGCCTCGAGCGGCCCCGAGGCGATGATCTCGCCGCCGTGCTCCCCCGCCCCGGGTCCGATGTCGATGACCCAGTCGGCCGTGCGGATCGTCTCCTCGTCGTGCTCGACGACCAGGACCGTGTTGCCGAGGTCGCGCAGCCGCGTGAGCGTGGCGATCAGCTTGGCGTTGTCGCGCTGGTGCAACCCGATCGACGGCTCGTCGAGGATGTACAGCACGCCCATCAGGCTCGACCCGATCTGCGTCGCCAGTCGGATGCGCTGGGCCTCGCCGCCGGACAGCGTCTGGCTGGTTCGATCGAGGGTGAGGTAGTCGAGCCCGACGTCGAGCAGGAATCCGAGCCTCGACGAAATCTCCTTGAGGAGCTGTCGGGCGATCGTGTTCTCGCGTTCGGTCAGCCGCTCCGGCAGAACGCCGACGAATTCGCAGGCGGCCGTGATTGACAGCGTCGAGACGTCCCAGATGTTCCGACCATCGACGGTGACGGCGAGGATCTCCGGCTTGAGCCGCTTGCCCTCGCATTCCGGGCAAGGCCGGGCGACCATGTAGCGCTCCAGCTCGGACTTGACGAACTCCGACTCGGTCTCGCGGAAGCGGCGCTCGAGGTTGGGCACGATGCCCTCGAACGTGGCGCCGTAGGTGTTCTCGCCGCGTTCGTGGCGGTAGCCGATGACGACCCGCTCGGCCCGTCCCGAGAACAGGATGTAGTCCAGCGCCTCGGGCGGGAGGTCCTTGATGGGGGCGTTGTAGTCCCAGCCGTGCTCTCGGCATACGGCTTCGATGATCTTGCCGTGCCAGGAGTTCTCCATCGGCATGCGAGCCCAGGGTACGAGAGCGCCGCCGGCCAGCGACAGGTTCTTGAACGGAACCACACGCTCCGGGTCGATCTCGAGGCGGCTGCCGATGCCGGTGCAGCTCGGGCAGGCGCCGTGGGGCGAGTTGAAGCTGAAGCTGCGCGGCTCGAGCTCGTCCACGGTGGTGCCGTCGTATGGGCAGCTATAGCGCTCGCTGTAGCGGCGTTCATCGAACTCCGGCGCCTCGCCGTCGCGCGGAGCCGGGGCGATCAGGACGACGCCCTCGCCGAGTCGCAACGCCGTCTCGACCGAGTCAGCAAGCCGCGCGGACTCGGGCCGGGCGGTGTCGACATTCGCTCCGTCGGTGTCTGGCATGGTCGCCGTCGCCTCGGATGCGCCGGCCGGTTCGGTCGTCTCAGGCGCGGTCGCCGCACCTTCGCCGGCTTCACCGTGCCGGACCACGAACCGGTCGACGATGACCTCGATCGTGTGGCGCTTGTACTTGTCGAGCCCGCGCGTCTCCGAGAGGTCCATCTGCTCGCCGTCGACTCGAACGCGCGCGAAGCCCTGACGGCGGATCTGGTCGAAGACGCGGTCGCCTTCCGTCTTGCGGTCCTTGATGACCGGGCCGAGGACCATGAGCCGCGTCCCCTCGGGCAGCTCGTAGATCTGGTCGACGATCTGCTGCACGCTCTGGCGCTCGATCTCGCGGCCGCACGTGGGGCAGTGCGGATGGCCGATGCGCGCGAACAGCAACCGCAGGTGGTCGTAGATCTCGGTGACCGTGCCCACGGTCGACCGCGGGTTGCGGCTGGCGCCCTTCTGGTCGATCGAGATGGCCGGGCTCAGCCCATCGATCTGGTCGACGTCCGGCTTCTGCATCTC
The DNA here is from genome assembly GCA_003171255.1 of Chloroflexota bacterium. Lineage (GTDB taxonomy): Bacteria > Chloroflexota > Limnocylindria > Limnocylindrales > CSP1-4 > Fen-1039. The sequence continues at coordinate 2,963 of PMYK01000030.1, forward strand.
GCCCAGGAACTGGCGGGCGTACGCCGACAGGCTCTCGACATAGCGTCGCTGCCCCTCGGCATAGATCGTGTCGAACGCGAGGCTGCTCTTCCCCGACCCGGAAAGCCCCGTGATGACCACCAGCCGATCGCGCGGCATGGCTACGCTTACATTCTTGAGGTTGTGTTCGCGTGCTCCGCGAACGACGAGCTGTTCCTGCGGCATAGGCCGCTATTGTAGGCCAACCCGCCGAAACAGAACAGACGTTCGCGCAACTCCCCGGTCATCGGGCGGCGTCAGGCGCGACGAGCCCCGCGCCTGGGCCGGTCGGGCGCGACGTCTCGTATATGCGTGGGACGACTCTTGTCCACTCAAGGACACGTTCGGATCCTCCGGCCGACCTCGGGTCGGGCTATGCCACGAGGGGAAACGGCGGTCCAGCCGACGAACCGGAAGGGATTCCAGGCGCAGGATTAGATAGCAGTCACCCCGTGCCTAGATGTGAGGGACCGCGCCATCTCAGCTACCGAGATCGGGCTGGTCGAGGAATTCGACCTCGCCGGTCTCGACGTGGTAGATCGCCCCGACGACGGCCAGCTCGCCCGCATCCACGCGGCGGCGGATCGGCATCGACCAGGTCAGCAGTTGCTCGATCGTGCGCCGGACGTTCGTCCGGACCGCGTCGGTCCACGGATCGGTCGACGAGCCGCTGGCCCAGCCGAGGTGAGACCGGATCGAAGCCAGCAACGACATGAGATGCACCGAGCCTGCGTAGTCGGGAGGCGGCTCGGCGCCTGGAGGCAGCGGGCTCATGGCGGCTGCGATCCCGCCGCACTGGGTATGGCCCAGAACGACAAGGAGCGGGCAACCCCACCGGGCGAGGGCGTATTCGATCGTGCCGATCTCTTCGTTGCCCGCGACGTTGGACGCCACGCGGATGACGAACAGCCGGCCCACGGACTCGTCGAACACGATCTCGGGCGGAACGCGGCTGTCGGAACAGCCGAGGATGACCGCGAAGGGGTCGGCAGTAGCGAGCGACGCGGCGGCGGCGTCCGGGTCGGGCGCCTGTTCGATAGCATCAAGAAACCGCCCGTTGCCGGCGCGGAGCAACTGGAGCGACGCCTCCGAGACGAGGGCTGTTCCCTCTGAGTTCGATCCGCTCAATCCTCTGCCCTCCTCATCCTGTGCACCTCAGGATGCCCGCAGGAAACGATCGTATCGTTCCGCGGTACGAGTACCGCAGATACGGCCCTTCCATCTTGTCGGGGTAGGGTCCACCCGGGATGGTCGTGATCGACAGCGGCAAGTCGCAGACTCGCGGCTTGAATATGCCCTGCGGGCCCAGAAGTGGAACGCGCTGGCCTTCGAACGCGAAACCCTGCTCGAGAGCCGCACGCGATAGGACGTCGCCGTGCAGTTCGACCTGCTTGCTCGGCCAGTCAAACGCGGCCAGCCGTACTGCTAGATCCCCCTGCCCTGCCATCGCACGAGCATACGCCCGCCGACTACGCCCGCAGCGCCTCGCGCGGCACGCGGACGATCAGGCGCACGATCGAGCCGTCGCGAGCGAAGACCGACTCGCTCGCCGAAAGGGACAACTCGGCTTCGGTGATCAGCTCGCTTGGCCGGGACGGTCGATCGACGACGACTGACGCCCGGTCGGACAGCTCGTAGCAGATCGGAGTCCCGCAGTAGGTGAAGGCGAGGCTGCCGGCCGGCAGATCCCACGACCGATCCTGGCCGCCCACGTCGACATAGTCGAACCGGTACGGCGCGGCCTCGAACTCGGAGCGGTGCAGGAGCCTTGGCGCGAACCGCAGCTTGCCGGCTCGAACCTGAACGCCCAACTCGCCCCAGCGAGCCAGAACCTCTTCCTTGACGGCGCCCGTCATGCCCGGCTGCTGCGCGCCGCGGTGTCGCGGCGTGTGCGAGTACGGATCGCACGGGAACGCGCCCTGGACCTCGGCCGACTTGCGGAAGCCAAGGCCGTCGCGGACGTCGTCATAGGCTTCGGCCAGAGCCGCCGCGGCCTTCTCGTCGACCTGACCGGCCTCCGGGTCGATGGCCGCTTCGTAGCACTCCTGAACGGACAGCAGCAGCTTGGAGACCATATGCCAGTAGATGCTGCCGAGGCCCTCGAACATGAAGAACGTTCGGCTTCGACCGGTGAACTCGCGGTGGTGGAAGAGCCGCTCCCAGAGGGCCAGTGTGGCCTCGCGGGTCGGCCCCTCGACCTTCATCGAATCGAGCCGGCCGGCCAGATCGATGGCGTTCTTCAGGTCGGCCTGGAAGTGCCACTCGGCGTGGCTGTCGCGGACGAAGATTCGCGGGTCGTCGAGCGGCGGCTGGGTGGTGATCGTGTTCCGGCTCAGGAACGACGGCAGATCCATGTCCGGGTAAAGCAGATAGCTGTGCTGGTCGGCCCGATACAGGTCGCCTACGCGAAGCGCACGCAGGACGGCCAGCTCCTCGTCGGGCGTCAGCAGCCCAGCACCGAGGACGGCGGCCTGGCCCTCGAGCATCTCGTACAGATGGTTGACGTGAGCCCGCTTGCCTTGGACGTGGAGCAGGTTGTAGCCGTGATACAGGCCGTCGCTGCGGCGGTTCACCTTGATGGCTCGGTCCAGGACCGGCAGGGCGCGGCCCACGAAGTCGCGCAGTGCGGTCATCGACACTGCCCGCCGGGTCCGCAACCCATCGGCGTAGACCGCGACACGATGCTCCTCGCCGGCTCGACCGGCCGCCACGAGGAACTCGTAGCGCGCGGCGTCGTCGAAAGTCTCGGGCGCGGCGCCGTAGATCGCCGTCAGCCGCTCCAGCAGGGCGGCGACCGGCTCGGACAGCTCGACGTTCTCCGAGCCCGCGAACAGCTCCTCGCAGAAGCGCAGGTAGCGCCGCGCGTGGTAGACCGTCACCATCGACAGTCCCCAGCCCACCAGGGCGTTGTTTGCGTCATTCCATTCGGGGCGCTGGGTGTTCAGCCACGTTCCGCCATCGGGGACGAAGTTGGTCAGCTTGACCAGCAGCGGCACCAGCAGCTTCTCGGCGAGCGACACGAGCAGGACGTCGCCCTTTGAGTCGGTAATGAGCTTGCCGTCCGCCCCAACTTCGGCCGCCGCAGCCATGAGCTTGCCGTGCGCCGGACGGTCGAAGGCGATCGTGCTGTGCGGCTCGGCCAGCATGGCGTCCAGTCCGGCGATCCGGTAGGGCACGTTGGCGTAGGCGTACTCGCGCCTGTTGAGCCACGACGAGAGCACTCCCGGGTGAAGCCGCTCCTCGATCTCGAGCAGCCGCAACAGATAGATGATCTGGTGGTCGCCCCAGTAGCCGGAATGACTCCACGGATCGGTCGGATCGGGCACTTCCCAGTCGACGCCGCCCTGGCGGCTGATCCGGTAGGGGTTGTAGCCGTCGGCGGTCGACGAGTTCAGGAAGACCGCGACCATCTGCTCGAGGTAGTCCGGGAAGCTCTGCGCGAGCGTCTCCCAGTTCTGGAAGATGTCACGCCAGTTGCCCTGATAGCCGTAGATCGGCTCGCCGTTCTCGCCGCGGAGATGGATGGAGAAGTGGTTCCAGGGCCGGCTCGGATCGCCATGGCGCCGGCTATACATCAGCGGCAGGTAGGTGCCGCAAACCCGCTTGAGCTGGGGATCGCCGTTGGCGTCCACGGCGGCACGGAGCGTCTCGAGGGACATCTTCTCCGGCAATGCTGCCAGCCAGCTCTCGACCCGGGCGTGCAGCCGGGTGTTCTGGGCCTTCAAGAAGGTGTCGAGATCCCGGCGCGGGAAGCTGTAGGAATCGCGGAAGGTGCCACCGCGCATGCAGTTGAAGAGCACGCTCCCGAAATGGTGGACGGTGGCGGCTTCGTCGGCCGTCTCCTGCAGGCCATCGGCGGCGGCGATCAGCTTGCGCACGCCGTCGCGATCGGCCGCAATGGCGGCCCGAAGCTCGCGTTCGAGGAGGTCGGGGCTGGCAAGTCGATCGCGCAGCTTGATGAGCTGGGCGTGGTCGAGGGCGGTGTCGGCGACGGTGAACCACTCATGGCTCGCACCTTCGGCGAGTTCGACGCGGTCGGCCGCGAGGTACGACCCGTATTCCCCTCGGATCTCGGTCTCGAACGGAATCTCATCGCCCGCCCCGAACGCCGCGACGCGCCGATCCGACAGGCAGACCCGAGGATGACCATGACCGACCGACCAGGCGCAGGTCGCCCGGAGCGACTCGTAGGGTAGGGGCCGATCCGCCAACGCCGCGTTCATCGTGTAGATCGCGAGCGGGACGTCGGGTAGGACCTCGTGGCGCATGTAGCCAACGGCCAGATAGCTGATGCTCGAGTACGCCTCCTGGCCAACGCCGGCCGGCAGGAGCATCCGCAAGCCGTCGAGATAGTCCACCTGCACCGACCCCGAGCCGATGTTTTCGAGCACGGCATGCCGTACGAGGCCGAACTCCGCGCACGTGCTCAGGCTCCAGGTGAACCGCAGGCCCAGTTCGTCGTTGACTTCCTCGAAGATCACGTTCGTACCGAGGACGTGCTTATAGAGGTTGCGGGTGATCGACGGCGCATGGGTTTCCATGCGCCACGGTTCCCAGAGCGTCGGGCCCGAACCGCCACGGCTGACGCGGAACGTGCTGAACGAACCGGCTCCATCGGGATGGCTGAGCAACTTGTCGACGGTCTCGTACGGGAACATGGCGCCATCGGGATCTACGCGACCTGCGGTGAAAGGCGAGTTGCTGCCGACGAAGAGCCAGGCGTCGCTGTCGCTGACGATGGTCATGAAGAACGGCTCGAGTCGGTCGACGTCGCGGATGCACGCGTACCGCTGCCCCGCCAGGGTGACGAACTCGTGCCGGGCCGGTGCCTGCGCGTGCCTCTGAGCCAAGACTTCTACCTCACGCTCTCGGTTGTCGGGCGTACCAGTGGCCGCCGAGGGGCGGCGGTCGTCAGCGGTCGCTAGGTGGCCGTCCTGCTGGCCCCCTGCTGACGAAGCGCATGTTCGATTGCCCAGATCGCCAGCGGCCGCAGGTACATCGCCGCTCGATAGTTGCCGTTTTGCAGGTACGCTTCCGGCGTCCGGAACCACAGGCCTCGGCCATAGGTTACGGCGAATGCGCCGTGGGCGGTACGCCAGCCTTCATCGACCAGGCCGCGACCGATCATGAAGGCCGCCAGTCCATATGTAGTCCCGATCCAGCTTTCGGCCGACTGTTCGGACGACTGGTCGATCGAGCCGTCCGGGCACATCCCGTTGACCGCGCCCATGTCGCCGCCGCCGAACCCTAGAACGTTCATTTCGTAGACCGTCCGCAGGGCCGTCAGCACGCGCTCAGGCGCAACGAGATCGCCGAGGCCGGTCGCGTCCGCGTACCACTGGCCGGCCAGCTGATCAGCCATGACGGAATCCGACGATGCCTCGCCGCTGGTGTCATAGCGGTAGCATCGGCCGTTCCAGAGCTTCTCCTCGAACGCCACGCTGCCGCGCTCGTGGATCTTTCGGAAACGGGCCACGGCCGCGGCGTCCCCGACGATCTCTCCCAACCGGATCGTGGCGCGGAGGGCGGCCAGCCAGAGCGCGCCGCTGTAGGCGCTCGGTCCGAGCATGTTCCATGCGTCGTAGGTTTGGTCGGGCTGCCCGTCGTGCTCGGGCAGCCCGTCGCCGTCCCTGTCGAATCGACCGAGGTAGTCCATCGCCTGCACGACGGCCGGCCACGTCTCGCGCGCGAGGAGTGGCGCCGGCGCCAGAAGCACGTCACGCCAGACCTGGAGGACGAACTTGCTGTTCAGGTCCTTCCAGATGTTGATGTCACGCCAGTGGTAGATGTTGGGCCGCAGGAAGGGATCCCCGTGGGGCCCGCCGAGGTCATGCGGCATCGCACCGCGCACCTTCCACGGGGCCTTTGTGTCCTTCCATCCGGTCTGGACAATCTCTGGGTCGTCCAGATCGACAGTCGCCGCGAAGTCCCGGGCGACGCCAATCTCCAGCTCTGGCCACAGCAAAAGAAGTGCCCACGAAGCGTAGAAGTTGACGTCGAGGGTGTTGTAGCAGGCGTAGTCGTAGCACTCGAGGACGGCGAAGTGGCCCAGCGCGTCGTCGGCGGCGCCGGGCTCTCCTGGCGCGGCTGGCTCTCCTGGCGCGGCTGGCGCGGCGGGCGCCGGAAGGACCGCGCTTCTCCGCGCCGGGTCCTCCATGTTGAACGGCTCGCCTTCGGTCCAGACCGTGCCGCCGTCCACGAGGTAGTACAGCTCGTTGATCAGCGCGCTCTTGTACCAGTCGGGTCGAGTGGCATCGGCGAGGATCGGCCCCTGCCAGGCGTCGATCGCCGCGGACCAGTCCTCGCGCTTCGCCAGGGCCTCGGCACCGATGGCCCAGGCATTCATCCCGCCATGGCCGAAGAACCGCGTATAGCGCTTGTACCAGCACGTCCCGGAGCCGAACTCGACGACGGGCAAATCCCAGACGAGGGCGAACGAAACGCGCCTCGTCTCGCCAGGGGCGAGCTCGACCGTAACGGCAATGGCCGCCCCGATGGCTTCGCCCGGTAGGCTGGGCCGGCCGTCGACCACGTTGTCAAGCTTGCCGTCGGCCGCAAAGTCCGCCCACACATCCGACCCGTCAGCGGCCAGGAAGCGATCGCAGGTCGTCACCTGGACGCCCGGCTCCTCGCTCGCCATCAGGGCAAGACTGCCGTTCCAGGGCGCATCGGGCAGATCGGAGGGCCCCTGGAGCACGACCCCGGTCAGGCCGTCCATTCGCACCGAAGCGTTTCGATGCCCGCCCCGCTTGTCCTGCTGCCGATCGCGACCGATGTCGTTCAGCCAGCTGAACATCAGTCCAACCGTCACCGCATCCGCGCTCGGGTTCTCGATCTCCCACTCGAAGATGCCCACTGGGTAGCTGCTCTCCCGGTGGTTGCCGGGAATGACCGGGCTGAACTGTCGCTGCAACAGCCGCACGGGAAGCTCAGACCAGTCGTACTCGAACCACGCATACGGGAATAGACCGTGGTACGTGCCGGCGCCGGCCGGCAGGTCCCAGTTCCAGCTCCGCAGCGCCTCGGGCCGCGTGGTCGAGAGAACGTGGGCGGACTTGGCCCCGCCCCTGGCCACGAACACCGAGAACTGGTCGGCCGGGATGGTCTCGAAGCGGTGTCGTCCAACGTCGAGGTGCCATCGGGCGAAGTCCCCGCGATGGGTTCGCCCGATGCTCCCCGCTCCCATGCCGCCGAGCGGCACGCCACCCCACGGGCCGTCATCGACGAGCGGCGTGAAGCCGCCCGACACGGCCCTTTCGGGGCCGTCGTAAGGGACCCCGATCGGCCGCCGCCACGCCTGGGAAGCCGGGCGCGGCAGTGCCTCAGGGTCCCTTGTCAACGTCATAGGTGGCTACTTCTCGACGCCGGAGATGACCACGCCTCGCATGAACACTCGCTGGGCTACGAAGAAGACGGCCACGGGCAGGATCATCGCCATCAGCGAACCCGCCTGGGTCAGAGTGCCGTTGTTCGCGTTGCCGTAGGTGGCGCTGAAAGCCTGCAGGCCGACCGTCATGGTGGCGAGTTCGGGATGGGCGCTCAGATACACCAGCGGCCCAAAGAAATCGTTCCACGTGAAGAAGAAGTGGAACAGCGAGACGGCGATGATGGCCGGCCAGGCCTGGGGCACGATGACCGACCACAGGATCCGCAGCGGGTTCGCGCCGTCGAGTTGAGCGGCCTCGTCCAACTCGCGTGGCAGGGTCAGGAAGTACTGCCTCAAGAGGAAGACGTTGTAGGCGTTTGCAAAGTACGCCGGCACTATCAGTGGTAACCACGTCCCGGTCCAGCCCATGGCCCTGAAGGCGATGTACTGCGGGATCAGGAGGACCTGGAACGGCAGCATGATGGTCATGATCAGGATCATGAACATGCCGTTCTTGTACGGGATCCTGAATCTCGCGAAGCCGAACGCGACTATCACAGCCGAGCCGACCGCGCCGATCGTTCCGACAATGGCGACGATCAGTGTGTTCCGCAACAGCATCGGGAAGTCGAGGACTTTCAGGACGTCGACGAAGTTGTCCCACTTCGGGGCCAGAGACCACACCGAACTGAGGCCCCGCCAATTGCCCTGCCACATCACCTCATTCCCGGTCTTAGGGTCGATGAACGTGCTCTGGACCCGTCCGGGCTTCTCAAGGGCCAGGTTCTCGACAGTCCCATCGGTCATCGGGACCTGATACAGGATGTACGTCGTGCCGTCGGGAGCCGTGTACTTCTCTGGCGCGGCCGGCCACAGCGGTGCGTTGATCGCGACGATCTGCGTACTGTCCTTGAACGACGTGAGGACCATGTAGAGCAGCGGCAGCAGGAAGATCAACGCCATCGAGGCGGTGAACATCGTCAGGCCGAGCTTGGAAGCACCGAACTTGACCGTGCGTGCGCGAGTCGACCTCTTCTTGTATGCCCTCTTGGGGGCAGCGGTCGTACCGTCGCCAGTGATCTCGAAAAGCTGCTTGGCGGGGCCCTCAATCGCGGGGTCCGGCGCCATGTTGTCGGTCATCGGACACCTCCGGCGAGAAGCAAGCAGCATTCCGACCTGCGGGAGAACACGGGTTCGGACATCACGACGGCGAACATCATGAGCCGGGCGAGCGCCGAGGCATTACCCATCTTGGTGTTGGCCCAGCCTTCCTTGTGTACGGATTCGTGACGTCGCCGCGCTGAGCGCCGGATGCCACCGGCACCCAACCGACGAGCGGCGGGTTGACAGCTGCCTGGCCCGTTCGGGACCGTCGCACGGAAGACCTGCGGGCCGCCCCCAAGCACAAGAACAAGGACCCGAGAGGATCTCGGGTCCTTGTCATTCGATCATGGACTAGCTACTTCTCCACGCCAGAGATGACCACGCCTCGCATGAACACCCGTTGTGCGACGAAGAAGATCATCACCGGTACGATCAAGGCGAACAGCGAGGCCGCCTGAGTCAAGTACCCACTACCAGAACTGGCATACGTGGCGCTGAAGGCCTGGAGGCCAACCGTCATCGTCGCCAGTTCAGGATGCGAGTTCAAGTAGATAAGAGGAGCGAAGAAGTCGTTCCACGAGAAGAAGAAGTGGAACAACGACACAGCGATGATGGCCGGCCAGGCCTGCGGCACGATCACCGACCACAGGATCCGAAGCGGGCTTGCGCCATCAAGCTGGGCGGCCTCGTCCAACTCCCTCGGCAGAGTCAGGAAGTACTGCCTCAACAGGAACACGTTGTAAGCGTTGGCAAAGAAGACCGGCACTATCAGTGGTAACCACGTGCCCGTCCAGCCAACCGCCCTGAAAGCGATGTACTGCGGGATCAGGAGGACCTGGAACGGCAGCATGATCGTCATGATCAGGACAAGGAACAGGCCATCCTTGCCCGGGATCCTGAACCTGGCGAACCCGAAGGCGACGATCGTGGCCGAACTCACCGCACCGATCGTTCCGATGACGGAAACGATCAGCGTGTTTCTCAACAGCAATGGGAAGTTGAGGACGTCCAGCACCGTCGTAAAGTTGTCCCACTTGATAGAGAACGACCATACGGAGCTAAGGGCGCGCCAGTTGCCCTGCCACGTGACCTCAGTGCCGTCCTTGGGGTTGATGAACGTGCTCTGGACCCGTCCGGGCTTCTCGAGCGCGAGATCCTGGACGGTTCCATCAGTCATCGTGACCTGATATACCGTGTACACTTGGCCATCGCCGGCCGTGTACTGCTCGGGCGTGGCCGGCCACAATGGCGCGTTGAGCGCCGTGATCTGATTGTTGTCCTTGACCGACGTCAGGATCATGTAGCCGAGCGGCAGGAGGAAGATCATCGCCATCGAGGCGGTGAACAACGTCACTCCGAGCTTGGAAATGCCGAACCTGACGGTGCGTGCGCGGGTAGACCGCTTCTTGGCAACGCTCGGCAGCGGCATTGCGGTGCCGGTCATCGCTCACCTCCGGCGTAGAAGACCCAGCGAGCCGACGTTCGGAACAGAACCAGTGCTGCGACCACGACGATGACCATCATCAGCCAGGCCAGGGCGGAGGCGTAACCCATGTTGTTGTAGGTCCAGCCTTCCTTGTACAGGTTCATGTTGTAGAAGAACGTCGAGCCGCCGGGGTTCCCTCGCCCAAGCGGGTCGATGACGTAGGCCTGGGTGAAGTACTGCGAGACGCCGATGATGCTGATCAGGATGTTGTAAAAGAGGACCGGCGAGATCATCGGCAACGTCACGTGGCGGAATCGAGCCCAGGCGCCACCGCCGTCGACTTTGACAGCTTCGTACAGCTCGGTGGGCACTCCCTGCAGGCCGGCCAGGAAGATGAGCATCATGTTCCCGACGCCCCAGATACCAAGGAGTACCAAGCCCTGCAGGGCCCAAGCGGGGTCAGAGAACCAGTCCGGCGAGGGCAGCCCTAGGCCGTGAAGGATCTGCGCCAGCCAGCCGGTGCTGCCGTTGAGGAAGCCCTGCCACACGATCGTGCTGGCTACGAGCGGGATCTGCACCGGCATGAAGAACAGCGTCCGGAAGACAGGTTTGCCCGCGAGAAGCTTCTGGTTCAGCAGAAGTGCCAGGCCCAGAGCCAGGCAGATCAGCAACGGCACGGACATCAGCGCGAACCTGGCCGTGACGCCAAGCGAACTGCCAACGGCCCCGTTGTTCAACAGTTCCGACCACATTCGGGCGTAGTTGTCGAGCCCGATGAACTTGATACTTTCCGGGTGAATGATATTGAAGTTCGTGAATGAAAGCGCCAGCGAGGCAACGATCGGCAGCGCGGTGAACACCACCAGGCCGAAGAGCCACGGCGACAGGAACGCGAGGCCCCATAGCGTCTCGCGACGAGCAAGGCTCATCTTTCTCTGCGGGGGCGCGTGAACCGATTCCTTGTCTTCGACGATCACCATCGATCCGCTCCGAAATCGCCTTGAATGGCTCGGGCGGCCGGCACGTTGTCGGCCGCCCGAGGTTTACCCACAAACTGGGCTGAGAGTCTGGCTAGCTGCCGGCCGCGAAGTCAGCCTGCAGAGCCGTGGTCACGTCCGAGAAGACCTTGGTCATATCAAGACCCTGGGTCGTGGCGAGGGTCGAGAAGACCTTGCCGTAATCGTCCATGGCCTTGATGTAGTTCGGCATCTCAGCCTCGTGGTTCGGGCTCTCGGCATAGCCTTCCATGTCGAGGGCGACTTGCCAGTTGACCACGTTGCCGGGGAACTGCTTGGCGAACGTCGGGTCGACGACCGTCTTGAAGTACCCAAGCTGGTCGCCAATGGCCGGAGTGCCGCCGTAAAGCGCCATCAGGTCGAGGCGGGTGACGATGTAGGCCTGAACCTCGAACGCGCGCTGGGCAACGGCCGAGTTCTTGTCGATGGTGAAGGTGTCGATGTTGATCGGGGCAGTGGTCTTGCCGGCCGCGTTGGCGGGCATGACGGCGATGTCCCACTTCTTGAAGGCGCCGGGCTTGGTGGCGTCAGCCGACATGCAGCAGATGTACCACTGGAACATGTGGCCCATCGCAGCATGGCCGGAGGAGAGCACGTTGCCCTTGGCCAGCAGATCCGAGTTGCGCTCGGTGTCGTTGGCGATGAAGTGGTCTTTCCAGATGCCGTTGTAGTACCAGGTCCAAGCGGTCTTCCAGTCATCCGGGAACTGAGCGGTCTTCTTGTCCGCAGCAACGAACGAGCCGCTGCCGAACGCGGAGGCCATGCGGCGGCCTTCGGTCCACTGGAACTCGAAGCCGAACTGCACCTGATTGGCCGGATCGAAACCAGCCTGGGTCGCGTCCTTGCCGTTCTTGTCAACGGACAGGAGCATGGCGATGTTGCGGACGGTGTCCCAGGTCCAAGCGACCTTGGAACCATCAGGCATCGTGTACTGGTCCCCAACCTTCTGCGGGGGGTACTTCAGGCCGGCCTCGTCGAAGAGGTCCTTGTCGAAGAAGATGTAGGACGGGTACACCGCGTACGGGATGCCGAGCAGTGCGCCAGTCTGGCCATCCTTCATGGTGTCGACCAGGCTCTGCGGATACTTGGTCATGTCGTATCCGGCCTTGGCGATAAGCGGGGTCATGTCAATGAACTCACCGGCGAAGCCGGCGCGTCCCTTGATGCCGACCGGGCCGATCAGGTCAGGGGCGTTGTTCGACGCGATTTCCGTCTTGAGGATGTCAGTCGCGGTGTTGTTCTGGACGATCTCGAGCGAAAGGACGATCGGCATGACGCCGTCAGTTCGCTTGTCCTGCAGCGCGTTGAAGTCGCTGACGACTGTCTGCTGCAGAGTGATCTGCGCCGGGTTGGTGCCCGAGCCGAGGCCAACGAACCAGCGGACGAGGATGTGATCCTTGCCGCCGATGCTGACGATCTGGCCGGACTTGCCGGCCGGAGTGCCGACGACGAGCGGCGTCGGTGTTGCCACCGCGGTAGACGCCACCGGTCCGGTGGACGCAACCGGGGCTGTCGTAGCGGTCGAGCCGGAGCATGCGCTGACTGCCAGCACGGCTACCGACGCGAGAGCTGCGATCTGCGAAAAACCTCTCCTACCCATTAGGCTCCCTTTCCTATCCCCTTGGTAACGCAATCCGTGACTCCTGAAACGTTCGAAAAGCGCGCGCCGCACGATTGGCCGCGCTCCGTCGCTCAGTTCTTCCCTGTCTGCGGCCCTCCACTCGACTGCCTGACTATGAGTTCGGTTTCCAGGACGACACGGCGGAGCACGTGGTCCCGCGCATCGACCGTCTGGAGCAGGACGCTGACGAGTTCGCGACCCATCACTTCCATCGACTGGTGCACGCTCGAGAGAGCGGGCTGAGTCGACAGGGCGATGATCGAGTCGTCGAAGCCGACGACCGCAACGTCCTCGGGCACTCTCCTTCCGGCCGCGTACAGCGCCGAAAGCGCTCCCGCAGCCATCAGGTCCGATGCGGCGAATACCGCATCGATGTCCGGGCAGCGCTGGAGGAGGACTTCCATGGAGCGCTGACCACCCTCGCGGGTGAATTCGCCACTCTCTTCGAGGTCCGCATCCGGCGTCCGCCCGGCGGCCCGTAGCGCGTCGTGATAGCCCAACCGGCGCGTAACGCCGGCCGGCATATCCAGCGGACCGGTGATCGTGGCGATCCTGGTCCGCCCCTGCTCGATAAGGTGCTTCACGGCGGCAAAGGCACCGCCGTGGTTGTCGTTGTCGACGTAGCTGACCCGAGTGCCGCGAGGCGGCTCGCCGCCCACGACCACCGGGACGCCATTCGACTGGAGGTATTCCGGGAGGCCGTCATCGCCGTGCAACGAGAACAGGATCACGCCCTCGACGTGGCCACCGGTCAGGTAGCGCGCGGCGCGGCGTTCCTCCTCTGGAGACTGTGAGATGACGAGAACTAGCTGCATTTGGCGCGCGGCCAAGCCGGCGCTTATGCCACGCAGGACCTCCGCGAAGAACGGGTCACCGAAGATGCGCCCGGTCGGCTCGGCAATCACGACACCGATCGAGTCAACTCGGCGGGTGACGAGGCTGCGAGATATCCGGTTGGGCACGTAACCGAGCTGGGCAACCGCCCGCTCGACGGACTCCCGGGCTTCGACCCTGACCGAGGGGCTCCCGTTCACGACCCGTGACGCGGTCGCGCGTGAGACGCCGGCAGCTCGTGCAACTTCCTCGAGCGTCGGGATACTCACTGAGAACGCACCTCCTGCTGGTCGCTTCAGGGTGCAGACAAGCCATGCCCGACGGCCAGGGGCCGCCCGCATGCTAGGGTCCTCCAGCGGCTCCGTTGGGCACGCATGCCGCTGGTAATTCTCCCTCGGTCCGACTCCTCAATCGGCCCGACTGGTCTTCTGACTCTTCAATACTGGTTGACGGTCGGTCCCAACGTGATCCCGCGAGGTCTAGAGTCGTGGACCGTTCAGAGAGCGTTCACGCCGGACACGGGGACAATACCACTCCCGTCAAGCGGGCGCTCCCGCTTTTTGTTGTGGAGCCCGACCTTCTGGGGCGCTTTCCACCTGATCTGACGGGTGGGTACGCAGGCAGAATGAACTATGCGGGAGGGTAGTGGCCGGTACTACCTGAATGGAAGGGCTGTCGTCCGCTCGGGCCTTGTCGCCGGAACCCGTCGGCGCCGTCGCCGCACGCGTCGGCGGTCGGGTCGACTACGATCCCTCGACCTGAGACATCCTGGGGGAACCGCCGACGATGCACGAGACCAAGCCCGACACGACTGTCGGGGCTCCAGCGCATGAGCTTGTTCAGGAGTCGCGCAAGCAGCTGATGCGGGACGCCCTGGCGATCGCGGCATATGCCCTGCCCGTGGGTCTCGTTTACGGCCTGCTGACCCTGCAAGCGCATTTCTCACTCATCGAAGTCGTGGTCTCATGCGTTGTAGTCCTCGCCGGAGGAGCTCAATTCGCTGCCGCCGGGCTCGTCAAGGACAAGGCTCCATGGGCGGCGATCGCCGGAGTGACGCTCCTGGTCAACGCCCGCCACCTGCTGTACTCGGCCGCGATCGCGCCCTACACGGCCGAGCGTTCATGGCGCGAGCGGGCGGTGATGGCTCACTTCCTGACCGATGAGACATTCGCGCTCTCCTTGGCCCACTTCCGTCGGATCGGGCGGTTCGATGCCCGCGGCTACTGGCTGGGCGCGCTCGTGATCCTCATTCCGTGGACGCTTGGGTCGGCCGTGGGCTACCTGGCCGCCGGCGCAGTGGACACGACCCGCCTCGGGCTCGACGTGGCCTTCCCGGCCGCGATGGCCGGGCTGTCGCTCGGGATGGTCTCCGGCCGGCGGGACGTTGCAGCCGCTGCCGGGGCGGTCGTTGTCGCAGTTCCCGTCGGTCTCGCGGCCGGCGCCTCGATCGGTCTCGTGGCCGGGGCGGTGATTGGGCCGCTGATCGGGCTGGCCGTGCCCGAGCGACGCGGTCAGCCGGCCGCTTCAGCGGAGACAAAAGACGCCACCGAGCGTGCCGCCGAAGAGGGCCTCCCGTGATCGCCGGAGATCCCGGTCAGAACCTGGGCCTGACCCTCGGGTTGATCCCGCTGGTGCTCCTTATGTGGTTGTGCACCTACCCGTCGAGAGCCCTGCCGATGCTTGCGCCGGGGATTGAGCACCTCCCACGGTGGGCGGTGGCATATCTGCGATTGGCTGGTCCGGCGGCACTAGCAGCCCTGGCGGCCGTGAACTGCCTGCTGACGTCGGATTCCCCGCCACGCCTCCTAATCGGCATCGAGCCGATCGCGGTCGGGCTGTGCGTCGTCGTGGTCGCGCGCACACGGCAGCTCTTCCCGGCGGTTGCTTCCGCGGTCGTCCTGGTGGCGGTCGCTCGGGCGTTCGGCGCGGCCTAACCGGCTATATGCCCGGCTTCGGCTTCTCCACGATCAGCAGAGTCGCCGATTCGGGCGGCAGCGTGATGCTCCCAGACACAAACGGGCCTGTTCCGATCTGAACGGCCGTGTGAGCTTTGTCGAAGAGCCACGTTTCAGCGGACGAGCCCGCCCAACCGATGACTGTGATTGGCTTCGTCTGAGGCGTCGACGCCAGGTTGACGATCATGAGCGCGAGCGTGCCGTCAGATCGCTTGGAAGCGTAGATGCTCACCAGCGGATCGTCCGAGACGGCTCGAACCAGCTCCGTCCCGAAATGCTGGTACATGACGTAGTCGTAGTAGATCGGGTTGACGGCGCTGGTGCCGACGATGCCGTACTGGCTCGCCAGGGCGAATTGGTCGACCATGTCGACCTTCTGGTCGATCAGCCGGCCGAGCACGTCCGCGAACCAGATCGCGTTCATGTGCGAGTCCATCGACCAGTCGGTGCCGGCGTTGGCGACCCAGCTCGAGTTGATCTCGGTGACCGCGATCGGAAGGTCCTTGCCCGTCTGCTCCTTGATCAGGGAGCGGAGGGCCGGAATGATCTGCTTCCACTCCGTGCCGCCGACGCGCAGGTCGTCAACCGTGATGGGGGTCTGCGTGTCCTTGGGCAGCGGATACCTATGAATGGACACGATGTCGACCAGGTCGCCATTCGCCTTGAGGAACGACGCCAGCCACGCGACCCGGGCCTTCATGTACGTGTCGCTGGGATTGGCGGTGAACTGACTCACGTCGGGACCGATCAGCTTGATCGCCGGGTCGACAGCACGCATCGCCTGCGCAAACTCCCGCCAGTCGGTGTTGTAGGTGTCCACGTTGTAGCCCGGGATGTCACCGTTGGCGTAGAGATCCGCCTCGTTGCCGATGCCCCAGTACTTGACGGCGTAGCCCATGGTCACGTTCACGTACTTGACGAGATCGGCCGCCTTGGCCGAGGTGCTGCCCTTCAGTCGGACGACGATGCGCGGCTCGGCGCCGAGCGTCCGACAATAGGCGATGAACTGATCGACCTGGTAGGTCTGGAGGTCGTACTGGTCGCCCCAGTTGCCGCCTGGGAAGGTGAGCGTGGTCAACTTCGCCGCTTCGACCTGGGGCTGGAGCTCCAGCCGCACGGCCAGCCACGGGCCGTCATTGCTGCCGTAGACCAGTGGGCTGATCGGGCCCCGGTCCGCGCCTGCGTCCACGAAGAGCCCCGCCGTCGGCGTCGGGGCGGCGGTGGGACCGGGCAGCGGTGTGGAAGCGGGCGTCACGGTCGAGCCGCCGCAACCGGCCACGAGAGCCACGATCGCGACTGAAGCGGCCGCACCGCGCCATATTCGGGGTCCACCGGACATCTCACGCTCCATATTTCCCAGGTTCGACTCGAGTTGGCTTCCGAACGAACAGTCAAGCGCGATCGGCCCATCTCGCGGATCATCTCACGATGATCCCGACTCCCACATCGATCGTCCAGCCACGGCTGCGTCTGCGCGCTGCTGCGGTCGCGGCCGCGTTCCTGCTCAACGGCATCTCATTTGGCGCCTGGGCGGCGCGCATCCCGGCCGTCCAAGCCCAGACTCACCTCGACGAGACGGCCCTCGGCTTCGCGCTGCTCGGGACCGGCGTCGGGGCCGTGCTGACGATGACGCTCGGGGGTTGGCTGGGTGGGCGCTTCGGCACCCACATCGTCACGCCGGTGACGATGCTCGGCTGCGGGGCGATGATGCCCCTGATCGGCGTGTCGTGGAACTTCGCCAGCCTGTTCGTGGCCCTGTTCATCTTCGGCATCTGGCAGGGCACGATGGACGTGTGTATGAACGCCAACGGCCTGGCGGTCGAGCGGGCAGGCGCGGGGCCGATCATGTCGCGACTCCACGCCACCTGGAGCATCGGCTCGTTCTCAGGCGCGCTGATCAGCGCCGAGGTGGCCGCGCTCGGGATCCCGGTATTGCCCGAGTTCGCGGTACTCGGCGCCGTTCTGGCGGCAGGCGGGGTCGTGCTCTTCTGGGCGATGCTGCCCGATCGACACGCCGAGGGGGGCGGTGGCGGACTAAGGCTGCCGACCGGCCGGCTGGCCTTGCTCGGCACGCTCGCCATGGTGGGGCTGCTGGCGGAGGGTTCGGCCTCGGATTGGGCGGGCGTCTACCTGCACCGCAGCCTGCTGGCAAGCGAGGGGGTGGCCGCGCTGGCCGTGGCCACATTCGCGGGGGCAATGGCGGTGGCTAGGCTGGCCGGCGACAAGCTCACCATCCTGCTGGGCCAGGGGCTCCTGGTGAGCGGCGGCGCCACCCTGTCTGCGGTCGGGCTGGGCCTCGCCCTCGCTGTGCCGGTGCCGGAGGTCGCGATCGTGGGTTTCGGGCTGATGGGTTTCGGGCTGGCCGCGGTGGTGCCGACGCTATTCCGGGCCGCGGGGTCGCAGCCCGGCATTCCCTCATCCGTGGGCATCGCCGCCGTGAGCACGATGGGCTACGCCGGCGGGCTGCTCGGCCCGCCGATAATCGGCACGGTCGCCCACGCAGCGAGCCTGCGCGGAGCGCTGCTGCTCGTGCTGGTGATGTTGGCGATACTGGCCATCACCGGACGCGGTGCGCTCGCCCCGGCGGCGCAACACGCCGAACCCGCCGGCACCCAGTAGGTCTGGCCGGCTCTGGGGCAGATGCCTCGGTCTACCCCTGGCCAGCCTGCTCGGCCCGACGATCCATCCAGTAGCTCCAGACGTCCAGGTCGGGTATCTCGAAGCCTCCAGCCGAGAGCACCGTGCAGATCTGAGTCCGGTGGTCGTTGCCGTGGTGTAGCGCCTGCGCGACGAGCAGATTGGTGGCGTGCGGCAATACCGGGCGCTCGTGCCGGGCCGGGAGCGTGACGTCCACTTCGCCAATTCGCGCCAACAGGATCCGCCACCGAACGGCCTGGTCGCGCAGCTGGTCGGCCAGTTCGTCGAGCGGTCTGGTGGGGTCCGGGCCGGTCCGGGGAGGCGGCAGCATGCACTCGAGGTAGCTCAGATACCGGCCATCGGCATCCAGAAGGTGCGAGAGAGTGGCCAGGACCTCGCCGTAGACACCGGGGGCGCTGGCTGTGAGGGCCGCGTCGGACAGCCCACCTAGATGCCGAATGAGCCGTTCCGTGGCCCAGGTGTGGTGCTGGAACGCCTCGCTCAACGGATCCATCTCGCCCTCCCTTGCGTCTGGCCTGGCTTCGGCCGCCCGAATCGGCCGCGACCCGCTACTTTCGGCGCCGCCGGCCGGGGGGCCGGCTTCCCGTCCGCTTGATCACGTTCGGGGTGACGGTATGGTCCCACGTCGGCCGGTCCAGCCACTTGGCCGACCAGCCGTCGTCCTCGTGCTCGTCCCGAATGCCGGGCAGCCAGTCCGATGCCGTTGCCGCGGCCGCCAGATCGTCCCCACCTGGCTCTTCGCCGGCGGGCAGCACCCGGACCTCGGTGACTTCGAGCTCGGGACCTTCGCGCTCCCCGCCCGAGCCGCCGGCCACTCCCCTGCCCCGTCGTGACGCGCCCTGCGCGGCCTGCCGGATCGGCTTGATGGTTCGGCCGGCTCGAGCCGGGGCCTGGAAGGCTCCCCCGACGGCCGCAGCACCCGTGCCTCCGCCGCCGGCCTTCGCCGCTCGTTCGGCCGCCCGGGCCACCGCGGCGGAAGCGTCCTCGTCGAGGACCCGCAATCGAATCTCCTGGATCTCGTCCCGCAAGGCCGCGGCGCGCTCGAACTCAAGATCGCGAGCGGCCTGGCGCATCTCCGCCTCCATCTGACCGACGAGCTTCTCGACCTGGCCCTTGGCCATCTCCGTGAACGCGCGCTCCTGTCCCGGGGCCGTGGCGTAGGTCCCGTGAGCCTCCGCAACCGCGCGCAGTCGATCGTTGATGTCGCGGATGCCCTTGACGATCGTCACCGGCTCGATGCCGTGATCCTGGTTGTAGCGCTCCTGGATCGCCCGCCGCCGATTGGTCTCGCCGATCGCGATCTTCATCGAGTCGGTCATTCTGTCGGCGTACATCACCACTTCGCCGCCGATGTTCCGGGCCGCCCGGCCGATCATCTGGACGAGCGACCAGGCGCTCCGCAGGAATCCCTCCTTGTCGGCGTCCAGGATGGCGACGAGGGTGACCTCCGGGAGATCGATCCCCTCGCGCAACAGGTTGATGCCGACGATCACGTCGTATATGCCGAGCCGAAGATCCCGAAGTATCTGGACCCGTTCGAGGGTGTCGACCTCGGAATGGAGGTACTGCACCTTGACTCCGAGCTCATGCAGATAGTCGGCCAGATCCTCGGCCATCTTCTTTGTGAGCGTCGTGACAATCGAACGTTCACCGCGTTCGACTCGGCCTCGTATGAGTTCGAGCAGATCGTCGATCTGACCTTCGGTCGGCTTGACAGTTATGCGTGGATCGACGACGCCAGTGGGACGTATGAGTTGTTCGACGATTTGCTGACTTCGTTCCAGTTCATACGGTCCGGGCGTTGCGCTCATGTACACGACTTGATTGATGCTGGCTTCGAACTCATCGAATGTCAGCGGGCGATTGTCGAGCGCTGAAGGTAGTCTGAACCCGAAGTCGACCAGGATCTCTTTTCTGGTTCGGTCGTTCTTGTACATGCCGACCACCTGAGGGATCGACATGTGGCTCTCGTCTACCACGAGCAACCAGTCCGGCGGGAAGTAGTCGAGCAGGGTCCACGGCCGGCTGCCGGCTTCGCGTCCGGAGAGGTGGCGCGAGTAGTTCTCGATGCCGGTGCAGTAGCCGAGCTCGCGCATCATCTCGAGGTCGAAGGTCGTGCGTTGCCGAAGCCTGGCGCCCTCGAGGTCGCGACCCTGAGCCTCGAGCTCGCCGACCCTGACCTCCATCTCCTCGTCGATGGCCTTGACTGCGGCCATCAGCTTGTCTTTCGGGGTGACGTAGTGGGTGGCCGGGTAGACGTTGACGTCCTTGCGCTCCGCCAGCAGCTCGCCCGTGAGCGGGTCCAGCTCGGTGATGCGCTCCACCTCGTCGCCGAAGAACTCCACGCGAACGAGGCGATCCTCCGCGGCCGGGATCAACTCCAGGGTGTCGCCCCGAACGCGGAAGCGGGCCCGCGACAGGGACTGGTCGTTGCGCTGGTACTGGAGATCAACGAGGTGGCGCAGCACGGCGTCGCGGCGATACTGCCCGCCGACTCGAAGCCGCAGGATCGTGGCCCCGTAGTCGACCGGGGCGCCGAGGCCGTAGATGCAGCTCACGCTGGCGACGATGATCACGTCGCGCCGCTCGAAGAGAGCCTTTGTGGCCGCATGGCGGAGCTTGTCGATCTCGTCGTTGCGGCTCGAGTCCTTCTCTATGTACGTATCGCTGCGGGGCAGGTACGCCTCGGGCTGGTAGTAGTCGAAGTAGCTGACGAAGTACTCGACGGCATTGTCCGGAAAGAACTCCCGGAACTCCGCGTACAGCTGGGCGGCGAGCGTCTTGTTATGAGCCAGGACCAGGGTCGGCTTCTGGTGCCGCTCAATGGTCCAGGCGATGCTG
Source organism: Chloroflexota bacterium (assembly GCA_003171255.1). GTDB lineage: Bacteria > Chloroflexota > Limnocylindria > Limnocylindrales > CSP1-4 > Fen-1039. The sequence continues at coordinate 23,802 of PMYK01000030.1, forward strand.
GCCGTCTTGCCCGTACCGGTGGCGCCGAGCAGGGTCTGATGGCGCAGGCCCCTGGCAAGGCCTTCGCTCAGTTGCTCGATCGCGCGAGGCTGGTCGCCGGTGGGCTTGAAGTCGGCAACGAGCCGGAAGTCGGGCACTTCAACCTCTCGTCAGCGGAAGACGTCAGTATATCGCTGCGCGGTGTAATAGCACAGACGTTCTAACAGCGAGGCTCGCGACGCGCGCCGGACGGCGCCGAAGCGGCGGCGTATCTGCGCCCGCGCGCGGAGTTGACTACCAGGCGAAGGCGATCACGAACGGCGACTTCCCAGATGCGCTGCTGGCCTGAACGACGACGCCGTACAGATACAGCGTGTCCCTTCTTGCCCATTCTGTCGGCCAGCCGACCGATGCGCTCCAGCCGGCCCACCCTCTGCGCTCTGCGCAACGAGCCCGCCGCAAGGGCCTGAACCGGCCGACGAGCGTCGGTTCGGGGCGGGGAGGCCTAGCCTTGGCGGTTCAGCAGATCCTCGAGCGCGGCCGCGACGGCGCGTTCCACGGTGACGCGGTCGCCATCGGTGTTGATCGTGCGGGTGGCGGCTGCGCGCCAGGACGCGAGCGAGGCGGCCTGGGCGGCGATCCGCTGGCGGGCGTCCGACTCGTCCATGCCTCGGCCGATGAGACGGCCGAGCTGGGCCGCCTGGCTGCAGACGACAAGCCAGACCTCGTCGCACCACGGCGCATGGCCGGCTTCGACAAGCTTGATCGCCTCGATGACGATGACCGTCGGACGGCGGGCGTCGGCGGCTCGAATGGCCTCGCGTTCCAGACGTGCGACGGCGGGATGGACGATCGACTCGAGCTCGGCCAGGCGGGCGGGATCGCCGAAGACGAGGCGGCCCAGGGCGGCGCGGTCCAAGGAGCCGTCGGGGCGGCGGTACTCCCCGCCGAATCGGGCATGGATGGATTCGGTGACCGGCGCCCCCGGCGCCATCACGTCGCGAGTCAGCCGATCGGCGTCGATGATGGCGGCGCCGCGTTCGGCGAGCCAGCCGGCCACGGTCGACTTGCCGCAGCCGATCGGGCCGATCAGACCGACTACCGGCGCCTGCGTCCCGAGTGATCCGCGCCGTGGCTCTCCGGTTCGGCGGCGCGCCGGCTCACGATCCGTCACGGGGCCGCCTCCTCCATTTCGAGCCACGACTCCTCGGCAGCGGCGAGCGCCTCGTCCACCGTCGCAAGATCGCCGCTGACGCGACGCAGCTCCACGAAGTTGCCGTGTACGCCGGGGTCGAGCAACGCTGACTCCAGTCGATGCTTGCGGGCGTTCAGGACGGCGAGTTCCTCCTCGATCTGGGCCTTGCGGCGACGGTAGGCGTCCTTCGACAGCTTCTCTGGCCTGGGGCGCGTCGAGACGGAGCCGGTGGAAACGGCCAAACCGGCGGATCGGGCCTGGTCGGCCGGGCCGGAGACGGCGAAGTGGGCAGAGTCGGCCGACACGGAGCCGTCGGAAGCATCTCTGGTGGCGGGGGCGCCGAGTCGGCCTCCACGACCGCTGCTCCCCGGTGAAGAAGCCACGGCACGCTTCGTTCGCGCCGCGGCTTTGGGACTCGAAGTCCCGACCGCGCCCCCCGGCCGACGCGCGCCCGTCTCCCGCGACTGTCCGCCATGAAGCCGCACCGCCTCCCTTTCGGCGGCAGCCCTCACCGTCCAGCCGTCCGCCACTGCCGCCCGCCAGGCGCGATAGCCGCCGTCGAACGGCACGGCCAGGCCGTCGTCGACGACCCACAGCGAATTGCAGACCTTCTCGAGAAGCCGGCGGTCGTGGCTGACGACCAGGAGCGTGGCGTCCGTGGTGGCCATGAACGCCTCGAGGGCTTCACGGGCGGGGATGTCGAGGTGGTTCGTCGGTTCGTCGAGGAGGAGCAGGTTGGCCGGCAGCAGGAAGAGCAGCGCCAACTCGAGGCGTGAGCGCTCGCCGCCGGAAAGGGCGGTGACTTCCTTGAATACGTCGTCGCCGCGAAACAGGAAGCGGGCCAGGTGGCTCCGCGCCGCCGCGGCGGTGAGTGGCATCTCGTCGAGCAGCGCGTCGAGGACCGTGGCGCCGGGGATCGGCGCGTCGCGAAGCTGGGCCAAGTAGCTGAGCTGGACGTTGCGGCCGATGTCGAGCGCGCCATCGAGCGGCGGCAGGTCGCCGCCGATCGTTCGCAGCAGCGTCGTCTTGCCGGCGCCGTTCGGGCCCACGATGCCGATGCGATCGCCGCGGCGCAGCTCCAGCCACGGAACGCGGGCGACCGCGGTCTGGCTCGAGGCCGCGGTCGGGGCCGCGGTCGGGGCCGCGGTCGGGGCCAGATACCCCACGACCAATCCCTCGGCCCGGACCACCGATTCGTACGATCGAGCGGGCGCTCCGCCCGCCAGGGCTTCGGTCGGCAGCTTGAGCCGGGCGTCGGACCGGCGCTTCTCGAGCGGCTGCAGGGCCTCGAGTCGGGCTTCGTGCTCGTGCATCTTCGAGTACTTGCGCTGGTGGCGATACAGCTGCACGAGTTCGCGCTCGCGGGTGATCTGCCCGGCGCGGTCCTCGGCGTCCTCGTCGGCGCGAATATCGCGCTCCTCGCGCTGGCGGGCATAGGCGGCGTAGCCGCCACGGAACGGCGTCAAACGTCGATCTCGCAGCTCCCAAACCCGAGTCACCGTCGCGTCGAGGAAAGCCCGGTCATGCGAAGCCACGATCAGGCTGCCGTGGCGTCTGCCGAGGTGCTCCTCGAGCCACTCGAGCGCACCCAGGTCGAGGTGGTTCGTGGGCTCGTCGAGGAGGAGCAGCTCGGGGTCGGACAGCAGCAGACGGGCCAGCGCCGCGCGGGTCTGCTCACCGCCGGAGAGATTCGTTGGCGAGCGATCCCAGTCGGCGCGCTCGAAGCCCAGCCCGGAGAGCGCCTCCTCGACGCGCTGATCGAGCGAGTAGCCGTCCTTCACCGCGAACTCGTGCTGGAGACTCTCGTATTCGGGCTCGGTGACACGACCCTCATGCTCGATCTGCCGAAGCGTTCGCTCCAGCTCCTCGAGCCGCCGGGCGCCCGACCGTACCGCCAGCCGCAAGCTCGGCGACTCGATGAAGGCGGAATCGACGTGCGCCTCCTGCGAAAGCATCGCGATGCTCAGCGCCCGTTTTCGATGGACCGCACCCTCATCCGGCTCGTCGACGCCGGCCACGAGCCGCAGCAGAGTCGTCTTGCCGGCGCCGTTGGGGCCGACGAGGCCGATTCGATCGCCGGCCGCGATGGCCGCATCGACGTGGTCGAGGATGACGAAGTCGCCTACTTCGCGGTGAACGCCTTGGAGTCGAACGATGGACATCAGGCCGGCCCTCCCGCACGAGCTATGGCCCGCCTCGTCGCGGCTGCCTTGCGGGCGGCCGACGTTCGGCGCTCCCGCTCAGCGGCATGTGCGGTGGCGCGTTCGCCGGCGCGCGCCTCTTCCCCTGAGGTCCGGCCGAGCACGCCCTCGCCGGACAGCTCGGTCCAGCGGGGTCCGCGGCTTTTTGGCTCGACCACCCGGACCGGCGCCCTCGCGGCGCGCTCGAGCAGCTGCGCCGCGGCAGACCGCTGGTCCGCCGGCAGTCGCTGGCACCACGAGCAGAAATGCGTCGCTCGGCCGCCGACGACGATCCGCTTGATCGGCCGGCCGCAGCGATCGCACGGTTCGCCGGCCCGCTGGTAGACCTGGAGGTGCTCCTGCATCGAGCCGTCGCCTTCAGGCGCCGTGTAGTCGTCGACCGAACTGCCGCGCCGTTCGACGGCCTCGGTCAGAACCGCGCGTAAGGCCGCGTGGAGTCGACGCGCGTCGTCCGGCTTAAGGGTGTGGGCTTCGCGCAGCGGGTGGAGCCGCGCCCGCCAGAGAGATTCGTCGGCGTAGATGTTGCCCACCCCGGCGAGGAATTCCTGGTTCATCAGCAGCGTCTTGAGGCGGCCGCGACGGCGAGAAAGCAGCTCCGCAAAGCGCCTCCACGTAAGGTCATCTGCGAGCGGCTCGGCACCGGTCGCGAGAACGCCCACGGCCTCGCCTTCGATCGGCAGCCCGGTGGCGACGTCTCGGCGGTACAGCCCGATACGGCCGAACTTGCGAATGTCGCGGAACCGCAGCTCTCGAGCGTCCGACAGCGCCAGCACGGCGTGGACATGGCGATCCTGCCCGGTGCCGGCCGGCACGACGAAGAGCTGACCTGTCATCTTGAGGTGGATCGTGAGAACGGCCGGTTCGGGGTCGGGCGGGGCCCCGGCCGGTCCGGGGTCGGGCGCGGCCCGGCGGTCGCCGAATCGATCGCTCGGCCCGAGCCAGACCAGGAGCTGCTTGCCGCGTCGGCCCACACCTTCGATCTGGCGCCCTGCCACGGCCCGCACAAATTCGTCGGCGTCGTGGCTGCGGAGAGTCGGCGGCCAGTTGGAACTGGCGCCCACGATGCGCGCGCCCGTCACCAGGCGGCGCAGATCGCCGGCGATCGTCTCGACTTCGGGCAGTTCGGGCATACCTAGAGGGTAACGGGGCGGCGGTTGTGATGCGTCGGGCGGCTGAGCCCGCCTGCCGATGAGCCGAGCGGGCACCTGAGGGCGCCTACTCCTGAGCCAGCGCCGGCGCCACTTGCTGCTGAAGCTCGAGGCAGACCTGCCGGGCCAACTCGACGAACGCAACCTGTCCCGGCGAGCGGTATCGATCGCGGTGCCAGGCGAGGGTCAGCACCCGAGGCGGAACCTCCGTTGGGATTACCGCGCATTTGGGGTCGGTCTCGTCCACCGTCAGGCGCGGCACCAGGGCCACGCCGATTCCAGCCACCACCAGCGCCTGTACGGTGGTGTTGTCATCGGACCGGAAGACCCATTGTGGATTGCCGCCAGAGGCGCGCAGGTAGTCCTCGGCCGCGCCGGTGCTCCGACAGTGGCGGAAGCCGATGAGCGGCAGATTTGCGATCTCAGCCGCGGTAGCCGGCCGGTCCAACTCCGTCAGCGGCGACGTGGCGGGCACGACCAGGACGTACGGGTCGCGGAATAGCTCGACTGCCTCGAAGGGTCCGTCCGATAACGGGTAGACGGCGAACGAGAGATCCAGCTCGCCCGACTCGACGAGGTGCAGCAGACCATCGTCGCTGTTGGTCTCCGTGAGATGGACTTCGACGTTGGGCCAGAGCTTTGGGAAGATACCCAGGGTCTGAGGCAGCACCCGAGCCCCAACGCTCTGGTACGTGCCGACGCGGAGACGACCGGTCGCCCCTTCGGAGAAGGCCTGTATGTCGGCCCTCGCCGCCTGCATCCGAGCCACGATGGCATCTGCGTGACGAAGCAGCAGCACACCCGCCTCGGTGACCGCGACGGTCCGCCGGCCGCGCGACCGCTCGAGCAGTCGAACGCCCAGTATCGACTCGAGCGCAGCCACGTGCTGGCTCACCGCTGACTGTGTGTAGTCGAGCGATATCGCCGCTTCGTGGAAGGAACCGGTTTCCGCGACGGCTCGGAAGCTCAACAGATGCCTGAATTCGAGGTCCGCCAAATGATCAGCAGTCATGATTACTAACTAAACAATGTCGACTTGCTCTAATCAAGTGACAAACCTACCGTATTGGCATGGACATCATCACAGTCGCATTGCTGGTTCTGGTCTTCGTCGTCCTGTCTTCCGTGTTCGGTGACGACTCGCTTCCGTCCGACCACCGCACGCGCACCTGGTAGGCGTCTCGACAAATCGCCCGGCGGCCCTGTCGGGCCCCGCGATCGCCCTTATCCTGCCGCGACCTCGGCCGGGGCCTCGCCCAGCTCCGCGAGCACCTCGTCCTCGCGTGTGAGCGGCCGCATCGACTCCCAATCGTCGCCGACCTTTACGTCGACGGTCAGCGGGACATCGAGCTTTAGCGCCCCCTCCATCGTCTCGCGGAGGATGGCCGCCGTGGCGTCGACCTCCCCGCGCGGCACCTCGAGCACGAGCTCGTCGTGGACCTGGAGCAGCAACCGCGCCTTGAGGCCGGCCGCTACCAGCCGCCCCGGCAGCCGGATCATGGCGATCTTGATGATGTCCGCGGCCGTGCCCTGAATCGGCATGTTGATTGCCATCCGCTCACCGGCGCCGCGCAGTGCGGGATTGGACATGCGCAGCTCCGGGATGAAGCGCCGCCGTCCGAGCAGGGTCGAGACCCAGCCCTGCTGCCGTGCTAGCTCCTTGATGTGGAGCATGTAGTAGCTGATGCCGCTGTATGTGGCGAAGTAGTTGTCGATGAACGCCTTCGCCTCGGCTCGTGAGATGCCGGCTCGCGACGACAGACCGAAGTCGCTCATGCCGTAGGCGAGGCCGAAGTTGACCATCTTGGCCATCGACCGCTCGTCGTGGTCGATGTCTTCGGGGGCCTTGTGCAGGACGCGAGCGGCAGTCTCGCGGTGGATGTCGGCGCCTCGGGCGAAGGCATCGCGCAGGTGCTCGTCACCCGAGACATGGGCCAGGATGCGTAGCTCGATCTGCGAGTAGTCCGCCGCCAGCAGCGTCACGTCCGGTCCGCCGGCCACGAAGGCCCGGCGGATTCGCCGGCCAAGGGCCGACCGGATCGGGATGTTCTGGAGGTTCGGATCGGAGGACGAGAGCCGGCCGGTTGCGGCGACGGCCTGGTGGAAGGTGGTGTGCAGCCGACCGTCGCGGCTCGAAACCAGTAACGGCAGGGCTTCAATGTAAGTCGAGCGGAGCTTCGAGTAGAGCCGCCAGTCGAGCAGCTTGCCGATCATCGGATGCGCGGGCTTGAGCTCCTCGAGGACGGAGGCGTCGGTCGAGTAGCCGGTCTTGGTCCGCTTGCCCTTTGGCAGGTTCAGTTCGTAGAAGAGGATCTGTTCGAGCTGCTTGGGCGAGCCGAGGTTGAAGTCGTGGCCCACGTCGAGGTAGATCTCCGACTCCAGTCGGGCCATCTCGCCCCCGAACTCCGTGTCGAGAAGTGCGAGTGCCCCACTGTCGATGGCAACGCCGGCAACTTCCATTTCGGCCAGGACTGGGATCAGCGGCAGCTCGACCTCGCGGAAGAGGCTGTCCAGGCCCGAGTCCGCGAGCGCCTTCGAGAGCGGCTCGCGGACGGCCAGCGTGGCCAGGGCGTCGAGGCCGATCCTGACCGCGGGGGGCACATCGCCCGCCGGCGGCAGTGTCACGTCCAGCCGCTCGTGGGCGACGTCGGCGATGGTCTGGGACCGCAGCGAGGCGTTGAGGAGATACGCGGCGATCTGAGTGTCGAAGGCTACGGGTAGCGGCTTCTCGGCTCCGCCGGCGATGTTCGCCACCATGAGTGGCTTGGCCTCGTGCCCGACGACCTGCGCCCCCGACTTCAGCAGGATGTCACCGAGCCAGCCAACCGCCTCGTGACCCTCGGCCACGAGCACGCGGCCGTCACCGCAGGCGAGCGCGAGCGCCTGAGGCATGCCCCGCATCGGGCGTGGATCGTCCATGAGGAGCGCGGCGCCGACCTCGCCACCGTCCGCCAGCCAGGCTGCGGCCTCGGCGGCATCCTCAGGCGTGGCCTCGAACCGGTCCAGGAGCGTCGGGTCTGCCACGGCCGCCCGGAGAGCCGCTGCCAGGTCCACGGGTCCGGCGGTGCCGCCTCCGACTCGAGTCCGTGAGGCCACAGGCGACGGACCGGCCGTTGGGCCCGCGGCGCCCAACCCGGTCGAGCCGAAGTCCATGCTGAGTTGCAGCCCCTCGCCCTGGCCGATGAGTGAGCGGCCGAAGCCGACCCGGCGGCTTCCGCCGTCCTGGCCGGCTTCGCGGCGCGGGGCACGTGGCGCCTCGCCGGCGACCCGGGCGGCGGGCACGCTACCGGCCACGGAACGAAGCGCCTCGGCGGCGTCCACGGCCGACTCACCGGTGAGTGGCGGCAGCCTGTCGATAAGCGTTCGGAACTCGAACTCGCGGAAGAGGCGCACCACCTCGGCCCGATCGTAGTCGGAGAGTCGGGCGGCGTCGAGATCCAGCGTGATCGGCAGATCGCAAACGATTCGGCTCAGCTTGCGGCTCGCAAAGACCTGCTCGCGGGCCTCGACGAGCTTGTCGCGCAGCTTGTCTGGCTTGACCTCGGCGAGCCTGCCGTAGATCCCCTCGATCGACCCGAACTCGCCGACGAGCTTCGCCGCGGTCTTCTCCCCCACTCCCGGGATGCCGGGGATGTTGTCGGTCGGATCGCCCTTCAGGGCCTTGTAGTCGATCATCTGGTTCGGCCGAAGCTCGAACCGCTCCCAGATCCTGGCCGGGTCATAGTAGACGGTCGAGTCCACGCCCTGGCGCGTCGTCATCAGCCGCGTGTGCTCGGTCACGATCTGGAGCATGTCCATATCGCCCGTCACGACCGTCGTGTCGATGCCGCGGGCGTCCATGTCGCGAGTTATCGTGCCGATGACGTCGTCCGCCTCGTAGCCGGCCATCTCGTAGACGGGGATGCGCAGCGCCGCGACAACTTCCCGAACCTTGGGGAACTGCGAGCGCAGATCGTCCGGCATCGGCGCGCGGGTGGCTTTGTAGTCGGCGAACTGCTCGTGCCGGAAAGTCGGGCCCGGCAGATCGAAGCAGGCGGCCACGTATTCGGGCTGCAGGTCCTGGATTCCGCGCAGGAGGATGCTGCAGAAGCCGAAGACGGCGTTGACCAGCTCGCCCTTGCTGGTGGTCAGCGGCGGCAGGGCGTGGTAGCCACGGTAGATGAGGCCGTTGCTGTCGAGCAGCATCAGACGGGTCATGCGGGCCTCGGTCGGTACGGCGCCGGCGATCGACAGCGGCCGGCCGAACAAGTTTACCCGGGGCGGGCGTAGGACCGGCCCAGCCCGCCCGTCAGTACGAGCGGGTCACGCCACCGAGCTCTGGCCAGGAAGACCAGGATCGGCGTGGTGAACAGAATCGAGCAGCCGGCCCAATCAGGCCGGGTCGCGGAATCAGGCTACCGGCATTCCCAGTCCGATGGGTCACCCGTCCCGAGCACGCCGCCGAAGCCATTGCGGCAGCATCGCTATCGCCAGACCGATCGCGAACAGCGTGGCGAACCCCACGAGCCACGCCAGACGCGGGTCGAGGCTGCCCTCCAGGGTCGTACCGGGAAGCGAGGCCCCCTGCCCGCCCGCGTCGCCGGCGCCATCTGCCGTGACCGTCCCGGGCGTGGCTTGCTTGGTCTCGCCGGACGCGACGACCGCGGCCGGGATGGCTTGACTGGCAGAAGCCGGGCTTGCGACGGTCACGCCGATTGCTCCCTGCGCACCGAAGTTCGGGGCGTTGCTCGCCGCGAGGCGCTCCGGAGCGCTGTTGAGCGAGGTCAGGCTGACGTTCGTGGTCTGTCCGAGGAGCGAGGCGGCACTCGTCAGCATCAGACCCGCGAGACCGAGCGCGGCAAGCGAACCGCCTAACGATCGACGCAAGCCGAGCCCGAAGATCGCCTTCCAGGCACGTCGCTTGCTTCGCAATCGCGCCGCATCCTCCTCGGTCAGCGTGAAATCGCGCGGCCGCGCCGGAACCGGCATTGCGGCGGAAGCCTCCGAGATTGCCTCCAGGTCGGCGAAGAGATCGGCGCAGTCCGCGCAATCGGCCATGAGTTCGATGGCGTGGGCGCGCTCGGAGTCGTCGACATCGCCGCCGTAGAAGCGGACGATGAGCATCTCATCATGACTCGGATGGCTGGCGCTGGTGGTTCTGTCCATCACGATCCTCAGACGATCTCAACCACGGAACAGTTCCCGATCCGCAGCCAGTGCCCCTCGCAGAGTGAGACGACCGCGGTGGATGCGCGACTTCACCGTCCCGACCGCCACGTGCATGATCTCGGCGATCTCGGCGTAGCCATAGCCCTCGACGTCGAAGAGCACGATGCAACTGCGCTGCTCTACTGGCAGCCGATGCAGCGCGCGGGCGAGGACCTTCGAGCGCTCAGCCGCCAGGGCTTTCGACTCGGGCTCCACCTCCGTCTCGGCCGGTGGTTGCCAGCTGTCGTCCTCGTATTCCGGGTATGGCTGGCTCGGTCGCCGGCGACGGGCCCGCTGGATGTCCATTGCCGCGTTGACTGCGATCCGCCCCAGCCAGCTCCGCACACTCCCGCCGCGAAACGACGCGAGGTTCCGGTAGGCGTTGAAGAAGGCCTCCTGGACAGCGTCGGCTGCCTGGTCGCGGTCCGGGACCAGGCGATACACCAGTGCGAAGAGATGGTCCTGGTGCCGCACCACCAGCTGGTTGAACGCCTCCAGACGACCCCCCAGGGCCTCCTCGACAAGGGCGTCGTCGACCGCCTGGCCGGCGGCGTCGCCAGGCCGCGGGCCTCCAGATGCCGCATCGGCAGGAAGTCCATTCTTCCCGCTCGCGTCGGTCACGACTTGCCCGTCAACCACTCTCTCGTCCACGAACGATTCGCCTGGTGGCGGCGCGCGGATCGGCCGCGGCGGCGCGAGGATAGCACGGGCTCGGGCCACCATCGGACCCCGCACGCTGTACCATGCCCGCCGGACCGTTGCCGACGTGGCGGAACTGGCATACGCGCTCGACTCAAAATCGAGTGGCCGTGAGGTCATGCGGGTTCAACTCCCGCCGTCGGCACCACTCCCACTGGGACGGAGCAGCGATGGAGCCTGCGGCCGAGCCGCCGCCCACGCCTAGCAGCCGAAGCCGCCCCCTCCGCCACCGCCGCCGCTGCTGCCGGCGCTCGGGCTGGCAACCGGCACGGTATCGAGCGAATGCGCCGCGATGTCCTTGGCCTTGGCCCACGACGTCGTGCTGATGTACGTGACGCCGGGATTGCCAAGGGTCGTCGGGTCGAGGTTGATGCTCTTGACGTTACCGCCAACGATGCGCTGCGCCATGCCCGCCCACTTCGAGATGTCAGTGAGAGGCAGGTCGGTCTTGAACATCTCCATGTCCTTGATCAGCGACGTGACGCGCGGCAGCAGCGAGCAAGGCTGGAGCGAGCTCCGGAGGGACTTGAGGACGAGCTGCTGGCGCAGGCTGCGGTCGTAGTCGGTGGTGTAGATGCGAGTTCGGGCATAGGCGAGAGCCCACTGGCCATCCATATGCTGCAGGCCGGGCAGGATGGTGAAGGCGATGTCCGTGCCGGTGGCGGTAGTACCGCCGCTCCAGGTGATGGACTGTTTGCCCCCGGACTGTGCCGCGTCGGCCTTCATGCGATCGATCACATCGGCCGTGTCCGGCGGAACGATGTAGCCGTCGTGGGGCGGGCTCACCGAGCAGACGCGGAACTTCGACTCCCAGGTCCCGGCCGGTCCGCAGGGATTGTCGTAGACCTTGGTCGGCACGTTGATGTCGATGCCACCCAGGTCGTTGATGAGTGTCACCAGGCCCGAGATGTTGATCAGCACGTAGCCGTCGATCGTGAGGCCGGTCAGCGCCGAGACCGCTTCTTTCGTCGCTTCCGCGGCTCGCGGGATGGCCATCGGATCGTTGGCCTGACCGGCCGTCGAGTCCTGATAGAAGGGGAAGTTGTTGACCGCAGACACGCCCGTCACGACGCCCCAGCCCGCCTCGCCGGCGAGCCAGTTGAGCATATACGGCCAGGTGTAGGCCGGGCAGCCGTTGACACTGGTGGCGTAGTGCTGGGCGATCGACTGCGGCAGCGGCACGCACATAGTGTTCCTCGGGATGCTGATCAGGGCGGCCCGTCCGGAGGCGATGTCCACGTGGAGCAAGATCATCGTGTCGGGTCGCAAGCCTTGGGAGCGGCTGCCGGGCTCGTAGTCGACGCCCAGGAGCAGCACGTTGAACTGGCCGTCGGCGGCCCAGTTCTGCGATTGATCAGTCGTCGGGAAGGTGGGCAGCTCCGACAGATTGAGCGTACCAAGAGGCCCGATCGTGGGCGTGGCGGAAGGGCTGCCGACTGCGATTTCACCCGAGCCGTTCGGATCCACGACTACGTTGCCGGGGTCGCTGGTGTCGAGCGTGACCGTCTGGCCGGGCGCGAAGGTGGGACCGCACATTGCCGTTGGGTCCAGGCACTGGACGCCGCCCTGCCAGGTCATGTCGAGGCTGGCGACGCCGGCGTGGACGAGGACGGTCCCGGAGACGATAACCGTGATGGCGAGCGCGGCGCCCCACTTCGGCGTGGTGGACATCGAGGCAGCCCGACGGCGCCTTCCCGGCTCGACGGGTTGCGTTCGAGCGAGCAAGTACGAATCCGCGACCGCCCACAGGTGATACACGAGGGCAACCAGGTCGAGGATCAGCAGGCTCGTGAGNNAGCCACTGCTGGTTGAAGGCCGAGTCGAGGACCGTGGACCGGTCGACGAGGAGGATCAGGATGAAGGCGCCAATGACCGCCAGGGCCGGGATCGCGACGATCGCTCCCCGGCTGGGCTTGCCCGCGGCGGCCTGACCCAGCCC
>PMYK01000022.1 GCA_003171255.1 Chloroflexota bacterium
GGCCCCGTCGAGCGGCCCCGACCACGGCGACCCGAGACGTGGCGACCGCCGTCCCTCAGCGCCCCGTGGCGACTTCGACTGGCTGGCTGCTGCCGGCGTAGGCGGCGAGGAGCATGTCGACTACGGCGGGGTCCCACTGTCGGCCGCGGACATCGCCGCCCGCTGCGGTCGATCCGTGGTCATGGCGTCGAAGGCATCGGCGACGGCCACGTCTACCCCGCGAGGTCGCGGTGCGCCGCCTCCATCAACACGTAGAAGGCCTGTCCTTCGGTCGACCTGCCCGGATGGTCGAAGGACGGCGCCCCGCAGACTCCGGTCACGAAGCCGTGCCGATCGACCCTGGCCTGGGCGGCGGCTCGCATCCTGTTCGCGGGCTCGAGGTAGGCGTGGTCGAGCCATCCGCCCCGGACTCCGCGGAACACGGTGTAGGCGAGCATTTGCGACAGGTTGACTTCCACGAATGTCTCCGGCTCGTCCACGAAGTCATGGAAAAGCCCGTCGCTGCTCATGTTGGCGATACAGCCATCGAGGAGCTCGCGGTGATACCCGGCGAGTCTCTCCTTCTCCGCCACCATGCCAGCCGGCAGCGCAGCGATGACTCGGCTGAAGCAGGCCGCAGCCCAGCCGTTGCCGCCGCCCCAGAAACGTCTGTTGATGAAGGCCTTGTCGCCATCGTGCCAGCGGTGCGAGAACAGTCTGCTGTCGGCGTTCCAGAGCACCTCCCGAATGCCGTCGATCTGGGCAACCGCCTCGGCATGTGCTCCGGCGACAGCCATGAACGGCGGAGCCATGTACAGCGAGTCCGACCAGATCTCGGGCGAATTGAGGGTGTGGTAGATCACGCCCCGTTCGCTCCGCGGCGCGCGTGTCAGGAGGTAGTCGAGCATTGCGTCGGCCGCTTCCTTCAGGTCGGCATCGCCGCTGATCTCGTAGGCGTGCAGCACGCCCTCGCCCGAGGCGGCCGGGTCGGTTGCGCCATTGTCCGTGTACACGACTGATAGCCTGCCTTCGGGGGTTTGCCTCAGGACGGCTTCCCTGGCCATCAGATAGGCCAGATCGTCGTTCCCCAGCTCGACCATGGCCTGCATCGCGACACCGTGCTCCCACGATGCCCGCTGCATCGACAGCATGGCCCGGGTTACGGACTCGATCGCCGACAGCGAGCTCAGACGCCCAACCCGAAGAAGGTTCGCAATCGGGCCCGCATCACCCGACGAAGAACGTCGGCCGTACGCTCCGGGCTGCGCTGCCAGTGGACGTGCCACAGCTTTGCGGCGGCGGCGCCGGCCTGGGCCGCGCTCGGCCAGGTCGAGGGCATCAGCCAGCGGAATGCCTCAGGGTGGCGCCATGCCCACGGGACGATGGCCCAGATGAAGATCAGGTAGTCAACTCGCAGCGGACGCTGGAACGAGAACAGCACCTGGAGCTGAATCAGCGTCTGTGGCAGGGTCAGAGCGGTGAGTATCACGGCCAGGAAGAACCACACCAGGCCCCATAACCTGCCGCGCGGCGACATGAACGGCCAGAAGACGACCGGCACCCATTTCACCGTGGTCGCGATCATCCATAGCAGCCCGGTCATCATCGGTCCCGAGAACTGCGCCCCGAAGAGCAGCAGGGCCAGAGGCAGGTTGATGTTGCCCGTATCGAGATTCGCCGCCAGCGGGAACGCCAGCGCGACGAGCAGGATGGCGGTGGTCATGGGGCGGCGCTTGTAGGCCCAATGCACGCTCCAGAGCAGGCCGATGATCGTGGCCCCGCGCCAGACGAACCAGGCCACGTCCCAGGGCATGAGCGACCACGGCACAAACAGGGGCAACATCCACGGCGAGTAGACGTACGGCATGAACGGGCCCGATGGGTGGTACGGGTCGCCGCCGTTGAGCCACAGCCGGCCTGCCGCCCAGTAGGCGCGAGTGTCGGCTCCGGCGGCCTCGCCACGCGCCAGGAGACCGGCCAGCACCAGCCCGCCAACGACGCCGAGGATGACCATCATGAGCAGCCGGCGCGGGTCGCGGATGCGGTTGATCTCGTGTCGAAGCGCCCTGCGGAAGACGCCCGCGCGGCGCCGGGTTGGCCGGTCCACCCGGGCAGCGGCCGGGAGGCTGGCCATTCGCTCGGAGACGCGCTTCCCAAGGGCCGCTCGAGGTTCCACCGCGACCTTTGGGCGCGCTCGAATGGTCATGAGATGCCGATCGAGTGAGAGATGGAGGGCGCAGAGGAGGACCGGTGCAGCGAATCGGCACGCCGTAGTACGGCTCGGCGTACTGCCATGACGGTCTCCTCCTGCGAATGCGTCAGATGGATGATGCGAGTCGCGGGCCCGTCGTGCAAGTGGTCAGGCTCGCCCAGATGGCACTCTGTTGCGCCGGTGCCATCACTGTCTTGCCGAGTGAGCCGGGTCAGCGCAGATATGTCCTGCCGCAGCTGTCGCACAGGGTGTAGACGGCGTGGGCATTGACGGCGAAGCCGGCGGCGTGCAGCAGGCCCGGGCAGTCACCGGTCGGACATTTCCAGACCCACCACCGATCCTCGTCGGGCAGACCGATGGACTCAACCTTCACCGTGCCGGCCAGGCTCTCGTTGCCGGCCAGGACCCGGCCGACGGTCGCGGCCCGCTCCGTCTCGCTCTCGCTCGAATAGGGATAGTTCTGCGCGATGTTCGACGACACGGCGGCACTCCGCGTTTGCCCGCGCTCACGGCGACCTCCAAACCGAACCGGTGGCCGGGCGATGTGAGCGCAGCGAGCCACCGGCCGCCCGAGTATAGACCCAGCCTGACGGCGCCCCGGAAGGCCCCCCGAGCCGTGCCGACCAGCGGTGCCCCCTGCCCAAGGCCGCTCAGCCCGAGCCGCGCCGACCAGAGCCTATGCCGTCGCCGCTTCGGCCAATTCGCCGGGCCAGCTCGTTCGGCGGGCGCGGCGATTGGGTCACAACCGCTAGGCTATCCGCCAATGAACCGCTCCATCGTGTCGATGCTCCTGGCCACATTCGTGCTGCGCATCAGCACCGCGGTCACCGGCGTCATGCTCGTCTTCCTCGTCGACGAAATGACCCGTCACCGAGGCACTGGGCCCGGGGTGATCTCGCTGCTCACCGGCGGGTTCTACGCCACGGAACTGACCGGGGCCATCGTCTTCGGCGTCCTGGCCGACCGGTACGGCCGCAAGGTCATCATGCTGTTGGGGCCGATCTTCGGTGGCGTGGCCGTCTTCATGACGGGCCTCGCGACACACATGCCGGTGCTCTTCGTCACGCGCCTGCTCGAAGGCAGCGCGACCGCCGCCTCCGTCCCGTCGACCCTGGGTTTCATCGCCGCGGAGACCGCCGACGACGAGCGTCTCCGCGGGCGCGTGGTCTCCCTCTTCGAGTTCGTTTCACTCGGTGGCATGCTTGCCGTCGGTCCGGCCCTGGCAGGTTTCCTGTGGGACGCCTTCGGTCGTCCGGCGTTCTTCCTGAACTGCTTCTCCTACCTGGTCGCGCTGGGCCTGTACGCGTACGGCGTCTCGGAGGTGCCCCGCGACCGACAGGCCGACATCTCGGCGCCCGCGGCCCCGGCCAGGGCGAGTGTCGAGCTGTCGCGCTACTGGAAGATCGCCACGAGCCGCAAGGTCCTGCTCTTCGCGCCGACCTGGCTGGCCATCAACGCCATCCTGGGGCTGTGGGCCCTCCAGGCGCCGCTGCTGCTGAAGGGCAACATCAAAGACACGAGCCAGTTCCTGATGCAGGGCGTGTCGGCCACCCAGATCGGCATGGGCGAGGCCGTTCTGGCCGTCGTCTTCGGGGCGGGGCTGCTGTTCTGGGGAACGGTCTACGCCAGGTTCCGGCGGACGACAATGCTGCTGATGGGGGTTGGGGCCTTCCTCCTGATGGCGGTCGACCTGCTGGCGGTCAATCATCTGGGCGGGACATCCACGGCTCTGCTTGGCGCCCTCGGCGTCGTTGCCGTCGTTGCGCTGTTCGTGCTCTCCGGCGCCACGCCGGCGGCCCTCGGTCTCCTGGCCGACGTCAGCGAGGGATTCGAAGAGGATCGCAGCGCGATCATGGGCCTGTACTCGGTCTTCCTCGGGTTGGGCCAGGTTCTGGGGGCCGTCGTGGGCGGGCTCGCGGCATCCTGGAAGGGGATCGACGGGCTGATCGTCGCCACGTTCGGACTGCTGGTGGTCGGGATCCTGGCTCTGGTGAACCTCCGGGCCCAGGAGGGGGCGATCGTCCACGCGACAGACAGCGGGCGCACGCCGGGGTCGATGCCCGACTCCATCCGCGCTACCCTTCCACTCGCCGGAGGGGGGCGGCCACGATCATCTGAGGCAGTAGTCGAGGACGAACAATGACCGTCGCCATCGTCGCCGATTCGGGATCAGACCTGACGCCGTCACAGCTGACTGAGTCCGGAATCCGGCAGGTCCCGCTGTCGGTCTCG
>PMYK01000025.1:0-23973 GCA_003171255.1 Chloroflexota bacterium
GGCAGGTCCCGCTGTCGGTCTCGTTCGGTGAGCAGACGTTCGTGTCGCCGGACGAGATGACCCCCGAAGCGTTCTGGGATCGGATGCGAGCGCCCGACTGTCCATTCGCCCACACCGCCGCCCCGAGCGTCGGCCAATTCAAGCAGGCCTTCGAGAAGGCCTTCGAGGATGGGCACAAGGGTGTTGTCTGCATCTGCATGTCCGAGGGCCTGTCGTCGACGGTCAAGCATGCCCGGATGGCCAAGGAGATGCTGCCGACCCGCTCGATCTTCATCGTCGACTCTAGGTCGGCCTCGATGGGCGTCGGCGCCCTGGCCAGGCGTGGCGCCGAGCTGGCGGCAGCGGGGCTTCCCACCGAGGAGATCTACGACAGGCTGACGCGCCTGGCTGGCAAGGTGAGCCTGTATGTCGGGCTCGACACGCTCGACTATCTACGCAAGGGCGGCCGCATCGGCCGGACCAAGGCGGCAATCGGCGGTCTGCTCTCGATCAAGCCCATCATCACCATGGAGGAGGGCGTGGTGGTCATGGCCGATCAACCCCGGACCCGCTCCAAGGCCACCGAACGAGTTATCGAGCTTCTTACCGCCCTGCCGGTCACGGAGTTGTACGTGCTCTACTCGCCACCGGCGGACGGCGATGCGTTCCGAGAGGCCGTGCTCGCCCGCATCCCGAAACCAGCTCCCATGGTGGTCACCGTTCAGCTCATCGGGCCGGTGATCGGGGCCCACATCGGGCCGGGCGCGTACGGCGCCATCATGGTTCGCGAAGGTTGACGATGCGAAAGGCGACTGGGCGTTTTAGCTATCTATATCGTTGGCAATACTGCAGTTGTAGTGCCTGAACGTTAGGTCAATCAGCCCGCGAGCCGATGACATCGGGGTGGTGGCGGTCCTTGGTAGGGGGGCTATACTCGGAGCCAAGTGGAACCTGCGGTGCTGCTTTCCGGTATCAAGCGGAAGGCCGCCGCCACATTGTCGGGATCGTCGAGGGAGGGCGCTGCCCGCCGGCGAATCTGGCCGGCAGGCGACCGCTTCCAACGAGGGTCAAGGCTTTGGAGGGTATCCCGCCGATGGCGACCGAGCAGATCGCTGCCGCGATCAACGCATGGGACGTCGCCCAGCGCCAGTTCGATCTGGCTGCCGAGCATCTCAACCTCTCTCCGGGACTGAGGAAGGTCCTGCGCGAGCCGAAACGCGAGCTGACCGTCCACTTCCCCGTGAAGATGGACGACGGCGAGGTCCAGGTCTTCACGGGCTATCGAGTCCAGCACAACCTCAGCCGCGGCCCGGCCAAGGGTGGCATCCGCTACCACCAGGATGTGACCCTCGACGAGGTCAAAGCCCTGGCCATGTGGATGACCTGGAAGTGCGCCGTCGTCGGCATCCCGTTCGGTGGTGGCAAGGGCGGCGTGATCGTCAACCCCAAGAAGCTGAGCCAGCGTGAGCTGGAGGGGCTCACGCGCCGCTACGCGTCCGAGATCAGCATCATCATCGGTCCGGAGAAGGACATCCCGGCCCCGGACGTGAACACCAACTCCCAGACCATGGCCTGGATCATGGACACGTACTCGATGCACGTCGGGTACACGTCGCCGGCCGTGGTGACGGGCAAGCCGATCCCGCTGGGCGGCTCCGAGGGTCGCAACGAAGCCACCGCTCAGGGCGCCGTGTACACGCTCATGGATGCAGCCCGCCACCTTGGCATGGATCTGTCGAAGTGCAGGGTCGCCGTTCAGGGCTTCGGCAACGCAGGCGCAATCGCCGCTCAGCTTCTGGCGGCGCAGGGCTCCAAGATCATCGCCGTCAGCGATTCGACCGGCGGCATCTACAAGCCCGAAGGCTTCGATCCGAATGCCGTACTGTCCTGGAAGCAGGAGCACCATTCTGTCTGCGGCTTCCCGGGAACAAAGGACATCACCAACGAGGAGTTGCTCGAGCTCGACTGCGACGTCCTCATCCCGGCTGCCCTCGAGAACCAGATCACCGCGCAGAATGCCGGCCGAATCAAGGCTCAACTGATCGGCGAGGCCGCCAACGGCCCGACGACTCCCGAGGCCGACGAGATCCTCTACAAGAACGGCAAGTTCGTCATCCCGGACATCCTCTGCAACGCCGGCGGTGTCACCGTCAGCTACTTCGAGTGGGTCCAGGATCTCGATCGCGATTTCTGGAGCATCGACCAGGTAAACGCGAAGCTGCACGAGATCATGAAGAAGGCCTTCGCCAGCACGCTCGCGATGAGCCTGAAGGAGAAGGTGAACATGCGCACAGCGGCCTACATGCTCGCCGTGCAACGTGTGGCCGACGCCACGTCAGTCCGAGGCCTTTACCCGTAAACTGTTCGTTGGCAAATCCCTTTGCGACCCCGACGTACCCCCTCGCGTCGGGGTCGCTTTTCGCTCACCGGTCAGCCGGGCATCGGCCCCGGGGCGGGGATCTCGCGCCTTTCGACGGACGACCCGTGCCCAATGTCGTCGTGATGTGAAATCGGCAAGAAGCCGCGCCGAGAGGCGGCGTCCGCGGCCGCGGCGGGCTCGACATGGCAGTCATGCGGCGGGGTGCTGGTGCTACGATCCCCCGGCTGACGCCACGCGATCCGGAGCCCCGGGATAGGAGCATCTATGCTCGACCACGAAGAGAAGTTCCTGTTCAAGGAGGAGACCCTCCACCTGGCCAATGCCCTGGCCGAGCCCGGCGTGCTGGACAACGTCGAGGATCTGCTGACGGACGTCATCACCAGCCCGCGGTTCGACTCGGAGGTCTTCACCCTCGAACGGTCGTTGCAGGTCATGCTCGGCGCGCGGGCCGGCGCCACCCTCGTTGGCCTGCTGACGGTGACGCCAGAGGTATTCGACGAGACGGCCGAGGTGCGGATCCCGCCCGAGGTCCAGGAGCGCATGGTCGCCTGGCGGGCTCGCTTCGGACTGGCCATCGACAACGCCCTCAACTACCTCAACAACCCCGACGGCATCCAGGGCCACAACTTCTCGACCCAGATCGCCCACGCGGACGAGCGCCAGGTTCTGCAGGGCCGGCTCACCCTGGTCCGCTACAACAACGAGCCCCAATTCTTCCTGGCCGACGCCGGCGTCTTCCTGGGACTCGTCGTCGACATCCTCGAGCGGCTTGGCCCCTACCTTGGACCCGACTCGGTAGACGCGGAGACGCTCAGCCGCCTCCGGGAGGCCGTCCAGCTCGTCGAACGCAAGACGGCCACGCGGGGCTGACGGGCGCGAACGCGTCATGCCCCGACGGCGGCGCTGGGGCGGCGTCCTCGGCCGAGGACGCGACGCGTGACCGCCATGACACCGAACAGCACCAGCGCCGCCACGCCGATGGGCAGGACCAGGACGAGGATCCAGACCCCGATCGTCGCCAGCCCCTGACCGATCCGCACCAGGGCCGCGCCGGCCTGGTCGACCTGACTGCCGATCGTCCAGTCCTGGGTAGCCTGGGTTGTGACCGTCTTCGTGGGCAGCTGAAACGCGACCGTGATCGTGCTCATCGCGGCCTGGTTCTTGAGCAGATTGGCCTGTGCGGTGAGTTGCTCGATCTGGCCCTGAGTGTCACTCAGCTGGTTCTCGACGGCGATGACGTCCGGGATCGCGCTCGCCCGCGCCATGATCGCCTGCAGGGCGCGCTCGGTCGTGTTGAGGTTGTCGAGACGGGCGGTCAGATCGACGACCTGTGAGGTGACGTCGGTGGAGTTGGTCGACTGGGAAAGGACCCGTGCCCCGATCTTGCGGAGGGCAGTCAGCGCCGAATCCCACTTATCGGCCGGTACCCGGAAGACGATCGAAGCCGTGGCGCTGTCGCCGCTGCCCGACTGATCCGACTGGTCGACGCTGCCGCCGAGCGCGGAGATAGCGGACTGGGCCTGGCCGGTGGCCGAGTCGATGTCGGTGACCTCGAGGGTCATCTGGCCGATCTTGACGATCTGCTTGGCGTCGGCCGCGGCGGCCGGCACGCTCTGCCCATCGGTCTTGGTCGAGCCGGCGACGCTCGGGGTGTCGGCGGAGATCCCGCCGCCCGACACGATTCCGGCCGCGTTCTGCTGGAGGTTGACATCGGCCGCCGACGCGGCAGGGGCCCCGACGCGTTCCGCAGCGATGTCTGAGGTGTAGGCCAGCAGTTGAGCATGGGCCTCTGGAGGACCGCCCACCATGTAGGCGCCGCCGGCAACCGCTGCGACGGCGACCAGAGCGATGACCCCCGCGACTCGGGCGTGGCCCGAGAGGGAGGCCGCCACGATCCGAACCATCGAGCGGGGAGTGCTGGTGGGTCGGTCCCCGGAGAGCTCAGGGACGGCGTCAGTGTCGGTCGGGTCGGCATCGAGTGCGTCGAAGCCGTTTTCGGTGTTGGTGTCGTTGCCAGTCAAGGGTCCGCCCTCCGGGTCAGCGTCTGCGCCGAGTTGTCGGCTGTTCGAGAGGCAGACGCCGAAGGACCTGTCGCGGTTCCCGGCCGAAGAGTCGGAGGCCGCCGCGAGGTGTCCCTCGGGCGGCCTCTGGTATTGCCATGCGAGTGAGTGCTAGCTAGGAGCCGTACACCTGCCACTCGGAGACCTGGCCCGCCGGCCAGCCGGTGTTCGCGGTGAAGTCCAGCCGCAAGTACTGGACCTCGGCCGCCGGGAAGGTGATCGTGACCGTGTTGCTGTTGGTTGCCGGGTCGAACGTGTAGTCCGCCGACGCCTTCAGGCTGGTCCAGGTATTGTCGTCGGTGCTACCCGAGACCGACAGGGTCTGGGTGCGAGCCTCCCACGAGGAGGGTAGCTGGAGCACGACGAGCCCTACCTTGGTCTTCGCGCCCAGATCTATCTCCAGCCACTGCGGGAACTTGCTGTCGGTGCTTTCCCAGTAGGTTGCGGGGTTGTTGTCGGCGGCGTTCCTGGGCCTGTAGGTCTGGGTGTAGCCGCTGGCAGAAAGCGCCTTGCCGAGAGCGATGTTGTCGGTCGCGACACCGGCACCGGATAGCGGCACGGTCGTCGGACCGCCGGTGGCGTCGGTCGTCACCGTCAGGTTGCCCGAACTGACTCCGGATGCCGCCGGCGTAAACGTGATGTTGATGGTGCAGGTCCCGCCGGCCGTTATCGACGTGCCGCAGGTGTTGGTCTGGGCGAAGTCGCCGGTCGCCGCGATCGAAGAAACCGTCGCGTCGGCGATGCCGGTGTTGGAGATCGTGACGCTCTGGGCCTCGGACGTTGCTCCCACCTTGGTGGTGGGGAAGCCCATGGCCTTCAGGCTGGCCGAAAGCGTGGATGACATGGTGTCGGCGCCGACGCCGGACAGGGCCACCGTGATCGGGCCGCTGACGGCATCGCTCGTCACCGTCAACGAGCCGGTCCCGGCACCCGCCGCCTTGGGGCTGTAGGCGACGTTGACGGCGCAGCCGGCCCCGACAGCGATCGTCGAGCAGTTGTTTGTCTGAGTGAAGTCGCCGCTGATGGTGACGGCGGAAACCTTTGCGGATGTCGTGCCGTTGTTGGTGATCGTCACGACCTTCGCGGTCGTGGTCTTGCCGGCCAGCGAGGTGCCGAAGGTCACGCTCGGCGGGTTGGCCGTGAGCACCGGTCCGGGCGCTATGGCGGTGCCGATGAGGCCGACGGAGGGGCTCGACGATGCGCTCGAGTTGACGCTCAGGACGCCGGTGCGCGAGCCCGTCGCGGTTGGCTTGAACGTGACGGTGACGGTGCAGGATGAGTTCGCTGCCAGCGTGGTGCAGTTGTTGGTCTGCGCGAAGTCGCCCGACGCGGCGATGCCCGAGATCGTCGCCGAGCTCGAGTCGTCATTGGTGATGGTCACGGTCTGAGTCGCGCTCGTAGTGCCGCTCGCCTGGGACCCGAAGGTAAGTGCGCTCGGGTTGGCGGTCAGGCCGTACGGCGGGAAGGTGGGGGTGGGCCAGGAGTCGCACGTGGCAGCCCCGGTCGTGCCTGAGTTGCTGCCCCCGTCGGTGATGGCGAAGGTGTGGTTGCACAGGTTCACGGCGGCGCTGGCGTGTGTGTTCGTCGCGACAACGTTCGTCAGCGTCGCCGAACCCTCCACCTGGGCCTGCAGGACGAACGTGCCGGTGTTGTCGATCCTGGCGTTGGAGATCTTGACGTTGGTGATGGACGTCTTCTTGAAGTCGCCCGACATGAACTGGATGGCTTCATAGGGGCTCTGGGCGATGAGGATGTTGTCGACCGTGACCGCCCCGTCCATAGAATCGTCGCGAGCGTCGAACCACAGGGCGCCGACGCCGAAGCCCCAGACGTGGTTGAGGCTGCCGTCGCGGATCAGCGTGTTGTTGAGGATGTCGGTCTTGCCGAGCGACGTGGACGTGAATCGCTGCCCGACGTGAATGCCGCCCCCCTCGCTGAGGCCCGCGTCGACCACCAGGTTGTTGCTGACGGTGTTGTCGTGACCGCCGTAGATCGCGATGCCGTTGGCCAGAATCGGGAGCTGGACGGTGTTGTGATCGAAGGTGTCGTTGGCGTCGGCCGTGGCTTCCGACCAGGCGGCGAGACCGTCGTCGCCGGTGTTGCGGATGTCGCTGTTGGTCACGCTCGAGTGAGTGATCCCGATGTGGAAGTTGACGCCGTCGGCGGTGGTGTCACGGATGCGCATGCCCGTCAGGGTCATCTTGTCGAACGGTCCGTCCATCCAGACACCGACCTTGACGTGCTCGATCCAGATGTTCGAGACCGTCGAGTTGGCCATGGCGCCGCCGATGCCGTTGGCAGGCGAACTGTCGTCGCGGACGCGCACGTCGCCGGTGATCGCGAAGTTGGAGAGATGAACGTTGGTGCTTGGCTTCGGGGCGGCGTTGCCGTAGATGCCGACGCCATCGCCCTGGAGGTTCGAGTACCACATGCCGGCGCCCGTGACGGTGACGTTGTCGACCAGGACGTGGCTCGTCACCTTGAAGGTGCCGGTCGGGATCCAGACGGTGCCGCCGGGTCCGACGGCCGCCACGGCCTGGTTGACGGCGGATGTCGTGTCGGTGACGCCCTTCGCGTCGGCCCCGTAGTCGACTATCGACTTCGAACCGGAGGGCTGGGCCAGAGCGGCAGGAACGTTCTCGAAATCGACGAGATCGACGGTGACCGACGCGGTCGCGGTCGAGTCGAGTTGGAGCTTCACCTTGGCGCCCGCGGCCATCGACGGCAGCAGAGCGTGCACTTCGTCGAAGGCGTGGTGCGGGTTGCTCGTCGTTGGCGCATTCACGAACGGGTAGATGCCGTAGTACCAGCTGTAGGCGTTGGTGAGAGTCAGGTCCGGCTGCTTGGCGCCGTCGATCGACAGCGAAAGCGGCGCAGTGTAGACCGCGCCATCCTTCCCGTCCGGAATGCTGTAACGGACGACGATCGAGTTGGCCACGGACGGAACCGTGAACTCGACATACTGGCCCGGCCCCGCGAGCGTCACTGCCTTGCGCATCGACGCTTCGTCGGCGAGCTGGTTGTACTCGGCGGTGGGCCCGATGACGGTGCCGTTGGTGCTGGCGTGTTCAGCCTGGAGTTCGACGTAGGGCAGTGCGGCTCCGGTGCCACCCGTAAGGGTCGTTTGCCCGTTGTCGGTCGAGCCGGTCGAGCTTGCCGAGCCGGTCGAGGCTCCGCCCCGAACGACGACTATCGCCCCCGCCAGTACCAGCACTCCCACGGCGACCAAACCAACGATGGCTGAACGCCGGCGAGTGATTCGTAGCCCCTTGAGCACGGCAGCGCCTCCTACCCGAATGACGGAGGACTCCTTGTCGAGTAATTGCGTGTATTTGCTGAAGTCTTCCGGGTCCAATGATACTTATTGCCGAGGGCCCGCGGCTGGGATTCCGGCGCGTCAGAGCGTGGCGACGGTCTGACGGTTCCGTGGGCGGCAAGAAGGGACCGCCGCGGGTTACGGCGCGGAATCCCCGAGCGAGCGGCGTCTAGCCGAGCGGCTCATTGTCGATGAGCCGGACCGCCCCGAAGCGGACGGCCATCGAGAGAAGCGCCGGACCGTCGATGCGGCCGAGTTCCTGGAGCGTACCCGGGTCGGCGCAGCTCACGTACTCCGGGTTGGCCAGCGGCTCCGACGCGAGCACCTGGATCATCACGGCTCGGAGAGCGTCGCCGTCGCGCTCGCCGGCCCCGTACAGGTCGCGGGCGGCCAGCAGCGCCCGTCGCAGAACCGGGGCGGCCGCCCGTTCCTCGGGCTTGAGCCGCACGTTGCGTGAGCTAAGAGCGAGGCCGTCGGGCTCTCGCACGGTTGAGCAGGCTACGACATCCGTGCCGATCGCCAGGTCTTCGGCCATTCGCCGGATCACCAGGAGCTGCTGGGCATCCTTCTGCCCGAAGTAGGCTCGATCGGCTCGCGCCAGGCCCAACAGGATCGCGACGACGGTCGTGACTCCCTCGAAATGGCCCGGTCGAGCCGCACCCTCGAGCGGCTGGGTCAGCGCGCCGACGCGGACGACGGTGTCTGAGCCGGCCGGATATACCTGGTCGACGGTGGGGATGAAGACGAAATCGGCCCCGGACCTGGCGCAAAGCTCGACGTCGGCGTCTTCGGTGCGTGGATAGCGCTCGTAATCCGCGGGCTCATTGAACTGCGTCGGGTTTACGAAGATGGTCACCAGGACGCTGGCGTTCTCCATTCGAGCCCGCTCGATGAGCGAGGCGTGCCCCTGGTGCAGTGCCCCGAGGGTGGTGACGAGCCCGAGCGGCTGCGGTGCCCCGGCCAGCGTCCCACGCAGTTCGGCCCGAGTACGAACGACTCGGACGGCCAACTCTAGAGGTCCCGGTCGAGCGGGATCCCGTGGCTCGCCTCGACCATCTCGGGCCGGTCGAGGGCGGTCTGGCCGAGGATCTCGTCGAGCGTGCCGTCGTCCATGCGGATGCTCTCGGCGGGCCCCGGGAAGGTGCCGGCGGCAACGTCTGCCTGGAATGACTCGGCGGCGGCCTTGATGATCGTGTGAAGCTCGGCGTAGTGGCGAGCATGCTTTGGCGTGAACTCGTCGCTCATGCCCAGCAGGTCCGTCACGACCTGGACCTGGCCCGAGCAGCCCGCTCCGGCGCCGATGCCGATGGTCGGAATGTGCAGGCGCTCAGTGATGGCCGCGGCCAGCTGCTCCGGCACCAGCTCCAGGACGACGGCAAAGGCTCCAGCCTGTTGAACCGCGAGTGCGTCGGCGAGGAGCTGCCGTCCGGCCTCGCGTGTCTTGCCCTGGACGCGGTGTCCGCCGAGCTGGTGGATCGACTGCGGCGTGAGCCCGATGTGGCCCATGGCCGGGATGCCGGCCCGGACGATGGTCTCGATCGTGCGCGCGCTCCGCTCGCCGCCCTCGAGCTTGACTGCCCCGGCACCACCCTCTTGCATCATGACGCCGGCGTTCTCGAGACTCGCCTCGGGCGTCACGCCGTACGAGAGAAACGGCATATCGGCCACGACCAGAGCCCGCCTGGTGCCCCGAACCACGGCCTTGGTGTGGTGGAGCATCTCGGCCATGGTGACCCGAACCGTGCTGTCGTAGCCGAGGATGACCTGCCCGAGCGAATCGCCGACCAGCAGAATCGGGATGCCTGCGGCGTCGAGCGAGCGGGCCGTCGGGTAGTCGTAGGCGGTGAGCATGGCGATCCGCTCGCCCGCGGCGTACAGCCGCGCGATGGATGCGATCGTGAAGCGGGCCGTCTGCTGGGGCGAGGGTCCCGAACTCACTGACCGACCTCCGCTGGTTGGTGCGCGCCGGCGTCGGCCGGGATGTCGCTCTTCGCTGCCGCGTTCTCGAGGCGGATGAGGACACGGTCGAGAAGCAGCTCCGCGACCTCGTACTTGGGCAGCAGCGGCAGCTCCTCGAGCGGCATGTCGGTGGAGTAGATGGTGACTCGGTCGGTGTCGGTGCCGAAGCCGGATCCGGGTTCCGCCACGTCGTTGGCGACCAGCAGGTCGACGCCCTTGCTCTCGAGCTTCTTGACGACCCGCTCGAATGTGCCGGTCTCCGCGGCGAAGCCGACGAGGATGGGGCGGCGGCTGCCGGCCGGAAGGCTGGCTCGGACGCGTTCGGATGTCTCG
Organism: Chloroflexota bacterium; assembly: GCA_003171255.1. Lineage (GTDB taxonomy): Bacteria > Chloroflexota > Limnocylindria > Limnocylindrales > CSP1-4 > Fen-1039. The sequence continues at coordinate 10,028 of PMYK01000025.1, forward strand.
GCGAGCAGGTCTGGCGTGGCGTCCATCTCGAGGGTCAGCCCCGCCGACCGGCCGAGCTTGGTGGTGGACGGCGAGCGGGGACGGAAATCGGCAACGGCCGCGGCCATGATCAGGACATCGAAGCGGGGCCCGGCCGGCGGGGTGAGTGCGCGCAGGGCCGCCTGCATCTCGGCGGCGGTCTCCGCTCGGACGACGTGGGCGCCGGCCGGCGGCTCGACCGAAGCATTGCCCATTATCAGAGTCACGGCCGCGCCGCGATCCAGGGCGTTCCCCGCGACCGCGACGCCCATCTTGCCCGTGGAGCGATTCCCGATGAAGCGGACCGGGTCGATCGGCTCGGCCGTGCCACCCGCCGTGATGACGACACGAAGGCCGGCCATGTCGGTGCGAGTCGGCCCGGGCACGGTCCGGCCGCCGGCGCGAGTCCCGCCAGCCGCCGTGGCGGCGGGCAGGCCGTTGAGGGCTGCCACCGTGGCGTCGACGATGCTGCCGAGCGCCGCCAGGCGGCCCTGGCCGACCAGGCCGGAAGCGAGCACGCCCGACTCCGGCTCGACGATTCGGTATCCGAACTCCTTCAGGCGGGCCACGTTGGCCTGGGTGGCGGGGTGGGCATACATGCCCCCGTCCATCGCCGGAGCGACGATGACAGGCACCGAGGCGGCGAGGCAGGCAGCGGTGACGGTGTCGCCTGCCAGACCGTTGGCCATTGCCCCGAGCCAGTGCGCAGTGGCCGGAGCGACGACGATCGCCTCGACGTCGTGGGCGGCGGCGATGTGGCCGATCCGGCCGTCGCCCTGGAGCGCCAGGACATCCGAGTCGACCGGGTGATGGCTCAACGTCTCGAGGGTCAGGGTACCGACGAACTCGACCGCGGAGGTCGTCATAAGGACGCGGACATCGGCGCCTTCGTTCTGGAACATCCGCATCAGTTCGATGGCCTTGTAGGCCGCGATCGAGCCGGTGATGCCGAGAGCGACCCGACGATCCTTCATACGCCCTGCCGGCTCGGTCATTTGGCCCGTTCCGAGATGATGTGGATGGAGCCGGCGGCGCTGCCGGTCCAGCCCGCGCTAGTGTCGCCTTCGACGATGGGTTCGCCGCTGGCCAGGGCCCACAGGATGGCCAGGCCCTTGAGCGTCAGATCCGGGTCGATGGCGTCTACGCCCGGCAGCGTCCGGGCCCACGGTGCCGCGGAGAGCCCGCCGGTCAGGACGACCTGGATGTCGGCGGCATCGACCTTCTCGGTTCGGGCCAGTTCGGTCCGGATGCTTTCAAGCAGCCCCAGCGTCAGCGAGCGGTAACCCAGGACAACGCCCGACTGCATAGCCGAGACCGTGTCAGTGCCGATCGCCTTCGCGGGCTCCTGTAGCTCGATGCGCGGCAATCGAGCGGTGCGAGACGCGAGAGCCTCGAGGCTGAGCTCGAGGCCCGGCGTAATTGCTCCGCCGACGTACGCGCCGTCGCGGGAAACGCAGTCGAAGGTCGTGGCCGTGCCGAAGTCGACGACGATGGCCGGGGTGCCGTATAGGCGAGCGACCGCCAGGCCGTTGACGAGCCGGTCTGCCCCGACTTCGGTCGGGCGCTGCGTGCGGATGGGCATGGGCATGTTTCCGGACCCGGCCACCATGAGCTGAACGCCGCGGCGTTCGGCCATGACCGCTATTACTCCGGTCAGAGTTGGCACGACCGAAGCCAGCGAGATGCCGGTGACATCGGCCAGCGAGGCCCCGTCGAGACGGAGCAGGTTGTCGATCAGGACCTCGAGCTCGTCGGACGTGCTGGCGGCTCTCGTGGTCGCTCGCCGGGCGGCGATGATCGCCTCCCCCTGGACCAGGCCAAGGGTGATGTTGGTGTTGCCGATGTCGAGAGCGAGCAGCATGGCCCGATGATAGCGCTCCCCGCACCGCGGCCCTGGCTGTCGGCCCTCTCGAGCCGGTGTCGCGCGACGCGCTAACGCTTGAACCGCCCGTTCTATTGTCCCTTTAGGCTCCGCTGAGGTACGATCCGTTGGTCCGTCACCGGCGTTCCAATCGTCACCCCCGCTGCCCCAGGAGGAGTGGTGTCGTCCGTGCCGCCTGCGAAATTCTTCGTGAATCGCGGCATCGTCTCTGGCCGGATCGACCTGCTCAACGTTCTCCGACCCCTCGAGAAGCAGACCGTGGCCTATCGGTATTACCGGGCCCACGAGCTGGTTCAACATGGGTTGGGCTGGGTGGAGCGGATCGTGGCGAATGAGCCGGAGACTTCGACGTTCTTCACCCCGCTCTCGATCTGCCTGAACGTGGATTCGTTCGAGCATCTCGAGTTCGAGACCCGTCCCGACCAGCTGCTCACGTATCGTCTGGTTCAGGGGGACGAGGCCGTCGTGATCGATTTCGCGCCCGCCGGAGTGCCGGTGGGCGACGCGCTCGAGCCCCGTCAGCTCGAGTTCGACACGTCGGGCTACGTCCAAATGGAGTTGCTCGGCCCCGATCCAATCGAGGACGAGTAGGGGGAACCCTGGCACAGCGAGACCGTGGCCCGGCTGGGCGCGGCGGATATCGACCCCAGCGAGGGCGTGGTGAGGCCGCGTGAAGACGCGGTCAGGAGCACAGGCGCCCCCGGGTGTGGGAGCTCCCGGTGGTCGCCGATCGGTGGGATCGACCAGGCAGACACCAGGAGGAGAGTCCGTTGGAAGCAGTCATGGGCCCGATTGCCCGCTACTTCAAGTTCGCCGAACGCGGCACGAACATCGCTACGGAGTCCCGCGCCGGCCTGACCACGTTCATGGTCATGGCCTACATCATCTTCGTGAACCCGAGCATCCTCGGCGCCGGCTTCGGGCTCAAGCCTGATCAGCTGGTGGCATACGCGGCGGCGACCGCCCTGATCGCCGGCATTATGACCATCGCCATGGGCGTCATCGGCAACTACCCGCTGGCCCTCGCGGCGGGCCTCGGCATCAACGCCATCGTGGCCTTCACCCTGGTTGCGGGCAAGGGCCTGACTCCTGCCGGGGCGATGGGCGTCATCGTCATCGAAGGTCTGGCCATCACCGTCCTGGTCGTGATCGGACTCCGGGAAGCGATCATGGCTGCCGTGCCGCTCGCCTTGAAGCGATCGATCGGCGTCGGCATCGGCCTCTTCATCCTGTTCATCGGCTTCGTCAACGGCGGCATGATCATCACGCCTCAGGGCGGTTCGCCGATCGTAACGCTCGCCTTCCCGACGCAGACGGCCCAGTTCGTCTTCCTGCTCGGCCTGCTGATCACCTTCTCGCTATACGTGCTCAAGGTCCGCGCGGCTCTGATCATCAGCATCCTGGTCACGACGATCGTGGCCCTGATCGCCGGCGTCGCCAAGGTGCCTGATACCTTGACCGTCACCCCCTCGTTCTCGACACTGGGCAACTTCGATCTGGGCAACGCGTTCAGCAAGCTCGGCCTGATCACCGCTCTGCTGACCATCTTCGCGATCATGCTGAGCGACTTCTTCGACACCATGGGCACCGTCACGGGCGTCGCGGAAGAAGCAGGCCTGACCACCGAGGACGGCATGGTGCCAGGCATCGGACGCGTCCTCGTCGTCGACTCCGTTGCGGCTTTCGTCGGAGGCATGGCCGGCATCAGCTCGAACACCACCTACATCGAGTCCGCCGCGGGCGTCGCCGAGGGTGGTCGCACAGGCTTCGCCTCGGTCGTGACCGGCATCCTCTTCCTTCTGGCGATCTTCCTCTCGCCGCTGGCCGGCATCGTCCCGTCCGCGGCTACCGCTCCGGCCCTCGTCCTCGTCGGCTACCTGATGTTCACTCTCATCAAGGACGTGAATGTCGCGGACGTCGAAGACGGTCTGCCGGCCCTTCTGACCATCATCCTCATGCCTCTCACCTACGACATCACGGTCGGCATCGGTGCCGGCTTCATCTCGTGGGTTCTCATCAAGCTCCTGAAGGGCAAGTGGGCCGAAGTCCACTGGCTCATGTACGCCGTCTCGTTCGCCTTCCTCGTCTACTTCGCCAAGGATTGGATCCAGACCTTCGTCAAGTAGGTCCCACTCGATCCAGGTTGCGGCCGGCGTCCGAAAGGGCGCCGGCCGCTTCATTTCTGCGATGGCCCATCTGGCCGGTACAAGAGATACGCTCCTTTCCGCTAGCATTCAAACGATGTACGAACGCACAGCGCTGCCGGGCGGGCCGCGTGTAATCACGTCGCGCCTCCCCGGAGCACGCTCGGTGTCCATTGCCGCCTACGTGCTGGCCGGCTCGCGCCTCGAATCGGCCGAGGAAGCCGGTGCGGCGCACTTCATGGAGCACATCACCTTCAAGGGGACGGCCGCGTACCCGACCACGCGTGCAGTGTCCGAGGCCATCGAAGGGGTGGGCGGCAGCTTCAATGCCGCCACGGATCGCGAGTCGACTGTCTACTGGGTGCGCGTTCCCTTGCGCGAAACGACGCGCGGAATGGACGTCCTTGGCGAGCTGATCGTCCGGCCGCACCTCCGCGGCCACGAGATCGAGTCGGAGCGGACGGTCATCGTCGAGGAGATCCGGTCCTATCTCGATGACCCGGGCGAGCAGGTCCACATGCTCTTCGATCTGGCCATGTTCGGAGACACGCCCCTGGGCCGCGAAATCGCCGGCAGCGAAGAGAGCGTTCGAGCCCTGCCGGAGGCGAACCTGCGAGCCTTCTGGGAGGCCGAATATCGGCCGGGAAACGTGGTGGTCTCGGCCGCCGGCGACATCGCCCACGCCGACATGGTCGCCCTCGTCGAGCGCGCCTTCGGCACCGGCGAGGCCAAGAGCCGGACCTTCGAGCCGGCGCCGGCACTTCCGGCGGGCGAGCGTGTCATGTCAGTCCGGCGCGACACAACCCAGGCCCAGCTTTGCCTGGGCGTGCCCGGATTGCGACGAGACGACCCGGAGGCCTGGACACTTGAGCTCCTGAACGCCATCCTCGGTGATGGCATGAGCAGCCGCTTGTTTCAATCTGTCCGCGAGGAGAAGGGCCTCGCCTACGACGTCAGCTCCTACATCGTCGACTACGCCGACACAGGGGCTCTCGTCGTATCGGCCGGGGTCGATCCCGACAAGATCGCGCCCGCAATGGCGGCAATCCTGGACGAGATGGCCCTGGCTCGGGACGAGGTGGTTCCCGCCGACGAGCTGGCGCGCTCGAAGCGGTACCTGGCCGGCCGGCTGGAGTTGCGCATGGAGGAGACTCGCCACCTGGCCTCGTGGCTGGGCGGGCAGGAAGCCCTCCACGAACGGGTCCTGACCCTCGACGAGGCCCTGGCCGAACTCAACGCGGTGACGAGCGAGGGAATCCAGAAGCTCGCCGGCCGCCTGATTCGCGACGATGGTTTGCGGCTTTCGGTCGTTGCGCCGCCGCGGCGTGGGCGCCGGCTCGAATCGCTTCTGCGATTGCCCGGGGGCGCGGCATGAGATACGGCCAGAGGCGGCGCCGGGAGCCTGCGGTCGAGGACGAGGCGCCCGTCAACCTGCCGGTCGCCACGACGAGTGGCCTGGCGAGCCTCACGCCTGTGCCCGCCGACGATCTCTCCGGCAGGCAGTTGTCGCTGGACTCCGTCGACTCGCTCGACGAGCCCGCCGACGTCCTGGTCCGCGTCTCCGCCGCAGCGCTCGCAGGTGATGCGGACCTCGATGGCCGCGAGAGCCTCGAGGTCGAGGAGGTGGCCGAGTCGCCGGAGCTCGCTGGAACCGCGGAGACGGTCGAAGCCGCGGAGGTCGACCCGGTCGAAGTCATCGCCGAACCCTCGGCGTCTGCTGGTGCCCTCGAGGTTGCCGAGACCGACGAAGGCCCGAGCTTCGCCGAAGCAGCCGAACAATCCGCCGACGACGTGGGCGAGTCGAACGGCGAAGTCGTCGACGGTTCGCCGGTCGAGCTCGATGCGCGGCCGATGCCGTACGAGCCGGCGGCGCCGCTGCTACTCGACGATCCGTCGCTCCAGATCCGCCTGGCTCGCATCCACCTGAAGACGGGCTCACTGGCTCTGGCTCGGGCCGAACTCGAGACTCTGGCCGGCCGCCAGCAGCTCGACACCGACGCGCATGTGGACCTGGCAGAGGCGCGGTGGCGGACCGGCGACTTGCTGGGCGCGGGCGAGGCTGCGGCCGCCTATCTGGCCAACGGCGGTCAGGAGGCAATCGGCTTCGTGATCTCGGCTGAAGCTGCCGCGATGTCCAACCAGCACGCCGAGGCGCGGCGCCTGGCCGAAGAGGCTCAGGGCCGCCAACTGGCCGAACTGGACCCCTTGTTCGCCGGGATCACGCGCCGAGCGACCTGGAAATCCAAGTCCTGGAGCTCGACCTCGGTAGCCGCGCCGGTCGAACCCCAAGCCGAACCCGAACAGGCGGAAGTCGCGCAAGCCGAACCGGACCCCGCGCCGGTCGAGCCGAGCGCCGAAGTGCCGGAACCGGCAGCGGCCGAAGCGCCGCCTGCCGAAATGCCCGTAGCTCGCCCGGCCGCGAACGCGATGGATGCGAGTACCGAGACGGCGGCGGGCCGGTTGCACCTCAAAGCCGGCGATCCAATGATGGCCGCGCTCCACTTTGGCGTCGCGATCCGACTTTCGCCCGAGTCGGCGAGCGCCATCCTCGAGGCAATCGGCGATAGGCAGGAGCTGCCGCTCCAGATGGTCCGCGGCGACGCGCTGCGTGTCCTCGGCCTCGAGGTCGACGCCGGGAAGGCATATCAGTCCGTGGCGAGCGCCCTCGTGGCACCGAGGTCGGTCGAGCCGGCCGCGGCAGTCGACGCGGTATCTCCGGCGGTATCGCCGGCGGTATCTCCGGCGGTATCTGAGGAGGCGCCGGACATTCGCGTCGAGCCCAAACCGGAGCCGCCAGCCGGAACCGCCGAGCCGGAGCCGTCCGCCAGGCCCGCCCTCGAGGACCTGCCGCCGCTTCGCTGGGAGTGACCCCCGGTCGACGCCGGACGTCGAGCATCGCGCCGGTCAGCCGGGATCGCGTGGCGCGAGGCGAGGCTCGGCGACCCGCTACACTCGCCATCGCATCCATCGTCCGCAGGGGTATTTGTGCAGTGACCGAGCGAACCCTCGTTCTCGTGAAGCCCGACGGTGTGCAGCGTCTGCTGACCGGCCGGATCATCGCCCGCTACGAAGAGCGCGGCCTCAAGATCGTCGGCTTGAAGCTCGTCCACGTCGATCGCGCGCTGGCCGAGCGTCACTACGCCGTCCACAAGGGCAAGCCCTTCTTCGAGGGTCTCGTCGCCTTCATCACGTCCGCGCCCCTGGTCGCGCTGGCCCTCGAAGGCCCGGACGCGATCGCCTTCGTCCGGACGATGAACGGCGCCACGCGACCGACTGAAGCGGCCCCCGGGACGATCCGGGGCGACCTTGCAGTTGAGATGTCGCAAAACCTGGTCCACGCGTCGGACAGCCCCGAGAGCGCGGCCACGGAGCTGGCGATCTGGTTCCGCGCCGACGAGCTGCTCTCGTATGGGCGCGAGATCGACCGCTGGGTCCTGGGGCCGCAGGCAGGCTGACACGCTCGCGGCGGGCTGTGCCGCCATCCAGTTGAGCCCAGGCCGCGGCTCGGGCTCGCAGCCGGGCGTCAGTTCGCCGGGCCGTGGACCGGGACGGCCGTCTTCACGGGAGCCGCGCTGGGCGACAGGTTGGCCGATCCACCGGCCCCCGGCGAGATCGAGGGCAATGCGGTTATGTGAGGGGCCAGGGTCGGCGCCGGCGTGGGAGCAGTGGCCAGGGTCGGTGGCGGGAGGGGGGTGCTCGTAGCGCGAGCGGCGGTGTCCAGCGGGATGCCGAACTGCGACGCGTCGCTGGCTCCGAGTCCGCCGGAGGCGAGAATGACGGCGACGGCCGCCCCGACGGCCACAACCAGACTGGCCTCGAGCGTTCTATTGAGCCGCCAGACGGTGAGCAGCTTCCGCAGCAGGTCCGGAGTCGTGCCGGACTCGCCGGTAGCGGCTTGCGGGCGGGTTGGGCCGTCCTTTGCGCCCTGGTCCGTGGCGGTGGCTGTGGCGCTGGCGGATGCGACCGCCAATGTGCCCGCCACCTTGCCGGCGTCCGTGCCCGCCACCGTGCCCGCCACCGTGCCCGCCACTTTGCCGGGCACGGCCTCCCCGGCGGCAGATGCCGTGGCCGTCGGCAGCGCCACGGCCGCGGCGCGGGACCCGCGCCGTTTCGTCGGGGCGGGAGTGGCTAGTGCGGCGACCGCGTCATCACCGGCCGGAGCCGAGACTGTCGCGGCGGCAACGTCCTCGGCGGGGGAGAGCAGGCCGACCAGGAGCAGGCGACCGGTGTAGGCGAGCGAGAGCACGAACGCCCCCACCAACAGGAGTTGCAGGCCTTCAGGCAGTGCCAGTCGAATCAGAGTCGATCGGGCCCCGAAGACCGCGCTGCCGGGCCACCCGAGCGTGGCGATGACGATCGCCACCAGTGCAAGCCCGAGCAGCGGAGTGCGGCGCAGCCAGCCTCGCAGCCGGCCAAGGTTGGACGTGCCAAAGGAGTGCGAGACCGCGGCAGCCCAGGCCACGAGCCCCGTCTTGGCGACGATGAACGCCAGCAACCACATTCTGGCCGGCTCGGCGGCAGCGTCGCTGCGAGCGGCCAGGGCCAGCAGGACGAATCCCGCGTCGGCGACGATCGAGTAGGCAACGATCTCTTCGAGTTCGTCGTGGACGAGTGCTGCCAGTGCGCCGAGCACGATCGTTGCCACCGCGACGACCTGCACGGCCGCGACCACCGCCTCCAGCCAGTCGCTGTGTATCCCGAACGTGGTCGCGCTCCAACTGATCGCCACGACCCCCAGGCCGGCGGGGATCCAGACCAGGAGCAGTGCCGGCGCGAGTGGACTACCGCCCGAACCCATCCGGACGGCGGGAACGTGGAACGGGACCGCGCCGCTGCGGACCGCCAGGCCGATGCCAAGACCGCAGAAACCCAGCACGAAGACCGGGCTGTCGCCCTGGCCCGTCCAGGCGGGGTGCGCCAGGGCCATTGCCGCCCCCACGAACACCGCCGCCACGAGACCGATCGTTCGCATTTCCGCCAACCGCCCGTCCGGCTCGGAATCGATGGTCTGGCGTGTGAGGACGAGCGCGCCTGCGGTGGTGGCCACGGCGCCGGCCGTCAGGGCAACGCCCGGATCGACGGCGGTGATGGCCACGGCAAGTCCCGCGAACGAGGCGAGGGCGGCCGGGGCCAGTCGGCCGGACCGGCCGGAGGCCAACGCTACGAGGCACAGGACCAGGCCGGAGCCTGCGGCGCAGGCGAGGAAGCGGCCGGAGTACTCGCTCCCCGCCAGGGTGACGTCGGCGACGGAGAGTCTGGTCGTCGAACCGATGAAGAGCGCGGCGAGAATCGCGGCGAACAAACCCACCAGACCGACCAGCCTTCCGGCTCGACCGGACGCCCGACCGGCCAGGCCGAGCACGGACCCCGCCCCGCAGGCGACCAGGAAGGCGAGCAGGCTCATTGGCGTGGGTCCCTCGGGTGGAGTCGCCTGACCCTGGGCGACCCCGGCGCGAACCGCTGGTTCGGCGAAACCTGTGGGTCCGGCGGGGCGCCAACCGCGCCGACACGGGACTCGGCGTCATGCAGCGGACCGGCCGGAGTCGGCTTCGATACCGTTCGGGCGGGAGTTGCCGCCGGCGGGGCCGGCAGGTCGTCAGAGTCCGACTCGACGTCGTCGCCGGCGGATGGCCCCGCCGGCACGGGTCTCGACGAAGGCAGTGGGATGGGCGAGATGAGCAGGCTCGTGGCCCCGACCATGCCGACGAGCAGGACCGTCATGGCGATCTGCTGTGCCGAGGTGGCAGGCCCCACCCATGCCTGGAGCAGCAATGAAATGCCAACGGTGAGCACAGCTGCCCCGGTCCCGACTCTCAGCACGTCCCGGCCCGCCAGGGGCACGAGGGCCAGCGCAATGAGCGCTATCCCGGCGGCCTGAGCCGCGACCGGTCCGGCCAGCGGTTTCACAGGGACCACGAACCACCCTACCGCGAAGGCCGCACAGACGGCCGCCAGCTCTGCCACAGCGCCGACGCCGGAGCCCTCGCTGGCGATCGACTGAGACCGTGCCGATGCCCACAGCAGGTACGTCGCCAGCAGCGCGCCGATCGAGCGGAAGCAGATCGCGAGGGCGGCTGGCTCCGGCGAGGAGGCGAGCGGAGAGGCCACCAATGCCAGGAGGAGCCCAAGCGCGACCAGGCGGCTATCTCGGACGGAGACCGCTACCACTCCACCGATCACCGCCGCCACCGCCGCAATGACGGCCGGCTGGATCATGGGACGCCATCGGCGAGCCGCAGGTCGCGCGTCCCCGTCATGGGGCCTTGGAGGACGCCGGGGATCCGCTGGGTGCAAGCTGCTGCTTGGTCTGGGGAATCAGTCCCAGCTTGCTGAGCGGCCAGTAGCGCAACCATGCGCGGCCGATGACCGACGACTTGGCAATCGGCCCGAAGTCGCGCGAGTCCACCGAATCCTGGCGATGATCGCCCATCACGAAGAGCTGGTCCAGTTCGAGCTTCCACGTCTGGCTGCCCTTGTCCGGCAGGTCCGTGGCCTGATTGTCGAAGACGTAGGCCTCACTCAGCTGGTTGCCGTTGACGTAGACGTGGCCGCCGTGGATGTCCACTAGATCGCCGCCTGTGGCGATGACGCGCTTGACGTACGGCGTGCCGCCCTGGGCCGAGTCGGCCGGCGGGTTGAAGACGATGATGTCGCCGCGATGGTAGTCATCGAAGTGCGGGCTGAGCTTGTCCACGAGAACGAACTGATCCGGCATCAGCGTGTTCTCCATGGAGCTCTGCTGGACCTGGTACGGCTGGGCCACGAAGAGCTGGACGACCAGAAAGAGCACCAGCGTCAGGAGCAATGTCTCCAACAGCTCGAACAGGCAACCGAGCGCTTTGCGGTTCACAAGTCCGCGAGTATAGGGGCTGTGATATCGTCCTGCCCCGTGGAACTCCCCAAAAGACTGGGTTGGCTCAAGAGCGGCCGCTTCCTGAGGCTGCTCTCCGCGTTGGTGGCGCTCGCCGTGCTTGGCGCGGTTCTCTACAACGCCATCATGGTCGATCGCATCCCGCCGACTTACACGATCCAGGTCAGCAGCACGACCGGCAGCGGACTGGCCATGACGCTGGCGTCGATCGACGTCACCTTCAGCGAGGCGGTCCGACACGATACGGCCGAGCGTGCGTTCTCGGTCACGCCTGACGTCGCCGGCGCGCCCGCGGTCGTGGGCACATTCCACTGGCAGGGCCTCAAGCTCATGTTCACCCCGTCGGCCAAGCTGCCTCTCTCCATGAAGTTCCACGTTCACGTGGCGTCGGGAGTTCAGGACCTCGCGGGCAATGCTCAGGGCGGCACCGGCGACATCAACTTCACCACCGTCGGACCGCCGACGGTCACCACAGTTTCACCACCCTCTGACGCCGACTCGATCGCCGTCGATGGCTCGATCCAGATCACGTTCGACCGTCTTATGGACACGCAGAAGGTGATCGAAGGGTTGAGCCTGAAGCCCGACATCACCTACCAGGCCTCGTGGACCGGCGCCGTCTTGACTCTGAGTCCGACCAGGCCGATGGATTACGGGACCACGTATACCGTTCAGATCGGCGAGCCGGCGGTCGACACCGATGGGACGAAGCTCACGCCCTATGTCACCAGCTTCAAGACGGTCGGGGTGGGCTTGAGGGCAACCGGGCTGATTCCGTCGCCCAACGTGGCCGGCGTGAGCATCCACAGCCAGATCGCGGTCACCTTCGATGCGCCAATCGATCCGACCTCGATCTCGGGCGCACTCAAGATCACGCCACCCGTCTCGGGCTCGACCACAGTGATCTCGCTGCCCGACGACCGGAACCCGGCCGCCCAGGCCACGGCCACGCCGACCGGAACTCATGCCAGCGTCCTGGTCTTCACTCCCGACAATCCGCTGGCGCCCCATACGACCTACTCGGTCACGATGAGTACGACGGTCAAGAGGACCGACGGTCAGGTGGCAACCGGTCAGACCTGGTCGTTCACGACGGGCGAGCCACCGGCGAACGCCCTCAATGAGATCGCGTTCACGTCGGATCGAGGTGGGGTCGACAACGTGTGGCTGATGAACTTCGATGGGTCGAACGCGCGTCAGGTCACGTCCGAGCTCGTGCCAGTCAGCGGCTACGACATCAGCGGCGACGGCACGACAATCGCCTACAGCGCCGCCGGTGTGGTCAAGAGGATGCCGCTCAGCGGCGACAACCTCACGACCCTGACCCCGGCCGGTGATTTCGAGTATTCGCCCACGATCACCCCGGACGGCACCAGTCTGGTCGTCGGCCGACGCGACGGCAGCGGCAAGGATCTCGGCTACTGGCGCTATCCCCTGGTGGGCGGAGGGAACATCGAGCAGCTTGGCACCGATGGAGCACCTGCCCTCGGAAGTGTCACGCTCGGGGACGACGGGCTGACGGGTAGTCAGGGCATGGCCACCTGGGCGTCGCGAGCAGTCTTCACCTCGGACGGGACGACGTTGCTCCTCATCCGCGGCTCCGACAACGCCGTTGAGATCGTGGACATGACCGGTGCCCATAAGCCGAGTTTGCTCACCCTGCAGGCGAACTCGCGCCCGGTTTGGGTCCAGTCCGACGGGGCCTTCTACCTGGCCGCATCCGACGACGGCGGCGCAACCTGGGCTTTCTGGCGAGTCACCGCCGCCGGGTCCGCAACAAAGGGGGGTCCCGCGACGGGCGATATCGCTACGGATGGCCGCGGCCTGGCCGTGATTGTCAAGGGCAGTGGCGGCTCATATCACCTCGCCTATTCGGCCCTGGGCAACAAGCCACAGACGCTGCTTGTCAACGATCCGGGCTTCAGCGAGGCCGCGCCATCGTTCTCGCCCGATGGGTCGGTCGTGGTCTTCGGGCGGGTCGGCACTCAGACGCCGACCGTCTCGGCCGGAATATGGACCGTCACGGGCGACGGTACGGGGCTGACGAATATCAGCACGGACGGCGGCTACCCCCGCTGGATCCCATAGCGCTCGCCGGTCGGACGGCGCATTGCGTCGTTGGAGCTTGCGCTCCTCGCTCACGCACCTTCAGGTGCGCTCTCTCCGGTGCTCGGCTCCGCCTCGGCCTCGACCGTCGGACCGGCGAGCGGGTTCTGTGGCGGTTCGGTCACACGGCTGAACGGGCCCTGGGGCCGAATGTCCCGAGGTGGTGGGACCATCCGTCCCGGTTCGGCGGCCACAAATGAATATTCAGGGGGCCTTCCGCAGTTTGACCCCCCCTTTGGGCCGTTGATACACTCCGCCAGGCCCGAGTATGCATCTCATTACCGGAACCGGGCCAAGCCCCGGATGCGCGCCGTCCCGCCGCGTTCTCCCGTCGCCAGCAAGAGAGAAGGAGCCGCTAGCCCCCCATGGACCCAAGTCTTCTCCAAGCGTTCATCCCGATCGCGGGTCTGCTCGCGGTAGGGTTCGCGATCTTCCTCGCCCGTGACGTCCTGTCCCGCGACACCGGGACCAAGGAAATGATGGATGTCTCCGCGACGATCAACGAGGGCGCGGTCGCCTTCATCAAGCGCCAGTACACGACCATCGGTCTGCTGGCCATCGCCGGTTCGGTCGTCATCTTCGCGATCATCTCGGCGCTTGAGACCAAGAGCGTCGCCGATACGTCGCACGTTGGCGTTGACATCGGCATTCGCACAGGTGGAGCGTTCCTGATCGGCGCCGCCTGCTCGATGGCGTGCGGCATCATCGGCATGCTCGTCAGTGTCAAGGCGAACGTTCGCGTCGCCTCCGCCGCTCGCCGCAGCCTCGTCGAGGCCGTCCAGGTGGCCATGCGCGGTGGCGCGGTCTCCGGCTTCCTGGTCGTCGCCCTTTCGCTGCTCGGCGTCTGGTCGATCTTCGCCATCAACGGCGGCCTGTCCGGCGGCGACGCCACCAAGGACGCTCCGTTCCTGATCGTCGGCTACGG
>PMYK01000025.1:24054-45742 GCA_003171255.1 Chloroflexota bacterium
ATGATCCTCGGCGTCGCCGTCTACGGCATCGCCTCTGCGGCCAAGTGGCCCCATCCCGAGGCCTGGATCTTCTTCCCGCTCGTCATTCGAGCCTTCGGTCTCCTCTCCACCATCGTCGCGATGTTCTTCATCCGCGGCAAGGAAACCGAGAACCCGATGAACATCCTCAATCGCGGCTACTGGGTCACCACGATCCTGTCCGCGGTTTCTCTGGCGTTCGTTACCAGCCAGATGATGAACACCGGCTCCACGACCGGCGACAACGGCATCGCGACCTGGGTCTACTTCTTCGGCTGCGGTGTCGTCGGCCTGGCCACCAGCATCGCCTTCGTCTACATCACCCAGTACTACACCGCCGGCAACTTCCGCCCCGTACGGGAGATCGCCGAGGCCTCCAAGACAGGTCCGGGCACGAACATCATCTCCGGCATGGCGGTCGGCTTCGAAACGACCTTTGCCACCGCCCTTACGATCGGCGCTGCGCTCCTTGCCAGTAACTGGCTCGGCTCGCACTCCGGCCTCGGCGCCGTCGGTGGCATCTTCGGTACCGCCGTCGCGACCATGGGCATGCTTATGACCACGGCCTACGTCCTGGCCATGGACACCTTCGGCCCCATCACCGACAACGCCGGTGGCATCGCCGAGTTCAGCCGCGCTGAACAGGGCGCCCGCGACATCACAGACCGCCTCGACGCGGTCGGCAACACGACCAAGGCGCTGACCAAGGGCTACGCCATCGCGTCCGCCTCGCTGGCCGCCTTCCTGCTCTTCAGCGCCTACATCAACAAGGTCAACCTGATCCTCGGCAACCGCGGCGAGGCTCCGATGACTTCGGTCAACCTGGCCGACGTCAACGTCTTTGTGGCCGCCTTGATCGCCGCGATGCTCGTGTACTTCTTCAGCTCTCTGGCCATCCGCGCAGTTGGCACCACGGCCCAGGCGATCATCGTCGAAGTCCGCCGCCAGTTCCGCGAGATCCCCGGGATCATGGATTACACCGGTCGACCGGACTACGCCCGCGTCGTCGACATCACGACCCGCGCCGCCCTCCGCGAGATGATGCTGCCCGGCGCCGTTGCTGTGGCGACTCCCATCCTCGTCGGCCTGCTCCTCGGCTACCAGGCCGTCGCTGGTCTGCTGATGGTCGGTACGATCGCCGGCGTCCTGCTCGCCACCGTCCTCAACAACGGCGGCGGCGCCTGGGACAACGCCAAGAAGTACATCGAGTCGGGGCATCTCCTCGACGAAGATGGCAAGGTTATTGGCAAGAAGTCTCTGGCGCACCAGGCCGCCGTCGTCGGCGACACGGTCGGCGATCCGTTCAAGGACACTGCCGGCCCGTCACTGCACGTTCTGGTGAAGCTGCTGGCTACCATTACCCTGGTGATGGCTCCGCTCTTCATCCGCTAGTCCAGCTCTGAAGCGTCGAGCCGGCGGTCATCCGATCGCCGGCTCGCGCACTCTAGGATCCCGAACCGCCCGTACCGAGGAGAGACCGCGTGGACCTGTCCATCCAGGCGTTGATCATGGGGCTCGTTCAGGGTCTCACCGAGTTCATCCCGGTCTCGAGCTCCGGCCACCTGGTCCTGGTGCCGTGGCTCTTCGGCTGGAAGGATCCGTTCATCGATTCGGTGGCCTTCACGGTCATCCTGCACATGGGCACCTTTGTGGCCCTGCTCGTCTTCTTCTGGCGCGATTGGGTGACACTCATCCCGGCCGGCCTGGCCACCATCCGAGATCGCTCGTTCAAGGGCGATCCGAACCGCAAGATGGCGTTCCTGCTTGTCGTCGCCACCATTCCGGCTGTTCTCGTCGGGCCGATCTTCGAGTCGAAGCTCGAGGACCTGGTGCGCAAGCCCGCCGAAATCGCCTTCACGCTGTGCGTCGGAGCCGCAATCCTATGGCTGGCCGATCGCTGGGGCACCAAGCAGCGCGACGAAACAGGGCTCACCTTCCGCGAGTCACTCGGCATCGGCCTGGCGCAGGTGATCGCCCTGGTCCCCGGCATCAGCCGCTCGGGTGTAAGCATCTCCGCCGGTCTTTTCCTTGGCCTCAACCGCGAGGCCGCGGCCCGGTTCAGCTTCCTGATGGCCACCCCGGTAGTCGGGGGCGCGGGCATCTGGGAGGCTCGGAAGCTCTTCACCAATGAAGCCGGTCCGAGCCCGGAGATGAATGTCGTCGTGATCGGCTTCGTCGCCGCGCTCATCTCCGGCTTCTTCGCTGTTCGCTTCATGCTCGAGTTCCTCAAGCGCCAGCCGCTGACCGCGTTCGTCGTCTACCGAATCGTGGCCGCGATCGTCGTCTTCATCGTTCTGCTGTCGCCGCACGGCGCCTGAGGGAGGCACGTCGCTCCGATGGAGGTCATCAAGCAGCTCAGACAGCGGGAGATCCGCGACCTGCTGGGGCAGCGTCCGATCAGGACCCAGCAGGAACTCGCCGGCGCTCTTCGTGAGCGTGGCTTCCGCGCCACGCAGGCAACGATCAGTCGCGACGTCGCCGAGCTTGGGCTCATCAAAGCCAGCCACGACGGGGTCCAGTCCTACACCGTCCCGGCTCGAGTCACGGAGGCCGAAAGCACCGGCGAAGAACGGCTCCGGGCCCTGCTGCACGACCTGCCCGTCGATATCCGCGAGGCCGGGTTGATGCTCGTCCTCAAGGCCTTGCCGGGATCGGCCCACGCCATCGCCGCGGCCCTCGACCGGACTCGGTGGTCGGAGGTTGTGGGCAGCATCGCCGGCGACGACACGGTCTTCGTCGCCTTTGCGGATAGGGCGTCGATGCAGCGGGTCCGGGCCCGGCTGGCCTCGCTGAGCCACTAACCTCGGTTGCGCGCCGGGCGCCGTCCGGGCGTCGTTTGGGCGCCGTTCACCGCGCCTGAGACGCAAACCGGCCCCGGCTTCCGGGGAGGAGGAGGGGAGGATCCGGAAGGCGGGGCCGGTGGGAGTTCTTTGTTGACCCGAATGATAATCAGGTGCCTTTCAGCTTTCCAGCCCACATTCGTCACTGCCCGGTGGGGACCTCCGTTCTGGTGCAAACGTAGACCGCGGAGCCATCGAAACGCCGTAGCCGGCGACATCCTCCGCCGTGCAGCTGTGGGGCCCCGGTGCCGCGGCGGTCGATCCTTGAGCGCCGGCCGGCTCGCCCGGAGCGCGCACCGGACGCGCCCAGCTGAAAGCCGCTTTGACAGCGGCAGGGGCGGCGACTAGGATACGCGCCGGTCGAACTTCAGGACGCAAGCGGATGCGCGCCCTGGAGTTCTTTTCCTTATCCCGGGCCGCGAGGTTCCGGAGCTTCGCCGGTCGATGCCGGACGGACGAGAACGGGAGTCTCCCGCGGTGCAAAACAAGACCCAGTACATCTCGGAAGACGGCCTGGTCAAGCTTCGGGCAGAGCTGGAAGAGCTCATCAGTGTCCGGCGCCAGGAGATCGCGCAGCGAATCCACGACGCCAAGGAGCATGGCGATCTGGCCGAGAATGCCGAGTACGAGGACGCCAAGAACGAGCAGGCGTTCGTCGAGGGGCAGGTCCAGCGAATCGAGGGGCTCATCAAGAATGCCACCATCATCGAAGGCAATCACGGCACCGATCACGTCCAGATCGGCTCGACCGTGAAGGTCGATGGCACCGACGGCAAGGAAGTCTTCACCATCGTCGGTTCGACTGAGGCCAGCCCGCGCGAGGGCAGGATCTCCAACGAGTCGCCCGTGGGCCGAGCCCTGCTTGGCAAGCACAAGGGCGATTCGGTCGTCGTCCACGTCCCGGCCGGCGACTTCTCCTACAAGATCCTCGACATCAGCTAGCCCGCCGCCGTGTACTGGGCCGACGAGCTGGCTGCCGCGGTCTCGGGACCGCAGGTAGTCAACGATTCCAAGTCGCCCTCGGGCACGGTTCACGTTGGCTCGCTCCGCGGCGTAGTCCTCCATGACGCGATCCATCGGGCGCTGCTGGGCGCCGGGGTCGCCTCGAGCTTCCTGTACGGCGTCGACGACATGGACGCCATGGACTCCCAGGCGAAGCTGACACCCGACGCGGTCGACCGATACATGGGGGCGCCGCTGTCACGTGTGCCGGCGCCGGAGGGCAGCAGCGCGGCCAACTACGCGCGCCACTTCGTCGGCGAGATCTTCTTCCGGACCTTCGAGCCGCTCGGCATCAAGCCCGAGCTCTACTGGGTCAGCGAGCTATATGCCGAAGGTCGGATGGACTCGTACGTCAAGCTGGCCCTAGATCTTGCAGACCGGGTGCGCGACATCTACCGGCGCGTCAGCCACGTGGAACGGTCGAGCGAGTGGCTCCCGATCCAGGTCATCTGCGAGAGCTGCGGAAAGATCGGCACCACCTACGCCACCGACTGGGACGGGGCGACCGTTGCCTACACGTGCAAGCCGGACATGGTCTCGTGGGCGCAGGGCTGCAGCCACGAAGGCCGGGTCTCACCGCTCGGAGGGCAGGCCAAGCTGCCCTGGAATCTGGAGTGGGCCGCCAAGTGGGGCCTGCTGGGCGTCACGATCGAGGGTTGCGGCAAGGATCTGGCGACGGCCGGCGGCTCGCGCGACCGCTCCGACGCGATCGGCCGCGAGGTCTTCGAGATTGATCCGCCGCGAAACGTGGCCTACGAGTTCCTCAACATCGGCGGCCGCAAGATGTCCACGTCCAAGGGCCAGGGCGTCGCGGCCCACACGATCGCCGAGGTCCTGCCGCCGGAGCAGCTCCGCTTCCTCTTCCTTCGGCCGCGCCCCAACCAGGTCATCGACTTCGACCCCGAAGGCGACACGATCCCGCGCCTCTTCGACGAGTTCGACCGGATCGCTGCAGCCACGGCCGGCCGCGAAGTCAAGGGAGAGCTGCCGGCGGACCACGAGCGGCTCTTCGCCTATTCGTTGTTGGGGCCATCTCCGGACGTGGCCGAGGCCGCCGCCGCGTTCCGGCCAGCCTTCGCGCATCTGGCCCTGTTGCTGCAAATCCCGGGCGTGGACATGGCCGAGCGCATGGCGGCCGAGAAGGGCGCGCCGCTGACTGTCTTGGAGACCGCCGTCCTGACCGAACGGACGGCCGCTGCCCACGCGTGGCTGGAGTCATACGCGCCGGAGCGCGCGCGGCTGGTCATCCGGCACGACGCGGTTCCGGACGAGGTCCGCGGGCTGGACGACGATCAGCGCGGGTACCTCGCGGCCCTGGCCACAGCAGCCGACAGTGAGAAGCCCGGCTCGGGCGATGCCTGGCAGGCGTTGATCTTCCGTGTGGCCACCGACGCGGGATTGCCGGCCGGCCGGGCTTTCGGAGCCCTGTACGCAGCCTTCCTGGGTCGTGCCAACGGCCCCCGGGCCGGCTGGCTGCTGGCCAGCCTCGAGCCAGCGTTTGTGATGGCGCGGCTCCGCGCCGCCGTCGGGGTCACCGACTAGCTCCACGTTTCCGCCGACGTGCACCCCCGGTTGTCGAACCGTCGCGGGTCGATTCGCAGCTCCTGCCCCGGGACCCCAGGCCTCGCCCCTGGCGCCACGGCCCCGCTAAACTCAGTGGCGATGCGGCCCGGGCCGCCGGACGGACACAGGGAGTAGAGACGCAATGAGCATCGGGCTGGCCAGGCTGCGCGAGGAGCCGGATCGGATCCGGCAGGGCGCGATCGACAAGGGCGAGGATCCGTCGATCGTCGATGCCGCGCTGGCTCTGGACGGCAAGCGCCGCGAGCTGCTCGGCGAATCGGACCGTCTGAAGGCCGAGCGCAACGTCGCCTCCAAGCAGATCGGTGAGGCGATCCGCGCCGGCGCCGCGCCGAACGGACCGGAGGTCGCGGCGCTACGGCAAGCGTCCACAGCGGCCGGCTCCCAGATCGAGAAGCTCGATGCCGAGCTGGCGGCCGCCGAGGCTCAACTCGAAGAGTCGATGCTGCGCATCCCCAACCCGGCCGATCCGGACGTTCCGATCGGGGACGCCTCGGCCAACGTGATCGTTCGCACCTGGGGCGAGCTGCTTCCACGAGAGGCCGCCGCGGACGGGGAAAGCTGGATCCGGCGCCCCCACTGGGAGGTCGCCTCGAGCCTGAAGATGTTCGACCTCGAGCGCGGGGCAAAGATCACGGGTTCGGGTTTTCCGGTCTACACCGGACAGGGCTCCCGCCTGCAGCGTGCCCTGATCAACTTCATGCTCGACATCCACACCTCTGAGCACGGTATGACCGAGATCTGGCCGCCGGCGGTTGTGAACAGCGCCTCCGCCCGCGGCACCGGCCAGATTCCGGACAAGGAAGACCAGATGTACGTCGTGCCGCGCGACGATCTCTACCTCGTGCCCACGGCTGAGGTTCCGGTGACGAACCTCCACCGCGACGAGATCTTCGAGGCGGATCAGCTCCCCGTCCGCTACGCCGCGTATTCGCCCTGCTTCCGCCGCGAGGCCGGCGCCGCCGGCAAGGACACGCGCGGTATCCTGCGCGTCCACCAGTTCGACAAGGTCGAGATGGTCTTCTTCGAGAAGCCGGAAGCCTCGACTGAGGCGCTCGAGTGGCTGACCGCTCGAGCCGAGGTGATCCTCCAGCGACTCGGCCTGCCCTATCGAGTCCTCCTCATGGCAACCAAGGACCTGGGCTTCGTCCAGGCCAAGAAGTACGACCTCGAAGTCTGGGCGCCCGGCGTCGAGCGCTGGCTGGAGGTCAGCTCCTGCTCGAACTTCCGCGACTACCAGGCACGCCGAATGGCCATCCGCTACCGGCCCGAACCCGGTGCCAAGCCCGAGCTCGTGCACACGCTCAACGGATCGGGATTGGCCCTGGCGCGAACCGTGGCCGCCATTCTCGAGACATACCAGCAGCCCGACGGCAGCCTTCTCATTCCGGAGGTTCTGCGACCCTACATGAAGGTCGACCGAGTCGTGCCCTGACGGCGGCCCCGAACTCGTGGTGTTAGGCGGTCCTGTCTGCCACGATAATCCTGGTGCTGCCTGCGGCCCGCGCTGGCTCGGGTGGCAGGGAGCCACTCTCGCGCGAGCCGGACAGGGAGGGACACGAATGGCCACCAGAATGGCGCGGTTCGGAACGGTCGGCTGCCTGGTGATTGCCGCGGCCTTGACGGCGAGCGGCTGTGGTTCCGCTGCCAGGCCGTCGATCGTCTTCGTCACGCTGCCGCCTGATGCCACTCCTGCTTTGACTTGGGCGCCCCTGTCCGAGGAGTCGCCCACCCTGAACGCCACGGCCGCCGCCATGACCGTGGCCACGGCCACGCCGACGGGCTCGCCGACCCCCGTGCCCACTCCCATCTCGACACCGGGGCCCACGCCCTCGCCGACGGCCGTGCCCGCTGTCGCCGTCGTCGTGTCCACTACCGTCGGCGACAGCGGCAACTCCGCCCAGTGCGGCGCCTGGCACGTCACCTTCAAGAAGCCGGTGGTGTCGGGCGTTTCCGGGTCTGCGCCAATCAACGCCGCCGTCACGGCCAAGGTCACCGGCTACATCAACGACTTCAAGGCGCAACTCCCTCATGGCGGCGGCGCTGGGCCGTGCAGCCTCGAAGGCAGCTACTCGATCGGGCTCAACTCAAAGACACTGCTCAGCTTCCGCTTCTCCTTGGTCGAGGCTCTGGGCGGAGCCAGTGTCGGGACGAAGGCCGGCGGCCTGGACTTCGGCGTGGCCGACGGCGCATCGATCGCACTGGCCAGTCTGTTCACCACTGAGGTAGCCGGCGCCTCGGCCCTCTCGACCCAGTGTCGGTCGCTGCTTCTGGTCAAGCTCGGGCCCGATGGCATCGACGCGAGCTACATAGATCCGGGCACTACGGCGGTAATGTCCAACTTCGACAAGGCCTGGGTCTTCACGGCGGCCGGTCTCGAGGTCGCCTTCGCGGAAGTCCAGGTGGCCCCCGCGGTCGAGGGCACGCCCGCCGTCACGATCCCGTGGGCTTCGATAAATGCGGTCCTCAAAGCCAACGGTCCGGCCGGTCAGTTCGTCCGCTAGTACCAGTTTCTGTCAGGATTGACTCGCCCAAAGAATCGTCTCTTGTCGTCGCATTGCGACAAGTCGGCTGGTAGGGAGGATCGGATGGGAACGGTTGGTGGCGGACGCGCTCGCGCGAGCGCTCTCATGTGCATCGCGGTTGTGGCTGCATTGGCCGCCGCCGGGTGCGGTGGCAGCACCGTAACCCCGGTGACGATCTACCTCCCGCCCCCGCCCGGGCCCGTCACGCCGCTGCCGTCGGGCGTCACGGCTGCCCCGTCGGTGGAGCTGCCAACGCCGGTCATCGACAGTGTCGTCATCTCGTCGAACGCACCCGACAACCGCTGGAACGTCACGTTCAAGAAGCCCGTCGTCTCCGGTATCTCGGAAGCCGCCGTGACCACGATGAACGACGCAATCGCGGCCAAGGTCAACGACTTGATCGGAGCCTTCACGAAACAGGACCTGCCCGCCGTGTCCACCGGAGATAGGCCGAGCACCCTCGAAGGCGACTTCACGATCGCTCTAGATTCGCCCACGCTGCTGAGCCTGCGCTTCACCGTCCTGACGTACGTGACCGGCGCCGCCCATCCGGTCGGCCAGCCTGCCAGCATCAACTTCGTGGTCTCCAGCGGAGCGACCATCAACCTGACAGACCTGCTCGTGAACCCCGCGGCGGCCCTGTCGACATTCGCGACTCAGGCGCACGCCGCCATGGCTTCAACTCTTGGAGCGGACCTGACATGGTCCGGGTCGGCGTCCTCGATGACCTTCTTCGAGAAGGCCTGGGCCATGACCCCGGGCGGTTTGGAGTTCACCTGGGCGCAGGGCGACCTGGCCAGCCAGGCCGCCGGCATGCCCAGCGCGACACTCCCCTGGGCGGGCATCAAGTCGATCATCAAGGCCTCCAGCCCGGCGGGCGAGTTCGTCAAATAGCGGCCGGGCCCGGGCGAGCAACGTCACAATAGGGACGGTGGACGCCGCACGCGTTCGCGGTCGCTTCGAGGGAGTTACGAAATGAAGCATTCGCAGACGACCTCTCCACGCCGTCGCCGCGGCCGGTCCCTCATCTCGGCCCTGGCGATCGGCAGCGCGGTGGCGCTGGCCGCAGCGGCTTGCGGGTCCACGGCTTCGACGCCATCTGGGGGAGCAGCGTCGGCCAGCGCCGCGGCCGGCTCCCCGGCACTCGTCACGGCGGCGCCGCCGGCCGGGTTCTCGCTCCTCTGGCGCGACGACTTCGAGGGCACGTCCGGCACTGCGCCGAGTGCCACCAACTGGAAGTACGACACCGGGCCGGGGGTCAGCTTCGGCACCGGCGAGCAGGAAACGATGACCAACAGCATCGACAACGTCTATCTCGACGGCAGCGGCCATCTGGCGATCAAGCCGATCCGCTCCGGCGTCAACGATTGGACCTCAGGCCGGATCGAGACCCAGCGCTCGGACTTCGAGGCGCCCGCCGGCGGCATCCTGCGTGTCGAGGGATCGCTCCAGCAGCCCAACGTCACCGGCGTCGACGGCATGGGCTACTGGCCCGCCTTCTGGATGCTCGGCGCCCCGCTCAGGAGCGGCGGCTCCTGGCCCAGTGTCGGTGAGATCGACCTGATGGAAGACGTCAACGGCCGCAGCTCCGAATATGGGACGCTGCATTGCGGAACTGCGCCGGGCGGGCCCTGCAATGAAAACAGCGGCATCGGCAGCGGCGAGCTGCCGTGCCCAGGTTGCCAGACGGCGTTCCACACATATGCGATCGAGTACGACCGCAGCACCACGCCCGAAGAGCTGCGCTGGTACCTCGACGGCAAGCAGATATTCGCCGTCACGGCGACCAGGGTCGACGACACGACCTGGACCAACGCCATGCATCACGGCTTCTTCGTGATCCTGAATGTGGCCATGGGCGGCGGCTTCCCATCGGCGCTGGGTGGAGTCCTGCTGCCGAGCACCGCCTCCGGCCGGCCGATGCTCGTCGACTACGTCGCCGTCTACATCAAGCCGGCGGGATGAGATCGGCCGGCCTAGATAGTCCCTGCGTGCCCAGACGCGGCAGGGGGAAGGAGTCAGTCTCGCGGGAACGCAACGTCGCCACAACACTCTCGACGTGCCCTGAGGTCTCCAGCCTGGCGGACGCGGACGCCTCGACCCGGCCGCGGCTACCAGGGCAGCGGATCGGGCTCGATTTCCTCGACCCAAAGGGCGTGGATGGCCTGGACCGTCTCGGGGCTGAGTTGTTTGTCCGCGGCCGCGAAGTTGTCGAGGGCCTGTGCCACGGACCTGGCGCCCGGGATGATGGCTGAGACCTGCGACTGAGCCAGGATGAACTGCAGGGCGGCGTGTCCCATCGAGGTGCCCGGCGGCACAAGCTCGGCGAACTTCGCGACCAGCGCCCCGCGCCTGGCGATGACCTCGGGCGACCAGCGGTCGCGCACGCCCTCGAAGCGGCTGTCTGCCCGGTAGCGGCCCGACAGCCAGCCCGAGTCCAGAGGGACCTTGACGATGAGGCCGACGCCCTGTTTCTGAGCCCGGGCGAAAGCCGGCATGGGTTCCTGGTAGAAGGCGTTGAAGAGCACCTCGGCCGCCTGGCTCGCGGTCGTGCCCATCATCAGTTCGAGGTCCGCGCGCCAGTCGAGCGATATGCCGTAGGCGCGGATCTTGCCTTCGGCCTTGAGCTTATCGAGCTCGGCATATTGGTCGGCGCTGCGGCCGTCCACTAGCTCGCGCGGCGGGTTGTGCAGCAGAAGGATGTCCACGTGGTCGGTCCCCAGACGCTTCAGGCTGCCTTCCAGCGAGGGTCGGATGGCCGGGGTGGAGAAGTCCGACGCCCCTGCGGGACTGTGCCCGAACTTGGAGCAGATGATGACGCTCTTGCGAACAGGCTTGAGGACTTGGCCGAGCACTTCCTCGCTCAGGCCGTGACCGTAGCCCGGTGCGGTGTCGAAGAAGTTGCACCCGGCCTCGATCGACTGCTGAACGATGCGCAAGGCCTCGCTCGCGTCGCTCAGACCCCAGTCGGGATTGGCCAGCTGCCAGCCGCCCAGGCCGATCTCGCTGACTTGGATGCCGGTGTCACCAAGTGGGCGCAGCTTCATGAGTTGATCAGCCCGAACCGCCCGCGCAGCAAGACGCGGCTGGTGAGTTGGTCCTCGACGATGAGCGTTCTCACGCTGACTTCTCCTGCTCCAGGTTCTTCGGGTCCGCGAAGTCGCGCATCGCTTCCTCTAGCCTGGCGAACTGGTGCTAGAGATCCGGCATTCGGGCGCTGACGGCGGTCAGACCACCGGCATTGCCCGCCTTTTCTGTCTCGAGCGCTACAGCTCGCAGGGCCTCGTCGCCGACGTTGGCCGACGCACCCTTGATAGTGTGCACCTGGCGAATGGCGCCGGTAGCGTCGCCGGGCGCCGAGACAATTCCTGAGTTCCTCGATGTGGGTCGGGATCACTGGTCCAAATGACGGACGCCGACCCGGACCTTTTCTGAAAACTAAAATACAGTGGATTTCCGCTACTACTGTTGACAATTCGAGTTGGGTGCCTAGTTTATAGAGGCATAGGCCGGAGCGCAGCCCGGCGGCGTTGAGATCACCGCTTCCCCGGATGCCACAAGCAGATCGGGGATTGGTATGAACGCCAGGGGTAGGTGGCCGGCGATCGGATCGATCGTTGCGTTGGGGACGGTCAGCGTTCTCCTGTCCATCGGGGCTTTGGCTGGGTTACGGAGTTCCTCAGCCGGTGATCTGGTAGTTACGTCCACGCCCGGGAGCTGGATGAGCCTCACGATCCTGCTGATTGGAATGCTCGCCCTTGTGAGCCTGGAACTCGCGCCTGTGAAGCTCGGTCGGCAGAGGCACGCCAGCCTGGCAGGCGCTCCCGGTCGGCGTTCATGGCGCCCCGATCAGCCATGACCCGGCTTCGCGTCAGCAACGGCGTCCGGAGGCGGGCAGTCGTCATTGACCGCGAGCCTGATGTGGAAACGATGCCGCGCCGGCGACCGAGCAGGCTTGGATCACCACGCCCGACGCCGATCCAAGGGAGCTCCGTTCGGACGACCGAAGACGCAGCTGTGTCCTTCCAGTACTTGTTGGAAGAGGCCCCTGTGGCCGCATTCGTGAAGGACCTTGACGGTCGCTACGTGTACGCCAGCCCGTACCTTCTCGCCACCATGGGCAAGCTCATGGGGCTCGATTGGCAGGGCAAGACCGATGCCGACTTCTGGCCTCCAGAAGCCGCCGCCCTGATCCACGCGCACGACAACGCGGCCATGCACGGGGGTGGGGCGCAGGTCTTCACGCGCGTGATGCAGCTCGACGATGGGCCGCACAGCGTTCTGCTCATAGAGTTTCCGCTGCCGACCGCCGACGGAGGCATCGGAGTGGGCGGTATCGCCGTCGATGTCACCGAGTCCTCGAAGACCCAGACAGACCACGATCAATTGGCCGCCGTCATCGACCACACTGCCGATTCGGTCATGGTGGTGGGCCTCGACGGACAGATCACGTACGTCAATCCTGCCTTCGAGGAAGTGACGGGGTACTCCCGCGACGAGGTCATCGGCCAGAACCCGCGTCTTCTCCAGAGTGGCCTCCAGACGGCCGCCTTCTACGAACATATGTGGACCTCGCTCGCGGCGGGCGTGCCGTGGGCGGGCGAACTCGTCAATCGGCGCAAGGACGGTTCATTCTTCATCGAGAAGGCCGTGATCGTGCCCGTTGGCAGCGCCAATGGCGAGCTCGCAGGCTATATGGCTGTGAAGCGCGACGTGACGAGCGAGCGAGCGCTCTCGGCAAGCTCCGCCAGGTCCGTGTCGGAGCGCGCCCTCATTCTGGAGGTGGTCCGCGACCTGCGGCCGGGTGCAACGCCTGAGACAACGGCGCAGGCGATCTGTCGCAAGGTGGCGAGGCTGAACGGCATCGCCGCGGCGCAGATTGTCGTCTTTGAGATCGATGGTCGGGTGCTGCCAATCGGCCAGGCCGTTGCAGAGCGAGAGGATCCGCCTCTCTGCCAGCTGCCGTTCCAGATAGGCCGTAGGTTGCATGCCCGAGCCGCCCTGGGTCCATGGACCGAGCCGTGGGCCAATCGGCAGGGCCGTGCGTACGACCAGCTGGTGGAGAATGCCGGCCCGAGCGCGCTTGCCTATGCGCCAGTCTGCTACGGCGAGCGGCTGATCGGTCTGCTCGTCGTCGAGTCCGTCGATGTGGCGAACAAGAACGCCACCGCCGATCTGCTGCCGACCGTCGTCGAATTCGCCGATCTGGCCGGGGCACTCATCGGGCCCGAGGTAGCCGGTCGGCTCGACGCGCAGACCGGCCGCGAACACGTCTCGGACATCATCGCCCGCCGGGCCTTCCTGCCCGTCTTCCAACCGATCGTAGATATCGTCCTTGACAAGATCGTCGGTTATGAGGCGCTCACGCGCTTCACCGATGGTTCCGACCCGGAGACTATGTTCGCCGAGGCATCGGCAGCGCGCTTGGGAGTGGAGCTGGAGATCGCGACGCTCAAGGCGGCCCTGGCCGCCGCGGAGGCACTGCCAGGGTGGGCGTGGCTCAACGTAAACGCATCGGCCGAGTTCATTCTGGCGGGAGAGCATCTGCGCTTCCTCATTTCGGAAAGCCGCAGACCCATCGTGGTGGAAGTGACGGAACACGAGGCCATCGTCGACTACCCAGCGTTCCGCGCCGCGATGGTCGCACTGGGT
Organism: Chloroflexota bacterium; assembly: GCA_003171255.1. Taxonomy (GTDB): domain Bacteria; phylum Chloroflexota; class Limnocylindria; order Limnocylindrales; family CSP1-4; genus Fen-1039. The sequence goes on from PMYK01000025.1 coordinate 37,673, forward strand.
GCGAAAACGCAATTCGCCGTCGACGACGCCGGCACCGGATTCACCAGCCTGCGCCACATCCTGGAGTTGCGCCCCGCGTTCGTGAAGCTCGATCGGTGGCTCGTTGCGGACCTGGAAACCGACGAGGCGCGCCAGGCGATGATCGTCGGACTGGGCCATTTCGCTCGCAAGACCGGTTGCCTGCTGATCGCCGAAGGGGTCGAGACGGACCGTGAGATCGCCGTCCTGCGATCCCTCGGCATCCGTTTGGGCCAGGGATACGCGCTGGGTCGACCGCGGGCGGCGGACCCGACCCCAGTCCTCATAGCGGTGGGAGGCTAGCAGCGAAGCAATGGCTGGACGTCCGGGGTTCCTGGCAGGCCTTCGCCAGAGTAGCGCGTCAGAGCGCGACGCCGACGGCGGACCTGGCTTGGGCGCGATCGACGGATCGCCTGGCCTTGGCGCGCTGCCCGACTTCGACCCGGTCTGGGGGACGCTCGGTGCGGCGATCCCGGCGGGCAATGGCGGTTGGCCCAGTCGGAGCGACGAACAGACCGAGGGCATTGTTGTCGACGTCGAACTGCTCGGGGACGGCTTCCACCTCTCAGGGCAGATTGACCTCGGCCAGTTCGACCGCCTGTCGGGCTGGCTCAACATGCAGTCGGGCTTCATCCAGGTTCGACATGCACGGCAGGTCCGCCCGGGCCAGGCCAACGATGCCGATGCCGAACAGCGGCCGAGCACGCTCTGGGTCCGCCTGAACCAGATAGTCGTTGTGGCCGATCAGTCGGCCATCCAGCTTGTCCGGTCGGGAGCGCCAATCGTCCAGAAGCAACGGCGCAAGGTCTCGATAGTAACTCCCGGCTACGAGCTTTCCGGCAACATCCATGTCCACGCTCACGGATCAATTGCCCAATTCCTCGAGGCGGCTGACCCGCGCTTCCTGCCGATCACGGAGCTGACGGTCCGCTGGCTGTCCGGCCCAGCACGGGTGGCTCGGTTCCCTTTCGCGATGGTCAATCGCGAGCAGCTGGTGACGTTCCTCGAGGCATCCGAATCGCCAGAAAGAGACGTGGAACGTCGGGAGGTTCGCAGTGCCTGACGTCAGCACGCGCGAGGTCGTGCCGGTCGGCCGGGAGCTGCGCGCGAGAGTACCACCGGCAACTCGCGCCGACGGTCCCCGCAGCGGCAGGCTGGTTGGCGGCGCCACCTATGACGACTGGGAAGACGGCCGCCTGCTCCTCGACCACATCTCCGACGCCATCTATGCGACCGACATCGTCAATCGGATAACAAAATGGACCACGTCGGCGGAGCGCCTCTTCGGCTACTCGGCGAGCGAGGCGATCGGTCGGTCGTTGAGCGAGCTATTCCCCTCCCGAATTGGGGAACCCGGCGGCGAGCGTGAGTTGCTCACGACGCTGGAGGCCGGACGGACGTGGCGCGGAGAGGGCTCTGTTCGGCTTCGTGACGGCCGCGAGATCTGGCTCGGCTCGGCGGTGGAGCCGATCATGGCGGACGGCCGGTTGGCCGGTAGTGTTTGGGTGAGTCGCGACATCACCGCCATACATGAGAAGCAGCGGAAGCTGGTCGACGAGGAGCGGTTTGTCGAAACGATCCTCGATGTCGTCGGGGCACTCGTACTGGTCCTTGACCGGCAGGGGAGGGTAGTGCGCTTCAACACCGCCTGCGAACGCCTGAGCGGGTACCGCCAGGAAGAGGTCGTGGGGCGCGCGATCTGGGACATGGTGATCCCGCCGGACGAGGTCGAGGACGTCCAGACCACGATGGCCGATCTCCAAGCGGGGGCCTTCCCCAACTCGCACGAGAACCACTGGCTTACTCGCACTGGTGGGCCGCGGCTCATCAGTTGGGAGAACACGTGCCTCGTTGACGACCATGGCGTCGTCACCCACGTGATAGCGACCGGAACGGACATCACAGAGGCCCGCCGCAGGCACGATGCGATGCGCGGGCTCGAGACCATCGGGCGCCTCTTGGGCGAGCAGGGACCGGGCCCTGCGGCCCTCGCCGCGGTGCTTGACGAGATGCAGACGCGGATGGGCTACCGATTCCTATCGCTGTACCTGTCCGAAGCGCCCGGCCTTCGACTCGCCGCACAGCGCGGGTACCCGATGATGCCCGAGTTCCTGGACACCGCTACGGGTGTCGTTGGTCGTGTCTATCGAGCCGGTCGTGCGGAACTCGTCCCCGACGTCAAGAGCGACCTCGATTACGTACCCGACGATGAGGGCGTGGCGTCCGAGATCGCCGTCCCCCTGCTCGGCGACGCCGCGCCGCTGGGCGTTCTCAACATAGAGGCGGAAGAGCCCAAACTCCTGACGGAGAGCGACTTGCAGTTCGCGCGAACGGTCGCGGACCGCCTTGCCAGTGCCCTGCGGCGCAGCCAGACCCAGGAGGCCCTGCTCGATCGCATGCGCTTGCTCACGGCGCTGTCGGAGTTTGCTGTTGCGGTGAACGCGATCCGAGACCCCAAGCTCCTGGTGGTGGCTCTTGTCGACGCCGTAAGTGCCGTGGTGCCCGCGGACACGGTGGTGATCACCATGCTGGATCCGAGGGACGGGCAATACCGCGTAAGCGCTGCCCGCGGACTGGCCCAAGGCGCCGTCGGTGCGACGATCGAACCGGGCGTCGGGACGGCCGGTCGCGCTATTAGCGAGCGCGCCGCGATCTTCACCGATAGCCATTCCCGGGCTCAGTCCACCCCGTCGTTGCAGGACTATATGGCCGACGCATCGATACGGTCGGTAGGAGTGCCACTTATCCGCGAGGACGTGGTGGTGGGTGTGATCACCGTAGGTCGCGCTGAGGCCGACGCGACATTCACGCAGGCTGAGTGCGAAGTGTTCGCCCTGCTCGGCTCGCACGCGGCGCTGGCGCTCGCAAATGCCAACCTTGTCGCTGAGGTCTCGGCGCTCGCGATCCACGATGGGTTGACCGGCCTGTACAACCGCCGCCATTTCGACGCCGCCCTCGACCTCGCAATCGCTCGTTTCAAGCGCCATGCGCCGGCGGGCAGCCTGGCGGCGATCATGTTCGATCTTGACCACTTTGGCGAGTTCAATCGTCGACATGGGCATTTGGCCGGCGATACGCTGCTGCGTGAGTTCGGTGAGATCCTGCGGAACCGCCTGCGCTCCGCCGACATCGTCGCGCGCTACGGCGGCGAGGAGTTCATCGCGATACTCGAGGACTGCGGCCTCCCCGAGGCCAGCCGCCTGGCCGAGGAAGTGCGCAAGGAACTCGAAGGGCGCTCAGTAAAGGGCGCCGACGGGCGGTCAGTACGCGCCACCGTGAGCGCCGGATGCGCCGTCATGCACACCGCCGACCCCACGAAGGATGCGCTTCTCGGAAGGGCCGACATCGCGCTCTACATGGCCAAGGAAGCCGGCCGCAATCGTGTCGTCGCGACATGACCGTGGGGACGTTCGACCGGCCACTCGTGGACTCGTTCGTCGGCCAGGTGCCGAAGGATCGGCTGCGATCGATCTTCGACGGAATGTTCGACGGCGTCTGGTTGGTGGCTTCGGACGGTCGAACGACCTACGCCAACGGGGCGATGGCCAGGCTCCTGGGATCGACTCCGGACAAGATGCGCGGTCGTCCGATCACCGACTTCCTCGAAGAGTCGCAGTGCGCGGAGGTCGAGGCATTCCTGTCGCGTCGGTGCCTGCACGCCGACGAACGCATCGAAGTCCGACTCCGCGGGGAGGGTAGGGGCGATCTGATCGTCCTCATCGCAGGCAGCCCGGTCACGACTCAGGAGGGTGTCTACGTCGGCACGATGTTGGAAGTCAGCGACTTGACCGGCAGGCGCGCCATTGATGCGCAGGTGATCCAGAACCAGCGCCTCGAGGCCATCGGGCAGTTTACCGGCGGGATTGCGCACGACTTCAACAACCTGCTGACCTCAATACACGGGTACGCGGAGCTGGCGCGGGCAAACCTGCCAGCCGGCGATCCGATTCGCGAAGATCTGGACCAGGTCCTCGCCGGCGCCGACCGGGCATCCGCGATCACCAGCAAGCTTCTCGCCTTCACTCGCCGACAGATCCTTGTCCCTGCCGTTGTCGACCCAGCTCAGGTCATTGTCGAGTTGGTCCCGATCCTCGGACCGCTGCTGGGCGATGGAGTGGAGCTCGCCCTCGATGTCGGCCCCGATCACGGCTGGATTCGAGTCGATCCGACGCAGCTCGAACAAGTAATCGTGAATCTCGCGCTCAACGCTCGAGATGCGATGCCGCTGGGCGGGTCTGTGACCATCTCGATTCGCGACGTCGGGTTTGGCGATCCCGACCGGCCGGACCTCAAGCTCAACCCGGGTCCGTTCGTCAGGATCAGTCTGGCCGACACGGGGACCGGCATGGACGAAGCGACGCTGGCCCGAGCCTTCGAGCCGTTCTTCACGACGAAGGGCCCGGGCCATGGCACCGGTCTCGGACTCTCAGTGGTATCCGGAATCGTGGCCCAGTCCGGCGGGATGGTCCATGTAAAGACCGCTCCGGGCAGCGGCTCGACCTTCCATATCGATTTGCCTCGCGTTGGTGCCGCCGGCGCGTCCCGCCCTCCACCACTCGTAGAGGCGACCTCGCCCCGATCGGGCGTCGTCCTTCTGGTGGAGGATGACACCGCGGTGCGGAAGTTTGCGCGCCGAGTCCTCGAAAACGTGGGGTACACGGTTCTGGCATCAGCCAGGGGCGGTCCGGCGCTACGAGCAATCGAGCGCTGGGGCGAGATGATCGAAGTCGTGGTCACGGATATTGCCATGCCCGGCCTCAACGGGCTCGATCTGGCGACCCTGGTCAGCGAGCAGCGGCCCGGCATCGGCGTGGTGTTCATCACTGGCAATGCGGAGGGGGCTCTGGGTCGGGACGGCGAAGTCATCGCAGCGGGTGCGCTGGTCGCGAAGCCGTTCACCGCGGAGGATCTGAGCCGAGCGGTCGGACGGGCGGTCGACGACGGCCGCGCTGGGTTCAAGCACGATTGGCGCAAGGTTTCGGTGCAAGCCAGGAGCGGAGCGAGGAAAGGCCGGAAGACGCGGGCATCCGCCCCGTTGATCGTCACGAGGACGGCTGTTTCTGGGCTGAGTCCCAGATAAGACATATGCCAGAACTGTCGTTACCGCTAAACGCCGCTGGTTCACGTTCACACTCGCGACCTGCCGGCGGACTCGGGCTCGATCAAGCGCTTCTGGCATTCGTTGCCGGCGGCTGGGGCATCGCGGTAGCCTGGCTTGCATTCGGCTTTGGGGACCCTGGCGCGCAACGCGCTGTTGCCGACGTCGCCGAGGCCGCCATTGACGTTGCGGCCGGGGTCATCGTCATACGGGCCGCACTCGGCTCCGAGGTCCTGCGGATTCGCCTCAGCTGGGCCGTGCTGGGTATCGCAACACTCGTCTACGCGGTAGGCGATTGGGCGTGGGCCTGGTTGGACCTTGGCGGCAGCAGCACCGCCTCCCCATCTCTGGCCGACGTCGCCTACGTCGCCTACTACCCCATCGTCGTCCTCGCCCTCATCATGTTCCAGCGGGCGTCGGCATCCCACGGAGCCACTCTCCGGTTCGCGATCGACTCGCTGATCGTGGTCGTCGGCGGCGGGATCGTCGTCTGGCATACGCTGTTCAGGCCCGTTCTCGAGTCCCTGGACCCGAACCCCCTGAGTGCAGCGCTTGCGCTCGGATACCCCATCGGCGACCTCGTCCTGCTGTTCGGCGTCGCCGCGACCGCCCTGCGCCACCCGCCGGAGATAGATGCCAGGGCGCTGACGGCACTGGTCGGCGGGCTCGCGCTGATGTTCGTGGGCGACGTCGGATACGGCCAGCTGAACCTCACCGGTTCCTTCGAGCTGGTGCGCTGGCCCGACGTCATCTACCTCAGCTCAACGCTCCTGATCGCGCTGGCGGGCTACTTCCAGGCCCACCCCGGCGCGACGGAGGAGGGCCGCGGGAAGACCCTGAGCCGCTGGCTTCTTGGCCTGCCATACGTGGCGCTCGCGGCCGGCTACGCGGTCCTCATCGCGCTCGTGCTCGGCAATGCCACAAACGAACTCATCGAGGTGCTGTACGCGGCCGTCGTGCTGACGGCGATGGTGCTAATCCGCCAGGAACTCGTGCTGCGCGAGAACAGCCGACTGCTGATGGAACAAGGGCTGAGGGCGTCGGAGGAGCGATACAGGGCGCTGAGCGCGAACAGCTCCGATGCCGTCGTGCTCGTCGACCGCAACGGCGTCGTGACCGAAGCCTCGCCGGCTGTCGCGCGCATCCTCGGAGTCGATGGCGCCAGGTTGGTGGGCCGCCCCGTCTCGCAGTTCGTTCACGCCGACGACGAAGAGCGTGTCAAGGCGTTTCTCGCGGATGTGGCGGCCGGGCGGCCCGTGACCCAGCCGATCGATTGGCGTCTTTGGGACGTTGCCGGCGTCTGGCGTCAGGTCGAGACGATCGCCGCGAACCTCCTGGACGACCCTTCGGTTGGGCAAATCGTCCTCACCACGCGGGATATCCGGGAACGCAAGATGCTGGAGCGCCAGCTCAGTCAGGTCACCTTGCACGACTTCCTGACCGACCTTCCCAACCGGACCCTGTTCCTGGACCGGCTGGGGCAAGCGCTTGCGAGCGCCGCCCGTGCCGAACGCCGCGTCACCGTCTTGCTGGTCGGGCTTGACAGCTTCGAGCGGGTGAATCAGGGCCTGGGGTCCGACATCGGCGATCAGGTCCTGCAGGAGGTCTCCGCGCGTCTTCGGGCCTCGGTCCATGACGCGGACACGTGTGCCCGAGTCGGCGGCGACGAGTTCGGGGTGCTGCTCGACGGCAACCCATCGCCGGAGGATGGAATGGCGACCGCTAATCGCATCCTGGTGGCCCTTCGAGCGCCGCTGGAGCTCGGCCGCCACCAGGCGGATATCAGTGCGAGCATTGGCATATCGACTGCCGCTCCCAACGAGATTGCGGGAGGAGGTCTGCTGAGCAGGGCCGAAGCGGCCGGGTCCATCGCCAGGAGCCGCGGCGGCGACCGGGCCGTTGTCTTCGAACCGGCGATGCAGGAAGCGGGGCAGACGCCGTTCGAGTCCGAGACGGAGCTGCGCCGGGCCATCGACCATAGGGAGTTCGTGCTGGACTATCAGCCGATCGTCGATCTGCGGAGCGGCGGACTCGTCGGGGCCGAGGCCCTCATCTGGTGGGACCATCCGACTCGCGGAAGGATCGCTCCAGGCGCATTCCTCCCCCTCGCTGAGCAGACGGGTCAGATCGATGAAATCGACACCTGGACGCTCAGAACCGCCTGCACCGAGGCCGCTCGATGGGCCGCGTTGTCCCCCGGGCGAGTGCCTCGTGTGTCTGTCAGCGTGTCGGCCCACCGACTCGCCGACCCGCGGCTCGCGTGGACCCTTCAGGCGGCCATGGCGTACGCGAGCGCGGCCCCGAGCTGGGTCGTCCTCGATCTCACTGAGAGCATGGTCATGCAGAACAACGTCGCCTCTCTCGAGCGACTGCACGCAATCCATGCTCTCGGTGTCCAGATCGGCGTCGACGACTTCGGGACCGGATACTCATCTCTCGCCTCCCTGGAACGCATGCCCATCACCTACGTCAAGATCGACCAGTCGTTCGTGACTCCGCTGGATGATCCCCGCCGAGGGGCGGCGGTCGTTCATGCGATCGTCGAGATGGGGCGTGCACTGGACCTCACCACGGTCGCGGCCGGGGTCGACACGCCGACCGAACTGCGGCGGCTTGCGGAACTGGGTTGCGTTCTGGGTCAGGGCCGCGTCTTCTCGCGACCACTCGAGCGGGACGCGATGGCGGATCTCGTCGCGCACCAGGACGGGTCCGTCCTCGCCCGAGCGGGCGCGATCTAGTTGGCACAGAGTGAATGGCTCAGGCGGAGGCGACCAACCCGGGCGACACGTGGACGGCCGCTGGGCGGCGCTATTGGTCGATAGAGGCGCCGCTGCGCTTCAATTCGGGCCTGTTCAGGGGCGGAATCCCTCAGGACTTCGCCTTCTTCGAAGGTTTCGACTTGCCAGAACTGTTGAGGGCGACCGCCTGGCAAACGAGCGCCTTGAAGGCGGACT
>PMYK01000043.1 GCA_003171255.1 Chloroflexota bacterium
ATCGTCGAGCCGATCCAGGGCGAAGGCGGATACGTCGTCCCCGAGGACGGCTTCCTGCAGGGCCTGCGCCGCATCTGCGACGAGCACGGCATCCTGCTGATCGCCGACGAGGTCCAGTCGGGCGGCGGACGAACCGGCAAGATGTGGGCCATCCAGAACTGGGACGTCGAGCCGGACATCGTCGCCACGGCCAAGGGCATCGCCAGCGGCATGCCATTGGGCGCCTTCATCGCTCGCGACTCGCTGATGACTCAGTGGGGTCCGGGCGCCCACGGGACGACATACGGTGGCAACCCTGTGGCCTGCGCCGCCTCGCTCGAGACGATCAAGCTGCTCGAGGGCGGCCTGATGGCCAACGCGACGGCGCGCGGCGATCAGCTGCTGACCGGGCTGCGTACGCTCCAGGCGCGGTTCCCGTCCATGATCCGCGACGTCCGCGGGATCGGCCTCATGATCGGCGTCGAATTCGACACGCACGAACATGCCGCTGCCGTCGAGTGGGCCTCGTTCCAGCGCGGCGTCCTCGTGCTGGAGGCGGGTCACACCGTGGTGCGGATTTCGCCGCCGCTCGTTCTCACCGCCGAAGAAGCGGCGATTGGCCTAAAGCTGTTTGGTGAGGCCGTCGCCGAAGTCGCGGCAACTGCCTGACGCCGGGCAGACAATCGGCGGATGATCGCCAGGTGAGTCCGAAGTGAGCGCCGATGAGTAAGGTCACATCGATGCGCGACGCCGTCGCCGCCCTCGTCCATGACGGGGACGTCGTCGCCATCGAAGGCTTCACGCACCTGATCTGTTTCGCCGCCGGGCACGAGATCATCCGCCAGCGCAAACGCGAGCTGACCCTCGCCCGCTTGACGCCGGACCTGATCTACGACCAGATGGTCGCGGCCGGCACCGCGCGCAAGCTCGTCTTCAGCTGGCTCGGCAACCCCGGCGTGGGCGGGCTGCACGCCATCCGGCGGCGCGTCGAGGATGCAGATCCGGCACCGCTCGAACTCGAGGAGTACAGCCACTTCGGGATGGTCGGCCGGTATACGGCCGGCGCCTCGAACCTGCCGTTCTTCCCGCTGCGCTCCTACTTCGAAACGGACTTGCCGAAGGCCAACCCGCTGATCCGGCCGATCCGCTCGCCCTTTGGCGAAGAGACCGTCTACGCCGTGCCTCCGCTCAAGCCGGACGTGACCGTCGTCCACGCTCAGCGCGCCGACGCCGAAGGGAACACGCAGATGTGGGGCCTGCTCGGCTGTCAGAAGGAGGCCGCCTTCGCGGCCGAACGCGTAATCGTCGTGGTCGAGGATCTGGTCGACGAGTCGGTCATTCGAGCGGACCCGAACCGGACCGTCATCCCCGGCTTGATCGTGAACGCCGTCGTCGTGGAACCGTTCGGCGCTCACCCCTCGTACGTCCAGGGCGCCTACGACCGCGACAACCACTTCTATCGCGACTGGGACGCGATCGCCCGCGAAGCCGGCACCACTCAGGCCTGGCTCGACGAGTGGGTCTACGGCGTAAGCGGTCGAGCCGAATACATGGCCAAGCTCGGGGCCGAACGGGTCGCCAGTCTCAAGCCCTCGGGCGAGGCGCCGTCGGGTTCGGTCGACTACGGGGTCTACAAATGAGCGAGCCGCGGGCGATCCGGCCGGCCGAGGTCTCCGCCTTCTCGAAGTCGGAGATGATGATCGTGGCCGCCGCCCGCGAGCTGGCCGGCCGGCGCGTCTGTTTCGTCGGCGTGGGGCTGCCGAACATAGCCGTCAATCTGGCGCGTCTGACCTGCGCCCCCACGCTGGAGCTCGTCTACGAGTCGGGCGCGTTCGGAGCGAAACCGGCCCGGCTGCCGCTCTCCATCGGCGACCCAACGATCGTGACCGGCGCCACGGCCGTCGTCTCGATGTTCGAGCTGTTCAGCTTCTACCTGCAGGGCGGGCTCGTCGACGTCGGCTTCCTCGGGGCCGCCCAGATCGACCGTTTCGGAAACATCAACAGCACCGTCATCGGCGACTACGAGCATCCGAAGACGCGGCTGCCGGGCTCGGGCGGGGCCTGCGAGATCGCCATCAATGCCCGCCAGGTCTTCGTGATCATGCGCCAGTCGAAGCGCTCGTTCGTCGATCGGATCGACTTCCGGACCTCGCCGGGCAATCTGGGCGGGGCGGAGGCATCGGCCCGGATCCGGCGCGAGCAGGGCTGGCTCGGCCGCGGGCCGTCGGTAGTGGTCACGGACCTCGGCATCTACCACTTCGACGACTCGGGCGAGATGCGCCTGGACTCGATCCACCCCGGAGCCACGCTGGAGCAGGTCCGCGACACCATCGGTTGGGAGCCGCACCTGGCCGAACCGCTGTCGACCACGCCTGCGCCCACGCCCGAAGAGCTGCGTTTGATCCGCGAACGGCTGGACCCCGAGGGCTCCTACACGAAGTAGGGGAGTGCTACCGCCGCGTCGCCTCGAGCCGGCCACGGACGACCATGACGGGGCAATGTGCGTGGCGGACCACGTAGTCCGAGACGCTGCCGATCAGGAACCGGCTGACGCCGCTGCGGCCGTGGGACCCGACCACGATCAGGTCCGCGTTCTCCGACTCGGCGGCGGCAACAATTGCCTCGCCGGGTTCGCCGTCCCAGACCAGGAAGGTGGCGTCCGCTCCGGCGGCCTTGGCGCGCTGGACGAGTGCCTGGGCCTTCGTCGTCAGGGAGTCGCGCGAATCCGCCACGCCCGCGGCCTCAGCCGACGCCCCGGCTGGACGCGAGGAGCCGCCCATGACACTGACAACCAGAAGCCGCGCGTCGATCTGAGTGGCGAGGTCGATAGCTTCCTCGCTGGCCGACTCGGACGCGGGAGATCCGTCGGTCGCCAGCAGAATGATTTCGATGTGGGACATCACCCTGTCCGTCCGGCCGATGCGCTGCGGTGCTTCCGGCCTTCGTGTCTGGCAAGGGTGGGGGCGACCCGAAGGAGGGCCAAGTGACCTCCGGCACGTTCCTGCTGTCGCTATGGCACCTCGTCTGGGCGAGACGAACGGCGCCGACTCTGTACGGGTGACGGACCGTGGTAGTTGGCCGCCTGATCGACGAGTTCCACGGACCTGATGTCTGGTCGGTCCGGCTGGGAAGAATGCCGCCGCTCTGCGAAGCCTCGGCCGAGCTGTACCAGCCGTGGAACTCACCGGCGGGTGGACGACACCCGAATCGGCAGCCTGCTAGGCTCCGGGTGATGAGCGCCCCGCATTCGACCTCGAACGCGAGCCGGGACCAGACCGGCATGCTCGGTCTGCGCGAGATGTCGGCCGCCCTGGAGCGCTGGCAGACCGATCCTGGTTCCACGAGCCACGCCGATCTGGCCGCTACGTTTGGCCGTGTGATCTCGACCTCGGGGCTTGGCGGTGGCCACCTGCATCTGGATGCGTCGCCGCTGACCGAGGTCGAGCTGAGGGCCGGCAGCCTGCTCGACGAAGGGGCCGAGACGGCAGGTCTCCGAACCTACGAGCTCAGCTTCGGCGATCGGGCCCTGGCCACTCTCCAGCTGGACGCGCCGCCGGCGGCCGTGTTCTCCGTCGATGAATGCGCTCGCGGCCTGGAGATCGTCATAGGCTCGACGTGGTCGCGGGCCCGGGCCGGCCAGGCCACCGACGAGCTGGCCGCGCTCGACACGGCAACTCGCGGCATCGCCGGCGTCCTCGATCTCGATCGCGTCCTGCAGCTGATTACGGATCGCGTCCGCGAGCTGGCCCACGCCCAGTACGCCGCCCTCGGGATCGTGGATCAGGACTTCGGCATCGAGCGGTTCATCACCAGTGGCATCAGTCGGGCCGACCGCGAGAAGATCGGGCCCACGCCCCACGGCCACGGGCTGTTGGGCGTGATCGCCCATGAGACTCACCCGGTCCGAGTCCACGACATCGCCGTCGATACCCGCCGCTACGGCTTCCCCCAAAATCACCCGGCGATGCATTCGCTCCTGGGCGTCCCGATCGGAGCGAAGGGCCGATCGATCGGTCGGCTGTATCTCACCAACAAGCTGCCACACGGCGACTTCACCGCGGACGACGAGCGACTGGTCGAGATGTTCGCCCTCCATGCCGGCATCGCCATCGAAAACGCCCGGCTCCACGAGCAGGTCCAGCGGCTGGCCATCGTCGAGGAGCGCGAGCGGATCGGCCGCGACCTGCACGACGGCATCATCCAGAGCATCTACGCCGTGGGCCTGTCGCTCGAGGACGTGCCCGACCTGATGACCGACGAGCCCGACGTTGCCCGCGCCCGGGTCGAGCGCGCCATAGACTCGCTGGATCAATCGATCCGCGACATCCGCAACTTCATCTTCGGCCTGCGGCCCGAGCTGCTCGAGCAGGCCGGGCTGGTCGGCGGGCTGGCGGCGCTGGCAGACGAATTCCGCGTCAACAGCATGGTCGACATCGACCTCGAAACCGCGGACGCGTCCGCCACGGACCTGCCGCCCGACCTCATCGGCCAGCTCCTTTCGATCGCCCGCGAGGCTCTGAGCAACATCGCCCGCCACTCCAAGGCGACCCGCGGCAGCGTCCAGGTCGAGACCGATCAATACGACGTGAAGCTGATCATCACCGACAACGGAGTCGGCTTCGACCCCGCCAGACCGCGCGGCTTGGGCCACCAGGGCCTGGTCAACATGCGTGACCGGGCCTCGTCTGTTGGTGGCCGACTCGATGTCCAGAGCGGTTCCGGCTCCGGCACGCGTATCATCGTCGAGGTGCCCCGTCGCGAAACCCCCGCCGGGGTCACGGATCGAGGAGAGGAATGACCGACCAGATCGAAGCACGTCCCTTGCGGCTTCTGGTGGTCGACGATCATGAGGTCGTCAGACAGGGCCTCGTCTCGCTGCTGGAACGACGCGAGCATTTCCAGGTCGTCGCCGAAGCGGGCACCGCGGCCGAAGCAGTCGAGATGGCCCGCAAGTTCGAGCCAGACCTCGTTGTCATGGACGTTCGACTGCCCGACGGCTCGGGCATCGAGGCCTGTCGTGAGATCAGGGCCGAGTTCCCGAGCACACGGGTCGTCATCCTGACCAGCTATCCCGACGAGGAAGCGGTCCTGTCGGCGATCATCGCCGGCGCCTCCGGCTATCTCCTGAAGCAGATCCGCGGCCGTGACCTCGTCAGCGCGCTGGAGTCCGTTGGGCGCGGCGAGTCGCTGCTCGACCCGGCCGTGACCGAGAAGGTCCTCGACCGAGTCCGCCGCATCGCCACCGGCACATACACCGACGAGTTGGCGCAATTGACCCAGCAGGAGCAGAAGATCCTGCTGCTCGTGGCCGAAGGCAAGACGAACAAGGAGATCGCCTCGGAGGTCTTCCTGTCCGACAAGACGGTCAAGAACTACGTCAGCTCGATCCTCTCGAAGCTGAACCTGGAGCGCCGCGCGCAAGCGGCGGCGTTCGTGGCCCGACACCGCATGAAGGGCGGCGCTTAGTCGCCGAGCAGGCGGTGCATCGCTTCGTTGTCGCCTGCGCTCCTCGCTCACGGACCTACGTTCTTGTGCGTCTCGCTCGGTCGGTAGTTCGCGAGGATCTGGTCGGCGAGTACGGCGATGAAGGTCTCGGCGGCCGCGCGCGACCCCTCATCGTCGAGGCCGATCGTCCCGCGCGACAGACGACACTGGAGCGCCGAATCGATCAGCCAGGCCCACTCGGGCATTCGTTCGCGAGTCCAGGCTGCCGCCTCTTGCTTCGAGCCGTGCGTCTGCGTCCGAACTGTTCGGAGCGCCCGACACATCGTCAGGATGGTGTAGGCAAAGACGCCGCCGCTCGCTCCAACTCGGCTCCGGTTCCGCAGCTCATATGCGTAGCGGACCGTCGCGGCGGCGAACTCGGTCCACGTGATCGCCGGCACGACCGCCGCGGCTTCGGCTCCATAAAGGCAGATGCCGTTCTCGCGGACGAGATACCAGTTCTGCAGCCACTCGGCGACACGCTCATCTCGAACGTGAAACGGCTCGCCCGGACTGATGACGGCGAGCGAGCCGGGGCTCGTCCGGAATGACCGGAGCGTGGCGCTCCCGATGTAGACGATCTCGAGGCGGTCACTCCACTCGGGGTATCTGCTGGCAAAGAGGCGGTGAACTCGCTCGAGACCGGCCAGGTCGAGCGCCCCGACCTCCGTCGCCGTCACCGCAACGAGGTCGATGTCGCTGACTCCGTGATCGAAGCCGCCCGACACCGACGAGCCATAGATGTAGAGCCCCACAAGGTCATCGCCGAGAACGTCTTGGATATCCGACGCCAGGGCTGCCACTAAGTCTGCCGGCGGGCGCTCGTCATGGTTCATGTCGTGAGGTTCAGCCCCGCGGTGTCGGTGGTCAAGGTCTCCGATCGGCTCGGCGCCGCTCTGGCGACCCACTCCATCGTCGCCCCAGCCTGGTCGCCGCTCTGGCGACCCACTCCATCGTCGCCCCAGCCTGGTCGCCACAGGCCGGCCGGCCCCCCGATACGTCACATTGGCCCTCCCGCTTACGGCTGCGCCCCGTAAACTCCGCGACATGCGTATCGTCAGCGCCGAAGAGGCGGTTTCTGGGATCAAGTCCGGCCAGCAGATCTTCATGCACGGCGCGGCCGCGACGCCGTCCGTGCTCCTTGACGCTCTGGTGGCCCGTGCCCCCGAGCTGCAGGACGTGAAGATCATCCACATGCACGCCGAGGGTCCGCACCCGCACCTGGCCCCGGAGATGCAGGGCCACTTCCTGCATCGCTCGCTATTCATCGGCCCCAACGCCCGCAAGGCCGTCAATGAAGGCCGGGCCGAATTCATCCCCGTCTTCCTGTCGGACATCCCCCGCCTCTTCGACGAAGGCATCCTGCCGCTGGACGCGGTCCTCATCAACGTGACCCCGCCGGACGCCCATGGCTTCTGCTCTCTGGGCACTTCCGTGGACACGGTCCTCACGGCGGTCCGTTGCGGCAAGACGATCATCGCCCAGCTGAACAAGTCGATGCCCCGGACGCTGGGCGACAGCTTCGTTCACGTCGACAAGATCGACTATGCCGTCGAGGTGGACCGGCCGCCCTATGAACATGCGGACCCGCCGATCAGCGATGTTGAGGCCCGCATCGGGGCGTACGTCGCGGATCTCGTGCCAGACGAGGCGACTCTCCAGATGGGCATCGGCGCAATCCCCAGCGCCGTCGGCCAGCACCTCTACGGCAAGAAGGACCTGGGCATCCACACCGAGATGTTCACCGACGTGCTCGTCGATCTGGTCGAGCGGGGGGTCGTGACCTGCCAGAAGAAGGACCTCGACTGCGGCAAGATCGTGGTCACCTTCATGATGGGCACGCAGCGCCTGTACAAGTTCGTGGACAACAATCCCATGGTCGAGATGCGCCAGGTCGACTACACGAACGACACTTCGATCATCCGGCGCCACAGGCGCATGACCGCCATCAACTCGGCCATCGAGATCGACCTCACCGGCCAGGTCTGCGCGGACTCGATCGGCCACCGCATGTACAGCGGCGTGGGCGGGCAGATGGACTTCATGCGCGGCGCGGCCCTTGCCGAGGAAGGGCGGGCGATCATCGCCCTGCCGTCCACCGCCGCCGACGGCAAGTTCTCGCGCATCACCATCAGCCTCAAAGAGGGCGCCGGGGTCACGACGACCCGTTCGCACGTCCGCACGGTCGTGACGGAGTACGGCGTAGCCGAGCTGTTCGGCCAGAGCCTCCGCGAGCGCGCCAGGCGCCTTATCGCGATTGCCCACCCCGACTTCCGCGACGAACTAACGGCCTACGCGAAGACGTATCACGAGTTGTAGGCCCACCGCGGGTACCTCTGAGCGGCGGTCGACAATCGAGCCTGGTCATATTCGACCTCGACAACACCCTGGTTGACCGCGACCGGTTCTTCGGCGAATGGGCTGCGGCTTTCGTCGCCGGCCGGCAGCTCGTCGCCGGACCGAGCCTGGCGTTCGTGCGCGAGGCCGACGAGGACGGGGCGGCGCGACGCACCGAGTTCTCCGAGCGGGTGCGCGCACGAGACTAGTCATCGTCGACTTCTGGTTCAGTCCTCACACGACTGGTACAGAGCCGAAACGTCCGATGACCTCTCGTCTAGTCACCAGGTGATTGCTATCGAAGTTCGGGCCCGTTCTGAGTGCCGGCGGCGATGGCCGGATGTCCTCGAGGCGCGCCAGCCACGCTCAACCGAGCCGCCCGATCCGCGGTTGGACGTTGAGTCTGCTCGGAAGAAGCCAGCGGGGTTCGATTGCAGTCGTGACAGGAATATCCGAGAAGTCCCGCTGACGACATGGCCACCGAACCGCCACGCAACCTCAGCCCGCCAGCCGGCGAGCGCAATCCACGGCTCCGACGTCACCACGACTCGCTCCCACTTTCAGACGATCGTGACCGAGTACGGCGTGGCCCAACTCTTCGGCCCGAGTCTCCGCGAGCGGGCAAAGCGCCTCATCGCCATCGCCCACCCGGACTTCCGAGACGAACTCACCGCCTGCGCCAGGAAGCGCCACGCCACTCAACTCCAGCCCGCCGTCCGACGGCGACCCAGCTGCGCTGGCTCTAGGCCGAGGCGGAACCGAGGACCGGAGAGAGCGGACATCGACGTCCGTGAGCGAGGACCGCAGGAGCCAACGAAGGCATCGGCCGGCTGACGGCGGGCGCAAAAAAAGGACGAACGCCGGGCGTCCCCTCCGGCGTTCGTCACGCGCAGAAGTCTGCGGTCCCGCGCAGCTGCTGCGCAGTGCCGAATGGCCCTCCACCGAGGGCATCGAGTACCCCGCCCGAAGGCGGTCCGAGGCGGTCCGCAAGGGCCCAAATGCGCGGCCCGAATCGCCCCGCGCCGCCCACATCGTCGTCGGCCGGGGCCCACCCGTTGGAGCAGGTGCTTCCTATCCCGGACCGTGCTTCCGCGGGCCATATGGCCCCCGGTCTTAGGGAGCCCTGTCGCTACGGGTCGAAGGCCCTGGGGCGCACCCTATGAGCATGCTCGCCGACACCCAGGTACCCCTGCGCAGACTGCTCATCGTCAGTCAGCACCGAGCCGCCACCGAGGCCCTCTGCGACCATCTCTCGCGCCACGGCTTCATCGTCGCTCAGGCGTCGTGTGAATCCGCCGCGCGTGAAGCCGCGGCTGCCCGGCCCGACGTGGTGCTGGTCGATGCCGACGTCGCGGGGGGATGGCGGCCGATGGCTGCGGCTCTACGCGATCTGATCCCCGCGGGTCGGATCGCGGTGCTTGCATCCTACTGGCATGCGGACGAGCAGCGCGAGGCGGTCGCCAGCGGGATCGGCGGCACCTTGCTCAAACATTTGGACGGAAGCGCGCTGGCCCGCCAGCTGCGCGCATTGAGTGAACCGACCATCGTGACGAATACGCCGACGCCCGAATTTCCAGGCATTCCAGCCATCATCGACGGCTCGGAGGCCATCGCCTATGTCGAGACGCGGATCAGCGACGGCGCCTGCGCCTACCCGATCACACCGTCCACGACGATGGCGGCGGTCTACCAGGTTGCCGTCGCCAACGGCACCCCGAACCTGTGGGGCACGCACCTGAAGTTCATCGAGCCGGAGTCGGAGCATTCCTCCGCCTCGGCCGCCGAGGGCTTTGCCCTCGCGGGCGGCCGGGTCACGAACTTCACTGCCGGACAGGGCCTCATCCTGATGAAGGAAGTCCTCTACGTCATCGCCGGCAAGCGCTTGCCGGCCGTCTTCCACATTGGGGCGCGCGCTCTGACCAGCCAGAGCCTCAACATCCACGCCGGCCACGACGACGTGATGGGCGTGGCGGATTGCGGTTGGGGCATCTTCTTTGCCCGCAACTGCCAGGAAGCCGCGGACCTTACCGCCATCGCTCGCCGCGTCGCCGAGGACAGCGAGACGCCCTGGTTCGTGGCTCAGGACGGCTTCCTCACCACGCACACCATCGAGAACGTGAACCTCCCCGAGGACGAGCTTCTCAAGCGCTTCGTCGGCGACCCGCGGGTTACCGTGCGCGATCTCTTCGATCCCGCGGACGCGCTGATGTCGGGTGTGGTTCAGAACCAGGACTCCTACATGAAGGGCCGGATCGGGCAGCGCGCCTGGTACGACCACCTCGTCGAGATCGCCGAGCGGGCGATGGGCGAGTGGGAAGCCCTCACGGGCCGCCACTACGGCCTGATCAACTCGTATCGCACCGAGGACGCCGACTACATCATGGTCTCGATGGGGACCATGGCGGATACGGCCCTCGCGGTGGTCGACGCGTATCGCGACCAGGGCCGCAAGGTTGGTTGCGTGACCGTGACGAGCTTCCGCCCGTTCCCGGCCGAGCTGCTGGCCAGGGCCATTGGCAAGGCCAAGGTCGTAGCCGTGGTAGAGCGAACGGACGAGCCGGCGGCAGCGGACAACCCGCTCACCCGCGAGCTCAAGTCGGCTCTCGCCGACGCCGTGATGAACGGCGCCGCGATGCCGCGAGTCATCTCCGTCTCCGGTGGCCTGGGTTCGCGCGACATCCAGCCTGGTGACCTGGGCGCCGTCTTCGATCTGATGGCAGACGAAGAAGCCGTCAAGAAGACCCGGCGTGCATTCCTCGGCATTCGCCACCCGCTGGCCCTGCCGAACAACGGCCTCAACATTCGACCCAAGGGCGCCTACAGCCTGCGCGGTCATTCGGTCGGCGGCTTCGGCAGCGTCACCACGAACAAGCTCGTGGCCACGACCGTCGGCGAGCTCTTCAACCTGCACGTCCAGGCCTATCCGCGCTACGGCTCGGAGAAGAAGGGCCTGCCCACGACCTACTTCCTCACGATCGCCGAGGAGCCGATCCGGCTCCACAACGAGCTGACGGAAGTCGACTTCGTGCCGCTCTTCGACACCAACTCCTTCAAGCAGGGCAATCCACTGATCGGTCTCGTGGACGGCGGCACGATCTTCGTGCCGACACCGCTGACCGATCCGGAGGAGATCTGGTCGGTTCTGCCGCCTGCCACGCGAGCGGAGATCCAGGCCCGACACCTTCGCCTCCTGGCCCTCGATGCCGCCGCGCTCGCCAAGCAGTACGCGCCCCGCGAGGATCTCGAGATCCGAATGCAAGGCGTGGCTCTTGTGGGTGTATTCCTCAAGGTTTCGCCCTTCGCAGAGCGCGCCGGTCTCGACCGACCCGCCCTGATGGACGCAGTTCGTGACAACCTCACTCGCTTCTTCGGGAAGAAGGGTGGGGCCGTGGTCGACGCAAACCTGGCTGTGATCCAGGGCGCCTACGACGGCGTGATCGACGTCACCGCCGCGATCGCCGGGAAGGTTCCGGCCGAGGCCACCAAGGCGACCCCGGTGGCCGCCCGATGACCCACGCTCGGACCGTTGGCGAGGTCATGACTGCCAACCCAATCTCGATCACCGAGATGGCTTCCCTCGCGGAAGCTGCCGGGATCCTCGACACCAACAAGATCACCGGTCTTCCGGTGGTCGATGAGGTGGGGGTTCTGGTTGGCGTTCTGAGTCAGACCGACCTCATCCGGGCTCGAGCAAACCAGCATCTCGTCTCCGACTGGCCCGGCCTGGCGGTTGGGCAGATCATGACCAAGCCGGCGCTCACCATCTCCGTCACTGCCACTCTGGAAGAAGCAGCGAAAGAGATGGAAGTGCGCCGAGTCCACCGTCTCGTCGTAACAAACGAGGCGGCCACCCCGATCGGCATCATCTCGAGCAGCGACCTCGTCAGGTCCTGGTTGAGGTGATCCGATGACTGAGCGAGCGATGACCGACACAATTACTTCTGCCGACATCCAGAAGCTCGGGCCTGGCCCCGGGCTGATCGCCCCCAACCGCTTCGACAAGAAGGCCTACGTCGCGGACTTCAACACGACCGTGATCGATGCTTATCGTCGCGGCGTGGCCGACGTCGAGCTTCCGTCCGACGAGAACGTGGGGCGCAGCCTCATTGGTCCCGCCACCGCCGGAGTGCGCGACTTCAGCACCCTTTCGCCGCAGATCCCGGCGCTCGAAGCGGAGAAGTGCGTCGGCTGCATGGCCTGCGTCAGCGCCTGCCCGGACAGCGCCATCATGGCGACCGCCCAGCCAAAGGGCGCGCTGGCCAAGGCGATCACGGCGTTCGCCGCGACCCAGCCGAACCCAACTCTGGCCGAAGCCACGGCCAGGACCCATTTCGTCCACACGGCCAAGTACGCCGACGTGCCGGCCAAGAAGGGCATCGAAGGCGCCGACTTCGGCCTCTTCATCGACCCATACCACTGCAAGGGTTGCGCCGAGTGCGTGGACGTTTGCGTGGCCCAGGGCCACGACGCGCTCAAGATGATCGAGAAGTCCGACTCCGAGGCGAGCGGCGAGTGCACGCTCGACCGCTACCGCCGCGACATCTCGTTCTACAAGTCCCTGCCCCCGACCCCTGTCGAGTATCGCAACGAGAAGGCCCTGGCCGACTTGATGCTTGGTGAGAACGCCTGGGGCTTCGTCGGCGGCGCGGGCTCGTGCTCGGGCTGCGGCGAGGGCACGATCGTCCGCATGCTGATGGCGGCCACGCTCCAGGTCTACGGGCCCAACAGCATGGGCATCGTGGCCGAGACCGGCTGCAACAGCGTCTTCGGCAGCACCTACCCCTACAACCCGTTCACCGTTCCGTGGACCAACTCGCTCTTCGAGAACGGCCCGGCCGATGCCATGGGCATCCGGCTGCGCTGGGATCAGGCGGGCCACCCCGAGCGACGGATCTGGGTCTTCGGTGGCGACGGCGCCATGTACGACATCGGCTTCCAGTCGCTGTCGCGCATGGTCGCTTCGGGCATGGACGTCAAGGCTCTCGTCCTCGACACCGGCGCCTATTCGAACACCGGTGGCCAGGCTTCGACCGCTTCATTCACCGGCCAGGTCGCCAAGCTCGCCGCGTACGGCAAGGCCGAGCACGGCAAGCAGGAGAAGCGCAAGGAACTGGGTCGGATCATGGTGGCCCACGGCGATGCCTACGTCGCCCAGGTGGCCGCCTCCAACATCAACCATCTCTANNGAGCACCTCATCTCGGACGATGCAGCTACCCGCCAGGCCAAGCTCGCGGTCGACTCGCGCGCCTTCCCGCTCTTCACCTTCGACCCGCGCCGCGGCACCAAGCTCTCCGAGCGGCTTTCGCTCCAGGGCAACCCTGCGACCAAGGAAGACTGGACCAAGAGCCCGGACGGCACCCCGTTCGACTTCATCTCCTTCGCCCGGACCGAGGGCCGCTTCGAGAAGCACTTCGACAAGGCGGGCAATCCCTCCGTCGAGCTGCAGCGATCCCAGGAGGACCGTCTCCAGAACTGGCAGACGCTCCAGGAGATGGCGGGCATCATCTAGCCTCGTTCAACCCGAGGGGCCCTACCGCCCCTCAACGCCGTCACAAGAACCGGGGCTCCGAAAGGGGCCCCGGTTCTGTTTCTGGCTGGGTAGTCAGGCCGGCGCAGAAGCCGTTGGCGGCAGCGTGCCGGCGCCCGAGGTGCCGGCACCCGAGGTGCCGGCACCGCCCTCGGTCCAGGCGTCGTGACGTAGCAGCGGCACAACGCCCAGGAGCATGATCAAGGCGGTGTCGGGGATGTACGGCAGGGCGATCATCGCCGCGATCGGCACTACCCAGCGGGCGTTGGAGCGGGCCGCGACGACGGTCATGACCGAAGCGATCGCGAGGCGTGGAACGAGTGGCAGCACGTGCATCGCGAAGCTTGGCTCCGCGTTGCCGGAGTTGCTCCTCAAGACATTGATCCAGTCGAACCACAGGTTCGACGAGAATGTGAACGAGACGAGGACGATGGCTCCTGTGGCGGCGAGCGCGACGAAGAGGTTGCGCCACTCCCGCCGGGCCAGGAACCACAGCAGACCGATCCCCGGTGTGACCTTCGTCAGCAGCAGGAACGAGTACGTCCACGGCCACCGAAACCCGGCCACGACCGCGAGCGTCATGGGCAGAAAGATGTTGCCGCTCGAGAGGTAGTGCCTGGGGACTGCCAGCAGGTCGATTCCCGGCACCAGGAACGTCGCGAACAGCAGGCAGGCCAGCCATGGGCGCGCCGTCCAGGTCAGGAGGGCCGTCAGCAGCCCAAGCCAGATGGCGTGGAAGAGCAGCCAGGGGAGAGAGAGCAGGGGCCACAGGACCTGGTCGAAGGCGGGCGAGTACAGGTAGCCCTGCGGTGCCGAGCTCGAATTGATTGCATTGTCGTAGAGGTGGTCCCAACGGATGCTCTGCCAGTAGCCGTACGCGTCGCCTTCGTAGACGTTGCGCAGGTAGTACACGTACACGGCACCAGCCATGAGGATCGCCAGGGCCAGGACGGCGCGCTGGACGGACCTACGGTGCGCCCAAGCCGAGGCGCCGGAGTACCACTGCAGGAGTGGTGCCGGGACCAGCCGCCGGGCGGCATCGAGCATCCGCGGAATCCTCTTCGTCCGGCCCGAGCTACGGCATCGGGCATCCGGGGCAGTCTACCGTGACGGCTCTCCCGGCCGCGCCGGCCCGGAAGCAGCGAGTTACTCCGGTTCACCAGTCGGGCTGGCACTAAGTGGAAGCTCGGGACGGGCGAGACCCGGTCGATGGCTGTCGCAACCGCCCGACGACCCGTCGGATCTGCGTCGATCCCATGTTCGCCCTGTGACGGCCCGATTTCGGACCCTCGAGTCGTCCCGCCCGCCTCCTCTGGCAGCCCGAACTCGTGGCGCCGACATAGGGTTCCACCGAGTACACCCGCACGCGTGTTGCGGAGAAACAGCCGCCGCCGCCGCGGCCGGGCTCACCCCCAGCTGCCTCGCCGCCACGCCCCATCCGCGCCGCAACGCGCCGCGACGCGCCGCGACGCGCCGCCGCCACGCTGAGGCGACGAGAGCCCCGGCCTCGAGATCGACCTCGAAGGCGCCTAGATCCGCCCCGACGACATCGGGCCGCTTGCGGCTGGCCATCTCGCGCAGCGCCACTCGGACCGACTCCCGAGTGAATGACCTGTAGGCGATCGGCCAAACTTGCGGCGGGCCCCGATTTGGCCGCCGCGGCGCCCTCCGACACCCTGGCATGCAGCTTCCGGTGCACCTCGTCGACATCCGGGTCCCATATGACCTTCGAGGTCTTCGGCAGGGGCCGCGGTGATGGCATACTGCAAATGGAGTAGGGCGATCCCCACAGGCCCTCTTTCCGAGTCACGGCTAGACTGCACTCCGAGGGCCTTAATGGACGACGAAGCGCAACCGCCACATACCCATGAGACTTTCACGAGCGCGCCTGCGATCGCGTTCAATCCGGACGCGATCACGCTCGAGTCCGTCCGGGCGCACTTCCCATGCGACGAACCGCCGGTAGGTCTGCGGGTCGACGACCTCGGACCAGGCAGCGAGTCGGAGCCGAACATCCGCCAGGCTCTCCTGGGCGAGCAATTCGATGACCCCGTCGCTGCCGGCAGCGTTCGCTGTGTCGCCTGCGCCCATCGGTGCGTTCTCCGGCCGAGTCGGGTCGGCATCTGCGGCGTTCGTCAGAACCGCGGCGGCTGGCTCTACACCCTCGTCTACGGCGAGATCGTTGCGGCACAGGCCGAACCGGTCGAGAAGAAGCCCTTCTATCACTTCATGCCGGGCAGCTACGCCTATTCGATCGCGACACAGGGCTGCAACTTCCACTGCGCCTACTGCCAGAACTGGCAGATGTCGCAGGCGCACCGCGAAGGCGTCGTGCCCGAGAGCCGCAACGTCACGCCCGAAAAGGTCGTGGAGGAAGCGGTCGCGGCCGGCGTCCGAAGCATGGCCTACACGTATGTCGAGCCGACGGTCTTCATCGAGTTCGCCCTCGACACGATGGTTCGAGCGCGCGCAGCCGGCCTGCACAACGTCTTTGTGACGAACGGCTACGAGTCGCCAGAAGCGATCGAGCTGGTCGCGCCGTACCTCGATGCCGCCAACGTGGACCTCAAGGCGGCCAACGACCGGTTCTACCGTCGCGTCTGCGGCGCCCGATGGGAACCGGTGCGCGACTCGGTCGTGGAGATGCACAGGCTTGGCATCTGGATCGAGCTGACCACGCTGATCATTCCGGGGCTGAATGACGACCGGCGCGAATTGCGGTCGATGGCCGAATGGATCGCCACGGCCGTCGGGCCGGAGACGCCCTGGCACCTGACCCGCTTCCAGCCTGCATACAAGCTGTCGGAGTTGCAGCCGACGCCGGCGGCCACACTCGTCGAGGCAGCGGCGATCGCGCGCGAGGTCGGCCTGCGCCACGTCTACGTCGGCAATGCCCCCGAGGCGGAAGCCGCCACCACGTTCTGCGCCCGTTGCGGCGAGACGTTGATCTCGCGGGCGGACTTCTCCGTCACGGGCTGGCGGCTCGTCGATGGCCGCTGCCCGCGCTGCAAGCACGCTCTTGCCGGGGTGGGGCTGGAGGACTCGCCGGTCTCCGTGTGAAGGGGGCGTTGGGGCGCGGCGCGTCCCGCGGGCGCCACGCCCCGACGCGCGCGCCACGCCGGACCCGCGCGCGCCACGGCCCGACGCGCGCGCCACGCCCGACCCGGGCGCGGGAGTGGCAGATTCCTGTCACCTGCTCGCGGTGGGAGTGCCCGGGGCCAGTCGCGGCCGGTTCTCGTCAGGTACGTCTGGCATGGGTGCGTGACGCGGCCGAGCGGCCACGCGCTCCTGGACAGCCGGCAATTCGCGACCCCGGGACGTTGCCTGAGCGTGAAGTCGAGGGTCACGGGGCTTGCGGACCAGCCCAGGGCCTCCCGGATTGCGGATGGCACCCCTGGCGGGAGTAGTCGCCAGAAACCAGATGCCGCGTAGGGCACCGGCCGGTTCCGCGAGCCACTTCCGAACGTCCACTGTGCGACGAGGAAGGGCCGCGTTGAACACGACGCCCATCTCGGCAACCGCACGTCGAGAGGAGGATTCATCGGGCAGAACCAGGACCGAGCCGAGGGCCGAGAGGCGCCAACCTTGCTGAGCTGCAACAAGGGGCGGCACCACTCGGACTTTGACATCCATGGACCGAAGCACGGCCTCGAGGCTGTCCAGTTCGGACTTGATCTCGATCAGGAGTAGTGCACTACGGGCGGCATGCCAGGCAAGGACGTCCACCGATCCGCGGTCGCCGAAATGGTTGAAGGTGTACTCAACGACGATCTCCCACTCGGGGCCGAAGCGGGCCACAACCGCCCGCACGATCGCCGCGTGGCGCGCGTCGTCGAGCCGGTCGAACTCGGGGCCCCTCCACTTGAGGTCGAGCTCCACCGTGATGCCCAGAGGGGCGGCGAGTCGCCGGATGGTACGCAGCGCCGTATCGTCGGCGTGGCCCAGCTCGATGGAGGACACGGTCTGCTGCGAGATCCCGGCCAGGGCCGCAAGCTGCGTCTGGGTGAGTCGGCGGCGCCGACGCACGAGTAGGAGTATCCGTCCGGCCTTGACCTCGTTCATGTTGTCAGGTTGACATCGCCCGATCACCCGGCGCTTACGTCGCGTCGCGGCACATCGGGACGGCGTCGCGACAGGCGGCCCACCCGGGCGGACCGGTCAGTTGGGACCTTTTGGCCGTGGAGGCGGGCCGCTCGGCAGGCGGAAACTGCAGCGATTCGGTGTGAGATAGACGTGGGCGATCGGCGATTGCGCGCCCGACGGAGTCGACCTCAACCGGAGATGGATCGCGTGCACGAAGCAGGTCTGGCACGAGGCGTGGCGAAGGCGCTGCGGGAGCGTGGCCTGCGCCTCGGGCAGGTCCGGCTCGCGGTTCGAGGCGGCCGCCACGACGCGACCGAGTTCGAGGCCGAGCTGCGCGCGCATCTCGCGGCCGAAATACCGGATGATGCGACCGCGATCGCGAGCCTCGAGGTCCGCCGCCTGCCATCCGGGCACATGTGCCCGACCTGCGGCGTCGAGTTCGAGTCCGAGATCGTTGCACCTGCCTGTCCAAAGTGCGGCGTCGACACCCTGGCGGAGGTCACCGACGAGGTGATCGAGATCGAGCTGATGGAGGCGGTCGGGTGAAGCCGGCGGTCGCCAGAGACCGCGTCGCCTGCTCCTTCGAGGTCCGCGGCGTGGTTCAGGGCGTCGGCTTCCGGCCCTTCGTGTGGCGCCTTGCGACCGAGCTCGGGCTCGACGGGACGGTCATCAATCGAGCGGGCCAGGTCGACATCGAGGTTGCTGGTTCGGCCGAAGCGGTCGATGCGTTTGCGGCTCGACTTCGATCGGACGCGCCTCCGCGGGCCCGGGTCGAGGGAGTCGTGGTTCGGCCGAGCGAACGAGTGATCGCCCTCGGTTCGGGGTTCGCCATCGAGGAGTCCAAGGCCGTCGCCTCGACCGAGCGTCTGTTCCCGCCCGACATCGCGACCTGCGACGACTGTCTGACCGAGCTGTTCGACCCGACCGACCGACGCTATCGCTACCCGTTCACCAACTGCACGAACTGCGGGCCGCGGGCCACGATCATCGACGACCTGCCGTATGACCGCGCCCGAACGTCGATGCGGGCGTTCCCGCTGTGCGCCGCATGCGAGGCGGAATACCGCGACCCGGCGAACCGCCGCTTCCACGCCGAGCCGGTGGCCTGCCCGGATTGCGGGCCGCAGCTTTCGTACCGGCGCCCCGGTGACGCTGCCCCGGCGGCGCATCGCGAAGCCGCGCTGGCGGCGGCAATCGCCGACCTGCGGGCCGGCCGGATCGTGGCCGTCAAGGGGCTCGGCGGTTATCACCTCGCCTGCGACGCTACCGATCCAGTCGCCGTCGCCCGACTTCGCGACCGCAAGCACCGCTGGGCCAAGCCATTCGCGGTGATGGTCCGGGACGTGGCCGCGGCGCGCGCCGAGGCCGACCTGTCGCCGGAGGAGGAGGCGCTGCTCGTGTCGCCGGCGCGGCCGATCGTGCTGGTTGAGCGGCGTGCGCCCGGGCCACCGGGCGTGGAGCCGCCACGGGGCGTGGAGCCGCCACGGGGCGTGGAGCCGCCACTCTCCGGGCCATTCCCCAGACCGCTCGCCGACGGAGTGGTGAACGCCGAGCCGGCCCGCGCCGCCGCCCTCAACCGCCGCGTGGGGCTCTTCCTGCCGTACACGCCACTCCACCACCTGCTGCTCGAAGGGCTGGGCCGACCCATCGTTCTGACGAGCGGCAACATGTCGGACGAGCCGCTGGCCACGGACGACGCGGAGGCGCTGGAGCGGCTGGCGGGGATCGCCGACTCGTTCCTGGCTCACGACCGCGAGATCCGGGCACGGTACGACGACTCGGTCACTCGGGTCGTGGACGGGCGCGAGAGCCTGATCCGCCGCGGCCGCGGCTACTCCCCGGAGCCACTCGACCTGCCGATCGCCACTCCCCACACCGTTCTGGCGGTGGGCGCTGAGCTGAAGCACACGTTCACGCTCGCCCGCGGAACCCGAGCCCACGTGTCGCCGCACACGGGCGACCTCGAGGATCTGCTGACGCATCGGGCCTTCGAGACGAATCTGGCCCATCTCCGCCGACTGCTGGACATCGAACCCGAATACGTCGCGCATGACCTCCATCCGGCCTACCTCTCGACCCAGTACGCGATCCGCCACTTCGCGGAGAATCGGCGCATCCCCGTTCAGCATCACCACGCGCATGTGGCGTCGGCCGCGGCCGAGGCGGGCCTGACCGGCGAGTTCATCGGCGTGGCCTTCGACGGCCTGGGCATGGGCGACGACGGCACGTTCTGGGGTGGCGAGGTGCTCGTGGCCACGCTGGCGGGGTACCGGCGCGTCGGCCGCTTTGGCCGCGCGCCGATGCCGGGTGGGGCGCTTGCGGTCCGCAAGCCGTACCGCATGGCACTGGGGTACCTCATGGCCGCCGAGGCGTTCGAACAAGAAGGCTCCGTCGTCTCGGTCGCCGAAGGCCCGGCAGTCGCCGACTGGATCGACCCCGAGCTGACGCGCGCTTTCGTCGGCCGCCTCGACCCTCGAGAAGTCGAGGTCGTTCGCGTCCAGCTTGCCCGCGGGCTCAACGCCCCGGTGGCCTCGTCGGCGGGACGTCTCTTCGATGCGGCGGCGAGCCTCCTCGGCATCCGCGACGTCGCCGAGTACGAGGCCCAGGCCGCCATCGAGCTGGAGCTGCTGGCGGAGGAGGGGAGCGACGGCCACCCGAGTCGCCGGCCGCTGCCCTACGAGATCGCCCGCCGCGACGGTCTCCTTGTCTACGACCCGCGGCCGACGCTCCGAGGCCTGCTCGAGGGCCTCGCCGAAGGAACGACCACAGAAACCCTGGCGTCGCGGTTCCAGGAGACGATCGCCGCCGTCACTCGCGAGCTGGTCGACGGCGTTCGGGCGGAGACCGGCCTTCGCGCCGTGGCTCTTTCCGGCGGCGTGTTCCAGAATCAGTGGCTCGCAACTACTCTCGTCCAGCGCCTGAGCCTTGACGGGTTCGAGGTCCATGTAAATCACAAGGTCCCGGCGAATGACGGCGGGATCAGCTACGGTCAGGCAGCGGTGGCCGCCGCTCGTCTGGCCGGCGCGAACTAGCGGGTATCGGCACCGGCCGCGGCCAAGGGGCCAAAGCCCACCGGCAAGGAGAAATCGAATGTGCCTCGGCATCCCAGGTAAGGTGGTCGAGATCAGCGATGACGGGCCGTTGCGCATGGCTCGCGTCGACTTCGGCGGTGTGCGCAAGGAAGCCTGCCTAGCCTATCTGCCCGAGGTCGTGCTGGGCGACTACGTGATCGTCCACGTCGGCTTCGCCATCAGCCAGCTCGACGAGGAGGAGGCCCTCCGCACGCTCGAGCTGCTGCGCATGATCGACGCCGAAGGCATGGCCATGGAGCTCGGCTCGATGGGCGACGAGGAAGTTGCGGACGCCTCGGGCGCGCCGGCCGTGCCGGGTTCGCCGGTCGTGCCGCCGGCGTCCGCCGAGGCCCCCGCATGAAGTACATCGACGAGTACCGCAACGCCGGGCTGGCTCGCAAGCTCGTCGACGAGATCCACCGCATCACGACCCGCCCCTGGTCGCTGATGGAGGTCTGCGGCGGGCAGACCCACACCCTCGTAAAGCAGGGCATCGACGAGGCGCTGCCGGCGGGCGTGCGGATGATCCACGGCCCCGGCTGCCCCGTCTGCGTCACGCCGCTCGAGCAGATCGACAAGGCGCTCGTCATCGCCGCGCGGCCGGACGTCATCTTCACGAGCTACGGCGACATGCTCCGGGTGCCCGGATCCACGACCGACCTGCTGTCGCTGAAGGCCCGGGGCGCCGACGTGCGGATCGTCTACTCGCCGCTGGACGCCGTTCGGATCGCGGCGGCCAACCCCGAGCGACAGGTCGTCTTCTTCGCCATCGGCTTCGAAACGACGGCCCCGGCCAACGCGATGGCGGTGGCGCAGGCGGCTCGGCTCGGCCTCGACAACTTCAGCGTTCTCGTGAGCCACGTCCTCGTTCCGCCGGCGATGACTGCGATCCTTGAGTCACCGACGTGCCAAGTTCAGGCGTTCCTTGCCGCCGGCCACGTGTGCGCCGTCATGGGCTGGACCGAGTACGAGCCGATCGCGGAGCGGTACCACGTGCCGATCGTAGTGACCGGCTTCGAGCCGCTCGATCTGCTCGAAGGGATCCTGATGGCGATTCGCCAGCTGGAGTCGGGGCGCGCCGTGGTCGAGAACCAGTACGCTCGGGCAGTGAAGCGCGAGGGTAACCGCCAGGCCCAGGAGGCGGTCTTCCGTGTCTTCGAGGTGGGGGATCGGACGTGGCGCGGCATCGGAATGATCCCCGCTTCCGGCTACCACCTGCGGCCCGAGTTCGCGCGTTTCGATGCCGAGGCGCGCTTCGAGGTCGGCGACATCCACACTCAGGAGCACCCGGCCTGCATCGCCGGCCAGATCCTGCAGGGCACGAAGACCCCGCTCGAATGTACCGCCTACGGCGTGCTCTGCTCGCCACAGAAGCCGCTTGGGGCGCCGATGGTCAGCGCCGAGGGCGTCTGCTCCGCTTACCACGCCGCGGGTCGTGGGTTGGCCGCGCCGACGGCGTTCCCGCTCTACGACCTGGCGCGGGACAACCGATGAGCGAGCGACGCAGCGAAGGGGACCGGGTGACCGCGCCCGACCCGTCGGTGACCGGGCCGGCGGTCGCGCCCGAGGCGCCCGCGCCCGACCCGGCGAACCTCGTCTGCCCCGCGCCGATCCCTGAACGAGCCCGGGTGCTGCTCGGCCACGGTTCCGGCGGACAACTTTCGGCGGCGCTGATGCGCGACGTCATCGGCCCGGCGCTTGCCTCCGCGGCCCCGGGCGGGCCGCTCAACGACGCCGCGGTCGTCGAAGTGGCGGCCGGCCGGCTGGCCTTCACGACCGACTCGTTCGTCGTCAGCCCCCTCGAATTCCCGGGCGGCGACATCGGCGAGCTGGCGGTCTTCGGCACCGTCAACGACCTGGCCATGATGGGCGCACAGCCGCTGGCGCTCTCGCTCGCCTACGTCATCGAGGAAGGTCTGCCGATCGACGACCTGCGCAAGATCACCGAGTCGGTCGCGCGCGCTGCCGGACGGGCCGGCGTCAAGATCGTGACCGGCGACACGAAGGTGGTCGATCGGGGAGCGGCGGACGGGCTGTTCGTCAATACCGCCGGCATCGGGCTGGTGGCGGCGGGGATCTCGGTTGGGGCGGATCGGGCGGCGGTCGGTGACGCGGTGATCCTGTCGGGCCCGATCGGGCTGCACGGCATCGCCATCATGAGCGTCCGCGAAGGGCTCGACTTCGAGGTCGAGATCGAGTCGGATACCCAGCCGCTCAACGGGCTCGTGGCCGCGATCGTGGCCGCGTGTCCCGACGTCCGCGTCCTGCGCGACCCCACTCGCGGCGGACTCGCCTCGGCACTCAACGAGATCGCCACTGCCTCCGGCGTCGGCATCGAGCTGCGCGAGGAGACGATCCCAATCCCGGGACCCGTGCATGCCGCGTGCGAGATGCTCGGTCTCGACCCGCTCCACGTCGCCAACGAGGGCAAGCTCGTGGCCATCGTGCCCGCGGATCGCGCCGCGGCGGTCGTCGCCGCGATGCGGGCCGTCGAGTCGGGTGCCGATGCCGTGGAGATCGGCCGCGTGGTTTCGGATCACGCCGGCATGGTGACGATGCGCACGATCGTCGGGTCGCAGCGGATCGTCGACATGATGGTGGGGGAGCAGCTGCCCCGGATCTGCTGAGGTGCGGGCGGCGCGATGGGTCGCCGCCGCGTGGCTGCCGCCGCGTGGCTGCCGACGCGGAGCCGGCCCGGCGGGCATGCGGCGCCGCGTCGAAGCAGGGCTGCGAGGTGAGACTCGCTACCTGGTCGGAGGATTGTGCGTGGCCGCTGTCTCGATTTCGACGATCATGTGATCGACACACGGTCGCACTCGTGGCAGGAGATCACCCCACTCCTCCGGCGCTCCGTCGAGATAGTTGGCTCGGGCATACCCGACCACCGCGCGATGCTCCGTCGGTAGCAGCGGCAATGCCCAATCTGCGGCTCCGTCCTTCGACCGGATGACACCCGTTGCAAGCGTGGTCCAGATTCGCACGAATGTGAGCACGACATTTCGCTCGTCGCCGACGAGATACGAGAGCAGATCTGGAATGCTGTCGAGCATCGCTTGGCGGATGTCGGCCCATGGGATCGGGTCAAGAACCTCAGCCGGCGGAGGGCCGTACAAAGGGCGGTTGGCTTGACGGACCATTTCGAGCAGAACCACCAGATCTGGGTTGGTCGGGTCCCACGGCGCGAAGTTGCCTTTCGCAAACTCCGGGCGATACCAGTCGCCGAACTGGAAGTCGAGCCTGGACGGGTATCGCCATGGGCGAACATCCGCCTGCGCCACGATCTCGAGGTTGATCGAGCGCAACCGTCCCGTTGGATCGCCAGGCCCAGAGATCGGGAGTAGATGCTCGATCAGCCTGCGTCGCTCGGCATCCGTGGTTCGCCGGTTCGCTACGGCGAACAGGTCGAGGTCACTCCCCGGTTTGAGGCTGCCAAACACCGACGAGCCGTGCAGATAGATACCGAGCACGGCCTCCGGAAGCGTCTCGCGAACGAGACTCGTTACTTGCTCGATCTGATCGGTGGCCATCGCTGGTCGATCCCTCAAGGTGCGGTTCGCAAGCCAGTCGTCGGTCCCGGGCCGGGGACTGCCCCTCGTCAGATTTGATCCTGTGCGAGATGAAGGAGGCGGTCAAGCTGGTCGGACGAAGAAACCGCCCGCGACTTGCCAACCGGCTGTGGCACGCAGGCGTCTCCACGGCGTATGCCACTCGGCCCCTGGGTTGATTACCACGGTAACTATGCGCACCTGCGCATATGACGGACACTGCCGGTATGGACGAGGTCTACCGGCTCCAGGCTGACGTGCTGAAGACGCTCGCCAATCCCCGACGGCTGGAGATAGTCCATCTCCTCGCCGAGGGCCCGCGAGAAGTCGGCCGTCTGGCAGAGGAAATGGGCATCAGCCAGCCCAACGTCTCCCAACACCTCGCCGTCATGCGCTCGGCGGGAGTCGTGGAGGCCGAGCGGGTCGGCCGCGAAGTCCGATACCGGCTCAGCGACCCCGAAATCATCTGTGCCTGCGAGACGATGCGCGGCGTCCTGATCCGCAGATTGGCGCGCATCTCCGAGGCCGCGACCCGAACCCCTGCCGAAGTCGTTTCCGCGCGGGCCGCGGCTGCCTCAAGTCAATCGCCCAGCTGAGGACATATATGGACGAAACCATCTCGATCGTTCTCTTCTCCGGTACCGACGACAAGCTGCAGTCGGCTGCCGTTCTGGTCGGAGGCGCCGCCGCGCTCGGCAAGCCAGTCAAGATTCTTCTGCAGTACTGGGCGCTGGAGGCCTTCCGGGCGGATCGGATCAAGGCGAACCACGGCCTGGCGCCCGAGGCGGGCGAGGCCGGCCGGACCGCCATCGACGCTGCGGCGAAGGGCGGTGGCGCTCACTGGTCCGACACGATGCGCATGGCCAAGGAGATCGGCGAGATCGACATCCAGGCCTGTTCGCTGTCGATGGACGTGCTCAAGCTCAAGCAGGCCGATCTCGACTCCCTGGTTGATGGCATCGAGGGTGTGGCCGCTTTCCTGATCAACGCAGGCGACGGCCAGATCGTATTCATCTAGATCCGAAGGCGGAGACAACCGCTAGAAGGAGCGACAAGTGGCCAATCTCGACATCAAGCTCAAAGTCGACGCCAGCGGCCTGTCCTGCCCGCTGCCGATTCTCAAGGCGACGCAGGGCATAAAGACGATCGAATCCGGCCAGCTGATGGAGATCGTCGCCACGGACCCCGGTTCCGTGAAGGACTTCGACGCCTGGTCCAAGGCGACCGGCAACGCGCTGATCGAGCAAGACGCCGCCGATGGCAAGTTCCGCTTCGTGCTGCGCCGCAAGTAGACACAACGGCGGTGGGGGAGGCTGCCACCACTCGAAAGGATCGACATATGACCGCAACGGCTGCCGCCGACAAGCCCAAGAAGCTCGTGATCATCTGCTACAGCGGCGAGCTCGAGAAGACCTGGGCGACCATGATCCTGGCCTCGACCGCCGGCGCCATGGACATGGAGACCACCGTCTTCGTGACCTTCTGGGGACTGCAGATCTTCGTGAAGGACAAGAAGCGCATCACCGGTGAGAACTGGATGCAGAAGATGATGTCCTTCATGCAGCGGCCGGGCGCAAGCCATCGCAAGCTCAGCAAGATGAACTTCATGGGCATGGGCCCGTGGATGATGTTCAAGCTGGCCAAGAAGTACAACGTCGCCAAGCCCAAGGAGCTGCTCGAGATGGCTCAGGCCGTGGGCGTGACGTTCCTGCCTTGCCAGATGACCATGGACATGTTCGGCATCAAGCGCGAGGACCTCGTCGACGGCATGGGCGAGCCCGTTGGGGCGGCCACTGCCCTCCAGCTCATGACCGAAGCCGATTCGACCCTGTTCATCTAGCCGGTCGAGCCGGCGCGGACGATCAGCCTCCCGTCGGCGTCCTAGCGGACGACGAAAATGCTGGTCAGCAGGATGAGCAGCACGGCCAGGGTGATGGCGGCGTAGAGTCGGTCGCCTTCGAGGGCGAAACCCACGACCGACGCCGCCACTCGCGCCACCGGCGTGGCCAGCAGAACCAGAAGACCGAGCTGAGCGACCGCCAATGGCTCGAGTGACACGAGTCGGTCCGGCAGGTTCGAGAAGTCGGTGGTGGCGGCCGCGTTCGCCGGCGCCGGGCCCAGGATGGTGCCCTGCCAGCCGATCGCCAGTGCCAGCAGGAAGCCCGCGCCGATCAAAGTCGCACTGGCGGCGACACCGACGATCAGCACCGTGCTGATCACCGTCCTGAACCTTTCCGGCGTCATAGCCCGAACCCCAGTCCGCGACCGATGGTCTCGAGTCCGACAGCCACCAGGACGGGCAGGAAGATCAACCTCACCGAACGGTTGGAAATGCGCTGGAGTAGCCGCGCCCCGATCAGCGCCCCTGCCAGGACACCGAGCGCCACAGGCGCCACGATCTGCGGATCTACGTCGCCGCGACCCAGGTAGATCCCCGCCGACGCTGCTGCCGTCACGCCGATCATAAAGTTGCTCGTTGCGGAACTGACCTTGATCGGCAGTCTCATGGCGCCGTCCATCGCCAGCACCTTGAGCACACCCGAACCGATCCCCAGCAGGCCGGACACCACGCCGGCGATCCACATGAGCACGAATCCGAGCGGGATTCGGCGCGCGGAGTAGCGCACTTCACGACCCAGCCTCCGATCCGGGTACGATGATTCGAGGCGCAGTCGGGTCGCCAGCGGCGAGGGCGGATCATCGGCTGGCGCCTCCTCCCCCAGGCGCGCGACCTGCATCGCGGCCGAGCCCAGAAGGACCAGCCCGAGCAGCACGTACAGGAACGCCGGCGCCACGACGGCCGCCAGGAGGGCGCCGCATACGGCGCCGGTGGTGGTCGCCAGCTCCAGGAACATGCCGACGCGCATGTCGGTCATGCGATCCCTGACATAGGCCGCGGCGGCGCCGGAGCTGGTGGCGATGACCGAGACGATGCTGGCCCCAACGGCCAGGTGGATATCCACGCCGAAACCGATGGTCAGAGCCGGGATTACGAGGATGCCACCACCAACGCCGGCGAGCGCACCGATGAGACCGGCAGCGACACTGATCGCGAACATCCCGAGATCCGCACCCGGGCTCATTCAGTTGGAACCACAGGGCAGCCCATCAGGTACTCCACTGCTCGCCTACTTGCGCAACTACGCAATTGATGCCATAGTAGACCATGCCCGGCCGGATCGCCGGAGCAGGCAAGAGACTCGATGAAAGATATGCGCTATCGAGACGCGGAGAGGGATCAGCTGCACGCAGAAGTGCGTTGCGTGAGGCTGCCTCGTGTCATCGCGTCTCTCGAAGTGGAGTCCAGGTGATGGGTAGCTATCTGTCCCACAAACAAACGTCCACGGGCGGAACTCACCGTGTGATCGTCTTCTCCTCGCCGACGTGTGTCTGGTGCACGCGGGCCAAGTCCTACCTGCACAGCCGCGGTGTCGCCTTCCGAGACGTCGACGTGAGCCGCGATCCGGCCGCGGCCCGCGATCTGGTCCGTCGAACCGGTCAGATGGGCGTGCCAGTCATCGAGATCGATGGGAGGCCGATAGTGGGTTTCGACCAGGCGCGCATCGACGGCGCCCTGGGTCTTCGGGCCAACTAGGAGTACCCGAGTCCCAGCCGGCCGCGGCCGGCTGACACCTCGCAACGGAGCGACGCATGCAACTCTCTTCCCGTCGAAGCACGCCTGAGATTGGGGTCGACGAGCTCGACGACCTTCTGTCGAGTGGTGAAGTCCGAGTGCTCGATGTGCGCGAGGACTGGGAGTTCCGCCGGGGCCGAGTGCCCGGAGCGATTAGCCTTCCGCTGGGACGACTGACGGCCCAGGCCGCCGGTCTGCCTCGCGACAGGCCTTACGCCGTGATCTGCGAGAGCGGCAGTCGCAGTCTCGCGGCCGCGGAGTATCTGCTGGCCCAAGGGTTCGAGGGCGTCGTCTCCGTCCGAGGCGGCACCGGAGCCTGGGTTCGTACACAGCGTCCGATAGAGAGGGACTAGAAGTGGTTGCGGATCAGCGCCGCCTCGACTGGGACGAACGACACCAGGCCGGCGACTTCGAGGGTCGGGGCCCAAACCCAACGCTCGTGGAGGGCGCGGCCGAACTGGCGACCGGCACTGCTCTGGAGCTGGCCGCAGGTAGCGGCACCAATGCGGTATGGCTGGCCCAGCGGGGCTGGCTGACGACCGCCGTCGACTGGTCCCCGGTCGGGCTCGCCAACGGCAAGGCCAAGGCGGACGAAGCTGGAGTGGCCGTCGAGTGGCTGGAGCGAGACCTCTTCGATTGGGCACCGCCGGCTCGTTCGTTCGACCTTGTGGTCATCGTCTATCTGCACCTGCCGCCAGATGAGCGGAGAGACGTCTACGCTCGGGCCGCCGCGGCCGTGGCGCCGGGTGGTCGCATGCTCGTCGTCAGTCACCATCGCCTCCAAGCCGCCGAGGGTGTGGACGGGCCCGATCCGTCACGCCTGTTCACGGCCGATGAGCTGGCCCTCGAATTGCACGCCACCGATCCGAGTCTCGTCATCGAGCGGGCGGAGGTCGTGCGCCGGGTTCCGCCGCCGGGCCATGGCCCCATCGATTCGCTTCTCGTTCTCCGCCGACCGTAAGCCCAAGGAGCCGCCCCAAGTGACCGTCAAGACGTCGACCGCCCGCTACGA
Source organism: Chloroflexota bacterium (assembly GCA_003171255.1). GTDB lineage: Bacteria > Chloroflexota > Limnocylindria > Limnocylindrales > CSP1-4 > Fen-1039. The sequence continues at coordinate 28,674 of PMYK01000043.1, forward strand.
CGGGACCGGCCTTCAGTTCACCGTCCGGACTGGTTCGGGCCACGAGATCGTCCTCGACGATTCCGGCGGCAATGCCGGTCCTCGACCGGTAGAGATGCTTCTCGTGGGCCAGGTCGGCTGTACCGGGATGGATGTCCTGTCCATCCTCCAGAAGAAGCGCCAGATCGTCACGCGCTACGAGGTCTCCGTTACGGCCGACCAGCGCGACGATCAGCCGGCCATCTTCACTCGGGCAGACGTGGTCCATCTTTTCGAAGGTCCGGCTGTCGACGAGGCGGCCGTGCGGCGCGCCATCGAGCTCTCCGCAACGAAGTACTGCTCGGTGGCGGCAATGCTCTCGGCCGGGACCGTGGAGATCCACCACCGATATCGGATCGTCGGCCCCGACGGCACGGCGCCGATCGAAGGCGAGGTGCTCGTCACCGGACCGCACGCCGACCCGGACGCAATGGGCCGGCCGCAGCAGCCCGGCTCCGCACTCACCGGCCGGGCAGGGTAGGGATGGCAGCTCGCTCTCTTCCCAGCCTTGGTCCGCGTGGCGAGGGCTGGTTCCTCCTCCAACTCGTGCTCTTTGCCGCGATCGCGGCCGCGGGTCTGGCCGGTCCGGCCTGGGGAGGCTGGCCGGAGACGGTCGGCATTGCCCTTGGCTGCGCGTTCGTTGTCTGTGGCGCGGTCCTGTCCTTGCGTGGCGTGGTGGACCTGCGAGACAACCTGACGCCATTCCCCCGACCGCTGCCCGAGGCCAAGCTGGTGGAATCCGGTGCCTACAGGCTGGTCCGGCATCCAATCTACGGCGGCCTGATCCTCGGCGCGCTGGGCTGGGCTCTGGTCACGGGTTCGCCTTTGGCCCTCCTCGGTACGTTGATTCTGCTCGGGTTCTTAGATCTCAAGTCGCGACGCGAGGAGCTCTGGCTGGCCGATCAGTTCGCGGACTACCCGGCCTACCGCGCCCGGACACGCAGGCTTCTGCCCTGGTTGTATTGACCGCGATCGCAGCCGAACAGACGGGGACTCCCGACTCCTAGCGGTTCTTCTGGATCAGCGTCCGACCCGATGCGGTCCACGCGTTCATGCCGCCATCCAGGTTCCAGACGTTGGCGAAGCCGAGATCCAGTAGCGTCTGCGCCGCCTGGGCGCTCTGCACGCCGCTGCGGCAGTAGACGAGGACCCTGGCCGTCTTGTCGGCCGGGAGCTCGGCGGCGCGTGCAGTCAGCTGGTCGTACGGGATGTACAGGTCGGTGCCGTCGATCTCGCCGATGTAGGGCGTCTTGACGTTGACGAGGGTGAAGTCCTTGTGCCCGAGCATGTCGGCCAGCTGATTTGGGCTGACGTCGGTCCACGTGGCTGCGCGGGTGGCGATCGGTGTGGTCGTGGGTCCGGCCGCGCCGTTGCTGCCCGCGATGGCGCCCAGGACGAAGTCCGCGCCGATCACGACGACTGCTACCAGGACGGCCACGATGATCAGAAAGCCGATCCGGGCGCCCGTCGAAGCCGGCTCGCCGGTGGACGGCAAGAAGCCGGACCGGGTCGAGCCTGCGACCGCCGGCCGGTTGGTTGGATGCCCTGATGAGCCCGTCTGCGGGCGGCGCTTGGAACTCACGACATCAATTCCTCCAACCCGGTCGATATCGTCCGACGGTATCACCCGGAGGCCATCGCCGCCGGTTCAGCCGCGCAGCCGGATAGCGAGCAGCGCGACGGGTCGATAGAAGACGTGGGCGAACTTGCCGAACGGCACCAGCAGGACCAGCGCCATCGCTACTGCCACGTGCACGAGGAACATCGAATAGCCCCACGTCGGGGCCTGGGGCAGGTAGAGCGCCAGCTCAAGGACGAAACCGGTCACTCCGGCCACCCAGAGAAGGCTCAGGAAGGTCCAGTCCGACGTGGTCGAGTGAGCGCTCGACCGGTCGCTCTTTCGCAGCCTGCGGACCATCAGGACCGTGGTGCCGTAGATCAGGGCCGCGCCGGCGAGCGTCCCGAGCAGGCGCACCGGGTACCAGATCGGCACTGGCGTTCCGGTCGCCTTCACGCCCAGCAATTCCAGGCCGTAGTCGAGCATCGTCGCGCCGAGGAGTCCGAGGAATCCCCACATGGTCGCGAAATGAATGAACCAGCGCTGGAGATACCAGGCGCGCGGCTCAGTGGCATCGGCGCAATCGCTGCGGAAGCGCGTCTGAGCGAGCGACTCAGTTGCGACTGCGTAGAAGGCGGCGTCGGCGGCGCGGCGCACGGTCATCTTCGACCCGGCCTTGGCCGGGCCACGCAGGACCCGACGAACCATCTCGAAGAGACCGACCAGCGCGGCCACTCCCATTACTGCCATTACGACCACGCCCAGGTTGTGGACGAAGTCCGACGGTATGAACTCGAAGAACGCCAGCGTCGAGCCATCGACCGGCCGGTGAACCGAGTACATGAATGCGGCGAGCAGGCCGACGAGCGCGCCAACGAAGAGCACGGTGAAGAGCCGCGACGTCGCCAGCAGGTAGGCCAGGTGAGTGCGGTCGTAACTGGCCACGGCGTACCGACGCGCGGCGGCCATGAAGGCGGCAGGGTCCGCCTGGGTTGGGCAGGATTCGGTGCACTCGGCGCAGCCGTAGCACGACCACAGCTCGGGGCTGGCCAGCAGCTTCTCGCGCTGGCCCAGCTGCGCGTACCGCGCCACGCGACGGGGGAACGATGCGCCGTCCACGGAGAGAGGGCAAATCGCCGTGCAGACGCCGCAGTTGAAGCAGGCCGAAATGTCGGTCGCGCCGAAGCGACGCAACTCCGGATAGAGGTTGTGGTCAACGCGCGAGGTCATGACCGCGCCTCCTTCTGCACCGCTCCGTAGCGGAAGAAGCCCTCGGGCGTGACTTCCTTGATCTCGCGCACGAAGCCATAGCGGCGCATGCCCATGACCCAGAACATGGCCTCGTGGGCCGGGCGGTCGATGGCCGCGGCGATCTCGGGGACCGTGTGGGGACCCTCGGCCAGGACGTTCAGGATGCGGTCGCGCATGAAAGGCTCCTCGCGGACGATCTCGCGAACGTCCCTGTTCGATGCCGTCATGCCATCGCCTCCTGAAGCAGGCCGTCGATCATGGCCGTGATCTGAGCGTCGGTGTAGCCGCGCAGATCGATCGCCTTCTCAGGACAGATCGGCACGCAGCCGCCGCAGCCCTTGCAGCCGGCCTCGCTGATCGCCGCCACTTCCCGGCCGTTGAGCGAGAGCTTCTCGATGGCGCCGTAGGGGCACGCGTCCTGGCACTTGCCACACCACGTGCATTTGTCCGGGTCCACCGTGGCGACCAGCGGATCCAGCTCGGCGACGCCCTTCTTGAGTACCGAGGCGCTCTGCGTCACGGCGGCGAGCCCTGAGGCAACGCTCTCGGCCGAGCTCTTGGGGCCCTGGCACGCGCCGGCGATCAGGACTCCGTCGACCATCGTCTCGACGGGTCGAAGCTTGGGGTGGATCTCGTTGAAGAAACCGTCACGACCGAGCGGCAGCTTGAGAATGCCGACCAGGTCCTCGTTCTTGCGGGGCACCATGCCCGTGACCAGGACGACGAGATCGACCGGGATCTCCAGCTCCTCGTCACCCGAAAGCAGGTCGCGTACGGTCACGGCCAGCCCGCCCGACTTCTCCATTGTCACGACGGGCGGCGCGTCGTCGGGGTACTTGACGTAGACGGCGCCGTCCTTGCGGGCTTCGGTGTACAGCAGCTCGAAGGTGCCGTAGGTGCGGATGTCGCGGTAGAGGTGGTACTGCCGAACCTTGGGGTCCAGCTCCGAAACGCGGATGGACGCGTGGGCCGTTGCCGCGCAGCAGTAGCGCGAGCAGTACTCGTTGCCGGCGGGCTGGCGGCTGCCGACGCAGTAGATGTAGGCCAGGCTGCGCACTGGCTTGCCCCGATAGCGCAGCGATCCGCTCGTGGCGTCGATCAGTTCCTTGAACTCGGTCAGGGTCACCACGCCGTCGAGGCCGGCGCCAAACTCGCTCTCGGCCGGTCCGTAGGTGCCGAAGCCGGTCGCGACGACTATCGAGCCGACCGCGACGGTGATCGTCTCCGGTGGATCGGCGGCGACGCGGATTCCGACCTGGTAGTTGCCGAAGCTGCCGGCCTTGCTGACGACCTCGGCTCCTGCGAAGACCTTGATTGCGGGCCGCTTCTTGACCTCGGAGACGAGATGGGCGATGAGGTCGCGACCGTCGCGCTCGTGGGGGTACATGGAGCCGAGCCGTCCAACCCAGCCGCCGACTTCGGGCTCGCGCTCGACGAGGAAGACGCCGATGCCCAGGTCGGCCAGGCCGACCGCGGCGCGCAGACCGGAGATCCCGCCGCCGATGACGAGAGCCTTCTGGGTCGTCTCGACGACGAGCGGCTCGAGGGGCTCCGTCAGGCGGGTACGGGCGATGACTCCTCGAACCAGCCCGATGGCCTTGCTCGTGGCTCCGACCGGGTCGTCGGTGTGAGCCCAGGAACACTGCTCGCGGATGTTGGCCTGGCTGTACTCGTACGGGTTGAGGCCGGCGCGCCTGGCGACGCCCCGGAAAGTGACGACGTGGAGCTTTGGCGAGCAAGAAGCGACGACCAGACCGTCGAGGTTGCTGGCGGCGATGTCCTGCTCCATCTCCTGCTGACCCGCGTCCGAGCAGGCGAACATCATGTGCTTGGAGACGACGACGCCGGGCTCGTCCTTGACGGCATCGACGACGGCCTGGACATCGACGTAGTCGGAGATGTTGCCGCCGCAGTGACATACATACACGCCGATTCGGCGGGCGCTCGGCGCCGCCGGAGCGAGCGGACGGTTCTGTGGCTGCTCGCTCATGCCGGCACCTTCAGGCTTTCGAGATGAGCCGCAACCTGGGCCACCGCCGCGCCGGCGTGGACGATCGAGTCGGCGATGTCCTTGGCGCCCGACGCCGTGCCGGCCACGAACACGCCTGGGATGCTCGTCCGGCCCGGGTCGATGTCCTCGTTCGGTTCGGCGACGTAGTGGTAGTCGTCGAGGGCCAGGGCTTCGCCACTGAAGAGCCGCTCCACGTCGCGGTTGGGCTGGACACCGACGGCGAGGACGACCATGTCGTACTCCGCCTCGACGAGCGCCCCGCCGTGCTCGATGTCCTCGTAGCGGAGGATGAGGTTGCCGTCGTCCTTTTCGGTGACCTTCGCGACGCGGCCCTTGACGTAGGTCGCACCCATGGACTTGGCGCTTTCGTAGAACTCGTCGTAGCGCTTGCCCGGGGCGCGAATGTCCATGTAGTGGACCGTCACCTCGGCCAGCGGCAGGGCGCCCATGACGAGCTGGTTCTGCTTGATCGAGTACATGCAGCAGAAGCGCGAACAGAGCGGATTGCCCACCGTTTCGTCGCGCGAGCCGGTGCAGAGGATATAGGCGATCCGTTCGGGGACCTTGCCGTCGCCGGGTCGTAGCACCGTGTTGTACGGCCGGGTTGGCGCGAGCAGTCGATCCATCTGCATGCCGGTGATCACGTTCTTGTACCGGCCGAAGCCGTACTCGGGCTTGAGGTCCGCGGCGAAGAGCTTGTAGCCGGTGGCGACGACAACCGCGCCGACCCGCACCTCATCTACCTTCTCGCGCATATCGAGGTGGATCGCGTCCGAGGGGCAGGCTGTGACGCACTCCCCACATTCGGCGCAGACGCCGCAGTCGAGGCAATCGCCGGCGCTGCCGCGAGCCTCGGCCTCGGTCAGAGCGGCCTCGATCTCGCCGAAGTCGGCCGGGCCTCCGGTACCGGAGTGAGCCGCAGGCGCGAAGGCCTGACTGTGGCCGTCGTAGCTCTTCTGCCGCGCGAGGACCGCGCCCTTGTCGACTACCGGGAGCATGTCGTCGAGGTCGAAGCCCTCGAGCGGCTCGCCTCGCAGCCAGCGGTCGATCATGTGCGCGGCTCGCCGGCCCTGGCCGACGGCACGAGTGATGTCCGATGCGCCGGTGGTCACGTCGCCCGCGGCGAATATGTGAGGGACGGTCGTCTGAAGGGTATGGGCGTCCGCGACGACTGATCCGTTCGCAGTGGCGGTCACCTGCCCACCGAAGGCCGTGGCCTCGGACGCCATGCCGATGGCCACGATGACCGTGTCGCAGGCAATCGTGAACTCGCTGCCTTTGATCGGTTCGGGGCGACGGCGGCCCGAACCATCGGGCTTGCCGAGCGCCATGCGCTGGCAGCGCAGGTCGGTGACCCTGCCCGTTGCGTGGGCGGAGCCCGAGGCGTCGCCGCTCACCTCGATCGGAGCGACGAGGAAGTCGAAGCGGACTCCATCGCGCTCGGCGTCGTCGACCTCGGCCGAGTGAGCCGGCATCTCCGCGCGGCCGCGGCGATAGGCCACGGTCGTCTCGGAGGCGCCCATTCGCACGGCGGTCCGGGCGGCGTCCATGGCGACATTGCCGCCGCCGACCACGACGACGCGCTTGCCGGTCAGGTCGGCGCCGCCACCCAGCTTCGTTGCGCGCAGGAACGCCAGGCCCGGCTGGACGCCCTCGAGCTTCTCGCCCGGGACGTTCAGGCTCGTCGAGAGTGGCGTGCCGGTGGCCACGAGCACGGCATCGAACCCGTCGCGTCGCAACGCTTCGAGGTCGCTGACCGGCGAATTTGTGGCGATCTCAACGCCCAACGCGGTCACGTTTGAGATGTCCTGGTCCACGACCTCCGGAGGTAGCCGGTAGGCCGGGATGGCCAGGCGGAGGAAGCCGCCGGCGACCGGTGCCGCCTCGAAGATCTTGACGCCGTAGCCGCCGCGGGCCAGCTGCCAGGCCGCGGTCAGGCCGGCCGGGCCGGAGCCGACGATCGCGACGCGTTTGCCGTTGGGCGGCGGGATTTCGACGCCCGGCCCGCTCATCGCGGCGTAGTGGGTGTCCGCCGCAAATCGCTTGAGGCGCCGGATGGGCAGGCTGCCCTCGAGCGAGCCGCGCGTGCATTCGCCCTCGCACGGCGCATAGCAGGCGCGACCCAGCGTGCCCACGAGCGGGGTCGCCTCGAGTACCAGCTGGAAGGCCTTCTCGTACTCGCCGCTGCGGATGAGAGAGACGTATCCGTGGGCCTTGATACCGGCCGGGCACGTGTAGATGCACGGCGAGGTGCCGGCCCGCTCGAGAACCGCCTTCTTCGGCACGGCCTGGGGGAAGGTGATGTAGGCGGCCCGACGCGCGACCATGTCGGCGTTGAACTGGTCGGGCACCGCAACCGTGCAGGCGGTCTCGCACAGCTGGCAGCCGGTGCAGGCCGCCTCGTCGACGAAGCGGGGCTTCTGCCGGATCGTCGCCTTGAACGTGCCGTCGCCGTCCCGCGCGATGCCGTCAACCTCTGCGTATGTGAGGGCCGTCACGTTCGGATGGTGGATCGAGGCTGCCATCTTGGGCGTTGAGATGCAGCTAGCGCAGTCCAGGGTGGGGAAGACTTTGCTGAGCAAGATCATCCGTCCGCCGACGCTCGCCTCTTTCTCGACCAGGAGGACCTTGTAGCCCATGTCACCGAGCTTGAGCGCCGATTCCATGCCGGCGATGCCGCTGCCGACGACGAGGGCGTCGTAGTAGGTCATCAGTTGGCTCCCGTCGATCGCAGGGCTACCAGCGCCTCGGAGAACTGGTTCATGTGTCTGGCGAAGTTCTCCGCGCAGACCGAACAAATGGCAGCCATCTTCAAGCGCTGCGGCGCGAGCCCCTCGGCCTTGAGCAGGGTCTGGGCTTCGGCGACGATCCGCGATGCCCGCTTGGCGCAGTCGGGCAGGTAGGCGCACTCGTCGCCGTCGGATGCGATGAACACGCCCTCGAATCCTTGCTTGACGGCGTGCAGGATCCACGACGGGCGGATGCCACTGGTGCAGGGCAGGCTGATGACTCTCACGCCGGGCGAGTAGTGCAGGTGGGCGCTACCGGCCAGGTCGATGCCGGGATCGGAGATGTTGTTGGTGGAGAACACGAGGATCCGTGGCGCGGGCGCCGGGACCTTCTCGTCCACCCGGGCGGCGGCGAGCGCGGTCATCGGTCGAAAGCTCCTGCAGCGCTGCGAGACCTTGCTACTTGCCGCGGCGAAGGAGGACGCGGTCGTATCCGTCGGCCTCGATGACGCCGAGGAGCTCATGGCCGACCTTGCCGGCCCATGCGCCCATATCGGATTTGGTGGCGGGGTCGCTTGACCAGACCTCGATCACGTCGCCGACTGCGACCTTGCCCATGCCCTTCTTGGCCTCGAGGAGCGGACCGGGGCAGGCTGCCCCGCGGGCGTCGATGACTTCGGCGGCGGTAACCGTCTCGAGCTCGGCCGTGCTCAGGGGACTCATTCGTGGTGACTCCGTTCTGTTGGATCGGGCTAGTAGGTGAGGGCGTTGGTGGCGGAGGTTAGCTCGACGACGAACCGGGCGGCAGCGACCACTTCCGCGTTCTCGACCAGTTGGGTCGCGGGGTCGATCTGGCGCGACTTGACGCACGGCCCGCAGATCAGGATCTTGCCGCCCAGCTCGCGGTAGTCGTTCATCAGCTTTGCGAGCGGAGCAAAGCCATCGGCGGCGATGCTATCGGCGCGGCCCTTGACCGCGATCTCCACGCCGTCCGCCTGCAGTCCGATGACGGCTTCGACATCGGAGGCCAGGGCGGCGACTGCCATGACGAACGGGATCGTCACGTGCTCGGGATGGTCGGGGCCGTGAGTAACCATGAAGAACAGCTTCTCGGCCATGTCCTTACCTCCGTGCGCTTGGATGTGGGAACGAGACGGACGTCATCGAGTGATCTCGGCGACCTCGGGGACGTCAGCCTGGGGCGACTGGCTCGAAAACGAGGCGGCCATGTCACCGAGGCGGGCGATCCGACGGATGAGGACCTGCCGCATCGCGCCGCAGGCGGCGACGATCTCCGGATCGGCCAGCTGGTAGCGGACCTCGCGGCCGTCCCTGACGGCCTCGACGATGCCGACGCCCCGCAATGCGGCCAGGTGTTGGGATATGGCCGGCTGGGTGCTGCCGAAGTGCTCGGCCAGCTTGCGGACTTCGACCGGCCCGGACTCGCCCAGATAGTGGACGAGCTCCAGGCGGCGAGGGCTGGCCAGGGTCTTGAGGAGCGTGGCCTGAAGGGCGTATATGCCATCGGCGGGACGAAGCATCGGGTCAATCCTCCTCGTGAGAAGCGATGTCGAACCCGTCGCGACGCTCGCCGACTCCTGGGACTGGTTCGACATATCGACGGCCCTGGATACACGATCTATTCGTGTTCTATGAATAGTTCGACGACGTGCATATGCCCATGTGCCATATGTCATGGCGACGACGCACTACGGCCTGAAGCTATTTGCTCAACGTTTTGTCAGGCGATCAAGGTTTATTGGCCTCGATTCGTGGGGTCCGCGGCCCATGTGCCTACAATCGCGCCATGAATGTCACCGATCGCCATGGTGCAGCTGCGGCCACCGGCCGGGTCTTCCAGCGGGTCATCGGCGGGGAGCTGCCGGTTGCGGCTCGGGCCAAGGGCTGCACCATCTGGGACACCGACGGTCGGGCCTATCTCGACGCTGCCGGCGGGGCCATCGTCGTCAACGTCGGCCACGGCCGAACCTCGATCGTGGAGGCTATGGCCCGTCAGGCTCGCGCCTTCACGTACGTCCACGGAACCACGTTCACGAGCGAGCCGCTGGAGAGCTACGCGCGGGCCATCGGCCCCCACCTGCCCGTCGACGATCCGGCCATCTACCCGGTCAGCGGCGGCTCTGAAGCGATCGAGAGCTGCCTCAAGCTGGTTCGGTCGTACCACTTGGCCCGCCGCGAGCCCGACCGGACGGTCGTCATCGCCCGGTGGGGGAGCTACCACGGCAACTCGATGGGCGCGCTCGATCTGTCGGGTCGCGAGCCGCTGCGCAAGCCCTACGAGCCGTGGCTGGGGCGCTTCCGCCACGTCAGCGCCGCGTATCCATATCGTGGCGGAGAGACCGCCGCGCATGCCCTGGCAGACACGGGCGAACTCGTCGCAGAACTCGAAGCGGCCATCGCAGAGGCGGGGCCGGGTCGAGTGGCCGCGTTCGTGGCCGAACCCATCGTCGGCGCCACCCTGGGCGCGGTGGTTCCCCCGGACGATTACTGGCCCGCCATCGCGGAGGTCTGCCGGCGCCATGGCATCCTGCTCGTGGCCGACGAGGTGATGACCGGGTTCGGGCGGACCGGGCGGTGGTTCGGGCTGGATCACTGGGGCGTCCGCGCCGACGTGATGGCCGCGGCCAAGGGCGTTGCTGGCGGGTACTTCCCCCTCGGTCTGGCTGTGGCCAGCGGCAACGTCTACGAGACGATCACGACCGGCGGCGGCTTCGTCCACGGGTTCACCTACAGCCACTCGCCGGTGGGCGCGGTCGTGGCGGGAGAAGTGCTGCGCATCCTCGAGACGGAGAACCTCGTCGAGGCCAGCGCCACCAAGGGCGAACTGCTTCGCACGCTCCTGACCGAGCGGCTGGGGGGCCATCCGAACGTGGGCGAGATCAGGGGCCGCGGCCTGCTCGTCGGCCTCGAGCTGGTCGCCGATCAGGCCACCCGCCGGCCGTTCCCGCGGACTGCCCGCCTGATCGAGTCCGTCATGGCCCACTCCCGCGCCGACGGCCTGCTGCTCTATCACGGCACGGGCAACGCCGACGGCACGAACGGCGACATCGTGCTGTTGGGGCCGCCGTTCGTGATCAGCGATGGCGAGCTGGCGAGGATCGTCGAGGTCCTCGGCGACGCCGTCGAGCGGGCAGCCGCCGAGGCCTCGGCGAAGTTGGTTTAGCCGGCCGACGGTTCGGAGGTCGGACCGCTCAGTCGGCCGCCCGAACGCCCTGGTATAGCGGATTCCCCCCATCCGTCATGTGACGGATGCGCCGTGTGTCTCCGGACGCCGGTCAGACCCCTCCGGCCGTCGTCGGAAGCTCGAAACCGGCTCATCGAGCGCCCTTTCATCTATATACGGCAGGGTTCCTACTGCGTCCGGCGGAGTCGGGTATCGCCCATGTTGGTGATGTAACAAGGGAGGTCCAACCCGTAGGGTTCGCACATGATCGCAGTGAACCGCGAGCAAAGACTGCCTGGAAGCTCCCAGAGTCTGGCGCGTGGCCTCCTGCTACTCGTGCGAGCAGGACCCCATGCCGTCGTACTCGCTGCCGTACCCCTGGCCGCGGTCCTGGTGCCCGGGTCGACCACCAGACCCGATCCCGGCCACAAGGTCGCCGCATGACCTGGGACCTCCGCCCATCCCGAGTGGGCAACGTCCGCCCACGCGTCTTGTGCGTCGATGACGAACCCGTACTCCTCCAGATCCTGCGCCGGCTGCTCGAAGTCCAGGGCTTCGAGCCGGTCACGTGCGGCGACCCGTTGGTCGCCCTCTCGACCTTCCGCGAGGGTGCCTTCAACGTCGTCATCACGGACATTCACATGCCCGGCATGGACGGCATGACCCTGATGCGGGCCCTGCGCGAGGTGCAGCCGGAGTTGCCGGTGGTCGTAGTGACCGGCCAAGGCACCGTGGACACTGCGATCCAGGCCCTGCGCGAGGGCGCGACCGGCATGCTCGTCAAGCCGTTCACCGGCGAGGAATTGCTGGCCGAGGTGCGGCGCGCCCTATCGGCGGCCCAGATGCGCTCCGAGGCCCTGCAGTATCGGTACCTGAGCCCTGTTCTCGACTCCATCGCCCTCACGCTTTCGACCGCCATCGAGGCCCGCAACCTCGAGACGGGCGAGCACTGCCGGCAGCTCGGCGTGCTCTCGGAGCGGATGGCAGCGGTGCTGGGTCTCGACGAGCGCCAGCAGATGACGGTCCGCATCGGTGGCTACCTGCACGATATCGGCAAGATCGGAATCGCGGATGCGATCCTGCTCAAGCCGGGGCGCCTGACCGAGTCCGAGATGGCCGAGATGCGACGCCACAGCGAGATTGGGGCGGCCATCCTCGAAGTCGACGATGCGATGGCCGAGATCGCCCAGATCGTCCGTCACCACCACGAGCGTTGGGACGGTCGCGGCTATCCGGACGCTCTCGTCGGGAGCACTATTCCGCTGGGCGGCCGCATCATCGCCGTCGCCGATGCCTTCAGCGCAATGACCAGCGATCGAATCTACCGACCGGCGCTGTCGCTGGACCGGGCCTGGGCCGAACTGCGGGCCCACGCCGGTACGCAGTTCGACCCCCAGATCGTTGACGTCTTCGAGCAGGTCGTCGACGAGGAAGGTCGCCTTCGCAAGCTCGACCCGGCGCTGGAGCGCACGCTCCACAGCGAGGTCCACGTCCCGATGGCGTCGACCCAGGAGCCGCATGCCAGGCTCGCCATGCTGCCGATGCTGGAGCCGGTGGCCGCAGCGGTCAAGACGGCCAGGGAAGACTGCCCGGTTGCGCCTGCGGGCGAGGAATGTGCCGTGATCGTGTCAGGCGAGGGCTGCGAGATCGTGCTCGACCAGGGTCCTGGCCCGAATGCGCCGGCGGGGACACGCCAGGTCGCCTGAGGGTCCTGCCACCTGGCCCTGCCACTCGGTCAGACGCTGCGGGCACCTCGGTGCCGAGTCACGATGTAGAGCCCCAGGAGGACTATCAGCAACGGTCCGATGAGCCGGTCGGTCGGGAAGTCCAGATTGGACGCCGCCACCTGGCTGCCGCCCCACAGGGCTATCAGCGCGCCGAGTCCCAGGGCCCAACCCCAGCGTCGACCGGCCGACGAGCGGATCAGGGCGATGGCCATCACGCCGATGCCCAGGAAGAGCGTTCCCCAGCCGGAACCATGGATGACGGCCAGGCTGGTGAGCAGGTCCGAAGTGGCCTGCGCCGTGACGAAGACCCCGGCAAAGAGGGCGAGGTCGCTGCGGTCGCGCACTCCCACGAAGACGAGCAGCAGGCCGACGGTGAGGAAGAATGCCGACGCCCCCACCTGGGCCTGGCTGAACAGTTGGCCGGCGCCCAGGAAGAGTCCCAGGACGATCAGGAACACGCCCACAAGCGGCACGCCGCGCCGGCTCGCCGGCCAGCTGCCATCTAGACTCCAGCCGTCGACGCGGACCGTCTTGGGGGCATCTTGCTTGCTCATTGCGGGAGAGTAGCAGGAGCTAGCGGTCCAGCGTAGCCACCACGCTCAGTTCGACATTGCCGAGCAGGGCGCGCGAGATCGGGCAGCCGTCCTTTGCCTGTTCAGCGATGGCCTTGAAGCGGCCGTCGTCCAGCCCGGGCACGCGGCCACGAACCGTGAGCTTGCTCGACACGACGGTCCACTTGCCGTCGACGCGGTCGAATGTGATCTCCGCGGCGACGTCGAGCGATTGGGGCGGTGAGCCGGCCTTGGTCAGGTCGCTCGAAAACGCCATCGAATAGCAGCTCGCATGGGCGGCCGCGAGCAGCTCCTCGGGGCTAGTTCGGCCGTCCGCCTTCTCGGTCCGGGACGCCCAGGTCACCGGCAATGCGGAGAACGCTCCGCTCGTGCCGGCACTCAACTCACCCGACCCCGAGGCGAGGTCACCGATCCATTTCACGCTCGCGCTTCGCACCTGGGCCATGAGGTTCCTCCTTCACTGAGCTTCTCGGACAATGTCATGTTCGCACTACCCGTCGGAGTGGTGGCCCGGGACGCCGTGCCCGACCGGGCTATGGAACGGCCCAGCGTCAGGTCGTGGCAGCCCGCCGGACCGCGGCGGTCGTGGCCGTCGCCCCGGCGCGGCGGATCGGCACTGCCGCTGCCACTCCCAGGAAGAGGGCGCGGTGGGCGGCGCCCACCGGCGGCACGACCTCGCCGGCGGCACCGAACGCAAGGTACGCATTCAGCGCGTCCGAGAACGCAGCCACGAAACCGGGCGCCTCGACCGGGTCGAAGCCGGGTTCCCAGCTCAGGCCGAGGATGCGCACTGTCTTCGCCGCGCGGTCGATGCGTGGCTCGATGCGACCGACCAGCCGGTCGCCGAAGAGAATCGGCAGGACGTAGTAGCCCCAGCGGCGCTTTGCTGCGGGCGTGTAGACCTCCCAGCGGTAGTCGAAGTCATATAGCGGTTCGAGCGCGCCGCGATCCCAGAGCAGCGGGTCGAGTGGTGCGATGAAGCTGCAGCCCGGGGCTCCGCCGGCGTCCGGGCCGGATTCTTCGGCGACTTCCCGCTCGGCCTGGGCCAGCAGCGGCAACTCGTCGCCGACTATGTAGCGCTCGCCCCGCATTGCGTCGACGGCGACGGCCACGATCTCGCCGCGCTCCAGCAGCTCGCGACGTAGAGCCGCGCGGGTCTCCGCCGTGCCCGTGCCCGGCCACAGCTCGCCGCTGCCCTGGGCGCCCAGCATTCCGTGACCGCGGTATCGGGACAGCAGCTTGTGGCGCATTTGCTCGCGTTCGGGAATGCGCGTCTCGAGAAGATCGGGCGGGAAGAGGCGTTCGGTCAGGTCGTAGTAGCGGCGGTTACCGTCCCGCCTGGCAAGGCCAAGCCTGCCCGACACCGTAAGCGCCTCGAGAACCGCCCGCGCGGCACTCGTTGGCCCCCACCACCAATCGATGGCGGCCTCGCGCTCGAAGTCGCTCGAGCACTTGGGCCCCTCGGCCGTGATCGCGGCCAGCACCTTTTCGGCCAGCGCGGCCTGCTCGCGTACCAGCTGTCCGGCCCGGCCATCGGCCCCGTTCTGCCACGTGATGCGGTAGTAGGGCAGCTCCCGGGTCGGCAGCAGGTTGAGGGCCTTGTTGTAGGCCTCGAACAGGAGACGGCGGCCATACAGCAACTCATCGGTGAGGTCGCGGCGGTAGCCGGCTATGCGGGCCTGGAGCACGAGGTCGTGATTGCGGCCGGCGACGTCGAGCGGATCGAACTGGAGCGATCCCAGACGGTCCACCACGACCAGGACGCTCTCGGGCGAGGCGGGTAAAGCCCGAGGCGGCGCGAGCAGGTGACGGATGGCCAGGAACCGGCGCGCCACCGCGATGCTGATGTGTTGGGTCATGGCGCGATTGTCCTGCATGCGCACGTCAGAAGCTGGGCAGGCATGCAGGTCTGAGTCTATGGCTCCTCGCCCGACGCGGCGCC
>PMYK01000047.1 GCA_003171255.1 Chloroflexota bacterium
TCTATTGAAGGCGGCGGCATGAATGGCGCTTCGTTCGCGCAATTCGCCGGACGCGGATAGGAGTGAGCTTAGATGGAGTCTTCTCAAACAGCTAAGGGTCGGGTGCGCCGGCCCTTTGCCCGTCTGGTAGCGATCGGTGTAGCGGCAGCCATGGCTGTTGCCCTGCTTCCGGGTGTGACCGCCGCGGTGGTTTACCCGAATGTCGTTATCACCCCGAGCGCCACAACTGTCGTCGCCGGGCACACCCTCACGTTCTCGGCCCTGGAGTGGACTAGCGCCACCACGGCCATTGACGTTACCGCCCCACCAACCGTCTGGACCACGACCGATCCCTATACGCCAGCCGTGCCCTGCACGTATGCCCTGGTCGGGGGGATCACACCCACGGAAACCTGCTCGTTCTTTACGGCGGGCAACGTGATCGTGAACGCCAATGCGGGCTTGGCCCTACTGGGCTCGGTCGTCATTGCCGTCACCCCCGCGCCGACTGACCACTTCGTTGTCACCATGAGCGCTTTCCCGCCCGCCGTTGCCCCCTTCGCTGAGATCATCGGCGTGGCGGACACCGCGAAGGTGACTGCCAAGGATGCATTCGGCAACACCGTGACCAACTACGCCGGGACCGTCCGCATTTCCACCAATGACCCGCTGGCCCTCCTGCCGGCTGACGCGGCGCTCACCTTGGGCGTCGGCACGTTCAGCATTACCTTTGGGTCCGTATCTGGGTCCACGCCCTTCACGGTCACCGCGACCGACGTCTCCCATCCGTTGATCTTCGGAACCACGACTGTCACTGTTTCCTTCGTCGACAACGGCTCCCTCTACAACCCGCTGACGCCTGTGCGCCTGCTCGACACCCGCTCCGGCAACGGCCTCACCGGCAACCTAGTTGCTAACACACCCCGCACCTTCATCGTCGCTGGCCGCGGTTCAGTTCCGGTCGGCGCAGTCGCCGTCACGGGCAACCTGACGGTCACCGGCTCGACGGCCGGCTGGGCTGCCTACATCGGACCGGCTCCGCTCGCCGCCCCGGCCAGTTCATCGATCAACTTCACCAAGGGTCAGGTTAGGGCCAACAGCNNCACCTACGCCAGCGGCAACGGCTACGTTCCCGCCGATCCGGCGACCCGTGTCCTCGACACCCGCAACAACACGGGTTGGGCGGGCAAGCTCTCCGCCGGCCTCCCGGCTACCTTCCTCGTCGGCGCTGATAACCCCTGCGAAGGCAGCAGCCATTTGCGCGCTGTCACGGGCAACCTCACCGTTACCAATGCGACCAGCGGCTGGGCGCTCTTCCTTGGGCCAGTCGCCCAGGCGCTTCCCACAAGCTCGACGATCAACTTCACCGGTGGTCAGATCGTGGCCAACGGCGTGACCGTCGGCGTGGGCCCGTCCAATAGCCTGTCCGCGACCTACATCTCCACGCCCGGCAACACGCTCGATCTCGTCTTCGACGTGACCGGCTACTACTGCAACAACGGCGGCGCGGCTTACGAGCCGGTTGCTCCAACGCGTCTTCTCGATACCCGCGTCGGCAACGGCTACTCCTTCCCGCTGTCCGCCAACCATCCTCAGTCCTTCCAGGTTGCCGGTCGTGGCGGCGTCTACATCGGCGCAGTCGCCGTTACGGGCAACGTCACCGTGGTCAACGAGACCAACGGCTGGGCGGTCTATGTTGGTGCAGAACCGGCTGCGATCCCGCCCACTTCTAACCTCAACTTCCTCACGGGCGACATCATCGCCAACGGAATGACCTCGGCTCTACATTCCTACTACCCAATCGTCGCCGGAGAATTTGGTCAGCTGAACGCGACCTACATCTCCACGGCTGGCAACACGACCGATCTGGTCTTCGATGTCAGCGGCTACTTCTTCTATACCACCTCCAGTATGGGGTAGCTCATAGGGAGACGGCCGCTAAGTAATCGACCGGCTCCACTATCCGGCGGCGTGAGGACACAAAGGTTGTGTCCCTTACGCCGCCGGATGCTTTTTAAGCCCGGCGCCGCCATCCGAGCGGGAATACGTGGCGGGTCGTGGATCGTCGGGCAGTGCTGAGGAGCCAGAGATGGTCCGGATCTCGAGGATGACGCGACGGATATCGATGGCCATCGTCCTGGGCGCTCTGGCAGCTCAGTTCTTCGGAACGGTGCCGTCGGTGGCGGGCTCAGTCGGAAAGCAGAGCGCCAACGTAGAAGGCGTCTGCCCTTCGGCAAGTCCTGGCAACGCTCAATGTCTCGCCATTCTTCGCACCGATATGGCGGCGCGTCCCGCATCGGCGGTTTCAGCCCTGGCGCCGCCACCCGGATACGGTCCTGCCGATCTTCAGAGCGCCTACGCACTTCCGTCTGGGAGCGCGGGCGCCGGGCTGACGGTCGCCGTGGTCGACGCATTCGACCTGCCGACGGCAGAGTCCGATCTCGCGGTCTATCGAAGCCAGTTTGGTCTGCCCCCATGCACAACCGCCAACGGTTGCTTCCGAAAGGTGGACCAGAACGGCGGGAGTAGCTATCCGGCTGCCAACAAGAACTGGGGAGCGGAGATCGCTCTGGATATCGAGATGGTCTCCGCCACATGCCCTAACTGCAAGATAGTGCTCGTCGAGGCCAATGGCACCAGCCTCTCCGACCTGGGAGTGGCGGTCAATGCCGCGGTGTCGCTGGGCGCGGTCGCCGTGTCGAACAGCTATGGCGGTCCCGAGTGGAGCGGTGAAACCAGCTCCGACGCGTACTACAACCACCCGGGCGTGGCGATCACTGCCGCTACCGGTGACTGCGGCTACAACTGCACCGGCGTCTACAAGGCGTCTGTCTACAACAGTGTCCAATACCCGGCGGCTTCACCGTATGTGGTCGCAGTCGGCGGCACCAGCCTGACGCGCGACGGGAGCGCCCGTGGCTGGACCGAGTCGGCCTGGGGTAACGCCGATGGCGGAGCGGGCAGTGGCTGCTCCCTGTACGAGCCAAAGCCATCCTGGCAGTCAGACACCTGGTGCGCGAATAGAACCCAAGCCGATGTCTCCGCCGTCGCCGATCCCTTGACTGGCGTGGCCATGTACGACCCCGACTACGGCGGCTGGCAAGTCGCGGGTGGCACCAGCGCCGCGTCGCCGATCATCGCCGCGACCTTTGCTCTCGCCGGCAGTCCGGCGGCCGGAACCTATCCGGCGAGCTACCTGTACGGAGATTCCGCCGGCTTGAACGACGTCGTCGGTGGCAACAATGACGTCACCTGGAATAACTGTACCGTCACGAACCTCTGCAACGGTGTTGCCGGCTACGACGGTCCGACGGGGCTGGGCACACCGAATGGCACGGCCGCCTTCACTGCCCCAGCCGCCCTTCCTCCGGTCGGACCAGGCCCCCTTCCTCCGGTCCCTACCGGTGCCACATACCACCCAATCACGCCGGCCCGCGTCCTCGACAGCCGTGACGGCAACGGCCTCATGGCGCCGTTGTCCGCCAACACTCCGGCCACGTTCCAGGTCGGCAGCCTGGGCGGCGTGCCTTCCAACGCGACGGCTGTCACCGGCAACGTCACCGTGGTCAACGAGACCAGCTCCTGGGCCGTCTACCTCGGACCAGATCCGATTGCGAGCCCGACGAGCTCGACGATCAACTTCACCGCGGGTCAGGTCAGGGCCAACGGCCTGACCGTCGCTCTATCCGCCACCGGCAGCCTGAGCGCCACCTACATCTCGACGGCCGGCAACACGACCGATCTCGTCTTCGACGTGACCGGCTACTTCACGCCCGATGCGAGTGGCGCCACCTACCACCCGATGGCGCCTGCCCGCCTGCTCGACACCCGCTCCGGCAACGGCCTCTCCGGCAAGCTGTCCGCGAACACCCCGGCCACCTTCGCGGTCACCGGCCGTGGCAGCGTTCCCGTGGGCGCTACCGCAGTCACGGGCAACCTCACCGTGGTCAACGAGACCAGCTCCTGGGCCGTCTACCTCGGACCATATCCGATTGCGAGCCCGACGAGCTCGACGATCAACTTCACGGCAGGCGACATCCTGGCCAACGGCCTGGCCGTTGCTCTTAGCCCGGCCGGCACTCTGAGCGCGACCTACATCTCGACCGCCGGCAACACGACCGACCTGGTATTCGACGTGACCGGCTACTTCACGGCCGATGCCAGCGGCGCCGAGTACGTGGCCGTTGCCCCTGCCCGCCTGCTGGACACCAGATCCAGCAACGGCCTCTCGGGCAAGCTGTCAGCCAACACGCCCCGAACGTTCGCGGTGAGCGGCCGTGGCGACGTTCCTGCGGGCGCCACGGCCGTCACGGGCAACGTCACCGTGGTCAACGAGACCAGCGCCTGGGCGGTCTTCCTCGGACCATCTCCGATCGCGAGCCCGGCTAGCTCAACGATCAACTTCAAGGCGGGCGATACCTTAGCCAACGGGCTGACCGTTGGCCTTGGTTCAGGTGGCAGCCTGAGCGGCACCCTGAGCGCGACCTACATGTCCTCTGCCGGCAATACGACCGACCTGGTATTCGACGTGACCGGCTACTTCACGCCGTAGCGGGCCACAGTTGAGGGCGCCGCGCCGCATCAACTGATTCCCACCCAGGGTGTGCGCACCCGCTCCGCATGCGACGTTGGTTCCCTGTGTTGCGACGACCGATTGCGTCCAGGTCCCCACCCATGGCCGGGTCAGATGGTCGTCGCCGGGCAACTGCGCTCGAGTGTTCCGGCAAGAAGCGGCCCCACTCCTCGAACGGCCAGTGGCTGGAAGCCGGTATCGTCGAGCGGGGCAAAGCCGAGTTCATCGACGATCACAAGGGTCGCCCCGCAGCAGGCCCTAAATGAGACGGCAGCGAGCGGACCGCCGATGCGAGCCGGCGCTTCACGCCTACGGCGTGAAGTAGCCAGTCACGTCGAAGACGAGATCGGTGGTTTTGCCGGCGGTCGAGATGTAGGTGGCGGATAGGGTGCCGGTCGCACTCAGGGCGACGGTCAGGCCGTTGGCCTTGACGTCACCCGTGACGAAGTTGATCGTCGAGCTAGTCGGGCTCGCAATCGGATCTGGTCCTATATAGATAGCCCAGCCCGAGCTCGAGCCTGTGACCGTGAGGTTGCCCGTGACTGCGGTGGCGCCCGCGGGAACGCCGCCACCGCCGGTGACCGCGAAGGTGGCCGGGGTGTTCGCGGACAGCTTGCCGGAGAGACCGTTGCCGGCTCTGGTGTCGAGCAGGCGGGCGGGAGCGAGCGGGTGGTATGTAGCGCCACTCGCATCGGGCGTGAAGTAGCCGGTGACGTCGAAGACGAGATCGGTGGTTTTGCCGGCGGTCGAGATGTAGGTGGCGGATAGGCTGCCGGTGGCACTCAGGGCGACGGTCAGGCCGTTGGCCAGGATGTCGCCCGCCCTGAAGTTTATCGTCGAGCTAGTCGGACTCGCTACTGGATCTGGCCCTAGATAGATAGCCCAGCCAGAGCTGGAGCCTGTGACCGTGAGGTTGCCCGTGACTGCGGTGGCGCCCGCGGGAACGCCGCCACGGCCGGTGACCGCGAAGGTGGCCGGCTTGTTTGCCGACAGCTTGCCGGAGAGACCGTTGCCGGCTCTGGTGTCGAGCAGGCGGGCGGGAGCGAGCGGGTGGTATGTGGCGCCACTCGCATCGGGTGTGAAGTAGCCGGTCACGTCGAAGACGAGATCGGTCGTGTTGCCGGCGGTCGAGATGTAGGTGGCGGATAGGGTGCCGGTCGCACTCAGAGCGACGGTCAGGCCATTGGCCAGGATGTCGCCCGCCTTGAAGTTGATCGTCGAGCTAGTCGGGCTCGGATTCGAATCGGGTCCTAGATAGATAGCCCAGCCCGCGCTCGAGCCTGTGACCGTTAGGTTGCCTGTGAGGCCGGTAGCGCCGGTCGGAACGCCGCCACGGCCGGTTACCTGGAACGTGGCGGGCGCGTTGGCCGACAGCTTGCCGGAGAGGCCGTTGCCGGAGCGGGTGTCGAGCAGGCGGGCGGGAGCGAGCGGGTGGTATGTGGCACCGGCTACGGTCGTCGGGGTGACGCTATTTGAAGCGACTGAGGCAGGCCCTGTCCCAGCGGCATTCGTCGCGGTCACGATGAAGGTGTAGGCCGTGCCATTCACCAGCCCACCGACCGCGCAGCTCAAGGCGACCGGCGTTGTGCAGGTCCACCCATCGGGCGTCGACGTCGCGGTATAGGCGGTAATCGCCGAGCCACCGTCGGAGGCCGGCGCGGACCAACTCACCTGTGCGGAAGCGTCATGACCAACCGCCGTCACACTCGTCGGAGCGTCCGGTGGCGTTGGGGCTCCTTGTATCACCAACCCGGGGCCATAGTAGATTTCGAGGATCTGCTCGCCTGTGTTTCCGGCGATGGCACAGTTGAGGGCACTGTGCTGCATCAGGTAGTTCCCCAGCGTGTGCGCATCCGCTCCGCAGGCGACGTTGGTTCCCGGTCGGTAGCCGGTGAACACAAAGACGCCACCCTTCGAGATCGACTCGGACCAGGTGCTCTCGACGGCCTGGACGTGGCTGGCGGCTGGTGTGTACGTTCCGGGCTGGTAGATCTGGTCGTTGTTGTTGTCCACGACGTCATAACAGCCGCCCGTGCCGCTTCCACCTCGCCAGTGCATCGCGTAGTACCAGGCGTACTGCTTGATGGCTACCGCTCCGGCCCTGAGTGACTCCAAGGACCATGTGGAGGGCCACTCCGCAGCCATTACGACCTTGACGTAGGTCTTGAAGTCGACCATCTCGACCACTCCAGTCCCAGTTCGCAGGACCCGGATCGTGGGTGGCGGCATGGTCGTACTGGACCAACCCGTGCAAGTGGCCGCGTGCACGATGGGTGGACTCGCGACCGACGGCAACCAGATAGCCACGGCGAGCAGAGCCGCCGGTACGAGCCGGCGCAAGCGGGGGCGGTACGCTGCCTTGCCTGGCAAGGCTGCCACGGCTACGGCCAGTCCGAGCCGGAGCGGCGGCACCGACGAGCGGTTGAACATGACGGTCCTCATCCGATCGCGCAACGCCAGATTGCCCAGCCCGGGCAAGCGACGATCCGCACGATTCGCTCTGGTTGACGAAACGACTGACAAGTTGGCGAAGCGACTGACGGCGTCAGCCCGCAGGCTGTCGAACGATAGATGCGCCCCTATCTTGGGCAGGACTCCGGTTCCAATCCTAGCATCGGGCTGCTTGTGCCTGTCGCTTTGCCCGCCGCGGGCCGAGCGTGCATGCGGCAACCCCCCAAGCCAGAACCCTAGGAGGTGGGCGCGGTCCTTCGAAGGAACCCACTCCGGCAATAGGTAGTCGCCAGGCGCTCGTAGCTTCGGTCTACCTCGAAGTCCGGGTGGGCCGTCAGGAAGTCGCTCACTGCCTCCAGGGTGGACGTGTCGGTCGAGCTGCCCTCGATGAGGGTGATGCGGCGGCTCGCCGGGTGGCTTTCCCGCTCGCCCTCGGCCGTGCGAACAGGATCAACCTGTCGGGCTGGCTGACTACGGTCGATTCCTTCGCTGGTTGATCCTGTCACGCGTGGCCCACCAGGCGGTGGTTTCTTGGATTCCTTGCGGCAGGTCGTAGCGCGGCCGCCACCCGGTGGACAGCAGCGCGGCTGGATCGCCGGTGGCGGGCCAGGCCATCGTCTCGGAACCCGCCAGGGCCCCGATCCGGAGCAGGGCCGGCTTGCCGGTCGCCCGGGCGATCTCCTCGAAGACGTCCCTGAGCCTCACCGGCATGCCGGTGCATACGTCGACGCGGCCGGTCAGGTCGCTCTCGACGATCCGGCAGAGCGCGTCGGCGACATCCGCGACATGCAGATAGTCGCGAGACTGCAGTCCGTCGGTCACGTCGATCTGCTCGCCGCGAAGGAGCGATCGGGTGACCATTGGGATGACCCGCCGCTCATCTTCCCAGGGCCCGTAGAGGTAGTGGATGTGAGCGCAGGCCGCGCTCATCGATCCCTCGGCGAAACCGCCGGCAAGGTGGTGCTGGGCCGCTTTTGCCGCCGCGTAGATCGTGGGTGCGGGAGTATCCAGATTCTCGAGGCACGTGCCGGCCACCACCACGCGGCGGCATGTGCCGCCCCGGGCCAGCGCCTCGAGGAGGTTGATCCCACCCCGAAGCGAGGTGAGGTTCTCCGGCACCGCGCGCAGGTACGACCGCGGCTCGGCGTACCAGGCCAGGTGAATGGCTGCGTCCGGCGCGATCGACCCGATGGCGTCGCGAACCCAGCTCGCGTCGGCCAGGTCGCCCTCGAGCAGCTCCAGTTGCGACGCGACGTCGGCGATCCGGTAGCGGGACGCGCCCGGCAGAGTCATGGCGTGCACTTCGACGCCTCGGTCGATCAGCGCTCGTGCGACGTGCGCCCCGATGAAGCCTGTGGCTCCGGTCAGCAGGATGCGCATCAATGCTGGCGGACTTCCCAGTCGTAGGGAATGTCGTTGTCGAACGGGTCGAGGCGGATCGAGCGGCTCGGGTCGTGGGGGTGCGTGCAGCAGTTGGCGACGATCGCGGTCTCGCTGCCCAGGCCCTTGAAGCCATTCCACACGCCCGGCGGAATCTGCACGAGGCTGTGGTTGTCCGGGCCCAGGAAGATCTCCATGAGCTCGCCCTTGGTGGGCGACCCTTCTCTGTCGTCGAACAGGACGAGCTTTATGCGGCCGTGGATGCAGGCGTAGTTGAGGGTCATCTGGGCATGCTTGTGCCAGCCCTTGACGAGACCCGGGTAGATCGTGGAGAAGTAGATCTCGCCGAACTCGATGAAATGCGGGTCCGTCCGCTTGAGCATGTGCAGGACAGTCCCGCGCTCGTCCGGGATGCGTTTGAGGGGAACCACGAGCACGCCATCGATCATCGTCACACCAATGTCAGCTTTGGAACCGGAATGATGAACCTGCCACCGAGGCGCCGGTACTCGGCTTGCTGGGCCAGGATCTCGTCGGCGAAGTTCCAGGCCAGGAGCAGGCACTCCTCCGGCCGCCGGGCCACCAG
Organism: Chloroflexota bacterium; assembly: GCA_003171255.1. Lineage (GTDB taxonomy): Bacteria > Chloroflexota > Limnocylindria > Limnocylindrales > CSP1-4 > Fen-1039. The sequence continues at coordinate 8,970 of PMYK01000047.1, forward strand.
TTGCTCGGGGCCGACGATCGGGATATGCACGCCCGGCATCAGGTAGCCCTGCTTGTAGGGGCTCCGATCGGCTACGAACGAGATCAGGTCCGGGCCGATGTCGAAGGCGTTCAGAAGCACGGCGCCCTTTGCCGCGGCCCCGTACGCGGCGACGGTATGGCCCTTTGCCCGCAGGTCCTCCAGGGCCGCCCGCAGCTCGCGACCCAGAGCCTCCACGCGGCCGGCGAAGGCGGCGTAGTACTCGGGGCTGCACAGGCCCACGGCCGTCTCTTCGGCCAGAAGCGAGCGAACGGCTTCGCTGGGCTCGGCCGCTTCCGAGCGCATGGCGAAGACGCGCAGGGATCCGCCGTGGACCGAGATGCGCTCGACGTCCACGACGGTCAGCCCGTTGCGCTCGAAGACGCGCGACAGGGCCGTGAGCGAGTGGTAGAAGACGTGCTCGTGATAGATCGTGTCGAACTCGAGCCGCTCCACCAGCTCGCGCAGGTAGGGCGTCTCGATGACGGCGACGCCGCCCGGCTTGAGGATGCGCGCGATGCCGGCCACGAAACCGTTGAGATCGGGCACGTGGGCGATGACGTTGTTGGCGTGGATCACGTCGGCCGTCCGGCCGCTGCCGGCCAGCTCGTCTGCCAGGTCGCGGGTGAAGAACTCGGCCAGAGTGGGGACGCCGCGAGCGGTGGCCACCTCGGCCACGTTTCGAGCCGGGTCGATGCCCAGGACCGGCACGCCGGCCCGGGCATAGTGCTGCAGCAGATAGCCGTCGTTGCTGGCCAGCTCCACGACCAGGCTGTCGGAACCGAGACTCCGCTCGGCGATCAGCCGTTCGGCGATCCCGCGGGCGTGCTCGACGAACGCGTCCGAAACCGAGGAGAAGTACGTGTAGTCCCGGAAGAGGAGGTCCGGCGCGACCGTCTCGGTTATCTGGACCAGCCAGCAGTCGGGGCAGTAGGCCAGCGCCAGCGGGTACCGCGGCTCGGGCCGGCCCAGATCGCTCTCCTCGAGAATGGCGTTGGCGAGCGGCATGTCCCCAAGGTCGAGCACGACCTCCAGGCCGGATCTTCCGCAACCGCGGCAGGCAGTCGCCTTCATGCGGCCTTCGTCAGATAGGACCGGTACCACTCGATGGTCTCGAGCAGGCCCGACTCGACGGTCGACCGCGGTCGCCAGCCCAGGACGCGCCTTGCCCGGGCCGCGGAGACGCGTTGCTCGGGGATCTCCTTGAGCGGCAGGCCCAGGATGACCGGCTCGAGCTCGGAGCCCATCAGAGTGAGGATCCGGCGCACGACCTCGATGACGGGCAGTCGGACGCCGGCGGCGAAATTGAAGGCCGTCCCGGCAATCTCGGGCTGCTCGCCCACGGCATCGGCCAGCGCCACGACGCCCGCGGCGGCGTCCCGAACGTACAGGTAGTCGCGCACGAAGGACCCGTCGGACCGGATGACCGGCGCCTCTCTTTCGACGACCGAGCGGATCGTGCCGGGGATGATCCGGCTCCAGTTCAGGTCGCCGCCGCCGTAGAGGTTGCCGCATCTCGTGATGGCGACCGGCAGCCCGTACGTGTAGCCGTACGTCTGCGCCAGGAGGTCGGTCACGGCCTTGGACGTGTCGTAGGGATGGTGGGGCCGGAGCGCCATCTCCTCTCGATACGGCCGGCCGGAGGCATCGCCGTAGGCCTTGTCCGACGAGGCGACGACGATCCGGCGCACGCCGCCCTTGCCGTCGCCGCTGCCCGCGTTGCCAGCGTTGCGACAGGCCTCGAGCACGCTCCAGCTGCCCTCAATGTTGTTGCTGAAGGTGTCGACCGGGTCTTCGATCGCCGGCCCGACCAGCGTCTGGGCTGCCAGGTGAATGACGGTATCGATGGCCCGGCGCCGCAGGAGGTCACGGAGCAGGGGCGTGTCTCGAACGTCGCCGTCGATCCTCTCTACGCCCGCCGGCGGAGTGGTGGCCCGCGGACTGTCCCAGGCGACGTCGAGGCCCAGGACCGAGGCCCCGGATTCGAGGAGCTCGCGCGCGACCCATCCGCCCAACAGGCCGGCCGCCCCGGTGATGAGAACCGTGCGGCCGGACCAGTGGCCGCGGCTGTCGTCTCCTACCGCCACGTCGCCCACGGCGCCGTCTGAGCGGCCCACAGCGCACGAAGGTAGCGGACGTCGCGCAATGTATCCATCGACTGCCAGAAGCCCTCGTGGCGGTAGGCTGCCAGCCGACCCTCGTTGGAGATCCTCTCGAGGACGTCGGCCTCGAGGTTCGTCTGGTCCCCGGGGATGTAGTCGAGGACTTCGGGCTGGAGGACCATGAAGCCGCCGTTGATCCAACCCTCGCCGATCTGCGGCTTCTCGATGAAGTGGACCGAGCCGTTCGCGTCGAAGCTCAACCCACCGAACCGCGAAGGAGGCCTCACCGCCGTGACGGTGACCAGCTTGCCCGAGGCGCGGTGTACTTCGACGAGACGCGACAGGTCCACGTCGGCGACGCCGTCGCCGTAGGTCAGGAGGAACGGCTCGTCCCCGAGCCAGGCCCGCAGCCGCCCGACACGACCGCCGGTGTTGGTGTCCAGGCCGGTGTCGACCAGGTGAACGGTCCAGGCGTCCCGCTCCGGCTCGTGGCGCTGCACCGCCCGATCCCTGAGCTCTACCGTCATGTCCCCGTTCAGCGAGATGTAGTCCACGAAGAATCGCTTGACGTCATCGGCCCGGTAGCCCAACGCGATGACGAATTCCGTGAACCCATACTGCGCGTAGTGCTTCATGATGTGCCAGAGAATCGGCCGGCCCCCGATGTCGACCATCGGCTTGGGGCGGGTCTCCGTCTCCTCGGCCAGCCGTGTACCCTGTCCTCCGGCAAGGATGACTACTTTCACGCGAACGATTATGCCCGATCAGGAACCCCCGGGTGGCCGATCGGCAACCTTCGGTCGGAGGTCTCGTTTGGACCAGCGCGCGCCACTCGTCAGCGTCGGCATGCCCACATACAACGGCGCCCGCTACCTGGCCGAGTCGCTGGACTCGCTGCTCAGCCAGGACTATTCGAACTGGGAGCTGGTGATCAGCGACAACTGCTCGACTGACGAGACCGAACGGATCGTCCGATCGTACGCCGGTCGGTATCCCCAGATTAGATATGAGAGAAGCCCGGCCAATCGGGGCGCGGCCGCGAACTTCAACCGGGTCCTGGAGCTCGCCAGGGGTCCGTACTTCGCGTTCGCGGCGGATCATGACCTGTGGGCTCCAACGTTCCTATCTCGGTGCGTGGCAGTCCTGGAGGCAAACCCGCAGGCGGTCCTGGCCTACCCGCAGACGACCCTGACGAGCATGGAGGGCCGGCCTCTCGAGGTCATGAATGATCGGATAGACCTTCGGGACCGCTCGGCCATGGCCAGGTATCGGCGCCTCATCTGGAATCTCCACGCCTGCAACATGATCTACGGCGTGGGTCGGCTGGACGCTTTTCGCGGTGCCGGCGGCTTCGCGGACATATTCGGCCCGGATCTTCTGATGCTGGCCAGAATGGTTCTGCTGGGAACCGTCGAGAGGGTCGAGGAGCCGCTCTACTTTCGCCGCCAGAATCGAGCCGAGGAGACCTTCGAGGAGGAGCGACTTCGGATAATCGCCGACCTCAACCCGACCGCGGCGCCGGAGCGCGTGAAGTTGCCTTATGTGCAGCATATGCGGCAAGTCAGGGACGCCCACCTGCGGGCGGTGATTGGCGCGAGGACGTTATCGCGGCTGGAGCGGGTCCAGGCCGCAGTGACGACCCTGGCCTGCTACCGACAGCGTTTCGGAGTCCGCTCGAGGGTACTCAAGGCGGTGTCCCTGGCGTCCCGAGTCATTCCGCTCCGGACGTGGATCCAGCGTCCGTCCGGCGATGCCTAGCTGAGCCCGGGCGCAGGGCGCCCGGCGACGGGGCGGCGAACAGGAAGCCGCGGTAATCGGCCTGTTCGGGTGCGTCGGGCACGACCGGGCGTTCCTCGATCAAGAACTCCCGCAGGAGCGTCAGGCCGATCGATCTGGCGGCTCGAGACAGTTTTGGCACCGCTAGGAGCCTTCGCGGCCCGTCCCGGACGCGTTCTCGACGCGGCGGACGCCCAGCGATAAGGCTTCGACGACAGTCGCCGGCATCACCTGCCGCTGCCGGCCAGCATCGCCGGAACCGTTCGGGCGATGATCTTGAGGTCCAGCCAGAACGACCACCGGTCGATGTACTCGAGATCCTTCTCCACCCAGCTGTCGAACTCGGGCTCGCGGCGGCCGGCGATTTGCCAGAGACCCGTCATCCCCGGCTTCATGGAGAGGCGGCGCCGATGCCAGACATCGTATTCCGCCACCTCGCAGGGGAGTGGGGGCCGGGGACCAACCAGACTCATCTGCCCGCGCAGAACGTTCCACAGCTGCGGCAGCTCGTCGAGCGACGTGGAGCGCAGGAACCGCCCGACGCGGGTGACGCGCGGGTCGCGCTCCATCTTGAAAGCTTGACCCTTGATGACGTTGAAGCCTCGCAGCTCATCGAGCTGACCTTCCGCCTCGGCGCACATGGTGCGAAGCTTCAAGACCTGGAACGACCGCCCGTGCAGCCCGACTCGCGCCTGTCGGAAGAAGGCGTTGCCCGGCGAGTCCAGCCTGACCAGGAGGGCAAGGAGCGCAAACAGCGGCGACAGCACGACGAGCAGGAACGCACTGCCCACGATGTCAAGGACGCGCTTCGCCGCCAGGCCTACGACCCGGTCGGGTCCGGTGATCAGCGAGAGGATGGGCAGCCCGTCGATCTCCTCGATCCGTCCGCTGCTGAGCGTCCGCTCCAGAACAGCGACCGGGATGCGCACGATCTTGCCCTCTTCCTCGCACAGGAGCGCGACCTCGTCGATCACCTCCTGGACGGACAGTGGAAGGCAGATGGCGACCTCGTCGATGACCTCGGAGTGCAGGATCGTGACCAGGTCGTCCACGGACCCAAGCAGTGTCCGGCTGAGAACGACACCGTTGTCCGTGGACGTGCCCATCAAATGGCCGACGACCTTGATCCCAAGCTCATGATGGGACTCGACCAGATCGGCGAACTTCTGGGCTTGTCCATTTGCGCCCACCACCAGCATGAAACGAGTGTTCCGGCCGCTTCCTCGAAGTTTCGCCAGAGCCAGCCGCAGGCCGATCCGCGTGACGAGCGCCATTGCCGCCATCGACGGGAAGAGGTAGATCAATAGCAGTCGGCTCACGTCCGGCAGCTTGAAGACGTAAAGGAACGCGAGCGTCGCGATGGCGAAGGTCAGCGTCGCCCGAATGATGTCGCCCGCCTCGCTACGGAATGTCCACCGGGCCCGGGAGCGGTACAGACCGTGCATCCACAGGACCGAGACCCAAGCCCCGGCGAACACCACGATTACGGCTCGGGCGTCCGGCAGGGCCGAGCGCAGGCTGGGGAGCACGTCGCCCTGGCCGAACCGGACAACGGAGAGCAGGAACGCAAGCCCGATTGCAAGGCCCCCGTCCGCCAGCATCAGGGTTGTACGGAATGCGAGGGCGTGGCGTCGAATCATTCCCCCGACCTCCTACCTATGTCTGGGCGACGCGAACACTAGTCCCCGGTCTCGCCGATCGGGCCGCGTGCCAGAACGTGCGCTGCGAGTGGGCCTCCAAACTCGACGCCGATCCATTCTACTCGCGTCGTCGAAACCCTGAAGCGGCCCAGCAGGCCGGGAATGTGATAGAGTCCCGGCGATTTGGATGAGAAACCGCCGACTGCGAGGGGTCGCAGACGTTCGCCATCGTTGGCAGCCCTGCTTTCCTTCTTGTGGCCCGGCCTTGGACAGCTCTACCTCCGGAACCGCCGCATGGCGGCGCTCTTCGCCGTACCCCCGATGTTCGTCCTTTTGCTGCTGGCGTATGAGCTACGCCGAGGGACAGTGGCTTTTGCCGGGCGTTTCGTCGATCAGGGCGTGTGCCTTGCCGCGATCGCGGTCGTCATCCTGGTTGGCGTCTGGCGGCTCGTGGCAGTCGTGTATGCCTTCATGAGCGGCGAGCAGCGCAAGTCGCGCCAGCTTCTGCTCGACAGGCTGGTCCTGGTAGCCCTCGTGGGAGTCGTGGTCTTGAGCCACGCCGGCGCTGGCTACGTTCTGGCGGTGACCTACGACGCCGATGGCCATGCCTTCAACGACCACCCTTCCGCTATCGACCTGACCACTCCGAAGCCGAGCCTGGTTGTCGGAGAGACGGCTGGACCTACAGCGACCCCGGTCAAGACTCCCTCGATTGGCAGCCGCGTGACCATCTTGTTCACAGGCTTCGACTCCGCTCCGGGCCGGGGCGAGACGCTGTACGACTCGCTCATGGTCGTCAGCTACGATCCGATCACGAACTCGGTCCAGATGGTCAGCGTCCCTCGCGACAGCACGAGCTTCCCTCTCTACTTCGGTAGCCACAACGTGGTTCCGTCCTGGCTCAGGCTCAATACCGTACCAACGAACGTGGTCAAAGAAGGGATCGTCGGGTCGCCCGATAGCCCCTACATGACCCTGGTGAACGAGGTGGGCTACCTCGTGGGCATCCATATCGACTACTACGCCGCGATGGATCTGGGCGGGTTCGTAAAGATGATCGACTCGGTCGGCGGGATCGATGTCGTCAATCCGGCCGTGATCAACGACGGTAGTTACGACTGGCTGGACGGCTCACGGTTCGGCTTCTACCTCGCCGCGGGAGCGCAGCACCTCGACGGCAGGCACGCGCTCGCCTACGTGAGATCGCGAAAGAGTCCAGGCGACAACGACTTCGGAAGGTCGTCGCGCCAGCAGCAGGTCCTGGTCGAATTGATGCACAAGATGGCTCAGCCAGGCCAGATCCTGAACCTGCCGGGCTTGATCTCAACGCTAGGATCGAGTGTGACCACCAATTTCCCGGCCGATCAGGTGGCCAACTACCTGGACATCGGGCAGAAGATCCCCAGCGACAACATCAAGCAGGTCGTGCTCAGCCCGGACCAGAGCTATTCGGAGTACTTGCCCAACGGCGCCCTGTGCCTGTTCAACTCCAAGCTTTCGGCCCTGTCGGTCCAGCTCTTCGGCAAGGACAGTCTCTGGTCCGGCAAGCCTGCGGCCGAGAACACCTGTCCGGCCTGAGCCGTCAGCATGCGCACCCGAACCGGATCGGGTGCCGTGGCCAGCGAGGTCGACGCCCTCGCGCTAAAGCGGCCGCAGGATCCCCTCAAGCCGCTCCACGACGTAGTCGACCTCGCCGTCCGTGAGGTCGGGATAGATCGGCAAGGAGATCTCCCGCTCGAACTGCAGGTTCGCCACCGGCAAGTCGTCGGGCGCGTAGCCGTACATGCGTCGGTAGTACGGGTGCAGATGCAGCGGGATGAAGTGGACGCTCGTGCCGATGCCGGCCCCGGCCAGCCGGTCGATGGTCTCGGCCCTGGTGATCTTGATGCGATCGAGGCGGAGCCGGATCGGGAAGAGGTGCCAGGCGTGGACCTCGTTGGGTCGCGGCATCAGGGGTAGCTCGACCAGATCGGCGATGCTCGAGGCCGCGAATGCCTGCTCGTAGCGCCGGGCCACGCGCTCGCGCTCCAGTCTCGTCGACTCCGCCCGCTCCAGCTGGACCAGGCCGATGGCCGCGGCCAGGTCGGTCAGGTTGTACTTGAAGCCCACGTCCTCGATCTCGTAGTACCAGCTGCCGCCACCCGAGTAGCGCTTCCAGGCGTCGCGGGTCAGGCCGTGGAGCCGCATCGAGCGGGCCCGATCGGCGATCTGGGCCGTGTCGGTCACGATCATCCCGCCCTCGCCGGTGGTCACGGTCTTGGTGGCGTAGAAGCTGAGCGCGCCGGCGGTGCCGACCGTTCCCGCCTGGCGGCCTTCGCGGCTGGAGGGCAGGGCATGGGCCGCATCCTCGATGACCGGCAGGTTGCGGCTCCGGGCGAGCTCCAGGATGGGCTCCATGTCGGCCATCAGGCCCGCGAAGTGGACCACCATGATCGCCTTAGTCTCGGGGCGGAGCTGCGCCTCGATCGTCGCGGCGGTGGCATTGAAGGTGACGGCATCGACGTCCGCGAGCCGTGGCCGGGCATTCAGGTAGCGCACGGTCTCGCCGCACGAGGCGAAGGTGTAGGTCGGGACGACGACCTCGTCGCCCGCCCGAACCCCCAGCGCCTCGAGGATGAGGTGCAGCGCAGCCGTGGCCGAGTTGACGGCGACTGCATGGCCGCAGCCGATGCGGGCCCGCACGGCCTCCTCGAAGTCCACGGTCTTCTGGCCCGTGGTGAGCCAGCGCGATTCGAGGACTTCCAGGACCGCGTCGCGCTCGGCGTTGCCGAGCGATGGGCGATGGAAGGGGATCTTGCGGGCCGGCACCGAGCCGGCTCCATCGGGAATGCTCACCCTTTGCCCTCCGGTGCCGGTCGGCCCAGGGCAGCCACTGTCCGGAGAAGCTCGCGGACTTGATCGTCGTCGTGACGCCGCGCCGCCGACTCGAGCTCGGCGAGCAGCTTCTCGAGCGCCTCGCCGACGGGGCCGACCGCGCTGGCTCGGACCCGCATTATCGACTCGTGGCCGGTCCTTTCGGTCGTCTCGTGGTCGTACGCGAGGGCTTCGTGCAGACGCTCTCCGGCCCGGAGGCCCGTGTAGACGATCGGCACCCGACCCTCGGCGATGCCCGAAAGGTGGATCAGGTCCCGGGCCAGGTCGACGATCTTGACCGGATCGCCCATGTCGAGGACGAAGATGACGCCGCTGTCTGGGCTCGATCCGGCCTGCAGGACCAGGCTGACGGCCTCGGGGATCGTCATGAAGTACCGCGTGGCCTCGGCGTGTGTGATCGTGATCGGCTTGCCCTGCTCCAGTTGCCGCTGGAATATCGGGATGACGCTGCCGCTCGAGCCAAGCACGTTGCCGAACCGGACGGCCACGAACGGTCGACCCGTGCGCCGGGCGCTGGCCACGGTCAGGAGCTCGGCCAGGCGCTTGGTGGCGCCCATGGCCGAAATCGGCTCAACGGCCTTGTCCGTGGAGATCAGCACGAAGCGCTTGACGCCGAGCCGCTCGCAGGCGGAGATGACGTTGCGCGACCCGAAGACGTTGGTAAGTGCCCCCTCCGCCGGCGCGTGCTCCACCATCGGCACGTGCTTGAGCGCCGCCGCGTGGAAGACGACGTCCGGCTTGGCGTGGCCGATCACGACGTCGACGGCGTCCTGGGAGCGGATGTCCGCCAGGACGGGTTCGAAGGTGACGCCGGGGTTGGCCGCCAGCCGCTCGGCCAGCTCGCGCTCGATCGACCAGAGGGCCTCCTCATGGTTGTCGACGACGGTGATCAGCCGCGGGCCGACGTCCATGATCTGGCGGACCAGCTCGCTGCCGATCGATCCGCCGCCGCCCGTGACCAGGACGCTCGACCCGTTCAGGTAGCCGGCCACAGCATCTGTGTCGATCTCCACCGGTTCGCGGCGAAGCAGGTCGTCGACGCTGACGCGGCGAATCCGGCTGGCCAGAGAGTCGCCCGACAGCAGCTCGCGAGGGTGGGGGACGGTCCGGACCTCGAGACCCAGCTCTCGTCCGCGCTCGAAGACGCGGCGGATGGCAGTGCCCGATGCGGTCGGCATGGCCACCAGCAGCTGCTTTGCGTGGGTGTCGCGAGCGGCCTTGTCCAGCGCCTCGGGTCCCCCGAAGACGCGCTTGCCAAGGAGCCTCGACCCACGCTTGGCCGGGTCGTCATCGATGAAGCCGACGACGTTGAGGTGAGTCGCGGGATCGCGAGCCGCCAATCTGGCGACGGTAGCTCCCGTCTCGCCGGCGCCGTAGACGATCGTCGGGACGAGGCCCAGCTCCTCGTCGGTCCCGCCCGAGAGGCCGCGTCGTTCGAGGCTGGCCCGAACGGCGAAGCGTGCGCCGCCCACGAAAGCGAGTTCCAGGAGCGCTTCGACGGCGAAGACCGAGCGTGGGTAGCCGTGCGTGCCTGGGAAGTTGAGGGCAACGAGGCCCAGGAAGACAAGGGCCGCAATCGCGGTCCCGACCACGACCGCGAAGACGATCAGGTACATCTCCTGCACCGACGCGTAGCGCCACTCTCGTCGATACAGGCCGAAGGCGACGAATACCACCGGCATCACGAAGAGCGGCGCGAGGGCGGCCGGCATGGCCTGAGTCAGCGACGGGCCGAAACTGGCCAGGTCGAACCGCAGCAGGAACGCCAGGACGATCGCGATCGCGGTCGCGGCGACGTCGTAGATGAAGAGGTGGCGGCCGCGCAGGAGGAAGTTACGCATCGGTCGGTTCCTCAATCGCTGCCTGGAGGGTGGCTGGCAGGCGGATCGGGCGACCCATCAACGCCAGCGGCGTGTGGGCCAGGATCCACAGGTCGAGCTTAGTGGACCGGTGGCGAAGATATGCGGCGTCGATGGCGACCTTGCGCGGCAGGATCTTCTCGCGGTAGTGCGCGTCGGGGTCCGAAGAGTCGTCGAGAAGCCGGCCCTCGTCGTGATACACGAGCTGCGTCAGGCCGGCGATCCCCGGCCTGGCGGTGAAGACCTCGCGGTGGAACGGCAGGTCGAGGTCCACGTAGCGCGGGTCCTCGGGCCGCGGCCCAACGAGTCGCATCTGGCCACCGGCCACGTTCCACAGCTGGGGCAGCTCGTCCAGGCGGAAGCGGCGGAGCAGGCTGCCGACTCGGGTGATGCGATCGTCCCGGCCGCGCGTGATGCCCGGTCCCTCGTCGGGGCGGTTGGCGCGCATGGTCCGAAGCTTGAGGCATCTGAACGGCCGACCGCCCGCCCCCACTCGCTCGGCCCGGAAGAGGACCGGCCCGGACGTCTCCAGACGGACTGCCAGCCCCAGGGCCAGTAGAAGCGGCGCGGTCAGGATCGCGAGGAAGAAGCCGGCGACTCGCTGGACGGGGTCAGGCATGGTTGAGGCCGGGTGCTCTCATCGGCGCCGATCCTACTCGGTCGGAGTGTGGCCCGCTCCGGTCGGGGGCCATCGACACTGTATATTCCCGCCATGCCGTCAACTCCCCAGGCGCCCGGGCCCGATGCCGACGCGCTCCCGAAGCGCGCCGGCTGGGCCAACGACACGTCGCTCTTCGCGTCGCGAGTGGTCGTGATCTTCGCCACGAAGATCGCCCAGTTCGTGATGGGCGGGGCCACTTTGTTCCTCGCCCTGGTTCTCCTCAGCACCGCTCAATACGGTGAGTACGGAGTGCTGCTGACCTGGGTCGGCCTGCTCTTCGCCTTCGGCCAGCTGGGGATGCCGGCCGCGATGACCTACATGGCCGGCCGGGGCGGGTCGGTGAAGTCATTGCAGCGGATCGAGCTGGGGCTGACGGCCGCAATCTCGTTGGCCCTCGCGGCGGCTGCGATCGTGGCTCTGCCTGTGCTCGAAACGACCGCTCTCAAGGCCCTTGCGGGATCGGATGCCACCGCCTCCGACGATCTGCTTCGACTGATGCTCGTGGCTGTGCCGATGCTGCTCCTCACGCAATTCGGCGCCGGGATCCTCTACACGCACGGCGAGAACCGTGCCTACAACCGGATCCAGGTCGCCGTTGCGGCGGCAATGCTGATCCTGACCGCGCTCCTCCTCGGGTTCGTTCCCTTCGGTGTTAGCGGCGCCATCGCCGCGTACCTCATCGCGAACGGAGCCGGCGCCATCGCCGTTGTCTACGAGGTCCACAAGCTGGCACGACGCACCGAGGGAACGCTGAGTGGACCAGTCCCCTTTGGCGAATTCGCCCGCTATGGGCTCAAGCTCTACCCGCAGAGCATCACGAGCTTCTTCAGCTATCGAGCCGATGTGCTGTTGCTGAGCTGGATGCTGGGCGATCTGAAGATCATCGCCGCCTACTACATGGCGGTCCGGATCGCGGAGATGACCTTCTACGTGCCGGATTCGATCAGCGCCATGCTCTACCCGGCCATCTCCGCCTCGAACCGGGCCGAGGCCGATCGACTGGCCCCGGCGGTGTCGCGGATGGCGATGCTGACGACCTTCATGGCTGCCGCGGCGGTCGTGCCCGCCGGGTTCGTGATGATCTTCGGATTCCTCAGGCCGGAGTACCATGCCGCCTTCCCGGCCCTCGTGGTCATCATGCCCGGCATCCTGTCGCTCAGTCTCTCGAAGGTCCTGGCGTCGTATGTCTCCGGTCTGGGTCGGCCCATTGCGACCGCCGTTGCAGGGATCGTGGGCTTGACCGTCAACCTCGCGGCCAACCTGATCCTCATTCCCAGGTGGGGGATCGTGGGCGCCTCTGCCGCATCGCTGATCTCCTACACCTGCCACGCCTCGATCCTGCTCTTCGTCTCGAGCCGATGGGCGAAGGTGTCACCGCTGGCATTCATCGTGCCGCGACGGGCGGAGTTCGAGCGTCTCCGACGGATGCTCCTCGAGGGTCTGGCGATGGTTCGCTCGGCGGCAATGCGTCGATGGCGCGGCCCCGTCGGCCGGTAGCCTGCGGGTCAGGCGCGCCTGGGCCTCGAAACGACGCCGGCGTAAACGCTCTCCATTCGATCGACGCAGCTTTCCCAGCGGTACTCGGCCTCGATCTTCCGCCGTCCGGCCTCACCGTACCGCGACCTGAGCTCAACGTCGGCGAATAGTGTCGCCAGCGCCCCGGCCAGCGCCGCCGGATCCTCCGGCGGAACCAGGATGCCGGTCTCGCCGTCGACGACGATCTCGGGTATTCCGCCGACCCGTGACGCCACGACGGGCAGGCCGGTCGCCGACGCTTCGGCCGCAGCCACGCCCCATTCCTCGCGGCGCGAAGGCATGGCGAAGATGTCCAGGTCGGCGAGCAGCGGCGCTACCTCCGAGTGGGGCAGGCGGCCCAGGAAGCGAACTCGATCGTCGAGTCCCAGCGTCTTGACCCGCTCCTCCAGGGTGGCTGTCAAACCCGCGTCTCCGGTGATCAGGACCTCGAACGGGCAGTCGGAGGGCAGTCGGCCGAGAGCTTCGATCAGAACGTCCGGTCCGTACTTTGGGTCGAGGGCGACTTTCACGAAGCCCACCCGGATCGGGCCGGGTCGTCGCTTTGCGGTGGCGGGACGGAAGCGCCGGAGGTCGATGCCGAAAGGCACGACCGTTGCCTCGAGGCCGAAGCGTCGACGCACCGTGTCGGCGAGGAACTGGCTGGTGGCGGTGATCGCGTCGGCCGCGCGGAAGAGCCCGCGGAGCTGGCGGCCGCGAACCCGAGCCAGGAGACCCGGCCCCTCGGTGGTGACGTCCGCGCCCCAGGCGTGGAGGACGATCGGGTGGAGCCCGCGCATCCCCGTCGCGAGGAAGCCGTCGGGGACGCCGTGCACGACGATGACGCCTCGCTCCGAGCGCGCCACCCGAGCCATCGCCCGCCGCAGTTCGACGAACGCCGCGACGCGCCCCAACGCAGATCGGCCGCGTCCCGAGAGGTCGATCGGCACGACTGTGTGCCCGCGCGCCGCCATGGCCGCCGACCAGCGCTGGATGTGCACGCTCCGCGGGTCGCCGACCATGCCCAGCGTCAGACGGGGAGTGCCAGAGTTTGGGGCGGGCGCCCCGGCGGGCGTACTCGTCGATTGCCTCATCGGTCCCATCTTCGCATGTCGTTGCGCGCCGAGCGGCTCGTCGTCGAAGGGCCCCCAAACGACACCTCAGCCGCCAGGATCGCTTACGATCGACCGATGATGCTCAGCCTTCGCCGGACCGCCTCCGGCCTGTTCGCCTGGCTCCGGGCCGAGGAGCCCGATCTGGCGGTTGGCCTGCTGGCGATCGCCGCCGCTCTCGCCGCCGCGGCGGTCTGCCTGCCGCGTGGCTTCGAACGTGGCGGCATCCAGGTTCCGGCGGTGGCCGCCTGGGGGGTCATGGGGCTGGGCGTGGCAATTGCCGCCCTGGCGGCCCTGCGCCCGTGGCCGGCCCTGCTGGTCTGGATCGTCTTCATGCCGTTCTTCACCGCCGCGCGAATCGGCCCGGTGGTGGGCTGGGTCCAGGTCACGAGTTCGACGGTCATCCTGGCAACGCTCGTGTGCTCGTGCCTGCTCGGCTTCCGCCGGGCCAGGCCTGCGGTCGCGGCGCCGCCGTTGGCTCTCGGCGGCTTGATCGTGCTGCTGGCGATCATCTCGACCGTCGTCTCTCCCGATCTCTCGACCGGAGTCTCGATCACGCTGCACGGCATCGTCGAGCCGGTCGCAATCGCGATCCTTCTCGTCCTTCTCCGGCCGGGCCTCCGCGGGCTGGTGGCGCTGGCCGTGGCTATGTCCGTGTCGGTGGCGATTGCCGGGGCGGTCAACCTGGCCCGGATGCTCCTCGTGGTCCATGCCCTGAGCGATTTCGAGACGCTCCGGGGCGAATTGGGGAGGATCACGTACTACAACGTGGGGCTCTTCGGCGGGATGCTGGTCATGGTCCTGCCCCTGGCGGCGGTTGTCATCGCGCGCCCGGACCTGCCGGCGGGGGTCCTGGAACGGGCCGCGTCGGCCGTGGCGACGGCGGCGGGCCGGACTGCCACCGCCTGGCGTCCTGAAACAGCCGCGCGGGCGACCCGGGCGGTCCGATTCTCAGCCTGGGCCGTGTTCGCCTTCGCTCTGCTGGTGATCGACCTCACCTTCTCCAAGAGCGCCTGGATCGCCGCCCTGGTTCTCGGTCTGGCGCTGGCGCTGGCCGTGCCCGGCACATGGCGTCGACGTGCCGCCGGGCTGGTCGGGGTGGCGGCGGTCGCCGGGCTGTTCGTGGCGACCTCGATCGTGACGTTCGCTCCGTCGAGCGATCGCAATGGCTCGCTGGACCCGAATTCCGTCGAGGGCGAGACCTCCATCACCGGGCGCTTCCTGGCGACCGAGGCCGCTCTCCAGATGACGGTCGACCACCCGCTCGTGGGTGTCGGGCCGGGCCAATTCGGCGTGGAGTTCTCGGGCCCGTATCACAACCCCCAGGTCAAGGAGGCGCTCCAATCGGCCCACGACATGATCCCGAACGTGGCCGCCGAGTATGGCCTGCCGCTGGCGCTGGTGTTCAGCCTGACGGTGCTGGCGGCACTGCTGGTCGCCTGGCGTCGGTGGCGGGCCGGGGTCGGGCTGGCGGGGCTTCTGGCGCTGGGTTTCGGGCTGGCCCTGGTCGGGTTCATGGTCGTGGCGACCCTCTTCGGCACAGACCTGTACCGAACCTACCGCTACATGAACACCGACCTCCTGTATCTGGGCCTGATCCTTGGCGCGATCGCGGTGCTGGCCACTCGCGTTGAGCCGCCACAGGCGACCAGTGGTGACTGAGCGGCCGGCTCGGCTGCTGATCGTCACCAGCCTCTACCCCTCGCCCGACCGGCCGCAGATGGGCGTCTTCGTGGCCCGGCGAGTGGCGGCGCTTCGCGAGCGAGGCGTCCAGGTCGTGGTCGTCGCCCCGGCCGACTATCGCCACTCCATGCTCCGTCGCCACCTGACGATCCTGTGGGGAGCGCTCACGGCACGCGGCCGCTTCGATGGTGTGGAGGGCCACGTCGTCTATCCCACCGGCCTGATCGCACTTCTCGCGGCGCGTCTGCGGCGCATCCCGGTCCTCGTCTACGCCCACGGCACAGACGTGCTCGTGGCGGCCAGGCGCAACCGCCTCCATGCCCTGGTCGCGCGGTTCGTGGTCAGGCACGCCGATGCCCGGGTCGCGAACTCGCGCTGGGTTGCCGATGCCGTGGCCGCGCTCGGCGGTGAGGCCGAGGTCGTTCCGCCCGGCGTCGACTTCGATTCGTTCAAGCCCGGCGACGCGGCGGCTGCGAGGACTCGACTCGGCCTGGCATCGGGCGCCCGCATCGCGCTGTTCATCGGCGGCCTGGTCGAAGTCAAGGGCCCCGATGTGTTTGCCGAGGCAATGGCCGACCTGCCCGGCTGGCTCGGTCTGGTGGTTGGCGATGGGCCGCTGGTCGGGCGGATCGCCGCGATCGGCACCGTCAGTCTGCATCCGGCCGTGCCCCCGGCCGAAGTGGCCGACTGGATGACCGCCACCGACGTGGTCGTGGTCCCGTCGCGCGGCGAAGGGCTTGGTCTGGCGGCGGTGGAGGCTCTCGCCTGCGGGCGTCCGGTCGTGGCATCGGCCGTGGGCGGTCTCCCGGAGCTGGTCCGGGATGGCGAGAACGGCCTGCTCGTGGCGCCGGGCGATGCGGCCGGTCTGGCGGCGGCGCTGGATCGACTCTCCGACGATGGGCTCCGGGCGCGGCTCGGGAGCGCCGGTCCGGCCTCAGTCGCCGCCCACGGTCTGCCCGCGGCGACCGCGGCGATGGCACGGGTCTGGGCGGAGCTCGGCGTCCGGCTATAGCCTCGGGTTCTGGCCTCGGCCCTTGCCGTAGCGGTCGCTCAGCCGATCGTAGATCCGGAGCAGCTGCTGCGATTGCACGGCCCAGTTGTATGTCGTCTCGGCCGCCACTCGAGCGCTCCGACGTCGGGCGGCCCGCTGCTCCTTCGGCTCGGCGAGCAGCTCCTTGATCGCGACCGCCAGCGATTCGTGGCTCGATGTGTCGCGAGCGATGCCGGCGCCGGTCTCGGTCACGATGCGCCGCATCTCCGGGAAGTCGCTGACGACCATCGGCACGCCGGCCTCCATGTACTCGAACAGCTTGTTCGGAGTGCCGAGGACGTTGTTCCGATCGACCGGCTGGAAGGCGATGATTCCCACATCGGCGTCGCAGACCCAGTTGGGCAGGTCCGCGATCGGCACGGCCGGCACGACGAACAGGCGGCCGCGGTAGTCGTCTTCGGTCGCGAGCGTGGCATATATGTCGACGAGGTTGCCGTAGCCGAGCAGCACCACGGCTGCCTCTACGGGCAGCAGCGGAATGGCGTCGACGAGCTGTTCGACGCCGCGTCCGGGGCTGATGGCACCGTGGTACAGGATCAGGGGTCGCTGGCCAAGGTCGAGGTGGTCGCGCAGCTTGCCTCGCTTCCGCTCGGGCAACAGCGGCGGGCAGTTCATGAGCACGACCGGGTCGACGCCGTAGCGGTCGTGGAGTTCGGTCGCGATCGACTGGTTGACGGTGATGACGGCGTCGGCCTTGCGGCTGGCCCCGCCTTCGGACCGGCCGAGGAGTGTCCTGGCCGGAGCTGGGAGTCTGGTCACGGATCCGGCCTCGAGGAACAGTTCGTGGCTGTCGTGGACCAGACCGCCGCCGTGGCGCTTCTGGAGGCTGCGCGCTGTCAGGAGGCCAGGAAGATCGTGGCCGTGCCAGACGTCGGCGGCCGGCATCTGGCGCAGAGCCGCCTGGTTCCAGCTTCGATATGTGCTGGCGTAGCCCTTTGCCCAGCGCAGCCGAGCGAGGAGCCGGCCCACCTTGCCCGGCGACGCGGTGCTCAGGTACGGGCTGTCGGCTCCGGGCAGGAGCTCTCGGTGCCGTGGGGCCAGGGGAACGATGCGCGCGCCATCCAGCTGGAACGGGGCTCGCGGCGACGCCACAAGGGTCGCTACGGTCACCGAATGACCGGCTGCCGCGAGAGTCGCCATCTCGCGCCGGACCCGGGAGTCGTGGTCGATCTCCCCGTACAGCAGCATGGCGATCCGGAGCGGGCGCATCGGCGAATTGTAGTCAGGCGCCGCGTAGCGGGGCGTCGTCGCCCCGCGTCGCGGCCCCGTCGCGGCCCCGTCGCCACGTCGCCGCCTATACTGGCCTGGCCTGCGCCGGCCCGAGGCGCACCGCCGCATGGAGGTCGACGCCGTGACAACGGCCCAGCCGCCGGTCGAGCGGCCGGCTGTGTCGACGGCGTTCCCGTTCGTCTCGGTCCTGCTGCCGGTTCGGGGCGAATCTCACGAGCTGGCCGAGTGCCTGGCGTCCCTGGCCCGCCAGACATATCCGCGCGACCGCTTCGAAGTCCTGATCGCCGACGCCTCCGACCGTCCGATCGACCCCGCGATCCTGCCGCACGGCATGGACGTCCACGTCTATCCGAACGAGGCCCGGGTCATGAGCCCCGGCCTGAACATGGCCGCCGGCCATGCGCGCGGCGAGTACCTGGCCATCGTCAGCGCCCACAGCTACCTGCCCGACGCCTACTTCCAGCGAATGCTGGCGACGGCCCGAGCCACCGGCGCGGCCAACGTCGGAACGCGGATCCGCAAGGTCGCCGGCTCGGCCTGGGGGTTGGCGATCGCCGCGGCCACTTCGAGCCCCTTCGGTGTGGGCAGCAGCATCCAGCACCACCGCGCCGAAGCCGGGCCCGCTGATTCGGCCTTTCCCGGGTTTATTGCCAGGCCCATGTTCGAGAAGCTCGGCGGCTTCAATGCCGCCCTGGCCTGCAACGAAGACGATGAGTTCAACGCCCGAGTCCGCGCCGCCGGGGGTCTTGTGTGGTACGAGCCGGCCGTCACGGTGGCCTATCGCCCGCGCGAGACGCTGCTCGGCCTCTACCGACAGCATTTCCGGTACGGTCGCTGGAAGGTGGCAGTGGCGAGGCTCGGCGTTCCGGGCTATCTGCGACCGCGTCATGCGATTCCGAGTCTGGTGGTGGTTGGCGCGGTGGTGGGGCCGCTGCTCTCCGTCTTGTGGTGGCCGTTTGCCATCCCAACGGCGCTGGCCGCCCTTGCCTATTTGGCGCTGGCGCTCGTTGAGGGTCGGCGCATGGGTCGCCGCCACGGCGCCGCCACGTGGCGGACCGCACTCGTATTCCCGGTCGTCCACGCCGGCTACGGAATCGGGTTCCTGCGCGGGCTCCTCGATCGCGGGTTGCCCCGCGAGGGCTAGGACCCGATCCCGAATACGGACGTGGCGACCAGCGTCAGGGACAGGACCACCAGCAGCGCCGTCCCGAGCCAGCCGATCCCGAGCAGGAAACGGCCGCTCACGAGCGGGCCCATCAGCTCCTTGTCGGCTGAGAGCCGCATCACGAATACGAGCACGAATGGCAACAGCAGGCAGTTCACGACCTGGGCCATGAACATGACCTGTACGAGTCCGCTGAGGGGCACGATGAGCACCACCAGGGCGGCGCTCGCAATGAAGAAGATCATCAGGCCGTAGAACGCCGGCGCTTCCCGAACGCGCCAGTCCACACCCGTTTCCCAGCCGAACGCTTCGCACGCTGCATACGCGCTGGTCAACGGAACCACGCCCAGTCCAAGGAAGGAAGCGGCGAGCAGCCCGATCGCAAACAAGATGTAGGCGCCGTCTCCGGCCAGCGGCCTCAAGGCGTAGGCAATCTGCTTGATCGCTTCGGCAGAGTTGGTGTCTACCGGAGCTTTGACGGTCCACACGGCTGCGGCGCAGGCGATCACGATGAAGGCGCCGATGAGGTTGGTCAGGAACGCACCGAGACCCACGTCCAAACGCGAGCCCATCAGGTCCTCCGGACCGAGACGTTTGTCGGCGACATACGACTGGATAAAGGCCTGGCCCCACGGCGTAATCGTGGTGCCGACCGTGGCGACGACGGTGAGCCAGTACAAGGCGTCGGTTTTCAGTTGTGGGACGACGAGCGATGTGGCCGAGCGGCCCCAGTCAGGATGCGCCAGCACGGCCGACACGAAGTAGGCGAGGGATACCCCGATCCCAACGGCCACGAACAGGTACTGGACCTTGCTGTAGTTGCCTCGGGTCAGGAGCAGGACCACGACCGTAGCAGCCAGCAGGGCGCTCACCACGCTTGGCACGCCGAACAGGCTCAGGGCGGCGGAGCAGCCGGCGAACTCGGC
This sequence comes from Chloroflexota bacterium, assembly GCA_003171255.1. Classification (GTDB taxonomy): domain Bacteria; phylum Chloroflexota; class Limnocylindria; order Limnocylindrales; family CSP1-4; genus Fen-1039. The sequence continues at coordinate 28,579 of PMYK01000047.1, forward strand.
GATGATCGATCCGACGTTGGCGACGAGCATCGTGCTGGTCATGAAGGCGGCCCAGCGTACGCCGTACTTCTCGCGAACGACCCCGGCCAGCCCCTGACCTGTTGCCAGCCCGAGCCGCGCTCCGACCTCCTGGGTGAAGAAGAGCACGATCTGGCTGGCCAGCAGCACCCAAAGCAGGTCGTAGCCGAATCTGGCTCCAGCCACGGAGTAGGTGGTGATGCCGCCGGCATCGTTGTCGGCAAAACCGCTCACGAGCCCTGGGCCAAGAATCCCCAGGATGGCCGCGAACCGGACTCTGTTGACTACTCGAGGCGTGAGGCCCAGGGCGGGAGCCCTCATCGATCCGCGGTCCCGGACCTGCTGAAGAGGCGCGGGATACGGCGCTTGGACGGTTGCGGCAGAAGCGTGTCGATGGCGTCGTCGACGGTAACTATGCCTTCGAGGCGGCCCTCGGCGTCAACAATCGGGACGGCCAGCAGGTTGTACCGGGCCACGACCTCGGTCACTTCTTCCTGGCTCGAGTCGGTGCGGACGGCCACGGGCTCGCCATACATGAACGTGGATATGAGGGTCTCGGGCTTGGCCACGATCAGGTCGCGCAACGACAGCACGCCCACGAGCCGATCCTCCGGGTCGGTGACGTAGACGTAGTAGATGGTCTCGGCGGTAGGCTCGAGCTCGCGCAGGCGATCGATCGTCTGGGCGGCGGTGAGGGTTGCGGGGACGGCGACGAACTCGGTCGTCATGATGCCGCCGGCGGTCTCCTCGTCGTAGGTCATCAGCTCCTGGACTTCGTCGGCCTCTTCCTTCTCCATGAGGCCCAGGATCTCCTCGCGGCTCTCGTCGGAGAGGTCGGCCACCAGGTCCGCGGCTTCGTCCGGATCCATCTCCTCGAGGATGTCGGCCGCGCGGCCGGGCTCGAGGTCTTCGAGAATGTCGACCTGGGTCTCGGGCTCCATCTCGCCGATGGCGTCGGCTGCGGCCTCGTCGTCGAGCGAGGCGATGACTCCGACGCGGTCACTGCGGCTGAGCTGGTCGATGATCGTCGCCAGGTCCGCGGGGTGCAATTCGGCCAGGCCCTTGTGCGGAACGCGCAGCTTGACACTGGCGATGGTCCGCTCGACCGGGTCCACGTCCTCCCAGTCGATGTAGCGCTCGGGGACCTCACGATGCAGCCCACGGGCGATGGTCCGCCACGGCCCCTCGATCCCAAGCCGGCGCAGCAACCCCGCCGCACCCACGTCCACGGCTACCAGATGCAGCGCGCCCTCGACCTCGTCCAGGCGCAGATCGTTGACGCGGACCACCTTGCGGCCGTCGATGTCCACGATCTGGCGGTCCATGAGGTCCAGCTTGAGACGGATCTCGTTGGGCCGCTGGTGGAACTTGCTGATGTCGATCGCCGACGTGCCGAGAGTCGCGCCGCTGGCGTCCAGCGACGTGACCGACTGCCAGTGCAGGAAGATCTCGCGGCCGTTCGTCTTGACGACGATGCCGGTAACGGGCGGATACCGATCGCCAATTGCGACCAGAAGGTCGGCGACCTTTCCGATCTCCTCGCCGGCCTGGTCGCGCACGGGCCGGCCAATCATCTGGCTCAGATAGAGCATGTGCCACCTCGATGGCGGGTCCAACCCGCCTGTCGGTGGCGCGCATCCGGTGGGTGCGAACCGCTAGAAGGCTGGGCGGACCAGGGTGAGGGTATCGGCGTGGAAGGCGCCTACTGCGCGCCCGGCGCCGCTGGTACTGGGTCCGGTCTCCACTGAGGGAGATATCCTCCGAAAGCGGGTCTTGACGATCCATTGGGGCACGGGAACACTGCCCTCGAACCACCGCGGAGTGTAGTCCGCTCCGTGCAGATGGGTCAACGAGGCGCGACGAGATCCGCCGCAAACCTTGTGGAACGCAAGTACGGCCTTTGGTAGCCCTCATGTACCCGCTCGAACGGTCAGACAACGAGCCCGCTTGGAGCATCCTTTCCACGTGAGCCTGCCCCATCCCCACGATTCGCCTGGGATCCACGCGGGAGGACGGAGTCCGCGCGTCCTCTTCACATGGGCGGCTTTGGGCCTCTCGTCGATCCTGCTCGTGGGCAAGGAGCTGCTGGAGTACCTCCAGGGCAGAGGTGGAGTCATGGACCTTGCCCTGTCGATCGCGATCACGGGTCTCGTCGCCACTGCCGTGATCAATGCCCGAGCCTCGGGCACTGAGGTAGAGCGGCGCAACTCGGAGTCGGAGAGCTTCAGCCGCATCATGCGGGCCCTGTCGAGATCGGTCTCGCCGGATGCGGTGGTCGAGGCCATCGTCCAGGAGCTCGGAGCGGCTACCGACGCCGACCACGTGGCCGTTGTGCGGCTGCGGCCGGGAAGCGCCGTCCTCGACGTCACGTTCGTGTCGATGCTCCCCGGCGCGCCGACCTCGAATACGGTCATGCCGCTTCGCCAGCTCGAGCCCGTCGAGCCGCACCACCTTCGAGAGCTTCCGCGGCCCCAACCGGACGGCATGTCGCTACGACTCGTCGATGGCGAGCCGACTCCGGTCTGGCGCGACGATGGCGGCGTCCCGGCCGATCCTTCGGCGACCGCGAACGGCGCGACGGCATCGCTCCGGCGCAACGTCCGCGCCCGATCACGGACGGCGAACTCGCTCAACAACGAGGCGCGGGCTCGAGAGGTGGCCGACAGGATCGCCTATCGGCTTCGCGACGCCTACGGTCTGCGCAACACTCTGGCGGCGCCTCTGCAGGCCGGCGGATCGATCGCCGGGGCCATCGTGCTGTCGCGCCGGACCGGCGGCATCTGGCCCGAAGCCGCCATACGGCTGCTGAACAGCGCTGCCTCTGAGGCGTCGGCGGCACTGGCCCGTGTCTATTCCCACCAGGCGGCCGAGTCGGAGGCCCGAACCGACCAGCTCACCCAGCTGCCGAACCGGCGCTACTTCGATGAGTACTGCCGGCTCCTGGCGAGCCGCCGGCGATCCACGGACCGAGTCTCCATCCTGGCCGTGGACGTGGATCACTTCAAGAATCTCAACGACCAATACGGGCACCAGGTCGGCGACGTGGTCCTGCGCTCGATTGCCAACGCCATCCAGTTCTCGGTTCGGGAGGAGGACGTGCCGGTCCGTTCCGGAGGCGAGGAGTTCATGGTCCTGCTGCGCAATCCCGCCGACGGAGTTGCCCTCGAGATCGGCGAGCGTATCCGCCACAACGTCCGCGACATGGACCTGCTCGATGCCGGCGTGACCGAGCGGGTCACGGTCTCGGTCGGTGTAGCTTCCGGGCAGCACGCCGGCGAGACGATCTCCGACATAGTGGAGCGCGCCGATCGGGCCCTCTACGCCGCCAAGCGGGCCGGCCGCGATCGGGTCGTAGAAGCCTGGCACTCCGACATCGCCCAATAGCCGGGCTGCACCCTCGGAAGGCGGCGCCGCTCCCAGCGGCTTCCTGCGCGTAAAGTTAGGTCCGATCAAGACCTACTGGGACACGACCCTGACAGCCTCCACCGGCGCCTCCAACCACCGTCTCCCGTGGCCCGCCCTCTCCTGGCCGGTGTTCCTGGTGGCCGGCCTCATGGTCGTCGGGCTGGTCGTTCTGTCGGGCGCCTACGGCTTCCACGGCGACGAGATGTATTTCATAGTCGCGGGCCAGCACCCCGCCTTCGGCTATGTCGACCAGCCACCCCTTACCCCGCTGCTCTCCGCCGCGTCGGTCGCCCTCTTCGGGGTCTCACCTTCAGCCGTGCGGTTGTTCCCCGCCCTCGAGATGGGCCTCATCGTGATCCTGATCGCGCTCATCGCACGGGACCTGGGTGGATCGCGACGAGCCCAGACCCTGGCGGCGGTCACAGCCGCCCTCTCCGGCTACCTCGGCGCAGGCCATCTCAACTCCACCAGCGACCTCGATTTTCTCGCCTGGGCGATCGTGTTGTGGCTGCTGGTGAAGCTGCTCAGCGGCGGTGATCGGCACCTCTGGCTGGCCCTCGGTGTCGTGACAGGCCTTGGTCTGGAGAACAAGGACACGCTCCTGTTTCTGGGAGCGGGTCTGGCGGTGGGGCTCGTCCTCGTCCGACGCTGGGACATCGTGCGCTCACCCTGGGCCTGGGCGGCGATCGGTATCGCGCTCCTGATCTGGGCGCCGAACCTCGCCTGGCAGGCGACGAACGGTTGGCCTCAGATCACGATGGCGCATGCCATCTCTCAATACGCCGACGACAACCGCGGCCAGATCGTGCCGCTGCTCTGGCTCTTCACCGGCCCGCTCCTCTTTCCGGTGAGCGCCGCGGGTCTGCTCTGGTTCCTCCGGGCGAAGGGAGCGGCTCCGTGGCGGGCTCTCGGGATCGCAACCTTGGTCGCACTTGCCCTCGTCGTGATCAGTGGCGGCAAGGCCTACTACGCGATCGGTATCGCACCTGTGCTCATGGCGGCCGGGGCGATCCTCCTGGACCGCTGGCTCGCCCGTGGCCACTTCCGCCTGAAGGCCGGGAGCTTCGGGACGGCAGCCGTGCTCTCCGGTGCCCTGATCGCCTACCTGACGCTGCCGATCCTGCCGTTGGCCTCGTATGCCACGTCGTCGCTTCCTTCGACGGTCCCCGACATCGCGAACGAAGTCGGCTGGCCGCAGTTCGTGGCGACCGTGGAGCACGTGGTGGACGCACTACCCGCGGACGAGCGCGCCCACGCGGTGATCCTGACCAACGACTACAGCGAGGCGAGCCCGCTCGTGTTGCTCGGCACAGGGCTGCCGCCGGTCTACTCGGGCCACAACTCGTTCTGGAGCTGGGGACCCCCGCCGCCTGACCTCACAGTCGTGGTTCACGTGGGGGACTGGCGCCCCACCGACTGGAGCCAGTTCTTCGTCGGTTGTCATGTCGTCGCCCAAATCGACAACGGGCTCGGCATCGATAACGGCGAGCAGGGAAAGGATGTCTCGGTCTGCACAGGCTTGCGCGCGCCTTGGACGACGCTCTGGCCGAGCCTCCGGACGATCTCCTGAAGTCTCGTGCGCTCGCCTGGCCAGGCTGAGCGGCGAGGAGACAGCCCGACTACGAGCCGGAACGTGAGGCCACGCGTCCACGGCCGTCGCTAACATTCCTGCGATGGACGATTCCGAGAGTCCTCAGCTGCTCTCCAACGGCGAGCTGGCGCGCATCTTCCACGAGATCGGCGACATGCTCGAGGTCAAGGGCGAGCTCGTCTACAAGACTGTGGCTTATCACAGGGCCGCCGACGCGATCGCCCACTCGCCGGTCGAGGTCGCGCGCGCCTACCTCGACGGCAATCCGCCACGCATCCCGGGCGTCGGCGAGGCCATTGCCAGGAAGATCGAAGAGCTGGCGCGGACGGGCCAACTCGCCTTCTACGAACGCCTGCGCGAAGAAGTGCCACCGAGTCTGGTGGCCTTGCTCGCGATCCCCGGTGTCGGGCCACGGACGGTGAAGCAGCTGCACGAGGAGATCGGCATCGAAACGCTGGACGACCTCCGGCGTGCGGCCGAGGCGGGCTTGCTGCGCGGGCTCAAGGGCATGTCCGAGAAGACAGAGGCTCAGGTTCTGGCGGGCATTCAGGCGCTGGAGTCGCGTCAGGATCGGATGCGCCTTGGCCAGGCCGAGGCCATCGTCGAGGTGCTGATTGGCGAACTCAGCGACGTTCCGGGCCTGCGGTCGATACTGCCGGCGGGCTCGTTTCGGCGCCGGCGCGAGACCATCGGAGATCTGGATCTGCTGGCCGAGACCGACCGGCCGCTGGACCTGGTCGAACGGTTCACGACCCTTGGTTCGGTCGAGTCGGTGATCGCGAAGGGCCCGCATAAGGCTGCCGTCCGACTGCTCCGAGGCCCGCAGGTCGACCTCATGATCATGCCGCCCGGTGAGGCCGGCACCTACCTGATCCACTTCACCGGCTCGAAAGAGCACAACGTCCGACTGCGCGGCATGGCCCGCGACAAGGGCTGGAGCCTGTCCGAGAAGGGCTATCTGCGACTCGGCGCCGACGGCGAGCCGGCGGTGGGGGATTCGGGTCGGGCGGCCGAGCTGCGGACCTTCCCGACCGAGGCGGAGGCATACGCGTTCCTTGGGCTGCCATTCATCGAGCCTGAGTTGCGCGAGGACCGCGGCGAGATCGAGGCCGGGTTGGCGGGGACGCTGCCATCGCTGGTGACGCGGACCGACCTGCGCGGCGACTGCCACAGCCACTCCGACTGGTCGGACGGTGTGCACGCGATCGAGACGATGGCGGACGCGGCACGCAGGCGAGGCTACTCGTACCTGGTGCTGAGCGACCACAGCGTCAGCCTGACGATCGCCCATGGGCTCTCCGTCGAGAGGGTCGAGGCGCAGAGGGCGATCGTCGCGTCGCTGAATCGACGGTTCGCCGCGGAGGAGGCCGACGGCACCAGCCCGGACGGGACATCGGCCGAGGGCTTTCGACTGCTGCACGGCTGCGAGCTGGAGGTTCGGGCGGACGCGACGCTCGACTACCCCGACGAGCTCCTCGCCCGCTACGACCTGGTCGTGGCCTCCGTCCATGTCGCTCGCCGGCAGTCGCGCGAGCAGCTGACCGCCCGGACCCTGGCTGCGATCCGGAACCCCAACGTGGACATCATTGCCCATCCGGCCGGCCGCTACATCGGCTCGCGCGACGACCTCGACCTCGACTGGGACGCGGTCTTCTCGGAGGCCGGTCGGTCGGGCACGGCCCTCGAGCTCAACGGCTCCGACGAGCGCCTGGACCTCTCGGACGTACGTGCGCGTCGAGCCTTGGAGTTCGGTTGCATCTTCACGATCGATTCCGACGCCCACCGAATCGAGGAGCTGGACAACCTGCGCTGGGGCGTGGCGATGGCTCGCCGAGCCTGGCTCACGCCCGACAGGATCATGAACACCCGCTCTCGCGCGGAGCTTCTGGAGTGGGTGAGGGGGAGACAGCCGCCCAGCGGGGCTGGCGCGCGACCGGAGATGCCAGGGCGATCGTGCTGACCGGAACGGCGGCGAATCGTGCCAGGGCGGAGAAGTTCGGGGCGACCGCCGCGGTCACGCTGGAGGCGGTCCCGCCGCAGGGCGGGCGCGACACGCGCCGCTGGCCGGCTCACCCCGATGGCCCGAACCCTGCCGCGCTCTGGTTCGTCACAGATAGCCATGTGATGACTACTATCAAGCGGCGGAGGATCCGGCGAGGGCGAATCGCGGGTTCGAGGACTGATCCGACGAGTATTGCGAGCGTGACGGCGGGCGCGTCGAGGTGATTCTCGGGGGTGTCGGACTCGGGTGTGGGCCTCGAAGTTCGATACCAGTCACGTGGTGGCTAATCGAAACCTCGGCGGCCGATCGGGCGCGATACCAGTCACGTGGTGGCTAATTGCGATCTCGCAGGCCGCCACGGAAGCGGCCCGCCCCATCACCGCCGACTCCTGCGCACGGCCGGGGCTGGATGGACACCCAGGAATCTGCGAGTCGGGACGCGCACTCGCCGCCATTGGGCCGGGTTGCGTACCATTTGCGAATGCAGCAACGCAACGTAGCCCGCGAGTTGGGTCTGGTCGTGGCGTCGGTCGCGGTCCTCGTCCACTGGCTCGATACCGCTCCGGCAGTGCTGGCGACGGCACTCATAGCGACGGCGGCCGCCGTCGGAACGGGCCCGCTCGTCGGGGTGTGGCGGCCCTGGCGCATGCCGCTCATCCCCATGGTCCTGCCCGCCCTGGCCGCGGTCTCGATCGCGGGGATTGCCCGCGTCGTCGCCCCGGTGCCGTGGCTCGCCCTCGACTTCGTGGCCGGCTGGGCGGTCGTGGCCTGGGTTGTCCAGCTCGAGACGGCGCCCGAGGTGATGGCCGTGGATGAGACTCCGGCCGTGGAGCTGGTCGGTGTGGGAGCCGCCGCCATGGCCACCTCGCAACCCCGTATTCGTCTGCGCGCGAGGCGGCGGGCGGAGTTCGATCTGCCCAAGATCCTGGCCGATCCGGTGGTCGTGAACACCCCCGAGATGCCGCCGCATCCACGGCCGCTGGCCGTTCGATCGGCCGCGCTTGGGCTGGCCTTTCTGGGCTTCGTCGCCGCCGGCGGCCTGATACCGGGCGGACTGGCCCTCGATCGTGAGCCGCTGAGTACGACCCACCTGGCCGAGTTCGTAGGCCTGAACGCCGCGATCGCCGGCCTCGTCGGCTATCGGATGGCTTCGCTGACCTCGCCGCACCGGTTCGACAGAATCGTCCGGGTGGTGGCCGTCGGCCAGTACGCGATACCCGTGGCGGTCGCTGCGTATGTTCTTCGTACGATGGCCCTGCCGCGACTCTTCGTCCCGGCGCTGCTGGGCCTCGCGGTCTACGTCGTGACTGATCTGCGCGAATCGCCCGAGCCACTAACCCAGAACGGGCGGCTGCTCCAGGAGCTGGCGGTGCTCGGCCTCGCTGCCCTGGCGGTGGTCGCCTGGGGTCTCGCGGCGAAGTAGGGCCGGGCGAAGGGCCGGGGCGGAGGATCATCGAGGCCCGAACTGGAGTCGACCCGGCCGCGGTTCTTGCCGACTTCACATCAGACCGACATTTGGGAAGGGCTTTCGGGTGGAGGAGCAGACACCTGACCTTGTGAGCCCTGGTCAGTCGATCGCCTGGGGCGCTTCCACGCTCGGCCTGCCCACAGATTGCGCCCAGGTAGGCCCGCCAGGAGCGGACGAGCGTCGCGTCTCTGGCCGAATGCACGGCTGGTGTGAATCCGGCGACTTCCAGGCGAGAGGGTCGCCCGGAGCCGGGCCATGGGGCCTCAACGACCCTCCGCGTTGACAGGTGCGCGGCCGGATGCTAGAAAGCTTGGTCCGGACGGGTCGAGCCCGTAGAATTGGTATGCCCTCCGCGAGATGGCATCACCGCCATCTCGCCGCTCCAGCGATCGGCCTGGCGCAGCTAACGAAAGGACGCATCTCCTTGGCTTTCCACGAGATCGAAAAGAGCGCCGGCGGCAATACCGTTCGGATCAAGCGCCAGCTGGTGGAGCAGGCGATCACGTACGCCGCCGCCGGTCGTTGGGCGGAGGCCGTCGAGATCAACCGCAAGATCCTGGACTTCGGCGCCGACGCCGAGGCGGAGAACCGCCTGGCGAAGTCCTTCTGGGAGCTCGGTGAGCTTGGCGAGGCGCGCGAGCACTACCAGGTCGCGCTTGCCCTGGATCCCACGAACCGCATCGCCGAGCGGAACATCGAGCGGCTGCGAGTTCTCATGAGTGAGGCCGGCGAGAAGACGGTGGCGGCGGAGAAGGCCGAAAAGGCGCCCGTGGCCATCTTCGTCGAGGAGACCGGCAAGACCGGCTTCGCGATGCTCACGGACCTGGCTTCGCCGCGGACCCTGGCCCACGTCAACCCCGGCGATGCCGTCGAGCTGATCCCGGAAGGCAACCGCCTCTTTGCCGAAGCCAACGGCACGCGGATCGGCATCGTCGAGCCTCGCGTAGCGGCCCGCCTGCTCAAGCTGCTCGCCGACGGCAACAAGTATTCGGCTGGGATCACGTCCCTCGGCGACCGCGACGTCCGGATTGTCATCCGCGAGATCTTCCAGGACCCCCGAAACTACGGCAAGGTGAGCTTCCCGACCGCGGCCCGCTCCTCGGACCTCCGCCCCTACACCAAGGGCACGCTTCTCCGCGAGGAGGAGTTTATGGAGGAGGATCTCGAGGACGACGAGGAGGACGAGGAGATCGAGGACCTCGATCGCGTCCTGCCGACCGAAGTCACAGGCGAGGAAGCCTTCGAAGACGAGGTCGACGAGGTCGAAGAGCCGTAGGTCAGTCGCCGTCGGCAGGTTCGCTGGCGGGCGCGGCTCGAACCGGCGCCAGGCCGATCAGCAGGGCCAGTAGAAGCGCGCCGTAGCTCAGCGACCCAACGGCAGCCAGAACGTTGGTAAGGGCAAGGTCGTCGGATCGCAGCCAGGCCACCGAGGTCATCAGCCAATCCGTCAGCCCGAGAATCGGGTAGTCCAGCACGTGGTATAGCTGAAGCCCAAACAGCCCAGCGGTACCCGCCAGGACGAGTATCCATGCTTGGCCGCCGCCTCGGCGCAGGCATGTGAAGGCCGTCCAGAAGATCGCCATCCACGCGAACATGTCAAGCGACTGCATGACCGCCTGGTAGAGAAGCCTCGGCAGGTACTCAAACGCAGGGCTATAGGCCATGGAGCGGCCGATGGCCGAGTCAACCTGGACGTACAAGACGGCTCCCACGGCCACCGCGACGACGAACCACCGGGGCCGCGGAGCCACACCGGCGCGAGCGGCCAGGCCGATCGCCAGTGCCAACCAGCCGAACGCGGTAAGCGTCCAGTTGGTCTCCAGGAACTGAGGCGTCGCAAGGGCCAGCGCGACGGCCCCGATCAGGAGCCAGCGAGAGGATCGGTCGCTCACCGGGTAGCGAAGCGCGACAACGGCGGCCAGAGCGGCAGGCAGGAACATCGAGATGGAGTAGTAGGACAGCATCGGTGGGTGCACGTAGGGCTGCGTCACCATGTAGCTGACCGGGAGGATCGCCAGCAGGAGAGCCAGCCGAGGTACCTTCCGCAGACGGCGCGGCAGCGGAACCACGTGCGCGACAACGGCGCGGCGGCCGACGGCGATGCGACGTATCCCTGCTTGGATGGGCCCCATGGATAGGCTGACCCCGGCCAGCACGCTCAGCACCAGGATGACGACCAGCCCGAGAGGGTCGATCAGCCAGGGCGATGAAATCGGACCGGAGTCCGGGGCAACGATCGGGTTGAGTCCGGTCGGCGCGCCCAGGCTGTAGCTCCCCGTGCTGGCGCTCGTCACGACGAACAGGAACAGTCCGGCCCACGCCAGGACGACCAACAGCGACGCGGCCGCCGAAACGAACTGGGGCACTCGCGACAGCGTGCGTCTCGGGCGGGCCGCCTCTGCCCGGAGATCAGCCGAGATCCGGAGCCGCGCCCCAATCGGCATCGGGGCGGGTTCGAGGCTACGAAGCCAGCCGGAGAGCTCGGCCTCCAGTCGGGCTTCGGGCGCGTCCAGGCGGCCGAACCTCTCGTTCATCGATCGTCCTCCTCTCGCCAGCCGGCCCGTTCGAGCTCGGCGCGCAACCGCTTCAGGCCGGTGTGGAGCCGCGACTTGACCGTGCCCAGCGGGATGCCCAGTAGTTCGGCGATCGACTCGAGCGGCAGATCGCGATGGAAGCGCAACGCGACTACCAGCTGGAGGTTGGGGTCGAGCTTCGGGAAGGCGCTGGCGATGGCGTCGCGCTGCGCCACGAGACCGAAGTCGTCGCGGCGTGCCAACTCGAACTCGGCCGACAACGCCGCCTCGCGGACGTGCCCGCGCCGGCGCGAGCGGAGCCGATCGCGGCACAGATTGAGGACTATCCGCCCGAACCACGCGTCGAAGTGCTCCGGGTCGCGCAGCGAGCCGAACTTGCGCCAGGCGAGCAGGACTGCGTCATGCACGACATCCTGGGCCTCGATCGGGTCGCGCAGAACCACGGCGGCCAATCGGTAGGAATCGTCGAGGCAGCGATCGCTCAGAGATTCGAACGCATCCAGCGTCCGAGCGTCGCTCGCTTCCTCGGCGGCCAGAACATCGACCACTTCGTGTCCCACTCGATGAATTGTCGGGTTCGGCGGGCTCCACCGCTCACCTGTTGACACTCACCGACGTCTGGCGAACTCGAAAGGTTCGCGCCGCTGTCGGCGGGTCCGTCTGTCACAATTGAGGCATGGTCGGGCGCGCTGCCACCAACCCCGAGCCAGTGCTCGCCAGCATTCCGTCGCTGCCCGCCTTCGAGCGGCTTGCCCCGCCGGCGTCGGCGGCCGAGCTGGTGGCCGCGATCGAGGCCTGGACCAAGCCCGGTGAGGTCGTCCTCGACCTGAACGGCCGTGGCGGTTGGGTCGCTCGGGCGGCGATCGCGGAGCAGCGTCGCGCGGCCGACCTCGAAACGTGGCCCCTGACCCGGCTTCTCGCCGACGTGGTGCTGCGTCCACCGGGGATCCGCCAGATCGACGCCGCTGCCGCGGCCATCGCCAGCGCGAAGATCGCCGGCTCGACGGTCCGACGCACCATCGACGCCCTTTACGCCAGCACGTGCCCCCGCTGCGGCCGGCCGGTCATCCTCGAGTCGATGGTCTGGCAGCCCGTGGCCTCGCCCGCGAAGTCGGACGGCACCCCTGCGCCAAAGAGTCGCGCCCGAAGTCGCGCCAAGTCGCAGGCCATCTCCACGAACCTCGGCGCGCTGCCGGAGCTGTCATTCGGTCCGGATGAATCGCTCCGGGCAATCGCCCGCGAGTATCGCTGCGCCCAATGCCACGAACAGATGGGTGGCTCTGAGTTGAGAGCCGCGGACCCGACGCACGGTGACGTGCATCTGGCCGAGTCGGTTCCGACCAGCGGCGACGTCCGTGAGGCGATGCGGAGGCGCTTTCCGGCGCCACGACCGACCCACCCGCTGGTGGATCAGCTGATCGACCTCCACACGCCCCGACAGCTCATGGGGTTGCAGGCCATCCTGACGCGGATCGACGCCGAGGACCGCGTCGGGGCACTCACTGCGGCACTGCGACTCGCCTTTCTCCACGCCGTGATCCTGGCGAGCCGCCTCAACGTGTCTCACGGCAAGCCCGCGCCGCTGCGCATATCGAACGGCGTCCTCAAGGTTCCCGCCGCCAAGGAGTGGCGCGAGCTGAACCCCTGGCTCGCCTTCGAAGGCGGGTTGAGGCTCGTCAAGACATTCGTCGGGCGAATCGAGGCGGGGACGCCCCGCGCCGCCGTCGCTCGCCTCGGTTTGGACATTGCCGCGCTGGAGGGTGGCACGTCCAACGTCACGGTAGGGGAGGCGACACCGGCGTCCCTACGCCGCCTGGGACTCCACGGCGAGCGGATGTCCCATTCCGGATCGACGTCGCGCGTCCGCCTCGTATTGGGTCAGGCGCCGCTGGGCTGGACTCCGGAACGGATGGCGGCCTCATACCACGGCACCGGCTGGATCTTTGGGGCGGCGGCCGTCTCGATGTTGCCGTACGACTCGCTGTTCCGGCCGGCCACGAAGTCGACCCAGATCGAAGAGGCAACGGATCTCGCTCGCTCCATAGGTCGGATGCTGGCTATCGCCACGCCCGCCCTGGCCCAGACCGGCCGGGCCGTGGTGCTCCTGGACGACGCCGAGCCGGCTACCCTGGTCGCGGCCGCGCTCGGTGGCGCCGCCGCGGGCTGCCGCCTCGTCGACGCGCGACTTCACCGGGGCGGTGACAACAGCGCGGGCATCGTCGTCTACGTTCCGCCGACCGGCGTCATGTCTCCCGGTCCGCGGACCCGCGCCAACCGACCCCTGCCGCCTGTCGCGGGCGGAGCGGGCGACCCGGGCACCATCCGCGGTCGGGGCGTCTTCACCGGACCCGAGAGGCTCGACGACGGTCCCTTCAGGGCCAGCATGGCGGCCTCGACGGTGACCGAAACGGCCGTCGAGCTGCTCAAGGCTCGCGGTGAGCCGGTCTCGTTCGACCAGTTGCTGGGCGACCTCCTGATAGGACTCGATCGATCCGGCCAGCTGGCGAGGCTGGCCAGGACGCTTCGACCCGAGCGAGCCGACGACGGCTGGGCGGCCTGGGTCGAGACCGACGGCGTCGGAGCCGGCGCGTGGGCCGGGACACCGGCGGCCGCGGGGACTTCTGCCGCCGGAGCTTCGACCGGCGACAGCGGAGATGAGGCCGATCTGGGTCCCGTGGCCCGGCTGATCGAGGTGATCCGCAGCGAGCTCGACCGACCGAACAACCGCCGTCTCCGCCAGATCGAGCCCGGTCAGTACTGGCTGGCATCTGAGGAGGACCGCAGCGTGGCCGCGCCGCCACTCGCCGACAGGGTGGAGTGGGCCGTCTTCTCGCTGCTCTCGTCGGCCGGGCACCTCACCGAGCGGGCGGCCTTCGATCGGACCGCGGCGTTGTTCAAGGATCAGGATGCCCCGGACGGAGCGCTGATCGAGGCCTGCCTGGCCAGCTACGTCGCGCCCACCAGCACACCCGAGGCTCTCTCCGGTTTCGAGCGTCTCGAGACTCGCACCGCCGACCACGACAGGGTCGTCGCCATGCTCGCCGATGTCGGCCATCGACTTGGCATGAGGGTCTGGATCGGCAAGCGCCAGCAGACGCGGCGAGTCGACGGTCGGCCGCTGGCGGCCTGGATGGACGAGGCCGAGCGGGAGGTCCATCTGCCGCTGATTGCGTGGGCTCCCGAAGGCGAGCTCGATCGAGTCGACTGCGCCTGGTATGTCCGGCGGAAGGCGACCTTCCTCTTCGAGGTCGAATGGACGGCCATGCTGGGCGAGCCGGTGCTGGTGCACCACGCCCGCTATCCGATCGACGACAAGGTCGTCCGCTTCCTGGTCATCCCGCCGGAGAGGGCGGACCTGGTGAAGGTGAAGCTCGCGCGCTCGCCTCTGCTGCGCAAGGCCGTCGAGGCGCGCAACTGGCATTTCCTCAAGTGGAATCACCTGGCCGAGTTCGCCGCGCGCCCGGAGGCGACGCTGGCCGACCTTGAGCCGTACCTGGGTCTCGAGGCGGCGGCCGACTCATTTGGCGAGCAACTGCCATTGTTCGGGGCCTGATCGCCGGGCTGGTCCCGGATCATCGCGGTAACCTAGAGGCAACAGCCACCGCCAGACGGCGCCACGTCCGGCCGCTGGCGATTTCGCTGGAGGATCCGGTGGGCGACGTCAGGAACGCAGCCGACGCCGTGAACGCGCTGTCAGATCGATTCTGGGACGGCATCCTGGATCTCTCGCCGGTCACGGCCACCGTGCTCGGCTATGAGCAGGGCATGGATCGGCTCGACGACCCGGGACCCGAAGGTCGGCAGCGGGCGCGAACCCTCTACCGCGAGACGCTCGCCGGAGCCGACGCGATCGAGGCCGACGCTGCCGGGGCGGCCGGCCTGCCCACCGAGGAGCGGATCACGCTCGACATCCTGCGGGTCATCTGCAACGTCGAGCTCGAGCAGCAGGACCAGCGTTTCGATCGGCTCAAAGTCGTCGACCAGATGGACGGCCCGCAGACCATGCTCCCGCTGCTGGCTGCGTTCCAACCGACGGAGGCGCCCGACCAGTTCGAAGCCTTCATGGCCCGGCTGGCCGACTACCCCCGCTTCATGGCCGCCAACGCCGACCTGGTTCGCGAAGGTCTGGCGAGCGGCCTGACCGCGGCTCGGATCGTGACTGAGCGCGTCATCAGCCAGATGGAGCGGCTGCTGGCGATTCCGGACGAGCAGTCGCCGATCGTGACCGTGCTCAAGCTCCCCAAACCTTCAGACCGCGACCGTGTCGTCGAGGCCATCGGCAAGTACGTCCGCCCGGCCGATCGCGGCTTCCTGGAGGCGTTCCTGGGCAAGTACCGCGAGGCCTCGCGCGAGGAGCCGGGACTGTGCTCCGCGCCGGATGGGGATCGCCTGTACCGGACCCAGATCCGGGCCTGGACCTCGCTGGACATCGATGCCGGCAAGCTGCATCGCATCGGGCTCGAGGAGCTGGCCTCGATCGAGGGAGAGCGGCGGACAATCGCCCACGACCTCGGTTTCGGCGATGACACGACGGCCGCCCGAACCGCCCTGCGGGCCGACCCGGCTGCCGTGCCCGCTTCGATCGACGAGTTGCTCGACCGTGCCCGCGGCCAGATCGAGCGCGCCCTCGCTGCCGCCCCTGGCTACTTCGGCCGGCTGCCCCATGCCGGCTGCGAGGTTCGGCCGGTCGAGCCGTACAAGGAAGCCGATGCCCCGGCCGCCTACTATTACCCGCCGTCGGTCGATGGCAGCCGGCCGGGCGTTTACTACGTCAATTCCTACGACCTGCCGAGCCGCAGCTACATTGGCCTGGCCAGCATGAGCTTCCACGAGGCCGTTCCCGGTCACCATTTCCAGATCGCACTGCAGACCGAGCATCCGAGCCTCAACGCCTTCCGACGGATGGGCTCACGAATGGCGGGTATGGCCTACGTCGAAGGCTGGGGCCTCTACTCGGAGCGTCTGGCGGACGAGATGGGCCTCTTCCTCAACCAGTCCGAGCGGTTCGGGATGCTGGACGGCCAGTCGCACCGAGCCGCGCGACTCGTCGTCGACACGGGCATACACGCGTTCCACTGGACCCGCCAGCAGGGCGTGGCGCAACTCCTGGAGGCTGGCTTGTCCGATACGGACGCGGCGATCGAGACGGACCGCTATATCACCTGGCCCGCCCAGGCCCTGACCTACAAGGTGGGCCAGCGCGAGATCGAGCGATTGCGACGCGAGGTCTCAGCCGCCCTGGGCCCGGCCTTCGACCTCCGAGCCTTCCACGACGCCGTCCTCGGCCACGGCACGCTGCCCCTCGCAACCCTCGCCAAAGAGCTCCCGACCTGGCTCGGAGTTGCCGGCTAGGGTCCCTTCTGGAACACAAGCGAGCGGCAGCGAAGCAGTCCGCCGGCGCCGAAGAGAGGCGACTCTGACGCAGAGCTAAGCGTCGCCGAACGCAGCGCGCCGACGGGTTACTTCGCGTGTTTTCGCCTCTCAGCGCTTGCCGGCCTGGGTGCGAAGCAGCTTGGCCAGTGCGGCGTGGCCGTTCTCATCCGCGAGGTCGACGGCCGTCTTGCCGTCGTCGCTTGCCCGAGTCGGGTCGGCCCCGCGCAGCACCAGCATGTCGACGATGGCCTCGTCGCCGTTGCGGGCGGCAGAGTGCAGGGGCGTCCAGCCACCGTGCCGGACCGCGTTGGGCGACGCGCCCAGGCTCAGCAGAAGGCTGGCCGTGTCGCGATGCTTCGCCGCCACCGCGCTGTGGAGCGGCGTGACGCGCGACTCGTTCAGGGCGACGGCGTTGGGGTCTGCGCCGCAGCCCAGGAGCAGCCGTGCCACTTCCAGTTGTCCGTAGTAAGCCGCGAGGTGGAGGGCCGTGTAACCGTCGGGCCCCCGGTCGTCGACTGCGGCACGATCGCTGGAGAGCAGCGTCCGGATGACCCCGACATTGCCGACTGTCGCGGCGTCGAACATATCGAGGCCGTCGGGCGTGCCCACAGCTAGGGCGGCGAGGCGCGCCGCCATCTTGGTATGGCTCGAGTAGGCGGCCGTCAGAACCGGCGAGAACCCGGCGGCGTCACGGGCATGCAGCAGCTCCGCGTGGGCGCCGATCGCGCTGTCGACGTCCACGTCGTTGCCCTTGCGGATCGCCTCGAAGAACGCGGCGACGATCGGCCCCTGGTCGGTCATGCTCCCTCCATTCGCGCGCGAGGCGGCGACTTGGCCGCTGTCGATCCGGCTATCTCGTGCAGCGCCTCGGCCAGGCGCTCGATCTCCGCGGGCTCGTTGTAGTGGACAAGACCGACCCGGACCATCCCGCCCGATTCCGCCAGGCCGAGGGTTCGGATCAGCTCGTAGGCATAGTAGTCGCCGTCCCAGACGGCGATGCCGCGCCTGCCCAGCTCGACCGCGATCTCGTGCGGCGTCAGGCCCGCCATGGTGAAGGCGAACGTCGGCACGCGCTCGTCGAGGCGGGCCGGGTCGACGATGCCGCGCAGGCTCAGCCCAGGGACCTCGCTGAGCGCCGCCAGCGCGTTGCGGGCGAGCCTGCGCTCAGTGGCGCGAATGGCCAGCATCGCCGCCACCAGGGTCGTCCGCCGGGTCGCCGACTCCGCCGCGCCACCGAACTCGCGACCCAGCCACGACAGGTAGTCGAACGTCCCGAGCAGCCCCGCGATGGCCTCGCCGGACAGCGTTCCTGTCTCCCATTTGCCCGGCGGCTCCGACGGGGCGGGCCGGACCTTGTAGGCGGCCAGCTGCTCGAGACGTTCACGTTTGCCGTACAGGAGGCCAAGATGCGGCCCGAAGAACTTGTAGGGCGAGCAGACCAGGAAGTCCGAGTCGAGCGCGGCCACATCGATGGGCATATGGGGCGCCGCATGGACCGCATCGACGTACGTCCACGCCCCCGCGGCATGGGCCATCTCCACGATGCGCGGAATCGGGTTGATCGTCCCGACCGCGTTGGATGCCAGACCGACCGCGACCAGTCGAGTCCGGGGTCCGAGCGCCCGCTCTAGGTCGTCGAGATCGAGGGTGCAGTCGACCTCCCGAACGCCCACCCAGCGCACGGTGACGCCACGCTCCTCCTCGAGAGCCAGCCAAGGCGCGACGTTGGCGTCATGGTCCAGGCGGGTCACCACGACCTCGTCACCGGCTCTGAGCGTCCGGCCGATGGCGCGGCTGACCGCGAAGGTCAGGGTCGTCATGTTCTGGCCGAAGGCGACCTCGTCCGGTCCGGAAGCGCCAAGGAAGTCGGCCGCGGCTGCGTGGGCCTCGACCAGAATCGCGTCGCTCTCCTCGCTGGTGGCGAATGCCCCCTCGTGGTTCGCGTTCGACCGCTCGAGGTAGCCGGCCATGGCGTCGATCGTCTTGCGGGGCACCTGCGTTCCGCCGGGGCCGTCGAGGTAGCAGTAGGTCTGGCCTGCGTGCCGGCGGGTGAGGGCAGGGAACTCCGCACGCACGGTCGACAGGGCCTCGCCCGGCGCAATCCCGCCGGCGACGTCGCGAGTCCCAGGGAGTTCAAGGCGGGGTTGCGAGTTGCGATCGCTGCTCACTGAAACTCCATTGAGTGCCCGTCGGATCGGTGCGACCGATAGTACGCCGCCTCGGCGAGTCCAGGCTGGGGTGCAAGCCCGTAGGTGCTCTGGGTAGGTCGCGGCCCACTTTGAAAGCAGATTGAAGCGTTTCTGGGGCATCGATGAAGAGGGCCCGGACTACTCCCCAACATAGCGTTCGTGTCGCCAAATTGGCACATATTGTGCGTGGAGAAAGCCTCCTGGCGGCCTTGACTAATCCTTAGTAACTATGTCAACATTCCAGCCATCAGTTCCGCCTTACGAGACGAAAGGGCCGAAGGTCCTGAAAAGGGACCAACCCGGCCGGGTAGGTCTCGGGGGGAGGGAACACGAAGCGGCGCGGTAGCCGCAACGGGTCAGACAATGGATCGCTCCGGTTCGGGCGCGGAGCGATGCGCAGCCCAGATGCCTCCGGGAAACCGGCCGGGTTTGCGAACGAAGGACGCCCGCGAGGAGAAATCGATGCTCGACGGGAATGCGGTTCGGTCGGTCGACCGCGCTGCGTCACTCCTGATTGCTCTGGGGGATACGCAAGGAGAGGCAGGGGTTACCGAGCTCGCACGCCGTCTCGGACTCCACAAGTCGACGGCATCGCGGTTGCTTGCCACTCTCCAGAAGCGGGGTCTGGTCGAACAGGACGACGACTCGGGCAAGTACCGGCTTGGGCTGGCAGTCGTTCGACTCGGCGGTCACGCCGAGAAGTCACTGGACCTGCGATCCATCGCCATGTCTGAGCTCGAGTTGCTCGCCCGCTCGATCCGTGAGACGACCACTCTCCAGACCCTCGAGGGTGACAGCGTCTTGACGATCGCTTACTCGGATGCCTCCGGCATGGGCCGCGATCGAACCGGTCGCAACTCTCCGCTTCACGCGACGGCACCGGGCAAGGTCCTGCTGGCCAGCCAGCCGGAGCGCGAGGTCATACGCCTTTCGAAGATCGGCTTCACGCCGTATACCTCGCACACAATCGTTCGTGTCGACTTGCTGCTCGAGGAGTTGGCTCGCGTCCGCAAGCGTGGCTTTGCCACCGCCTTCGGCGAGTACGAGCCCGCCGTAAACGCCATCGCCGTGCCGGTCTTCGACCAGCGCGCCTCGGTCGTGGCAGGGCTCGAGATTCGCGCGTCGGGGAACAGGATCACTCCGAGCCGCGTGCCTGAGCTCGTCGAGCGCGCCCGCGAGGCGGCGGCCGTGATCACCGACCGCATCGGCGGCGTCGTGGCCTCCATCTGAGCCTCAGGCCCGCTCTGCGGGCCGTTCCTAGACAGTTGACAATCGGCGGCCCCTCGGTCCCCCTCCCGAGGGGCCGCTCCCGTTCTCGGGTGGCCTAACTGGAGGCCCGCCACGTTGTCCACGTTATGTTGCCCACGTTGTTGCGACCCCCCTTGCTAGGCCGGACCCGCAGCGGGGCGCCACAGGGCGGCAGAGGGCCAGCCGATACGTAACCCCAGCCCAGCCGCGCTACGCTATCGGCATGGATCCATTTGACCTGCAACTGACACTGCCCTGGAGCAGCCAGCCCGTGCATCTGGGCGCCGCGCTCCGGACGGGCGCAGAGGTGCTGGCGATTCTGGTGGCCGCGGCGATCGTCATCCGCGTGGCCCACGTCTTCGTCCGTAGCACGGCTCGGGCGCTGCTCAACCGCGAGAGTCTGGAGGGCACGGCTCAAGAGCTGAGTTCGCTCGAACTCAAGAAGCGACAGGACACGATCGAGGCCCTGGCGGTCAACGTCATTCGCTTCTTCGTCGTCGTGATCGCCAGCCTGATGATCCTGGAGGCCGCCTTCGCGCTGGACATCGGCCCCGCCATCGCCGGGCTCGGGATCGCCGGGATCGCGATCGGCCTCGGCACGCAGCATCTGGTCCGCGACTACCTCAACGGCGCCCTGATCCTGATCGAGAACCAGTACGGCAAGGGCGACGTGGTCCGCATCGCCGGGGTGTCCGGCACGGTCGAGGATTTCACGCTGCGCCGGACGACGCTTCGAGACCAGGATGGGACCGTGCACACGGTGCCCAACGGCGAGATAAGCGTCGCCTCGAACATGACGCGCGTCTTCGCCCGCGTGAACCAGGACGTCCGGGTCGTGTACGGGACCGATATCGAGAAGGCCACGGCCGTGGTCAACGCGGTGGGGCAGGAACTGGCGGACGATGCCGACTGGGGCCCGCGCATCCTGGAGGCACCCCGAGTGGAGCGCGTCTCAGCCCTGGGCGAGTCGGGCATCACGCTCAAGATCCTCGGCACGGTCCATGCCTCGGAGCAGTGGGCCGTCGGCGGCGAGCTGCGCAAGCGCCTGCTGGCCGCGTTCCAGGAGAACGGCATAGACATCCCGCACTCGTAGCGGGTGCGCAGCCGGCGGAGGAGCGGAGAAGGCAACGAAGAGATCGGCCGCCCGACTGCCGCCACGACTCCCGATCGCCGGACCGGCGAGCCGAGATCGAGGCGCCGCCCGAGCACCCGCAGCGAGCGCACCTAAGGTGCGTGAGCGAGGAGCGGAGAAGGCAACGAAGAGATCGGCCGCCCGTCCGGCGATCGGATTAGGAGGCGCGCATCGAGGGGTTCGTGTTCCTACCGCCGCTGAAGATCCCGAGGAAGCCCTGGCCGGACTTAGCTGCCCCCGACTCACGCGTGGCCATCAGCCGATCGCATAGGGTCTCGATGTCCTCGATGACCTTCTCCTTGGGGAAGCGCTCGACAGCCGAGCGACCCTCGTTCGCTGCCCGAACGAAGATCATCCCGGCGGACCTGACCTCGGCCAGGGCCGGCATGCCCACGGTCCGTTCCATGTCCGCGACAGAGACTCCGCTATTGGCCCGATTCACGACCATGGCCAGGCGGTCGCGGATCTCGAGCTCGACGGCGACCTCGCGGAACTGGACGGCGGCTCGGATGGCGGGCACGTCCGGCGTCACCGGCACGATGATCTTGTCGGCGCGCTCGAAGATGACCTGGTTGAGCGGCCCGTAGTCCGGGTGCATGTCGACGATGACCCAGTCGTAGACCCAGCAGGCCGTTGTGATGGCTTCTGCGACGCGCTTCGGATCGAGGATCTCGGTGTGGAGAGGGGACTCGGCCATGACCAGGACCGAGACGCCGTTCTGATGCATCGCCGCGATTTCGGAGAATGACTCGGCCACGCCCATGTTGAGGTCCTCGGTCCAGGCATCCGCAACGGTTCGGGTGTTCTCCATGCCAAGCGACGACGCGACGTGACCGGTGACGGTGTCGCAGTCCACCAGCAGGACGCGCTGGCCCTTCCTGACCTGAAGCATGGCGGCCACATTGACGGCGATCGTCGTCTTGCCAACGCCGCCCTTGGGGTTGAAGACGATGACGATCTGGCCGCGCGGCCCGGCGTTCGTCGGGGCGAAAACCTGCTCGGGCGGCTCGGACGGCTCGGACTGGATGATGCCGCTCGACGACCTGTCCCCAATCGGGATCTCGGCCCGGATGAGCATTGCTTCGACCCGCCACCGGAGCGACTCGGCCGAGTAGGGGCGGGTGAAGTACTCGTCGTTGACGCGGGCCTTGCCCGCCAGACCCATGCGATCGAGGGCTCGTGGCGCCACGACCATCAGGGCCGGGATGTTTCGATCCTGGTCGTGGAGCAGCGAATACATCTCGAGCGTGCGGTCGAAGTCGTTCTCGCCGTCGAGGATGGCAACGCCGATGTCCCGTCGCAGGCTCAGCAGTTCTTCGAGCTCGTCCGCGGTCCTGACTGCGATCGGCTCGTAGCCAGCCTCAGCTATCTGCGAGCTGACAGCGGCATACTCCGCCGGCGGAAGAGCGATTGCGACTGCAGGCCGAGGCACGTGACGGAATCTCCCTGAGGCACGAGAGCCGTTCGGTGAAGTCTAGCCCTCCGCCTCGGGGTCGTGAGCGGAAACATTGAGCACGCCTTCGCGCTCACTCACGACCCGGGCCTGGAAGGCAGGCAGAGTGGGGATGAGAGAGCTGAGCGAGGTGTCCGAGCCGTGGCCGACCGTGAAGATGAACTCGCCGTCGGGGCCGGACGATACGCCGACGTTCTTGACGCCCGGCAGACGGCCGAGCTGGCGCTTGAACGTGGCGATGCTGGCGACACTGACGAGTCCAACGACGACGACCTGGGTCGACTCGACCGGAGCCGGCTTCGCGGGTGCTCCCCGATTGCCAGCCCTTGCCGACTCGTCCGACATTTGGGCGGCTGTCGGTTCCCCGGCCGGCCGCGCGCCATTGGAACCCGGCTCGGGACCGCCGGCTCGCATGATCTGTTCGCGGCGCGCTCGCAGGTCGGGCGCGATGTTCTCGCGGTCGCTGTCGGTGAAGGTCGGCGGGTCGGGCATCTGGGAGGCCATGCTGGCGAAGACCGTGGGGTCGGCTTCCTGGAGCAGCTGCTCGAAGAAGTTCGCGACCTCCGATTCGAAGCTGGTGACGCGGGTCTGAACGCGCTCGATCTCGAGCTCGATGGAGGAGTTGTACTCCTGCAGCTCCTGCTCGAGGAGCTCTCGGCGGCGAGCAATGCGCTGCTCGGTCTCGACGCGGATGCGCTCCATCTCGGACTTGGACCAGTCGCGAATCGAGCTGACATCGGCCTCGGCGGCCTTACGCAGGGAGGCGGCCTCGTCATCCGTGCGCGCGTGCAGTTTCTCCGTGTATGCCTTTGCGTCCGCCTGGCACTGTTCGATCGTCGCCTGCCGCGCCGTCTCGGCGGTCGAACGCATGGCCTGCGTGAGGTCCGCCAGGAATCGGTTCGGATGACGCGCGGCCGTCTCGTTCACGCTCATCTCCCCGTGGTCTG
>PMYK01000021.1 GCA_003171255.1 Chloroflexota bacterium
ATCCGATTCGACCGGATCAAGCCGGGTGCGGGCATCGATGTGGGCATGGTCGCGCCCAAGGGCCCCGGCCACCTAGTCCGCTCCGTCTTCGAGCAGGGTGGCGGCGTGCCGGCTCTGTTCGCCGTCGAAAGCGACGCAACCGGAACGGCTCGCGCGCGCGTACTTGCTTATGCGCGCGGCATCGGCGCCACCCGGGCCGGCGTCCTCGAGACGACGTTCAAGGAAGAGACNNAGCTCATCGTCGATCTGATGTACCGCGGCGGCATGAACTTCATGCGTTTCTCGGTCAGCGACACGGCCGAGTACGGCGACTACGTCTCCGGCCCGCGGATCGTGGATGCCCGGACTCGCGAAGAGATGCGCAAGGTCCTCCACGAAATCCAGGACGGCACTTTCGCTGCTGCCTGGATCGCGGAGAACGAGGCCGGCCAGCCGAACTTCAAGAAGATGCGCGCGGCCGGTCGCGACCACCAGGTCGAGCAGGTCGGCGCCCGACTGCGCAAGGCAATGCCGTTCCTCAATCCGGTAGAAGTCGTCGACGGCCAGCCGCAGGCGGCCGCCAAGTCCAAGGACTGAGTCTCTCGTGACCGATCCCGCCAACTCCGCCGGAGGCGTATCCGCCGGCACAACCTACAACCTGGTCTTCGTTCCCGGCGACGGGATCGGTCCCGAAGTGATCGCGGCCGGCCGGCGTGTCCTCGAGGCCGCCGGCCGGCTCCATGACTTCGACTTTCGGTGGCACGAGATTCTGATCGGCGGCGTGGCCATCGACGCCTACGGCGTGCCGATGCGCGACGAGGACCTGGCCGCGTGCGCCGCGGCGGATGCCGTCTACTTCGGCGCGATCGGCGACCCGAAATACGACGATCCAAAGGCGAAGGTCCGGCCGGAACAGGCACTCCTGGCTCTGCGCAAGGGTCTCGGCCTGTACGCCAACCTTCGGCCGGTCAGCGTCCAGCCGGTACTTCGGGCGAGTTCGCCGGTGCGCGAATCGCTCCTCGAAGGCGTCGACATGATGATCGTCCGCGAACTGACCGGCGGCCTCTACTTCGGCAAGCCGTCCGAGCAGCGCGATACTCCGGCCGGACGCGAGGTCGTCGACACTCTGGCCTACACCGAGCACGAGATCCGGCGCGTGGTGAAACTGGCCTTCGAGCTGGCTCGTGGCCGCCGCAAAAAGCTGGCCAGCGTCGACAAGGCGAATGTCCTGTCGTCGAGCCGCCTGTGGCGGACGATCGTCGAGGAGGTCAAGGTCGACTACCCCGACGTCACCGTCGAGCATCGGCTCGTCGACTCATGCGCCATGTCGCTTATCCAGCAACCTGCCGTCTTCGACGTGATCGTCACCGAGAATCTCTTCGGCGACATCCTGTCCGACGAAGCCAGCGTGCTGGCGGGCTCGCTCGGGATGCTGCCGTCCGCCTCGATCGGCGAGCGCCACACGAACTACGGTCTGCACGGCCTGTATGAGCCGATCCATGGCTCGGCGCCCTACATCGCCGGGCAGGATGTCGCCAATCCCATTGCCACGATCCTCTCGGGCGCGATGCTGCTGCGCTGGTCGCTTGGCCAGGACGCCGCAGCCGACGCCATCGAACGAGCCGTGACGGCGGCGCTGACCGGCGGCTACCGGACCCCGGACCTGCTTGTCGCCGGCAACGCCGATGGACTGAGCCCAGTTGGCACGCAGGCCATGGGTGACGCCGTCATGGCGGCGCTGGAGGCGGCCGTCGGTGGCGTCGCCCAGGAGGAGCCCGTCCGATGAAGGACAAGGTGGTCCTGTACGACACGACACTGCGAGACGGCACCCAGCGCGAAGGCCTGATCCTCTCACTTGCGGACAAGATCAAGATCGCTCGCCGCCTGGACGAGTTCGGGCTGACCTACATCGAGGGCGGCTGGCCGGGCTCCAACCCCAAGGACGTCGAGTTCTTCGCCGCCGCCCGTTCGATCGAATGGAAGAACGCCAGGCTGGCGGCCTTCGGCTCCACGCGCCACCGTTCTAATCGGGCCGAGTCGGACCCGAATCTCGTCGCCATCGTGGCGGCCGATACGCCGGTGGTGTGCATCTTCGGCAAGAGCTGGCTGCTCCATGTCCGTGAGGTCCTGGGGGCGACGCCCGAGGAGAACCTGGCCATGGTGGCGGATTCGGTGGCCTATTCGACGGCTGCCGGGCGCGAGACCATCTACGACGCCGAGCATTACTTCGACGGCTACAAGGACGATCCAGCGTATGCCTTGGCCACTCTTCGGGCGGCCCGCGACGCTGGCGCGAGCACCCTGGTCCTGTGCGAGACCAACGGCGGCGCACTCCCCGACGAAGTCGTCGCGATCGTCCGCGCCACCCGAGCTGCCCTGGCCGCCGACGGCGGCGCCGACGTGATCTGGGGCATCCACTGCCACAACGACTCGGAGCTGGCGGTTGCCAACTCCCTGGCCGCGGTCGCCAATGGGTGCCGCCACGTCCAGGGCACCATCAACGGCTACGGCGAGCGCTGCGGCAACGCCAACCTGGTCAGCATCCTGGCCGACCTGGAGCTGAAGACGCGGTTCGAGCCGGTTCCCTCGGGCAAGCTCGGTGAGCTGACGGAGATGGCCCGCTACGTCGCCGAGATCGTGAACATCGCCCCCGACGACCATCAGCCGTATGTGGGCCGCTCGGCGTTCGCCCACAAGGGCGGCGTCCACGGCTCGGCCACTGCCCGCGCCAGCAGCGCCTACCAGCACGTTGATCCGGGCGTTGTCGGCAACGTCATGCGCCTCGTGGTCAGTGAGCTCGGCGGCAAGGCCAACACGCAGATCCGGGCGGAGCAGCTGGGTCAGCAGATGGACGGCATCGATCCCAAGGCCCTGAGTTTGCTCATCAAGCGACTCGAGGCCGACGGTCTGGCCTTCGAGGGCGCCGAAGCCTCGTTCGAGCTGCTGGTCAAGCGCCACAAGGCCGGCTACGAGAGTCCCTTCACGCTGTGCGACTACACGGTTCTCGTAGAGCAGCGCGGCGGGGCCGAGCTGCTTGCCGAGGCCACGGTCAAGGTGGAGGTAGCGGGCGAGGTGCTCCACACCGCCGCAGATGGCAACGGCCCGGTTAACGCCCTGGACACCGCTCTCCGCAAGGCCCTGGGTGCGTTCTATCCGCAGCTCGATGCCGTCCATCTGGTCGACTACAAGGTCCGCATCCTGGACAGCCTCGAGGCGACCGGCGCCCAAACGCGCGTCATCATCGACTCGTCGAACGGCGCACTCGAATGGTCCACGATGGGCAGCGGCACCAACATCATCGCGGCCTCATGTCAGGCTCTATGCGACTCGCTCGAATTCGCCATCTGGAAGACGGGCGCGGAAGTGCGGCGACGCGATGAGCGCCACTTCACGACCTCCGCTCCTCGCCCGATCCGACCTGAGTAACCCCTGGAGGGCTCGATGACGTCGCCTTCGTCCGGAAGTTCGATGAAGTCCGGTTCACCGCGCGCGGCATTCCAGGGAGAGCCAGGCGCCTTCAGCGAGGAGGGCGTCCTTTCGGCCTTCGCCGCGCCACAGGCCGTGGCCCTACCGACCTGGCGAGCCGTCTTCCAGGCCGTCAACGACGGCACGGTCGATGCCGGCGTCTTGCCGATCGAGCGATCTGCGGGCGGCAGCGTCCGCGAGATCTACGATCTGCTCTTCAAGTTCGACGAGCTGCGGATCGTCGGCGAGGTGAGCGTCCCCGTCCATCTCGCTTTGCTCGCGCTGCCCGGCCAGACGCTCGACGGGATCGAGCGGATCTACAGCATCGCCCAGGCCTTGGACCAGGCCGACGACTTCCTGCGGTCGCGGCCGTGGCAGGTCTTGACCAGCTACAACACTGCCGGCGCCGCCAAGTCGATCGCCGACAAGGGCGAGGTTGGAGCCGCGGCCGTGGCGTCGGCCCGCGTGGCGCCGCTATATGGGCTCGAGGTTCTGGCGGCCGACATCCAGACCGGCGACGCCAACCGCACCAGGTTTGCCATCGTGGCTCGCGATCCGATCCCCGACAGCTGGTTCGCGCCGGCCATGCTCGCCGGTCCGATGAAGACAACTCTGGTCTGGGCCGTCCGAAATGTGCCCGGCAGCCTCTATCGCTGTCTGGGTTGTTTCGCCGAGCGCAAGATCAACCTCTCGCGCCTCGAATCGCGACCGAGTCGGGGCGTGCGCTGGGAATACGTCTTCTGGGCCGACATGGATTCAGATCCAGAAGCGCCGGATTGCGCTGCTGCCCTTGCCTCGCTGCTGCGCGAGGCAGTGATGGTCCGCATCGCCGGGGTCTACCACCGCGCCGCGGAAGAGTAGTTCGCCGGCGGCCGAAACGATCCGGCCGATGCGAGCACGGATGCACTCGCGTCGCCGCGGGGACCTTCGATTCGAGGCAGGCTATTCGGGCGCTCTCCCGGTTGGCCATTGATAAGCCATCGAGTCACCGACTTGAGTGAGAGAGGCTGGGACTGTCGGTGGCGATGTGTTGCCTCCCCGCAACCTAATCTACGTCAATAGGATGACTAACGTAGTGACGCCTGTTAGCCTGCCGTTCTGTTGTTGGTCCCACATCCGTGGGGTTTAATGGGACCAACGCGACCGATAGTCCGTCCCTGCTGGTGCATATAGGCACTTTGAAGGGGCTCCCGCCCCCACCCGGCCGACCGGAGGTACCGGCCCCGACCGTTGCAGGGACATCAATTCGGCGGCGATCTGCCCTCATCGGACTGGTTCATATCAAGGAGAGAAAGTGAAACTGCAGTTCAAGAAGCGACGTTTCCTTCCCGCCGCGCTCGCGATAGTGGTACTCGTTGTCGGCAGCGGCGTCGCCTATGCGTACTGGACGGCGGGCGGCGCCGGCGACGGCTCCGCCAAGGCCGGCGATAGCACGCCCCTCACGGTCGCCCAGACGAACACGATCACGGGTCTGGTTCCAGGTGGAAGCGCGGCCGTTGATGTCACTGTCACGAACCCTGCGGCCTTCCATCAGTCATTCACCCAGGTCGTGATCACGGTGACCGCGGCTACAGGCACCTGCAACGTCACGTGGTTCACCGGGAGCACGATAACGCCCGCCGGGGCCCCAATCATCCTCGCCGCGGCTGGCACGGATGCTCTCGTCGGGTCAGTCTCGATGTCCGACCTGGCAACAACGAACCAGGATTCCTGCAAGAACGCGACGCTCACCCTCCACTTCGCGATTTCGTAGGCTTCACGGTTTCGTAGCCAGACGTCGTAGAGGGGCGGCCCAATACCGGGCCGCCCCTGCTTCCCCATCCCTCACAGATAGTCGATCGGGGGAGTATCGAGAGGACTTGGCCAGGTGATAGGCGCGCCACGAGGCAGAGAACCCAAGAGAGACATACGGCGCCGTGGGCTCCTGCTCCTTCTTCTCTTGCTGATTCCGTTCGCCCTGGGCGGTCTCACAGTGGAGTGGCTGCACGGCGGATCCACTGCTTCCGTGCAAAGCACGCCGTCGGTCTCGCCAGATAAGTCGTTGGCGCCTTCCGCCTCCGGCACGCCGGCTGCCTCCGCCACCCAGGCCGTTGGTGGCGTGGAGTCTACCCCGATCCCGGGGCCGACCGCGGTCGGCAGCGGGGACGACGTGGCTCAAACTGGCGGGCCCGCCTTCAAGATCACGGGCGATGTGGCAAACCTCATGCCCGGCGTGGCGACGGCGATCCCGCTGACGCTGACCAACCCGAACGACGTCCCGATCTACGTCACTGTCTTGACCGTGAGCATGGCGGCGGACAGCACTCCGGCCGGCTGCAGCAGCGCGAACAACGTCCAGCTCACCCAGTCCAACGCCTCAAGCGCCGACCCGATCACCGTCCCCGCCAGAGGCAGCGTGACTCTGACGAGTGCACCGCGCGCGCCGAAGATCATGCTCCTCAACCTGCCCGGCGTGAACCAGGACGTCTGCAAGAACAAGAGCTTCGCCCTAACCTACGCCGGGAGCGCCCGTTCGTGAACGCGGCGACCGCCCCTCGGAAGCACGCGAGGCTGATAGGGAAGCACGCGTGGCTTTCTGTGCTAGGTGGCCTACTTATGGCCCTCACGATGGCCTTGCTGGCCGAGGCCTACTGGGCAGCGGGCGGCACGGGTACCGGCAGCGGCTCTGTGGCAACGCTCGCCGCTCCCACGATTAGCAGCGCCACGCCGGGCAACGGGACGGCGACGCTCATCTGGAGCGCTGTCTCGCCGCCGGGATCGGGCTCAGTCTCATACTACGTGCTAAGGGATGGCGGGAGTCCTGCGGGCAACTGCCCGACCCAGGCGGCGCAGAGCTCAGTTCTCACTTGCACCGACAGCGGGCTGAGCGTCGGTACCCACAGCTACACGGTGACGGTCGTGTACCGCTCCTGGACCGCGACCAGCTCGCCGGCACAGGTCACCCGCGTGGGTCCAATCGTGACGTTCTCCAGTGGCCCGCTACTCGGCTCCAACAACTGGCTGCCGACCTTTGTGAGCGGGTCGGGCTTCAACGCCGCCCCCATCACGATTAGCTGGTCCTACGCGTGGAGCGACTACACCTATAGCTCTACCACACCTGCCGATGGGTCCGGGAACTTCGCCTGGAACGGCCTGGAGAACTGCGTCGACGGCTACAACGTCTACCACACGACCGACCAGACGGTAATCGTCACGGCCACGGACGGTACCAACACTGCGACCGGCACGGGCATCCTCCTATGCAGCCTGAGGCCAAACCCGGCAGGGGGCCCCCCGGGGGCGGCGAGCAAGCTGGCGTTCACCCAGTCGCCGGGGAACACGGTCGCGGGTGTGGCGTTTGCGACGCAGCCGCAGGTGACGGTGCAGGATCAGTACGGCAACACGGTCACGAGTGACGGTTCGACGGTGACGCTGACGAGCAGCGGTCCTGGCTCCGTGACTGGCTGCTCGCAGAGCGAGTCCAACGGAGTAGTCACGTTCGCCGGCTGCAGCGTCGACAAGGCCGGCACCTACACCCTGACCGCGACCGATGGGTTGCTGACCTCGGCCACGAGCAGTTCGTTCACCATCACCGCCGGAGCCGCGAGCAAGCTCGCGTTCACGACGCAGCCGGGTGGCGGCGCGAGCAGCACGGCCTGGACCACCCAGCCGACCGTCACCGTCCAGGATGCCGCGGGTAACACCACCACCGCGACGGACTCGATCACCCTCGCGATCACCACGCCAGGCGGCGCGACCCTTACCTGCACGGCCAACCCGAAGAACGCTGTCGCGGGCGTTGACGCGTTCGCCGGCTGCAGCGTCGACAAGGCCGGCACCTACACCCTGACCGCGACCGATGGGTTGCTGACCTCGGCCACGAGCAGTTCGTTCACCATCACCGCCGGAGCCGCGAGCAAGCTCGCGTTCACGACGCAGCCGGGTGGCGGCGCGAGCAGCACGGCCTGGGCCACCCAGCCGACCGTCACCGTCCAGGATGCCTACGGCAACACGGTCACTAGCGGTACCGGGAGCACCGCCAGCGTCACCATCGCGATCGGCACCAACCCCGGCGGCGGCACGCTGTCCGGAACCGCGACCGTCAGCGCCGTGGCCGGCGTGGCGACGTTCGGCAATCTCTCTATCAACACCCCAGCCACCGGCTACACGCTCACTGCCACAAGCGGCGGCTACACCAGCGCGGTGAGCAGCCTGTTCACCATCACCGCCGGAGCGGCCGCCTCGTTCACGATATCGAATCCGGGCGCCCAGACCGCCGGCACCGCCTTCTCGGTATCGATCACCGCCAAGGACGCCTATGGAAACACGGCGACCGGCTACAGCGGTGTGAAGAGCGTCGTCTTCACGGGTGCGGCGAGTAGTCCGGGCGGTACGGCGCCAAGCTACCCGGCTTCCGTCACCTTCACAAACGGCGTTGCGGCAACCGTCCCGATCACGCTCTACAACGCCGCCTCGACGACGCTGACGGCGACCGAAGCCGGCAAGAGCGGCTCGACCGCCTCCTTCACCGTTGGCCCGGCGGCGGCGAACAAGCTGTCGTTCACCCAGTCGCCGGGGAACACGGTCGCGGGTGTGGCCTTTGCGTCGCAGCCGAAGGTGACGGTGCAGGATCAGTACGGCAACACCGTCGCCACCGCGACGACCCAGATCACCCTGGCGATCACCGCGCCAGGCGGCGCGCTCCTCACCTGCACCGCCAACCCGCAGAACGCTACCGCTGGCATCGACGTCTTCGCCGGCTGCAGCATCGACAAGGCCGGCACCAACTACACGCTGACCGCGACGGCCACCGGCCTGACCGGAGCCACGAGCGGCACGTTCAACATTACCGCCGCCACCAACCTCTCGCAGGGCAAGACGGCGACCTGCTCATCGATCGAACAAGCGATCCTCTCCTGCGCCAAGGCGGTCGATGGCGACATCACGACGCGCTGGTCCTCGGCCTGGAGCGATCCGCAGTGGATCTACGTCGATCTGGGTCAGTCCTACAACATCACCCAGGTCAAGCTGATATGGGAGACCGCTTACGGCAAATCGTTCCAGATCCAGACGTCCAACGACGCCACCAACTGGACCACGATCTATACGACTACGACCGGGGCAGGTGGCACCCAGACCCTCGCCGTCACCAGCGCCGGTCGCTACGTGCGGATGTACGGCACCGCTCGGGGAACCCAGTACGGTTACTCGCTGTTTGAGTTCCAGGTCTTCGGCGGCTGACCTGCAGTCACCGCGACGGGCGGGCGTCTACGTTAGGTCGCGCCTACTAGATAGTTCCGTACGGCGGCCCGTAGTCCGCTGAGAGGCCGATTCGAGCGAGTCGTACCTGACGTCATCACGGATGGAGCAGGTTCGCCCGGTGGGGCGGGGCCTGTATCCACACATGCGGCAGGCTCGCTCAACGGTGCCGGGCTCGATTGGCGACGTGGCCGGCCCGACAGTACCCCTCCCTTTGAGCGCTGTGTCCGCTACGCTACAGGGCCAAGAGGCCACAACGAGGCGAGGATGAGCGGCAGCACTCTCCAGGCCCAAGCGGAACTGGTTCGACGGCGAGCGGCGGATCTGGCCGGCGAGCTGTCTCGATCTGCCAGGCGTACGGCCACCATCGCCCAGGAGCGGGCCGTGCTGCGCATGCTCGGCGTCGACGGGCTCGATCGAGCCGGACGCCCTCTTGCCGCGTCCCTCGCGGAGCGCTACTGTGGCTCTGACGCCGGTCGTCTGGCTCGTGGCGTGATCCTGCCATTCGTCGTGGCCATGCTCGAATACGATCTGCCGGCGCGCGAGCTGGCCCTCGATGGGGCATCCGGGGCAATCGACCTGGGCCTCGAGGCCGAGCTCCTTCAGCGCCCCGACCGGTTGGCCGCAGCCGAGAAGCGGGCTGCGCAACTGCTCCAGGCGGCCCTGCTTCGCTTCGACGCCAACCGCACTGCAACCCGTGAGATGCGCGAAGTCCTGGGTCTGCCCGACGAGCCGTGGCTGGGCGTCGCGCTTCAGGCCACCGAGGTTCGAGCGGCAGTGGCCGAAACTCGGGCCGTCGTCGCCCAGGGGGCTTATCTCGTCCAGGTGAGCGTGCCGGCAAGCTGGGAGTTCGCAGAAGCTCGCCGCCAGGCCGGCCTCGAGATCCCGGGACTGTTCGAATTCGAGGCGCCCAGAAGGGGCCGCGAAGCGCGCCTGGGCGACAAGCGACGCCGGGTTGAGCCGACGCGCCCGGCCGCCGAACCGGTCCCCGCCGGCAGCCAGCGAGGACTCGCATCGCTCCGGAAGGCCGCCGACGACGCAGCCGCACAGCGCGGGTGCTACGCCAGCCTGATGACCGTGACGTCGGCCTTCGCGGCGCCCGAGCAGGCCGTGGTGGCCGCATTCGAGCGCATCGACTATGTCGCGGCGGACCCGATGCGTGAGATCGTGGAAGACAATCTGGACCCCGAGCGGGCACTTGCCGATCATGCCTTTGCCCACCGCCTGCAGGTGCGGGCCGGCTGCCGTGTCGTCGTTGGTCCGGGTCCGCTGGCGCTGGGCGCGGATGTCGCGAGCGGCATTCCCTCGGATGCGCCAACGCGGGCCGGGCGCGCCCTGGCTCTCCAGGCGTTGGGCGTTGAGCTTGCCCTGGCCGACGGCCTGCCCGCAGATCGACTTCTGCTCGGCGCAGTCCCGGACTGGGCCGTCGGCGATGGCGATGCAGGCTCGATCCTGCTGCAGAGCTGGCTGCGTCGGGTCGTCTTCCCGGGCCACCGGCTGGTCGTCGGTGGAGCGTTGGGCTGGCTGACGTCGCCCGCCAGGGCGGTCGCTGCCGTCTCCGCCCTCACGGGCGGCATCGCTTCGCTGGTAGTGGAGCCGAGCGTGACCGGCACCGTCGCTACCATGGCGGCGGACCTCGCAGCCGCAGCCCGAACGGCCGGGGCACTGCGTGCGACGCTGAGCGATGGCGCTCTACATGGCGACGCCGAGGTGCTGGCTGCCAGGACGCTGCGGGCCGCGAGCGCAGCACTCGAGCGGCTGTCATCCGAGGGGTGGGCGAGCCTGCTGGGACCGGCAGACCTGGGCGCCAACGACGGCCGCCTCGGCCGATCCGCGGTCGTCGAGCGCGCCGACGGCCCGACCTCCGGGGCGCGGCTCCTGAAGGGTTTGGCCTGGGACTGAGCCCGGTCGGTGCTAGCATGCCGGGGCTGGCGGGGAGCCTTGAGCGAGGAGATCGAACCTGACCAACAACAACGGGGGATCACGCGCGCTCGCCGGTCGGCGGGTGCCCGCGATCGTCGTCCTCGGACTGGCCGCCCTTGCCGCCTGCTGGCTCGGCATCGTCTACTTCGCCGAGCCCTGGGGCAGGCTCGCCGGGTCGGGCATGGACGCCAGGTGCTACTGGGTGCCCACCCTTTCGGACCCGTACCTTCATTCGACCTGGACCGAGCAGATCGCCTACCCGTACTCGCCCGCCTTCCTGCAACTCCTCGAGCCGATTCGGTGGCTGCCCTGGCAGGCCTTCATGGCCGTCTGGGCGGCGATCCTGATGGCAGCCTTGACCTACATGACCGGCCCGCGGCTCATCCTGCTGGGCCTGGCCTTCTTCGGCCTGATGGAGATCTGGGGCGGCAATATCGAGATGCTCGTCGCGCTGGCGATCGTTCTCGGCTTCCGTTGGCCCGCCGCCTGGTCCTTCGTGCTGCTGACCAAGATCACGCCGGGCGTGGGTCTGCTGTGGTTCGTTGTCCGTCGCGAGTGGCGATCGCTGGCGATCGCGGTGGCCGCAACCGGCGCGGTCGTCGCCTTCTCGTATGCCCTGATGCCGGGGGCCTGGTGGACATGGCCGCAGGTGCTCGCCAACAACGTCGGCAAGAACGGAACCTGGGCCGCCGTTCCCATTCCGTTCGTGGTCAGGCTGCCGTTCGCCGTCCTCCTCGTTGTCTGGGGCGCCCGCACCAACCGCCGCTGGACCGTACCGGTCTCGGCGATGCTGGCTCTGCCGGCCCTGTGGTACGGGGGATTGAGCATCATGGTCGCCACCTTGCCGTTGCTTGGGGCGCGATCATGGACGGACGTCCGGCGCGTCGCGGCGCAGGGCCGGTCGGAGTTCGAGGCCCTGGCCGCCAGTGCCCGCCGGCTGGGGCGCGGACGCACCACCGCGAAGTCGATTCACGGAGCCGACTGAGTTCTCGGCCCGGCGGCCCGGGCTCCGTCCTCGTACGATTGCGCCAACGAACAAACAGCCCACATCGCAGAGGAGCAATCAGTGCCAGATAGTTCTCCACTGCCTATTCGTGATGCCTCCTGGCCGACGCTTCATGTATCGCGGCATCCGGCCATCCTCCACAAGCTGAGGATCCTGCGCGACGACCGAACGGAGCCGAAGAAGTTCCGCGAGGTCGTTCGAGAGCTGTCGTGGCTGCTCGGCTACGAGGCCCTCGCCGATGTCGAGGTCCGACCCCTCACGGTGACCACGCCACTCGAGACGACCGATGCCCACGAGCTTGGCGTACGAATCGGGCTGGTTCCGATCCTGCGGGCCGGGCTGGGCATGGTGGACGCGATGCTCGAGCTGATGCCGACGGCCGAGGTCTGGCACCTGGGGCTGTTCCGGGACGAGCGCACTCTTCGGCCGGTCGAGTACTACAACAAGCTGCCCGATTCAGCGACCGTGGACCTGTGCCTGATCCTCGACCCGATGCTCGCCACCGGTGGATCGGCCACGGCCGCGATCGAGGTCCTGAAGCGCTGGGGCGCCACCCGGATCAAGCTCATCAACTTGATCGTCGCCCCTGAGGGAGTGGACGCTGTCACCGCCGCCCATCCCGACGTCGAGATCTACTGTGCCGCAGTGGACCGTCAGCTCAACGAACAGGGCTACATCCTGCCGGGCCTCGGCGACGCCGGCGACCGCCAGTTCGGGACAGGCCGCGCCGACTGACGAGGCTCCCCGGACCTCGCCAACGAGTACTCGCCAACGGGGACTCGCCAAATAGTGAACCGGGCGGCCTTTCGGCCGCCCGGTTTGTTTCTGCGAGGGATCAGGTCAGGAGGCCGAAGTCTCCGTTGCGGGATCCGCGGCAACCTTCACCAGGCCGAGGACCTGGTAGACGATGATCGCCCCGAATGTCGCCATGGCGATGCCGCCGAGCGAGAAGTCGCCCGAGGTTAGGGTCAAGTCGCCGGCGCCGATTGTGAGCGCGGCCGCGACCGTCACGAGATTGCGAGTGACGCCGAAATCGACCTTGTTCTGGACCCATATCCGTGCGCCTGTCGCGGCGATGAGGCCGAACAGGACGATCGCCAGACCGCCGAGCACGGGGCTCGGGATCGTCGCGATCAGGGCGCCGAACTTCGGGCAAATGCCCATGGCCAGAGCCACGAAAGCCGCGATGAGAAACACGAGGCTGGAGTAGATCTTGGTCACGGCCATGACCCCGATGTTCTCGGCGTAGGTCGTGACACCGGTGCCGCCGCCCGATGCCGCGATCATGGTGGCGATGCCGTCGCCGAGGAACGCGCGACCGATGTAGGGATCGAGGTTGCGGCCCGTCATCGCCGAAACTGCCTTGACGTGGCCGAGGTTCTCGGCG
This sequence comes from Chloroflexota bacterium, assembly GCA_003171255.1. Lineage (GTDB taxonomy): Bacteria > Chloroflexota > Limnocylindria > Limnocylindrales > CSP1-4 > Fen-1039. The sequence goes on from PMYK01000021.1 coordinate 12,999, forward strand.
ACCAGCACGAGGGCGATCGGCGCGATCAAGAGGATCGCATGGCCGTCGAATACAGGCGTGGTGAAGTTGGGCAGGCCGATCCAGGCGGCGGCGCTGACCTTGTCGAAACTGATCTCGGCGCCCTTGGGCCCGAGGTGGAGCAGGTTGGTGGCGATGAAGTACATGACGAAACCCGCGATGCCGCCCAGCAGGATCGGCAGTCGCCGCAGGATGCCGGGTGCGTAGACGGCCACGAGGACGACGGCTGCCGTCGTCAGAAGGCCCATAGTCATGAAGAAGATGTCGTTGGTCTGGGCGATGGCCGGGTTGACATACCAGCTGGCCACGCCGCTGAGGTCGGCCACGGCGACATGCGCGAGGTTGAGGCCGATGACCATGACGATGGCGCCGGTGATTACCGGGGGCATCAGCCACTCGACCCACTTGTAGCCGACGACCATGACCACGAGGCCGATGACCGTATACACGGCGCCGCAGGCGATGATGCCGCCCAGGGCCGCCGGAATGTTGTGCCCGGCGCCGATCGCCTCAGCCGAGATGACGACGGCGATGAACGAGAAGCTCGAGCCGAGGTAGCTCGGCACGCGGCCGCGAACGCAGATGAAGAAGATGATCGTGCCGATGCCCGAGAAGAAGATGGCCGTGTTCGGGTCGAAACCCATGAGGATCGGAGCCAGCACGGTCGCGCCGAACATGGCGAAGATGTGTTGAAGGCCCAACGCCACCGATTGGACAGCCGGCGGCCGCTCGTCGGGGGCAATAATCCCTTCCCGTTTTACGGTCCACTGGAACATGCCTCGGACATATCCGATGGCAGCAGCCATGAGCGACCTCCTCCGACGTATGGACTCCTCCCCCGGGCGTGACGAGCCTCCCCGCGAGCTGCCCGAGCGTGCTAGAAGGGTGGCAAAAACTGAGCCCTTCCGCACGCCCGCTGTGCAGGTCTGTGTTGGTAACTTGTGGACGAATTCACGGCGGTTTCGGGAACCCGCCGAGGTCAGTTCGAGCGGCGTGCTTCCAGGTTCGCCTTCGCCTTAGCGACGTTCGCCAGGAAGCCGGTCAGCTTCTCGCAGGTGCGGCGGCCACCCTGCGGGTCGCTCCAGTCGGGTTTCGCAACTCGATCGGTTCGACCGGGCTAGCATAAGGGGCTGCATGACCCCCTCGCCCTCTCCAGCTCAGCCGGCACCGGTGTCGCCAGGCGATTCGACCGGGTCCGGCGGTCTCACGTCGGCCGAGGCCGCCCAGCGGCTCCGCCAGGACGGCCCCAACGCCCTAGGCGGCGAGGGTCGACGCGGACCGCTGGCCGTGCTCGTCAGCCAGTTCGCCAGCCCGCTCGTCCTGATTCTCGTCGCCGCCAGTGTGGTCAGCCTCGCCGTCGGTGATCGCGTCGAGGCCGGCATCATCCTGACTATCGTGGCCATGAGCGCATTGCTGGGCTTCGTCCAGGAGGCCCGCTCGGAAGCGGCGGTGGCCGCGCTCCAGGCCCGTCTGGCGCTTCGCGCATCCGTGATCAGGGACGGCAAGCAGCAAGAGATCCTGATCCACGACGTCGTTCGGGGCGACGTGGTGGTCCTGGGTGCCGGCGACATCGTCCCGGCGGACGCTCGCTTGCTCGAAGCCAACCACCTGTTCGTGGACGAGTCGTCTCTCACGGGCGAGTCGGCCGCGTCACTCAAGAACCCAATGCCGGGGACCCTCGATCCAGGTAAGGACGAGGATCGGGCCGGGCTGGCCTTCTTCGGGACGAGCGTCGTAAGCGGCACCGGAAAGGCCGTTGTCACCGCCACAGGCGCGAGAACGAGCTACGGAGCCATCGCCCACCGGCTCGCCGAACGGGCGCCCGAGACCGACTTTCAGCACGGTGTACGCGCCTTCGGTCTGCTGATCGGCCGGGTCACGCTCATCCTCGTTGTCGGCGTCTTCGCGGTGAACATAGCGCTGGGGCGGGGGCTCTTCGACGCCCTGCTTTTCGCCATCGCCCTGGCGGTGGGTCTGACGCCCGAGCTATTGCCGGCGATCGTGACCCTCAACCTGACGCGCGGGGCCCGGGCCCTGACCGCCCACGGCGTGCTCGTCAAGCGACTGCCGGCCATCCAGAACCTTGGCAGCGTCACCGTTCTGTGCACTGACAAGACGGGCACGCTGACGCTGGGCAAGCTCGAGCTGGTGAAGGCCGTCGGAATCGACAAGGACGACGCCGGCGAGGCGTCGCACGCCCTCGAGCTCGCCTACCTCAACAGCCATTTCGAGTCGAGCTTCCAGAACCCGCTCGACACGGCAGTGCTCGCAAGCGCCCCCAAGCCGGCCGACCTGGCTAAGTATCGAAAGCTCGCCGAGCTGCCTTACGACTTCAACCGCCGAATGCTCAGCGTCGTCGTCCAGCGTGGGGACGAGCCGCCGATGCTGGTGACCAAAGGCGCGCCCGAGGCGGTCGTGGCAGCCTCGTCCAGCGTTCGCGAGGACCACACATCTCGAGCCATCCACAAAGCCGAGCACGACCGGCTGGCGAAGCTGGTCAACGACTCATCGGCCGATGGGTTTCGACTGGTCGCGGTTGCCTCGAGGGTCCTGAGGCCGGACGAGCTGACCGGCTTGCCGCCCGCAAACGCCCCGGCTTCGACCGCCAGCCTTCCCGTTGCGACCGAGAAGCCTTCGACAGGAAAGGCGTCGAAGGCCAAGTCGAAGGCGAAGTCTCCGGCGTCGACCGCAAGCCCTTCAGCTCCGACCGCAGCCATCGCCCTGGCGGACGCATCCCGACTCGAGCGCGATCTCACGTTCGAAGGCGTCATCCTGTTCAGCGACCCGCCCAAGCCGGACGTCGGCAAGGCCATCGCGGATCTGGCGAACCAGGGCATCGCTCTCAAGATCATCACTGGCGACAACGACCTGGTCGCCCGCCACGTAGCCGGTCTGGTCGGGCTGAAGGTCGAAGGCGTCCTGACCGGCGACCAGATGCGCAAGCTGACCCACCCGGCGCTCGTGGCTCGCGCGCCCAAGACCACGATCTTCGCCCGCGTCGACCCGGACCAGAAGCTGCAGGTCATCCGGGCCCTGCGCGAGTCGGGGAACGTGGTGGGCTACATGGGGGACGGCATCAACGACGCCCCCGCGCTTCACGTGGCGGACGTCGGCATCAGCGTCGACAACGCCACGGACGTGGCCCGGTCGGCGGCCGACATCATTCTCCTGGAGCCCAGCCTGGCAGCCATCTCGCAGGGCGTCACGGAGGGCCGGCGAACCTTCGCCAACACCCTCAAGTACATCCGGATGGGGACGAGCTCCAACTTCGGCAACATGCTGAGCATGGCCGGAGCCGCCCTCGTGCTGCCCTTCCTGCCCATGTCGCCCGGCCAGATTCTCCTGAACAACCTGATCTACGATGCCTCCCAGACGGCGATCCCGTCGGACAACGTCGATCCGGACGTCGAGGCCGAGCCGGCCCGTTGGGACGTCCATGCCATCGAGCGGTTCATGATCGCCTTCGGGCCGATCTCGTCGATCTTCGACTTCGTGACCTTCGGTCTGCTGCTCCTGCTGGTGGGCACGAGCGATGCGGCTGCCCCGGCGTTCCACGCCGGCTGGTTCATCGAGTCGCTCTTCACTCAGATCCTGGTCGTGCTGGTCATCCGCACCCGACGAACCCCATTCTGGCGGAGCCGGCCGAGCAAGCAGCTCGTGGCGGCGATCGTGGCGGCCCTCGTTGCGGCCGTGGTCATCCCGCTCAGCCCGCTCGGGTCGTTCATCGGTTTCGGGGCGCTGCCGTGGCAGTTCTGGCTGCTGCTCGTCGCGATCGTCGTTGCCTACCTGATACTCGTGGAGCTGATGAAGTTCTGGTTCGACCGACGCGAGGCCAGGAGGCCCGATGCGATCGCCCGTCAGAAGACGCGGGCGAGACTCCAGGTCGACCCTTCGAGCCAGTCGTCGAGCCAGTCGTCGAGCCAGTCGTCGGGCTCGGCGCCGGCCGGCTGAGGTCGGCTGAGAGTCCCTCGATCGACCGCGTTTCCGAAGGATCGGACTGAGTCGGAGGAAGCTGTGGAACTGAAGCTCGAGCCGTCCAGGACGGCCCTGGTTGTCATCGACCTCCAGCGTGGGATCGTGTCCATGCCCGCCGAGCCGCGCTCGCCAACGGAGGTAGTTGCCCGAGCTGCGCAGATGGCCACGGCGCTGCGGGCGGCGGGAGGCACCGTCGTGCTCGTTCGAGTCGCACGCTCGCCGGACGGCAGAGACGGTCTCAAGCCGATCACCGACGCCCCGGTCCAGACCGGTGACCGCTCCGTCCCGCCGGACTGGTCGGAGATTGTCCCTGAGCTCAAGCCCGAGATCACCGACATCGTCATCACCAAGCGCCAGTGGGGCGCCTTCTACGGCACCGAGCTGGACCTGAAGCTGCGGCGGCGGGGCGTCGACACGATCATCCTGTGCGGCATCTCGACCAACGTCGGGGTCGAGAGCACGGCCCGCGATGCCTACGAACGCGGCTACGAGCAGGTCTTCGTCGAGGACGCGATGGCCGCCCGCGACATCGAGGATCACCGCCATACCGTCCGGACGGTGTTCCCGCGCATCGGCCGCATCCGCTCGACCGAGGATGTCCTCGCCGCACTCAAGTAGCCTGGCCCTGTCCACGTCCGGGCGAACGCACGGGTACGGCTACGTTCCAAACGCGATACTTGGCTTTCCCAGAGCGCCCTGAACGGCGCCGGAGGAAACATGAGCACTGAGCGCAGTCTCGAGATCAGAGGGATCTCGAAACGATACGGGGAGACAGTCGCGGTACAAGACCTGAGCTTCGACGTCCATGCCGGCGAGTTGTTCGGCTTTGTAGGGCGCAACGGCGCAGGCAAAACCACCACGATGCGGATCGTGCTCGGCGTGCTCAGCGCCGATGCGGGGGAGGTTCGGTGGGATGGCGTGCCGCTCGACCTTGCGGCGCGTCGGCGCATCGGATATATGCCCGAGGAGCGTGGGCTGTATCCGAAGATGCGACTGGCCGAGCAACTGGCATACCTCGGCGAGCTTCACGGCATGAGCGGCTCGGAAGCCCGGGTCTCGGCCGTGCGCTGGCTTGATCGCTTCGGCCTGAAGGACAGGGCCAACGACGATCTCCAGGCGCTCAGCCTCGGCAACCAGCAACGTGTCCAGCTGGCCGCCGCGCTGGTCTTCGGCCCGGAAGTCCTCGTGCTCGACGAGCCGTTCGCCGGACTCGATCCGGTCGCCGTCGACGTGATGGCGGGCGTGCTCCGCGAACGGGCCGACGCAGGAGTCCCCGTCATCTTCTCGAGCCACGAGCTCGAGCTTGTCGAGCGAGTATGCGACCGGGTGGGGATCATCGACCGGGGCCGGATGATCGCTTGCGGCACCGTGGGCGAGCTCCGGGCCGGGGGCCAGGAGCGCCGCTGGATCGACGTACCCGGGGCTCCGGGCGACTGGGAAGCCGGCGTGCCGGGCGTCCGGCTCGTGCAGGCCGACGGCACGCGGCGGCTGTTCGAGCTGGATCCGGGCGTCGACGATCAGGCGCTGCTCCAGGCGGCGTTGAACACCGGACCGGTGCGCGAGTTCGAGCGCGTCGAGCCCACTCTCGGCGAGATCTTCCGGACGGTCATCGGGGAGGCAGCGGCATGAACGCCCGGTCTGTTGGTCTGGGCGGAACGCGCCGCCTGCCGACGATCGTCCTCGTCGCTCGCCGCGAGGTCCGCATGCGTCTGCGCTCGCGCGTCTTCGTCGGCGGCACCATTGTGATGGCGGTTCTCGTCGTGGT
>PMYK01000026.1:0-137 GCA_003171255.1 Chloroflexota bacterium
GACGCGAAGACGCCGTACGACACCGTCGTGCCCTGGGACGACTCGCTGGTCGAGCGTCTGATCACGACCCAGGCTCCCCAGCGCCCGCTCTCGACGCCAACCTTCCGGATCGAGGTCGACGGCCGCGTCGTCGAGGG
>PMYK01000026.1:200-86778 GCA_003171255.1 Chloroflexota bacterium
CGCGCGCGGCCGAGGCGGGCATGATCGTCCGCACCCAGACCGAGGAGATCCGCCGCCTGCGCCGGACGAACCTTGAGCTGATCTTCAGCGACCACAACGCCTACTGCCTGCCGCCCTGCCAGAACAAGTGCCCCAGCCACATCGACATCCCGGGCTTCTTGAAGGCCAACGCCGAGGGCCAATTCCGCGAGTCGGCCCGCATCTTCAAGCGGACGATCCCGTTCCCCTCGATCCTCGGCCGGGTCTGTCCCGCCCCATGCGAGGAACACTGCCGGCGCGACGAAGTCGATGAGGCGATCGCGATCCGGGACAGCCACCGCTACGCCGGCGATCAGGTCCTCCGCGCCCAGAAGGACGGCATCGAGCCGCCCCTGCCGTTCGAGACCGAGCCAAAGACCGGCAAGCGAGTGGCGGTCATCGGGTCCGGCCCCGCGGGCATGGCCGCGGCCTACTACTTGCTCATCTCCGGACACGATGTGACCGTCTTCGAGCGCGACCCCGAGCCCGGCGGCATGCTCCGCTACGGCATCCCGGAATACCGCCTGCCCAAGGCGGAGGTTCTCGAGCCCGAGTACGAAGCCGTCTGGAAGCTCGGCGGCCACCTTGTCTGCAACCAGGCGCTGGGCAAGGACTTCGACCTGGACGACCTCGAGGCCCACGGCTTCGACGCCACCATTGTCGCCACCGGCTGCTACGACACCAACAAGCTCAACATCCCCAACGAAAACGCCGACGGGGTCATCGACGGCCTCGAGTACCTGAGGATCGCCACCCTCGGTCTGCCCTACCCGGGCCACAAGAAGAGCCGCGTGGTTGTCATCGGCGGCGGATTCACGGCCATGGACTGCTGGCGAACCTCGATCCGCCAGGGTGCCAGGGCGGTCACCCTCGTCTACCGCCGCGATATGAAGGACATGCCGGCCTCAAGCGAGGTCCACGAAGCTCTCGAGGAAGGCGGCAAGGCCATCTTCCAGGCCGGCCCAACGCGCATCGTCGTCGACGCGGACAACAAGGTCACGGGCGTCGAGTTCATCCGCATGCAGCCGGGCGCTCCCGACGCCAGCGGCCGGCGCCGCCCCGAGCCGGCCAAAGGCACCGAGTTCGTTGTCGAGTGCAACCGAGTGCTGCTCGCCATCGGCCAGGGCCCCGACCTGTCATGGATCGGCCCCGGCAACGAGGGCGTGGCCGCGGTCAAGTCCAAGCTGCGCGCCGACGCGGTGACTTTCGAGACCGGCCGGCCCGGCGTCTTCGGCGCCGGCGACGTTCGGATCGGGGCCGCGACCGTGGTTCAGGCGGTTGCCGAAGGTCGCCGCTGCGCCTACGCCGTCGACGCCTATCTCAAGGGCAACGACCTGGCCGATCTGCGGCAGCGCCAGACCCTCGCCGAGGTCGAGCCGACCTTCCTCTCGATCGTGCCCTTCACCGACGAACCGAAGGAAGCCCGCCATCGCCTGCAGTCGATGCCGGCGAGGGAGCGCAACAAGAGCTACATCGAGTACGAGATCCCGTACACGGCGGCCGAGGTCATGGCGGAGTCCACGCGCTGCCTGCAATGCACCTGCGAGGCGATCGGCAACTGCGACCTGCGACGCCTCGGGATCGAGTACGGGACCACTCTCCAGACTCTCGAGCCCGGCCACGACCAGGGCGCCGGCTTCCGCAGCGTCACCGAGAACCGCTTCACGGGCGCCAACCACGACTACATCCGCGACGACAGCCACGCCTTCATCCTGCGCGAGCCCTCTCGCTGCATCGACTGCGGGCGCTGTGCCAACGTCTGCGCCGAGGTAGTCGGCGCGGCCTGCTACGACTTCATGCGGACCGGCTTCGACACCCTGGTGACGACGCCGCTCGACATGAGCCTCAACGACACGCCGTGCGTCTCCTGCGGCCGCTGCGCCGAAACGTGCCCGACCGGCGCGCTGATGCCCAAGCCGCGGGTCCTCGAGAAGTACGACGTCGACGAGAGCCGCTGCATCCTGTGCGGCATCTGCGTCGACGCCTGCCCCTATGACGCCCTGCGCGGCGGCCAGGACAACGAGCTCGCCCACACCGGTCGGGGCGACCCCGAGATCGATCTGATCGGGCTCGCGGCGGTCGACCGCGAGACCGAGGTGACCTACATCCGACGCGAACGCGACTGGGTGGCCCACGCCCTCGCCGAGGGACGAATCGAAGACTCGCCAGCGAGGCTGCCAGAATTGCCACCGTCTCTCGCTACAACGCCCGGCGGTCGGGGCAGAGGCCGCCGACAGTGACCGTCATCACCGTTCAGGAGGAGGGAAGCGAGGCATGCCGATAAGCGACTCGATCCCGCTAGTCGGGATCCGCTGGGATGACGTCCTGTTCGTCGTCCTGGCCGCCGCGCTTCTCGGGTCGGCCCTGCTGGTCGTCACCCTGCGCGACATCATCCGCTGCGGCCTGGCCCTGACCGCCTCGCTAGCGTCTCTGGCGGGGATCTACGCCTTGCTTGGCAACCCGCTCGTGGCCGCTACGCAGGTGCTCGTCTACATAGGCGCGATCAGTGTCCTGATCCTGTTCGCGATCATGGTCACGCAGACCAAGAACGCGCCGGTCCGTCTGGCCTTCCAGACCCAAGCCTGGATCGCGGCCGTGGCCGCGGTGGCCATCGCCATCGTGATCTCGATCACGGTCCTGGCGACGACCTGGCCCGCCGGCGGGCAGCGGCTGTGGACCGCCACCACGGAAGTGGCCCACTTGCTCTTCAGCGACTACGTCCTGCCGTTCGAGGTCGTGAGCGTGCTGCTTACCGCGGCCGTCGTCGGCGGCGTCTACCTGGCCCGTCGCGAGAGCGGCCCGCGCGAGGAGGATCGGTCGTGAGCAACTCGCTCGACTCCTACCTCGTGCTCTCGGGCCTCCTGTTCGCCATCGGCACCTTCGGCTTCCTGGCCCGGCGCAACGCGATCAGCATGCTGATGTCCATCGAGCTGATGATCAACGCCGTCAACCTGACCGTTCTCGCGTTCGGTGCGTTCGTGGCTCCGCTGCGGGTCCACGCCGCGGTCATCGCCCTGCTCGTCATCGCCGTCGCGGCGGCCGAGGCGACGGTAGGCCTGGCGATCGTCATCGCCATCTTCCGCAACAAGAAGACACCCCTCGTGGACGAGTACGACAGCATGAGGGACTAGAGCGATGACCTTCTTGATCCCGCTCATTCCGCTGCTGCCGCTGGCGGGCTTCGCCATCACCGGGCTGCTCGGCCGCGAGATGGGGAAGCAGTCGCACAAGGTTGCCGTCTGGGCCGTGGTCGCCTCGTGGCTGGTGGCGATGCTCGTCGCCTTCGGCGCCCTGAGCCACACCCTCGGCTTCGACGCCGCCGGGGCAGGCATCAAGCTGTGGGACTGGATCCCGGCCACGGGCTTCCACGCCGACATGGGTTTCTTCGTCGACCCGTTGACGGCCTGCCTCCTGATCGTGGTCACGACCATCGGCATGCTCGTCCACATCTACTCGATCGGGTACATGGCTCACGACGAGGGCAAGTGGCGCTTCTTCGCCTACCTCAACCTGTTCATGTTCTCGATGCTGATGCTGATCCTGGCCGACAACTTCCTGCTCGTCTTCGCGGGCTGGGAGCTGGTGGGGCTGTGCAGCTATCTGCTGATCGGCTTCTGGTTCCCGCGCCGGTCCGCGGCTGAGGCGGCCAAGAAGGCCTTCCTGGTCAACCGCGTCGGCGACATGGGCTTCGCCCTCGGCATCATGGCCATCTGGACCCAGCTCGGCACTCTCAACATGCAGGCGGTCTTCGCCAAGTTCGCCGGGGTGCCGCACGAGTGGCAGATCGCCATCGCCCTGCTGATCCTGTGCGGTGCGATCGGCAAGAGCGCCCAGTTCCCGCTCCACGTCTGGCTGCCGGACGCGATGGAAGGCCCCACGCCCGTCTCCGCGTTGATCCACGCCGCGACCATGGTCAACGCCGGCGTCTATCTCATCGCGCGCTGCAACCCGATCTTCGGCACCGTGCCGGAGGTGATGGTGATCGTGGCCGCCATCGGCATCTTCACCGCCATCATGGCCGCTTCGATAGCGTTCACCCAGACCGACATCAAGCGTGTCCTGGCCTATTCCACGCTCTCCCAGCTGGGCTACATGTTCGCCTCGCTCGGCGTCGGCGCCTGGACGGCCGCGATCTTCCACCTCATGAGCCACGGCTTCTTCAAGGGCCTGCTCTTCCTGGGCTCGGGTTCGGTCATCCACGCCGTAGACGGCGAGCAGGACATGCGCAAGATGGGCGGCCTGGCTCGCAAGATCCCCATCACGTACGTGACGATGCTGATCGGCTCGGTGGCCATTGCCGGCGTTCCGCCGCTGGCCGGGTTCTTCTCCAAGGACGAGATCCTGGGCGGCGCCTTCAAGAACGGCTTCCTGTGGGTCTGGGCCATCGGCTTCGTCGTCGCGGGCATGACCGCCTTCTACATGTTCCGGCTCATGGGCATGACCTTCTGGGGCCAAAGCCGCGTCGATCCGGAGAAGGAGCACCCCACCCACGAGTCGCCGCCGACCATGACGCGGCCGCTCATCCTGCTGGCCATCCCGGCCATTTTCCTGGGCCTGCTGATCGGCTTCCCGCCAGAGTCGGGGCTTCTCCACCAGTGGCTGGCGCCGGTGTTCGAGGCGACAATCACGGCGAGCGGCCGGACCGAGGCGGCCTACAGCTTCTTCGGCATCGACGGCGTACTGGCGATCGGGACCACGGCCCTGGTGGCCGTCGCGATCGTCATGGCCTGGCGCCTGTTCGGCGTCAACATGCCGGCTCTGGGCCTCCACGCCGAGCCGCGCCCCGACCGTGTTCGCGAGCTGAGCGAGAGGCAGGGCCTGGCCGAGCTCTATCGCGGCTCCTCGCACAAGTGGTGGTTCGACGACCTCAACAACCTGCTGTTCGTGGTCTGGGGCGGCAAGCTCGCCGCCGCGGTGTTCTGGTTCGACCGGACGGTCATCGACGGCACCGTCAACGGCATCGGTACGGTGACCACCGGGGCGGGCATGCGGCTCCGGCAGGTCCAGACCGGCCGTGTCCAGAACTACGCCCTCGGCATCGCCCTCGGCCTGATCGCGATGGCCGTCGGCTACATCCTCATTGCGGTTCGGTAGGAGGACGAGGCGATGAACCTGCCGATCCTGAGCCTGATCACCTTCACTCCCCTGGTTGGGGCGCTCGCGGTCGCCGCCCTGCCTTCCCGATACCCGCACTTGATCCGCCGCACGGCGCTGGCATTCTCGCTGCTGGCGTGGGTGATGTCCCTGGTGCTGCTCGCCGCCTACGCCTTCGGCCCGACCGGCTTCCAGTTCGTCGAGGCCCATAACTGGATACCCACCTTCGGCATCCGCTACAAGGTCGGCATAGATGGCCTGAGCATCCTGATGGTCGTTCTGACGACGACGCTGAGCTGGATCAGCATCCTGGCCAGCTTCGGGCCGATCAAGGACCGGGTGAAGGGCTACATGATCTCCTTCCTCGTCCTCGAGGTCGGCATGATCGGCGTCTTCCTCGCCCTCGACCTCTTCCTGTTCTACATCTACTGGGAGATCGTCCTGGTCCCGATGTACCTGATCATCGGCATCTGGGGCGGCTCGAACCGCATCTACGCCACGATGAAGTTCGTGCTTTATACGCTCGTCGGGTCGCTGCTTATGCTGGTCGCGATCCTGGCGACCGCATTCGCCTACCAGGTCGGCCACGGCGGCTCGTGGGTCGGCGCCTTCGACTTCCAGCTGCTCCAGCAGTTCGCTGCGTCCGGCCAGTTCGGCGACGCCTTCCAGAACCTGGCCTTCCTGGCGCTGTTCCTGGCCTTCGCCATCAAGGTCCCGATGTTCCCGTTCCACACCTGGCTGCCCGACGCCCACACCGAGGCACCGACCGCCGGTTCAGTCATCCTCGCCGGCGTCCTCCTCAAGCTCGGCGCCTACGGTCTGATCCGGTTCGCCGTCCCGCTGTACCCGCACGCGGCCCACACCTTCGCCGGGCCGATCATCGTCCTGTCGGTCATCGCCATCGTCTACGGCGCGATCGTGTCGATCGTCCAGCCCGACCTGAAGCGCCTGATCGCCTACAGCTCCGTCAGCCACATGGGCTTCGTGACTCTCGGCATCTTCGTCTTCAGCGCCACTGCCCTCCAGGGCGCGATCCTGCAGATGATCAGCCACGGTCTGATCACCGGCGGGCTCTTCCTTCTCGTCGGCGTGATCTACGAGCGAACCCACGACCGAACGATCGCCAAGATGGGCGGCCTGGCGGCGACGATGCCGGTCTGGGCCACCGTCTTTGGCTTCTTCATCCTGGCCTCCGCCGGGCTGCCCGGGTTGTCCGGCTTCGTCGGCGAGTTCCTGGTCTTCGTCGGCTCGTTCGGGATTTCGCCCCTCATCGCGGTCGCCACGATCATCGTCATGGTCCTGGCGGCTACTTACCTCTTGTGGATGTTCCAGCGGGTCGCCTTCGGCACGATGTCGGACTTCCTCAAGGGTCTGGGGGGCCACCTGACCGACATGACCGGGACCGAGGCGGTCACCCTGCTTCCGCTCGGTTTCCTGATCGTCGTGCTCGGGCTCTTCCCGAGTCTTGTCCTCGATCTCCTCCGTGCGCCCGCCCAGGCCTTCCTGGCGGCCGCCGGAGTCGCGGTCGGCGGATGAGCGCGTATCGACCGGCTCTGGAGGAGACACGATGAACTGGTCCGACATCGGAACGATCTCGCCGGTCGTCATCGCCGTCCTCGTCGCGGCGGCCGTCCTGGTCGTGGATATGGTCGCGCCCGGGCGACGTGACCCGGTCATCGTCACGGCCCTCGGGGGACTGGGCATCGTGGCCGTGGCCATCCTCATCCAGGCAGGACGCTCAGGCAGCGCGTTCGGTGGCGCCTATTCCCTCGACAACCTGACCGTGTTCCTCGACATGTTGTTTGTGGCCATCGCGGCCCTGACCATCATGTTCGCGGCCGACTACCTCGAGCCGCGCGGCCTGCCGATCGCCGAGTTCGCCGCGGTCCTGATCTTCGCCGTGACCGGGGCCATGCTCGTCGCCGGCTCGACCGACCTGTTGCTGCTCTTCGTGGCCCTCGAGCTGATGGTCCTGCCCGGCTACATGCTGGCCGGCTTCGCCCGACACGACCCGTATTCGACTGAGGGCGCGATCAAGTACTTCCTGCTCGGCTCGTTCTCGAGCGCGATCCTGCTCTTTGGCCTGGCCTATGTCTGGGGCATTACCGGCACGACGCGCGTGGATGGAGTCGCGGCGGCGTTGGCCACGGTCGTGGCGACGGGCAAGATCGCCCCGGGCCTGGCCATGGGCCTGGCCTTCATGACGACCGGCGTGGCCTTCAAGATGGCAGCGGTGCCGTTCCACTACTGGACGCCCGACGCATACCAGGGCTCGCCCACTCCCGTCACGGCGTATCTCTCGGTCGGCCCCAAGGTCGGCGCCTTCGCCATCGCCCTGCGGCTCTTCGTCGGCGCCCTGGGCCCGCTCAAGGCCGACTGGCTGCCCGTCGTGATCGTCCTGGCCGCCCTCACCATGACCCTCGGCAATCTGGTGGCGATCACCCAGGACAACGTCAAGCGCATGCTGGCCTACTCGTCGATCGCCCACACCGGCTACATCCTGGTCGGCCTGGCGGCCTATGCCGGCGGCGAGCAGAGCGGCCTATCGGCGATCCTGTTCTACGGGGCCGCCTACACGTTCATGAACATGGGCGCCTTCGCGGTCGTCACCGCCCTGCAGCGGCGCCCCGGAGTGAGCAGCCAGATCGCCACGTTTGCCGGGTTGGGCCGGCGCGATCCATGGCTCGGGGCGTTGATGGCGCTCTTCCTGCTGTCGCTGACGGGGATACCGCCGCTGGCCGGATTCTGGGCCAAGGCTTACGTGATCCTCGCCGCGATCCAGGCCGGTGGCTGGCTCACCGTGCTGGCGGTCCTGGCCATGATCAACGCGGCGGCGGCGGCCTTCTACTACCTGCGGGTCGTCGTCTACATGTACATGCGCGAGCCCACCGGGGATGCGGCGCCCAGCTCCCCCGGTGCGCTGTTCCGGACCGGCCTGGCGATCACGGGCGTCGGGACGCTGATCTTCGGGCTCTTCCCGGCCCTGGTCGCGGCCGCCGCCGACGCCGCGAACGTCTTCCACGGGTAGAGGTTGCGGCCTGCCGCAACTCCGGCCGTCCGGCGCCACGCGTCTGGTCCGGCGCCACGCGTCTGGTCCGGCGCCACGTGTCCCGGGCTCATGATCTGGACAGATTCAAGCCGGGGTAGCGCGAGTCCAGGAAGGTGGCCGTGATGTGGCCTGGGTCAGCCGTCACGCGCCCCGGAGGCGGCCCGAAGAGGGGGCCGGCGTGCGGCCGCGGGCGGGACTCGATCAGGAATCGAGCCAACGGCGGCGCCGTGCGGGCAACAACCGGGCGGCCAGCTGGACTCGCGCTACCGGGCGTGGCAAATGGCATGACGGCGAGGCTGTTCAGGCCGAGTCGCAGCGCCAAGGACCACAGGCCGGGCTACGCCGGTCGGGCTCGACCGGAAGCTGAGCCCAAGCATCCTCCTGGTGTCGCACCGGAGAAACACACCCCCGGCACCTGGTCGCGCCGGGCGAGACCTACTGATCGCCGAACGGAGCGATCGAGTGCGAGGGTCCGACGAGCGGGTTCGTGTTGAACGGCGTTGGGGTTATGACCGGGAGCGGCGTCGGCGTCTCCGTGGCAATCACCACGGCCGTCGGCTTCGCAGGCACGACGGGGCTTGCCCCAGGCCAGGCCACCACGACCGCGACGGCGATCAACAGAGTCGCCAGTACTCCGGCGAGTGCCCCCAGAACGAGATTCATCCGACCAATCATGGCCTGAGGTTACCAAGGATCGATCCGTCGCGCCACTCAGGCCGCCGCATCGACTGTCAACGACCCGTACCCGACGACCTTCGCACCGGCCGATGCACTCGCCCACCCATCGATCTCAGGGTCTCGCCCGAGGCGGACCGATCGGGCCCCTGCTAGGATGCCGAAACGATGCGACGCCTCCATTCCCTCCTCGGAAGCCTCCGCCGAAAGGTCCTGCGGCCGACGGCTCGGGTGGCCGGCGACCTGCTGGGCCTGGTCCCGGCACTCATCGCGGGGGCGGGGGTCTTCCTGATCGTGGCCGGCCTCTTCTACTACCTCGCGCCGGTCGCGGCTGAGCCAATCGCCACTCCCACCTCGGCCCCGACCGAGTCCATCGCGCCCTACTCCCTGCGGCCGCTCCTCTCGACTGGGCCTTCGGTGGCGCCGTCCGCCGCAGGCAGCCCGACGGCAGCGATCGCCACGCGGGTCAAGATCCCGGCCCTCGGCATCGACCTGCCGATCGTGGTTAATCCCAACGAGGAGTTCCCGCTCTGCGACGTCGCCGAGTACATCGTGCTCGACAAGCCGCTCGCCTACCCCGGGCTTCCCGGGGCGACGTACCTGTACGCGCACGCCCGAACGAACATGTTCCTGCCGCTCCTGACCCAGGCCCGGACGAACGACGGCGCCGCAATGGTCGGCATGTGGGTCGAGGTCTACACGGCCGACAACCAGGACCACGTCTACCAGATAAGCGAGGTCATCCGCCACGTCCCCGCCGACTCGACGGCATTCGACCGGCCGCTCGCCGCCAAGACGGACCAGCTGTGGCTGCAGACATCCGAGGGACCGTTGAAGTCTTCGACCAAGTTGCAGGTCGTGGCCGAGCCGATCGGTGTGCTGGCGGCGAGCCCTGCCGACGCGCATCCCACAGGAAAGGGCGACGTCTGCCCGGACGCTCCGCCCTGCAAGACAAGCACCGACACCGGCTGTCGGCGACGCTAGATCCAGTCGATCCGGTGTAGCACGGCGGCGGCGAGACCTGCCAGAACGAGGCTGCCAAACGCCACGATCCAAAAGCCGGGCCCCTCGTCCAGCCGAAACGCGGACTGGGCCTCGCTCATGCCGAAGATTCCGCCTACGGCGCCGATCCCGGCCACGACGACCGTCACGCCGGTGAGGCGCTTCATGATCGACGACAGGTTGTTGTTGACCGTCGAGAGGTACGCCTCCAGCGTCGCCGAGGCGAGCTCGCGGTAGGTGTCGAGCTCATCCGTAAGTCGAATCAGGTGGTCGTAGGCGTCCCGGAAGTACAGCCGGTTCTCCACCGAGATGAACTTGTCCTCGCGGCTCGACAGCGCGTTGAACATCTCTCGCTGGGGTGAGGTCACTCGCCGGATCTGGATCAGCTGGCGCTTGAGGTCGAACAGGCGCTCCAGGAGGCTTCGATCGGCTCGATTCACCACCTGGTCTTCGAGGTCGTCGATCTCGTCGCCGAGCTGGTCGAGGATCGGGAAGTAGCTGTCGATGACGTCGTCGGCGAGGGCCCAGAGGAGGTAGTCGGCGCCCCTGGCCAGCACGTAGGCTCCGCCGGCACGGAGGTGCCGGGTGGCGCGCGGATCCCACCAGACGCTGTGGTTGCTGAGCAGATACCGCTCGCCCAGCACGAAGTCGAGCTCGCGCTCGAAGATCTGACCGTCGTCGAAGCCGAGCGCGAACATCACCGCATGAAGCAGCTCGCCGACCTGCTCGAGCTTGGCCCGCTGGTCTCGTTCCGCGATGTCCTCGACGAGCAGCGGGTGCAGTTTGAGGATCGCCGAGATCCTCCCCTTCAGCTCCGGGTCGGCGCCGCAAACGTCGATCCACAGCCGGGCGCCGCGGCGGCGCAGAGCCTTCGGCAGTTCCGCAATTGCGGCCTCGCCCTCCCACTCGCGGTAAGCACCGGCTTCGATCGTAGCCAGCCTGACAACGCCCTCGACCTGGGCGGCCGCGGCCGGGGCCGGGCCGGTAGTGCCCGCGGCAGTTCCGGCCGAATGGGTCGCACCTGCGGCGGCCGAGGTCGAGGCCGCGCCTGTCGTCCGCGCGGCGGCCGACGAATCGAGGGGAGCCGGCTTGTCAGAAGGCGATTTCGCCATGCTCACGTTCCTCCGTTCCGTCGATTTCGGCCGATCGATTGCCGCCTGGTCTGACGTGGAGCAGGAGCGCCGGCAGCACCGCGACCAGTGTGACCACCGCCGCGACCAGGAAGATGCCGACCAGGATCGTCGCTCCCTTGGTCGCCGCCCATTGCTCCAGAGCCTGGGCGACCAGGCCGTCGTTGATCGATCGATCGCGGAGATACGCGGGGATGTATTGCTTGTAGTTCTCGCCCGAGCCGTAGATCTCGTTGGAGATGCGGGTGATGGTGGTCGATCCGTAGGCCGTGAGCGCCGCCATGCCGATGGCCATGCCGATCATTCGGGCCACCGTGACCGTCGCCGAGGCCGCACCGAATGCTGCCCGCCCCGCCGACTCGACCGCCGCCGTGGACCTGGGCGTCACCGTCAGCCCGAAGCCGATGCCAAAGACCGCCCCGGATGCGGCAAAGGCGTTGGTCGCCGCGTCGGGGTTCCACGTCGACATCCAGGCCAGGCCCCCGGCGCTGACAGCGAGACCGACGAGCGTCAGCAGTCGCAGCGAGACCCGTCGCGCCAGGAAGCCCGAAGCCAGCGCCCCGATCGCCATCGCCCCGGCAATCGCCCCGAGAACGACCCGCTGCTCCTCGGGGCCGCCGTATAAGACGCGATCGACGAATACGGCCCCACCGACGATGGCCGTGGCCATTCCGTACCCGGTCAGCAGCGAGATCAAGGCGGCGGACGAGAAGACGCGATCGGCGAAGAGTCGCGGGTCGAGGAAGGGGTGCTCGCGGTGGAGGCCGTACCAGATCGCCAGCAGCCCAACGAGGATGCCGCCGGCGATCAGCCCGGCCACGGCGATCTCGGTCGGAACCCCAAAGACCTCGTCCGAGTTGCCGATGAGGGTCGTCCCGGCCAGGATCGAGGCCAGGGCAACGGTGAAGAGAGTCGCGCCGCGCCAGTCGAGCCTGGCCGGCTGCCGCGGAGTGTCCCAGCCGCTGCTCGCGGCCCAGGCGATGACGAGGCCGCACAGCCCGATCGGGACGTTGACGTAGAAGACCCAGCGCCAGGCGGGCGCGATGGTAGTGATGAGCGGGCCGCCGGCGATACCCATGTTGGCGAGGGCCGTTTCCGGATGAACGGTCTCGAGCACGGCCGCGCCGACGAAAGGGCCGGCGGCCATGCCGAGGAACGTGAGCGCGCCGATGATGCCGAGCGCACGCGGCCTGGCGGGGCCGTCGAAGAGGTGCGAGGCGGCGGCGGTCGCGACCGGGATGATGGCGCCGCCGCCGACAGCCTGGACCAGGCGCGCGGCGATTAGCTGGTCGAGGCTTTGGGCCACGCCGGCCAGGAGCGACCCGATGGTGAAGATGGTCAGGGCGGCGAGGAAGAGGCGGCGCGAGCCCCACAGGTCGGTCAGGCGGCCGGCCAGCGGCATCGTCACCACGTAGACCAGCAAGTAGCCGTTGATGATCCACGACGCCTTGCGCAGGTCCGTCCAGTTGGCGATCGTGGCCAGGATCTGGGGCAGGGCGACGGCCGTGACCATCAATTCGAGGCCGGCCAGGAACACGCCGACGCCCAGCACGCCCAAGAGCAGGTACGAGTCGCGTCGGCCCATGTCGGCAGTGTAGGGGGGACCGGCTGCGGCTGCGGCTGCGTCCGGCTGGACACCGGCCGGCGGAGGGCGAGCCGGGGCGGCATATTCGCCGGTTGGGCTCGGGCCGCTCTTCCCGCGTCACGCTGCGGCTCTGCGCCACGCGACCGCCCGGGCGCCGACCTCGCGCCGCGCCACTCCGCGGCCCGGGCGCCATCCTCGCGCCGCGCCACGCGACCGCCCGGGCGCCGACCTCGCGCCGCGCCGCGCGACAACGCCTGGGCGCCGACCTCGCGCCGCGCCACTCCGCGGCCCGGGCGCCATCCTCGCGCCGCGCGACAACGCCTGGGCCTACTATTCCCCCACCGCCCTTGAGTCCGACCGGGGGCCCAGGAGGTGTCGATGCCAGGAGCAGACCGGATCCGCCGAGGCTGGCTCGTGCTTGCCCTGGTCGCGGCACTCGCCGTGGCCGCCGGCTGCGACTCCGGATCCTCGGCCACCGCCGGCGCGACCGCCGAACCCGGCTGCGATCAATGGTGCGGGAACGGCTCCGCAACCGTGACGTTCCTCGGCGCGACGACCACGATCTCCGGCGGTGGCTGCTATGACGGCGGCTCGGCCGGGGTCGACGTCCGCTTCGGCGACTGGCAGGGATTGAACGGCGCCAGCAGCTACCTCCAGCTGACCGCGTATCGCGAAGGCGGCGCCACGCCCACTCCCGCCCCGCCGACCGCCAATCCGTCGGCGGCCCCCACCGCCACCGAGCATCCCACAATCAGCGTCAGCGGCGGCGTCGCCGGCAGCACCTTCGTCCTGGAGTCCGGCACCATAGTCACGCTCCACGCCGACGGCTCGGGCTCATTCTCCGGCACCGACATCGACGGCCAGGGCCAGGTCAACGGCGCCTTCACCTGCGGCTGACGCCGAAGCGGCTGAGGACCAGCGAGGGTCGCCGGCACCGCACCGTCCGACCGTCCGAATCGTCTGTCGGCGCCGCCCGTTTGCCATCGTTCAGGCGCCACACGACTACTATCGAATCCGAGCCCGTGTCCGGGCATTCGCTCCCGTCGCCGATTGTGGTCCAACACCCTGGGCCACTCTCCCCGAGACGCTCTTACCCTCCGTCTGGCCCGCCCTTCGCTTGGGCCGGACCCTTCGCCTCTTCATAGCAGTCATCACACGCCTGTCCGTGATGAACCAGAGCGCGGCGGGGTCCGGGCCCTCAGGCTGAACCAGCCAGCGGGCTTGACAGGCCGTGCGTAGCGTCCTAGCATCAACGAGCCTTTATATAAAGGCTCGTTTGTTTCGGGGCCGCGAGGCCCCTGCAGAACCCGGCCCGGCGGGCCCCGTCACCCGCCCAAGATCGACGCAGAGGCTCATCATCTTGCCCTCTCCCGCGCACATCCGTTCCACGGTCGCAACGATCGTCGATCAACCCGACGATCTGCGGGAGCTGCGCGTCTTCCACAAGGCCCTCGCCGACGTGAACCGCCTGCGCATCGTGCGACGGCTGGCCGAGGGCCCGGCCACGGTCGGCGAACTGATCGACACCGTCGGACTGAGCCAGCCGCTGGTGAGCTGGCACGTCTCGCGCCTCAAGGCCGCCGGCGTGGTCGAGACCCATCGCACCGGTCGCGAGGTTTTCTGCGCGCTCAGACCCAACGTCTTCGACGAAGTCGCGGAGCGCCAGCGCATCCTTCTTGGCACGCCCAGCGTTCACGACGGCAAACCGGGGGAGGCTAACTGATGGGCGATCAGTCCTTCGTCTCACCGGCCGCTCGCGCGCGGGTCCGCAACATGATCACGCCCATCGCGCTCGCCGCAGGCAAGGTCGGGCTCACGCCCAACGCCCTGACCGTGATCGGCTTCCTGATCTCAGGTTGCGCGGCCGCCACGGCGGCCGCCCAGCTGTGGCTACCCGCCGCCGCCCTTGTCATCTTCGGCGGCTCGTTCGACATGCTCGACGGCGGGCTCGCCCGCGCCCAGAACCGCGTCACCAGGTTCGGGGCCTTCCTCGACTCCACGCTCGACCGCTGGGGCGAGGGCGTGGTCTACATCGGGATCGTCGCCGGCGCTTCGGCTGCCGGCTTTGCCGCGGTAGCGGTCCTGGCCGCCGCCGCGGCCGTATCCAGCTTCCAGGTGAGCTACACCAGGGCCAAGGCCGAGAGCCTCAAGTTGCATGGCGAGGTGGGCATCGCGCCCCGCGCCGAGCGGCTCGTTCTCCTGACCGTCGGCCTCGTTCTAGCCGGTCTCGACGGTGGTCTCGCCACGGGCGCACGCGGTCAGCTCTGGCTGGCCGGCGCTCTCGGCATCATCGTCGTCACCGCCAGCATCACGGCTGTCCAGAGAACCTGGCACGTTCGTACGCAGCTTCGCAAAGAGGAGCAAGGAGCACAGTGAGCGACAAGAACAGCAGCGACGCCGCGAACGCAACGGCGCCCGTCAGCGGCAACGGCCGCAAGCCCTCCGGGGACCACAAGATCCGCGTCGCCATCGTGGGCGTCGGCAACTGCGCCAGCAGCCTGGTCCAGGGCCGCTACTACTACGAGAACGCGTCGGAGACCGACTTCATCCCCGGCCTCATGCACGTCAACCTGGGCGGCTACCACATCCGCGACATCGAGTTCGTGGCCGCCTTCGATATCGACAAGAACAAGGTCGGCAAGGACCTCTCCGAGGCCATCTACACCAAGCCGAACAACACGTTCGTCTTCCACAAGGTCCCGCACCTCGGCGTCAACGTCGACCGCGGCATGACCCACGACGGCCTCGGCAAGTACCTCAGCCAGATCATCGAGAAGGCGCCCGGGCCCACGGCCGACGTGGTCGGGATCCTCAAGGAGCGCAAGGTCGACGTCCTGCTCAACTACCTGCCCGTCGGCTCGGAAGAGGCGACCAAGTGGTACGTGGAGCAAGCCCTGCAGGCCGGCGTCGGCGTGGTCAACTGCATCCCGGTCTTCATTGCCCGTGAGCCCTACTGGCAGCGCCGATTCGCCGAGCGCGGCCTCCCGGTGATCGGCGACGACATCAAGAGCCAGGTCGGCGCGACCATCAGCCACCGCGTCATGACCCGCCTCTTCATGGATCGCGGCGTCCGGCTGGACCGGACCTACCAGCTCAACTTCGGCGGCAACACGGACTTCCTCAACATGCTCGAGCGCGANNAAGAAGATCTCCAAGACCAACGCCGTCACCTCGATGCTCGACTACGACCTCGATCCCGACGACGTTCACGTCGGCCCGAGCGACTATGTGCCGTGGCTGCTCGACCGCAAGTACTGCTACATCGTCATGGAGGGCACCACCTTCGGTGACGTGCCGCTCAAGGCCGAGCTCAAGCTCGAAGTCTGGGACAGCCCCAACAGCGCCGGCGTCGTGATCGACTCGCTCCGCTGCCTGAAGCTAGGCCTGGACCGCGGTCTCAAGGGCGCGCTCGTGGCGCCGTGCGCCTACTTCAAGAAGTCCCCGCCGATCCAGATGCACGATGACATCGCCTACAACCGCGTTCAGGCGTTCATTCGCGGTGAGGACAACGAGACCCTCGTCGGCACCGAGACGCTGCCCAAGAAGGTCAAGAGGAATGCCCCGGCTCGCGGCGGTAAGGCGGCGGTCGAGGCCAAGTGACTCAGGAACCTCTCGACGGTTCCGCAACGGTGAGCGGCGTCGGTACTCCCGGCGCCGCCCCAGCCGGGGCCGAAAGCTCCGCCAGCATCAAGTCGGGCAAGCCCGAGGCTGCCGGACCGACCAAGAAGTTCGAGGCGCCCCATCGCCTGGAGAGGGAGACCTTCTTCACTCATCTGGCGGGCGTGGTAGCGGTGAGCTTCTGGAAGACATCGTCATGGATCGTCGGCCACCTCCCGGCCGGGCCGGTCTACAAGCTCGGAAGCTGGTTCTCGCTGGTCGGCTACGGCGCCAGCCCAATGCGCCGTCACTGGCTGCGCGCCAACTTTGGGCACGTCCTGGGCGTATCGCCCAACGACAAGGCCGCCCACAGACTGGCCAGATCGGCATACCTCAACTATTCCCGGTACATCCTGGAGCTGATGCGGTTGCCA
The DNA here is from genome assembly GCA_003171255.1 of Chloroflexota bacterium. Classification (GTDB taxonomy): domain Bacteria; phylum Chloroflexota; class Limnocylindria; order Limnocylindrales; family CSP1-4; genus Fen-1039. Next base: position 16,785 of record PMYK01000026.1, read on the forward strand.
TGGATGAAGCGCGAGAAGGTGGATCAGCTTCTCGAGGTCCACAGCCTCGACAAGTTCCTCGAAATCTACCGCGCGTCGAAGGGCCTCGTCCTGGTGGCCGCCCATCTCGGCAACAACGAGGCGGCGGCGGCAGGCTTCGCCAAGCAAGGGCTGCTCATCAACGTCGTCGGCGACGACAGCTCCTACCCGGAACTGTACGAACTGTTCGAGCGCCAGCGTGAGAGCTGGGGCGTCAAGATGATCTCCTGGCGCAACCTGCGAGGCGTCTTCGGCGCGCTCCGACGCCACGAAGGTCTGGTACTGCTGGTCGATTGGGGCTATCGAGAGGACGGCATCCCGGTGAAGATGTTCGGCTCGTGGACGACGCTGCCCGCCGGTCCGGCGATCCTCGCGGCCAAGCACGGCTCGGCGATCGTGCCGTTCTCGATCAACCGACTGCCCAACGGAACCTTCCGGGCGGCTTCCGACGAGCCGATCTACGTGCCGTCGAATTCCCCGGCCGACCTCGCGATCGCGACACAGAAGATCGCCACCGCCCTGGAGGGCCACATTTCGCCGGCGCCCGAGCAGTGGTACATCTTCAAGCCGATCTGGCCGGCGACGGCCGCGGAAGAGGCCCAGCTGGAAGCCCGGAACCGTGCGGCGATGGCGAACGACGCCAGGGGCGCGGCCCCGAACGGCGAGTCGGCCCCGAACGGCGACGCGTCGCCCAGCCTCCGGGAGCGATGACCGGCCGCGCGTCGCCCGAAGCGAGCGGGGCCGCCGCGTCACGGCGCGGATCCGCCGCGCGTCGGCGCGGGCTTCGACGCCGGCTCACCGACAATTTGACCGCGCTCCTCGCCATCGGCGCCCTGAAGCTCGTCCTCCACATGCCCGATCGACCGATCTGGGCGCTGACCGATCTCGCGGGCAGCATCTCGTACCGCACCTCGCGCACCCGACGCGACCGCGCCCGCCGGAATCTCCGGCGCGTCGTCGAGTGGATGGCGGCCACCGGCCAGGGAGCCGAGTCGTACCGCGCTGCCGCAACGGATCCGAAGGCTCTCGAGGCCCTGGTCAGGTCCGCCTTCAAGAACCACGCCGCCTACAGCGTGGAGCTGGCTCGGGCGCCGAGGTTCACCGAGAGCTGGGTCAACGAACGACTCGATGTCGAGAACCCAGAAGAGGTCGAGGCGTGGCTGACGCCCGGCCGGGCGTTGATCCTCATCGGCATGCACTTCGGGGCGATCGAGGTGCCGGGCATCTTCGCCATCCATCACCTGGGCAAGATCGTGAGCCCGATGGAGACCGTCGCCAACGCCCGCATCCAGCGCTACATCTTCTCGACGCGGGACACCATCGGCATCCGCATCGTGACTCTCGAGGAGGCGGGCGTGGAGTTGCTGGCCGCCCTTCGGCGAAACGAGGCGGTCGGGCTCGTGGCGGACCGCGACCTCACCGGACGTGGCATCGAGGTCGAGCTGTTCGGGGCCCCGATGAAGATCCCGGCAGGGCCGATCCTGCTGGGCGTCGAGACCGGCGCGCCGATGTACATGTCGGCCGTGCGGCGGGTCGGCCCGGGCCGCTATCGTGGCGGCGTGCGCCAGCTTGCAACGCCGGTGGGATCGACTCGGCGGGAGCGCAGTCGGGATCTGGCCCGCCAGGAAGCTCGGCTATTCGAACAATTCATCATGGAAGCACCTGAGCAGTGGCTCGCTCTGTTCCACCCGATCTGGCCTGATCTGGAGCAGCCGGCAATGCACGACGGAGACAAATCGTGACCTCTGGTGAAACCTCGAGGCTGGGCCAGGCCGACATGCACATCCATTCGATCGCCTCGGATGGAACGGCGTCGGCGGCCGAGATCCTCGACTATGTGGAGCGCTGCCTCGATCTGGACGTGATCGCCATCGCCGACCACGAGCGGATCGAAGGCGCCGTGGAGTGCCAGCGTCTTGCACGCGAGCGCGGCAGCCGGGTGGATGTAGTCGTGGGCGAGGAGGTTACGACCCGGAGCGGTCACCTGCTGGGCCTCTTTCTCCAGGCCCGCCTCAAGCGGAACCAGCGCGTCGAGACCACCGTGGCCGAGATTCACGAGCAGGGCGGCCTGGCCATCGTGCCCCACCCCTTCTCCGCTTTCACGCTCGGCATGCGCAAGCACGCCATCATGCGCGTCCACCTGTCGACCGATCGGCTGGTCTACTGGGACGCCCTTGAGGGCTACAACCCATCTACCGCCGGTCGATTCGGGCGCGCCGCGACCATACGCCTGGGGGCCGAGCTCGGCCTGCCGATCGTCGGCAACAGCGACAGCCACACCCTCGACACGGTCGGCGACGGCCGAACGTACTTCCCGGGCTCCTCGGCGGAGGGCTACCGGCGCGCCCTGCTCGACCGAACCACCAGCGGCAGCTGCGCGGACTGGGGCTTGGTCCGCGAGACGTTCATCTATGGCCGCCAGGTCCGCAAGCAGGTCCGTGACGTGGCTCGCTGGGGCAGGCGCAACCTGCTGAAGGACGATGCGCCCCGCGACCTGGGCGTGCCCAGAGAACAGCTCGTTCTGCAGCGACAGGCCGAGTCGGAATACTTCTCCTGTAGGGGCGGCGCTCGGCCAATTGGCGACCTGGCGGAGCGGGCCGACCGGCGCGAGTTCGAGGAGCCGTCTGCGTGAAGATCGGCCTCGTCACTCCCTACGTCTACCCGCTTCCGGGGGGCGTGAACGAGCACGTCCGCTTCCTGTATGAGAACCTCCGGCTGCGTGGACACGACGTCCGCATCATCACCAGCAGCCACGGCCTGCAGCGCTCTTCCGAGGGCGACGTTATCCGGATCGGGAAGGGCTTCAGCGTCCCGAGCAACGGCTCGGTCGGGACGATCACCCTCTCGCCGCGCTACCTGTCGCAGGTCCAGAAGGTCCTCGATCGCGAGCGGTTCGACCTGCTCCACTTCCACGAGCCGTTCGTGCCGTTCCTATCGCTCGTGATGCTGCGCCAGTCGACGAGCGTGAACATCGCTACGTTCCACGCATACGCCGGCTTTTCGCCGGCGATGGAACTCGGCAGCAAGACGCTCCAGGGCTATGCCAGGCGACTCCACGGCCGGATAGCAGTCAGTGCCGCGGCGCGCCACTTCGTCGATCGCTTCTTCCCCGGCGACTACAAGGTCATCCCCAACGGGGTCGACGTCGGCCGATACCAGCGCGCGGTTCCGGTGGCCCGCTGGCAGGATGGCTGCCCCAACGTCCTCTTCGTCGGGCGCCTGGAAGATCGCAAGGGTCTGCCGCACCTGCTCAAGGCCTTCCGCCTGCTTCGAAAGGGCGGCGTCGAATGCCGGCTCCTGGTCGTGGGCTCCGGACCTCAGGAGCGCGAGGCGCGGCGCTACGTCATGACCCGGGGATTGCAGCAAGTGGAATTCCTCGGCCGCGTGAGCGACGCGGAGAAGGCTCAGCTCTTCCGCACAGCGGATGTCTTCGTCTCGCCCGCCACCGGTCGCGAGTCGTTCGGAATCGTCCTGCTGGAGGCGATGGCCGCCGGTGCCCCGATCGTTTGCAGCGATATCCACGGCTACAAGGGTGTGGCCCAGCGCGGCCGCCAGGCAATCCTGGTGCCGCCGCGGGACGCCAAGGCTCTGGCCGCGGGTATCGAGGAGCTCCTCGCCGACCCGGACCTCCGGGCTCAAATGGGCGCCGCGGGGCAGGAGCGGGCGGCCCAGTTCAGCTGGGAGCAGGTCACCGCCAGGGTCGAGGACTACTACGGCTTCGTGATCCGCCGGCTCGCGGCCCAGGGCCAGCTACCGACGGGTTTCCGCGCCGAGGTGCCGCCCGCCCCGCACCCCGCCCTGGTCGAGCGCAGGGGCTGAGGTCCGCCCCGGCCCAGCGCGAGGGAACCCGCAGCCGGTGGCCGGCTCAGAGTATCGGCTTGTCCTTGCGCGACGGCCTCGGTGGGACCGGATCGCCCGACGAACCGGCCGACTCCGGCCCTGGGACTGCGGCCACAACCGTGGCCGGCGGGATCTCGGTCGCGCCGGAAAGCAGCTTCGCCCTGCGGAAACCGATGACTATGCGTCGCTCCCAGGCGGCCCACGCGACGAGCCCCGCCACCAGCAGAGCGAGCATGGTCAGTGCAAGCGGCCATGTTCCGATCACCTTGACCGAGGAGGCGGCCTGGAGATTATCCGAGAACTGGAAGCCGTAGAACCAGGTCGGCATGACGCCGTCATAGATGCCCAGGATCGCGTTGGGCATGGGCAGAGCCGACAGGTCCGGATAGAGCGCCACGAAGGCGACGATGCCGAAGATGCAGACCCCCAGCACGAACCGGCGGGGGTTGCGGGCCGTCAGACAAACCACGGCCAGCAGGACGCCCACCAGTAGCATCGCGATCGAGATCAGAGATGGCGGCAGCGGAGCGCGGAACAGGCTGTCACGGGGCCCGTACTGTCCGAGCCACCACAGCAACACACCTGCCAGCACGACGGGCACGAGCAGCTGGATGACCCAATACCGATCCTCGAGGCCGGCGTTCTGCCGGCGCTCGAGACGCCACAGGAGCATCGCCAGCGCGGCCAGTGCGAGTACGAGAACGATGCCGATCAGCAGGATCCGCGTCTCGATGTTCACGTCGCCTGTCCCCGAGCCGCAGATCGTGTTCCCGAAGTAGTCGGTGGTGCTTACACGAGCCAACCCGCACAGCGGATCTTTGAGAAGCCAGATGGCAGCCGGGAACAGCAGCGCCGCCGCTCCGGCGACCCGGGCGAGCAACCACGTCCGGCGGGACGGTCCGTGCCAAAGCTCGGCCATGAAGTAGGCGAGGGCTAACAGGAAGAACGGTAAGGCCGTGTAGAAGTGGTACTGGAACGCGGCCCGGTCGATGCGGGACCAGGACAGCCATTGCCAGAAGAAGGCTACGGCGATCAGGGTCAGACCAAGGCTTCGCCGCTTGAAGGCCTGCCAGCAGATGAAGACCATGGCGACTATCGCCAGCCACCACAGAGCTGGATTGCCGCCGTCGTGGATCCATGAACCGGTGTCACTGCCGTAGCCGACGCTCTCGAACCAGACGGGCTTCAGGTCCATTGGCCAGGCCCACCACGGCGACGATGCCGCGTGCGTGGCTCGCAGGTCGTTGTGGTAGTTGTACATCTGGATGGTCAGATCCCAGAGCGTCTGACCGGTATGCCCAGGCGCTGGCCAGGAATCGTCGCAGCGGCCTTGGGTCGTGTCGAAGTGCCAGCAGGCGATTGTCGGCAGGGCGCCCGTGGCGTCCGTCTGCGTTTGCCAGGGCATGTCCCAGGGAAGATAGAAGGCGACGTAGATCACGATCGGAAGCAGGAGCACGCAGGCCGTCATCCATGCGGCGTGGAGGCCGAAGCCCGTGCCCAGACGCAGCCATCCCTCCGGGGCCGGCGATGGCGGGCCGGCGAACCTGGCCGGGTCGTTGGGTCCGGGCGGCGCGGCCAATGGCCCGAAGCCGAGCGTGCCACCGAACCAGAAAGCGCCTGCGGCCAGAGCGCCGAGGGCCATTCCGCCCAACCCGACCTCGATCAGTAGACCGCTGCCCCGCAAGGCGCCGACGAGGCCGGCAAGCGCGCCGACGACGAGCGGCGCCCCGATCGCGAACTGGAATTCCTCGCGTGTCCAGGCAATCGGGTGATAGGCATTGACGGCGGCCGAGATGGCCGTGGCCGCCAGCATCAGGATGAAGAAGGTGTAGTTCGGAGCCCCGTTGTCCATCGTGCCCGGCGACATCGCCAGGCCCGCGCCGAACAGCCCTGCCGCGACTACGGCCGTCACGACACCGATGAAGACCTTGTCGGGTGTGGTTCGTGTCGCCATGGCCCAGACAAAGCCGCCCACCACGACGGCAAGGGCGAGCCCAATCAGCAGCAGCACCCCCGCCGGGTTGCCGGTGTTTGGCTCAGTGGTCATCTCGGCTATGGCCATCCAACCCAGGACGCCGGTGCCGGCAGCCAGACCGAGAATCGTGACCAACCTACCAAGGGCCGACCGCAGGAGGATCAGGATGCCGATGCTGGCCATGGCATAGACGGCGACCCACTTCGAGGCGAGGGCCAGGCCGAGAACCACGCCGAGGACCGGCATGCCGAGCCAGAAGGCAGCCCGGCTCTTCCACACCTTGAGCCATAGGACGGCGAAGATCAGGTAGGCCAGTAACAGGAACCCACCGACATAGGTGTCGTTCATGGCGATGCGCGATTGGGCGAAGAACATCCCGTCGGCCAGCGTGAAGAGGGCGACCAGGAGGCCGATCGACCGGCGGCGGAACAGGATCCGGGCCAGGAGATACAGGCAGGCCGCCATCAAGGCGCCGAAGAGAACTCCGACGATGCGCCAGGAGAAGGCGAACTGACCGACGTCCACGGTGGCCATCGAGCCGGTCGAGGAGAGCGCCATGATCTGCTCGCGGTCGACGTCCTGCATCGTTGCGGCCGAGTCGAGACCGATGGCAACCGGCTCGAAGGGCAGCCTGGCGTCGGAAAACACCGCGTCACCGTTGGATTCGATTGCGTATACCGTCCAGCCCGTACCATCGGGCGTGCGCCCGAGGGCCTGAAAGAGCCTGGTCGCCCGGTCGAACACGACCTTAGTGATGGTGCCCGGCATCTTGTCGAGGGTCTGGTTGCCGTACCTCACGACGGACCAGGGGGTGGTCGAGGCATCGATCCTGATCAGGAGGATGGATTTGCCCGCGGCAACGTACGAATTCTGGTCGCCGCGGACGCCCGAACCCGTGAAGTCCGAATAGTTGATTGCAATCGAGGTCGCAGGTTCGTCCGTGGGCAGGGTCGAGGTGACCACCAGGTGGCGCAGGTCCAGGGTCCCGAGGCCGCTCGCGTAGGCCACCAGCGCCTGCGGGTCGGAGGTCACGATCTGGAGGTCGGGCAAGTCGCCCTGCGCGATCAAACCCTGGATAGAGGTGACCTGGTCGGAGCTGATGGCCCCAACATCGACGGCCTGAGGCAGACCGGCCGTAGATGCGGCGTCGAGGGCGGCCTGGGCCGCGCTGGCGTCGATGCCCATGGCAGAGGCGAGCGCCTGAGCCTCGGCCGGGGCCGATGGGGACGTTGTCGGCGTCGTCGGCGTCGTGGTGGGCGTCGTGGTCGATGGATTCCTGATCAGGGCCGCACCGCCGGTTCCCAGATCGGAGAAGTCCGCCGCTCCTGGGACCAGACCGCGAGCCACGATGGTTCCCCCGCCCTGGCTCAGGTCGATCGAGACGATGTTGCCCGTGCCGTCGACGGCCAGGATGAAGGGCGGCGACCCGGTGTACAGGCGGGCAATCGACAGGCCGGCGTCGACATCCATCTCGACAGGCTGCAACGGCGCGGTCAGGAGGCCGTTCTGGACCTGGTCGAGTGAGTTCGTGTCGATCCGGTATATCCGGCCGCTCGAGGTCCCAACGTAGACCAGCCCGGTTGGACCCACCTCCGAGAAGGCCGAGGCGCCCGGAATCGAATACGTATGGACGAGACCGCGAGTCTGAAGATCGTAGACGCGAACCTCGGACCCGGTCGCTGTGAAGAGGCGGTCGCCGTACCGATTGCTCTCGCTGGCCGCATCGGGGTTGTTCGGATCGGCCACCGGCGACGTTGCCGTCCGGGGCTGGACCAGGGCGTCCTTGACGGTGGCGTCGAGCTCGCCAGTAGCCGTGACCTTGTCGTCGGAGAACAACGTGATCCCGCCGGCGATGGCGTACTTGGCCAGGTGTGGATGGGTCCACTCATAGATGTCGTGCGGGATGTTGTAGCGCCAGTCTTGCAGGAACTCGGTCGCGGTCCGGGCGTGGTAGACCTCGTCGAAGTACATCTGCATCGGCTCGTCCAAGCGGTACACCCGGATCGACAGGACGGCGATCACGAGCGCCACCACAACCCAGATGTCCTGCCGGGTCAGGCGACCGTGCGGCTCGGAGTCGAGCGCGGCGGATCTGTCGGGTTGGGTCGAGGGGCGAGCCAGTCGGTGCCACAGTGCCATCACCCAGGCCGGCACGTACCTGGGTCGATCCGCTTCCTGCCTGTCCTCGGGCCCGTCGGCCCAGCAGTCGTCCCCCTCGGCGAAGTCGCGGTCGTGCCCGCCGCCCGGTCGATCGATCTGGCCCTCGTCGGTGAAGTCTACGGACTGGGCGGCCGAAACACCCACGGCCGAGGCGGAAAGTACATCGAGATCGTCCGACTCGAGATAGCCATCGGCGGGACCGGCCTCGGCCGCATAGCCATCGAGAGGCCCGATCATGTACCACCAGCCGCCCGACTCAGGCTCCGACGCGGCCGTCGCGACCTCGCGTTCGAGCGCAGCGACCGCGCGACCACGGAGCTGCAGGAGCGCCCAGACCATGGCCAGGCCGGTTGTCACGCTGCACAAAGCCACGGGCCAGATGATCCCGTCGAACCACTGGGCGGTCATTATTCCGTGACCCCAGTCGTTCAGCGTCCCGGCGAGGGTTCCGTCGCCGGCGGGGATGCCGTTGTACTCGACCAGCACCGCCAGCAGGTTGACCGTGTTGACCACGGCCAGGATCACGTAGGTCACGCTCCAGCGCCATGAGACCGCAAGCAGGACTGCGCCGAGCCCGAAGAACGGGAACAGGTAGCGCTCGTGGGCCCGGGTTGGGACCACGAAGAACGCGATCGCCAGAATGGTCAGGGCCACCAGCAGCGACTGCGCGTCGTCACGCCACGCGGCCCAGACGCTGACCAAGATGAGAACCGTCAGGAGCAGGCTGTCGCCGAGGACTGCCGCGTAGATGTGCTGGCCTGAGATGCCGAGCAGCCCGACGGCGGCGGCGACGACGGCCCCGACCACGAACGTGCCCCACAGGCCGCTGAACTCGGCCCTCAGCCACCCGGCGATGCCCGGACCCGCGCTCGCATCGTCCGGATCGACGTCCGTCGCCTCGAGGGGGCTCGCCTCGCCATGGCTCGACAGCCGGGCGGCGGCGGCCGCCAACAGGAGGAGCGCGGCCGCGATCAGGGCGATGACGATGACGGTCGCGGGAACCGACCCGATGAGATGGCCCACGCCGCTCTGCCCGGAACTGGCGTCGGTCCAGGGCGAGTCGTGGAGCACCCACCACTGAAGGTCTCGGTCGAGCGCGTTGCCATGTTCATTCGTCAGCAGGGCCCAGGGGTTGTAGGCGTTCAGCGTCAGGAACGGGTACTCGCCGAACGAGCCGAGCAGGTGGCTGACGATCGAGTCGAAGACCATGCCCGCAGAGACCACCACTGCGCCGAGGCCCAGCAGGACCGACGTCAATGTCCGCGCGCCCGCCACGGCGAGCGGCAGATACCGTCGCGCAAGCGAGAAGACCCCGAGGCCGGCTACCAACCCCACCGCTAGCGTGGCGAACCCGGGCGCCGAGGCGACGCGACCGGCGGCCCCGAGAAGGTCGAGGCCGGTGAACGGTATGCAGATCAGAGCGGCGGTGACCAGACCCGCGCCGAGCGAGCTCAGGATCCGTTCCGGATCGGGCTCGCCGGTCTTTGGCGCAAGCGATCGACGCAGGATGACGAACCCCACGACGAATCCCAGTATCCCAAGCTGGAGCTTCGTGAGCACGGCGAGGACTGCGAGGGCCGAGGCCGATTCGCGATGGTCCTTCTGGAGCTCGCGCAGACCCAGCAGCAGGAAGATCGAGCCGACGGCGTCGGCCTGCCCCCAGATGGCGCTGTTGAACCAGGTTATGGGGTTGACGAGAATGATCAGCGCGGCGATGAATGCCCGCCGGCTGTTGACGCCAAGCTCGACGGCGAGGAGCCAGACCGTGGCAGCAAGACCCAGGTCGGCGAATATCGGAATCAGCTTCACGCCCTCGCCGATGTTGCCTCCGGTCAGGAAACTGACCACGCCAAGCAGCAGCATGTAGACGGGGGGGTAGTCGATGAAGCCGGTCCGATCGTAGAAGCCGATCGAGCCGTGCTGGGCGATGTCATTGGCCCAGTACTGGAACGAAGACAGGTCGGTCGGGAAGCCAGACCCAGGCAACAGAACGTATGCGATGATGAGGCGGAGGATCAGACCCAGGGCCAGGAGTACGACGATGGCGGGAATCCCTGTGACGGCACCACTCGTGACGGCACTGCTCGATTCAGCCGGCGCGGGCCCCTGTGGGCTGTCCTCTCGCGAGCTCGGTCCTGCCACCCGTTACGGCCTCCTGGGCGAGCGCTGAGGTGGAGCGGAGTATAACCCAGGCTGCCGGCGGCGACGGCACGCCGGGCCTGAAAGCGGAAGATCCGCCCGGCGCGGAGTCATTGTCGGAGCAGGCCACCGACCCGCTAGATCTGGCGAGCCTGCGACATATGTGGTGGGGCATCGGACTCGTCGTCCTATGCCTGGTCGCTTATTACGTCAGCCAGCCGAACGGCAACAACCTGTACCTGCACTTCGTTCTTCAGGCACAGGCCTGGCTCGACGGCCACACCGCCATTCCGATGCCCCAGTACCAGGACGTGATGCCGACCTACAACTCGGCCGGTCAGGCGACGGGCTACGGCATCATTCCCTTCCCGCCTCTCCCGGCGTGGGTGCTGCTGCCCTTCGTCTCGATCTGGCACCTCGCCACCAACCAGCATCTGCTGGCCACGATCTTCGCCGCCATCGACGTAGGCATCGCGTACTGGATGCTGGGCCACCTGCCGGTGCGTCACAGCATTCGCCTGCTCACCTCGCTCTTCCTCGGGCTCGGCACCGTCCTGTGGTACACGGCGGCCATCGGCTCGACCTGGTTCTGGGCCCACATCGTGGCCGTCGGCTGTCTCCTCCTGTCCGTCGGCCTGGCCCTCGCCGCCGATGGCGACGCCGCCGAACCTCGACCGCTCAGGAGCGTCGCCACGGCCGTGCGCCGGTACAGCTGGCCCGGCGGCTGGTCGTCCGTGGGCTTGCTGGTCGCCCTCGGCGCGATCGGCGAGATGCTCTTCGTTCTGGCGGGTGCCGGCACGTCGGCCGCGGCGCTCGCCGCGGTAGGGATCCTGCTGTGCGTGCTCGCCGTCGCGCTTGCGGTCGTCGTCGCCGGGCGGCCCGGGGTCCTCGTGCCCTTTGTCGTGGCGGTCGCGATCGTCGGCGGCTTGCCGGTTGTCCTGCTCGCAGGCGCTCAGTCGCAGGCCACGATCGTGGTCATCGATGCCGTCCTGGTCGTGCTGATAGTCGGTCTGTGGTGGCTGAGCGGTCGCGAGGGCGGACGCGCCGACAGAGCGCTGACATCGCTCTCGGCCGCCGTGTCCAGCCCCGAAGCGCTGCAGGTGGCCGCCGGGATCATGTTCGGGCTGGCGGTCACCGCACGACTCACGATCCTGTTGGGCTTCCCGTTCCTGATCCTCGTCGGCGGTGGTGGCACGTGGTTGCGGCGAGCGATGCTGGCCGGGGCCGGCGCGGCCGTGCCCCTCGTGACTCTGCTGGTCGTCACCTACGCCACCAGCGGCCACCTCTTCAACCCGGCCTACGACTACCTCTACCACGTGGAGCTCGGCGAGTACGGCGGTGTCCTCAACTACAACCCGGCCTGGTCGATCACGGACATCCGCTACATCCCCCAGAACCTGGGGATCATGCTGTTCGGGATGCCGCGGATCCTGCCCAACTTCGCGAGCGTCTACCCGGGCGACGGCGGCACGCCGCTGTGCGTGGCCAGCTCCACCCGTGGCCTCTTCGACGCCGGCTGCCCGCTGGCGATCCCCGAGGCGACGGGCACGAGCCTCATTCTGTCGAGCCCGGCCTTCCTGCTTGCGCCACTCGCCTGGCGGCCGATACGGCGGCTGAGCATCGACCGGGCGACCGCCGGCGCTACCATCGCCGTGGTGGCCATCGCCACCGCGAATCTCATGCACTTCAGCCAGGGCTGGGTCCAGTTCGGCTACCGTTTCAGCAACGACTTCGTTCCGTTCGCGCTGATCCTGGTTGCCCTCGGCGCCAGCCGGCTGGGCCGCCTGTGGCCCGTGGTCCTGCTCGTGGCCGCGTCCATCGCGATCAACTTCTGGGGAACTACGTGGGGAGTGATGCTTGGCTGGTGAACGATTGAGCAGGCTCCGACAGGTGCCGGCACGGCTCATGGGGCGTCTCACCGATCCTGCCACTCTTCGGGCATTGGCCGCGCCGGCGGTAGCGGCCGGGCTGACGCTCGCGTTCGTCATCCCGACCCTCGCTCCGGGTGTGGCGAGCTGGGACACGGCCGAGTTCCAGACCGTCGGTCCGGTCCTGGGGACGGCCCACCCCACCGGCTATCCGAGCTACGTGATCCTGGGCTGGCTGGCCTCGATCGTGCTCCAGCCATTCGGCGATCCGGCCTTCCGGATGAACCTGCTGCAGGCCATCCTGGCGGCGCTGGCGGTGGCGGGGACCGTTGGCATAGTGCAGGTGCTGACGGGCCGGCGCCTGATCGCCCTGGCCACCGGCATGATGCTGGCCTGCAGCCAGCTCTTCTGGCGGCTCTCTACCCACGCCGACCCTCACATGTTCCACGTCGCCCTGGTGGCGGTCCTCTTCGTCGTTCTGCTGACGTGGGATATCCGACGCCACAGCGACGACCCCGACACAGTGATGCACGCCGACCGCTGGCTGGTCGTGGCGGCGTTCGTCTTTGCGGTCGCAATCGCCAACCACTCTCTGGCGCTGCTGCTGCCGCCCGCGATCGGGCTCTTCGTCCTGGCTGCGGACTGGCGGGTCATCCTCCGCCCTCGGACGATCGTGGCTTGCGTCGCCGTCTTGATCGCAGCGACCGTCGCCCTGTTCGCCGAGTTGCCCATTCGGGCGGCCATGAACGCCCCGCTCGTGTATGGGCATCCGGACACGTGGAGCGGATTCCAGTATGTGGTCCTGGCCGAGCAGTTCCGGGGCAGCCTGTCGGATCCGTTCGGCGACCTGCCGACCAAGATGGTTCAGGTCAGGGATCTCCTGGCCGGCTGGCTCGGTCCTCTTGGCTTGCTGGCCGCGGTGGGCCTCGGCACGAGCATCGTGCGGCGCCCACGCTACCTCATCCTGGGCGGGCTCTCGGCCCTGGCGACATGCGTCTTCGCGGCCTCGTATGCCAACGCAGACATCGAGCGCTACTACCTCGTGCCGCTGCTCGTGGCCTTCACGTTGATCGGCCTTGGGGCCGCCGACATCGTCGCACTGGCCGGCTGGATTGCCTCGGAACTGGTGGGGTCGCTGACCACACGGGCGACGGCGACGGCGACGGCGACGGCCGATGCACTGACCGAACCTGCTGGCCCGGATGCAGCGGACTCCGAGATGGCTGCGGACTCGACTCGGGCGTCCGGCGCGGGCGGCTGGGTCGGCTGGTTTGTCCTGGTCGGCGAGTTGCTAGTCGCCGCGGCGATCCTGGTCTCGACGGTCAGTGTGGTGCCGGCGCGTCAGCTCCCCCAGGGTGGCGACAACCCGGGCGGCGTGAGCGAGGTGAACAACACCTGGGACTCGGTCTGGTTGCAGGCAGTCCTGGCTCCGGCCGATCACGGCGGCCTGCCCAAGGACTCGGTGATCGTGAGCTGGTGGAGCACCTCCACGACACTCTGGTATGGCCAGAAGGTGCTCGGACTCCGGCCCGACATATACATCGTGGACGATCGGACTCGCCTGGACGACAACCTGGGTGACGTTCAGGATGTATTCAATCGGTTCCTGGGTAATAGGCCGGTCTTCACGATACGGCTGGACGGCGGCGTCGACGGAATGGTCGCGCTGGGTCAGGAGTTCGACATGCAGACGTACGTTCTCGGGAACGGCGTCACCATAAGCCAGGTTCTAGGTCGAAAGGGAAGCTAGTGAGCGCAGGCGCAAGTCCGATCAGCACAAGCGGGGCGTCGGGATCGACCGCCAGGCGCGTCAAGGAACTCTCCTTCTTCTTTCCTGCCCACAACGAAGAGGCCAATCTCGAGGCCCTGGTCGACGAAGCTCTGGGCGCCCTGCCGGCGCTGGCCGAGAAGTTCGAGATCATCGCCGTCGACGACGGCTCGCGCGACCGAACGCCGGCCATCGCGGACGCCCTTGCGGCCAAGCATCCCGCTGAGTTCCGGGTCGTCCACCACCCGGTCAACCTGGGCTACGGAGCAGCCCTACGGTCGGGGTTCCAGGCCGCCCAATTCGACCTGGTCGCCTTCATCGATGGCGACCGCCAGTTCAAGGTGGCCGACGTGGGCCGGCTGACCGAGCGGCTTGCTGCGGCCGACGCCCCGGACGTGGTCCTCGGCTATCGACTCAAGCGAGCCGACCCGCTGATCCGGCGCTGGTACGCGCGCGTCTACCGCCTCTCGAACCGCATCTTCTTCGGGGTTCGGGTCCGCGACATCGACTGCGCCTGCAAGCTGTTCAAGCGTGAAGCACTGACGTCCATCCACGTCTCCTCGGGCGGCGCCTTCTTCACAGCCGAGCTGCTGATCAAGCTCCGCTTCGAAGGCCGCAAGCTTGCCGAGGTCGGCGTGCCGCACTATCCGAGAACCGCCGGATCACCCACCGGGGCCAAACCAAAGGTGGTATTCCGGGCCGTCCGCGATTTCTGGGCGCTCCGGTTCCGGCTCTGGTTCAGGCGCAATGGGGCAATGGAGCTGGGCGAGCCGATCCTTGGTTAGCCCGGCAACGAAGGCATCGGCCGGCTGACACAACCGCCACGGAGCCCGCTCGCCGGCTGACCGGTGAGCGTCAGGATGAAGGCGTCCGATCCGAGCCGGGTCCTTCGCGGAAGCCCTCTTCGGGATCGACATTCAGCGAGTTGACGAACTCGCGGAAGACCTCGAGCTTCTCGTCGACCTGGGTATCGGGCTCGACACCAGCTCGATCGAGGACCTCGATCGAAGCGAATATCCGGACGCCGGTCCGGACGGCCAGGGCGAGCGCATCGGACGGCCGAGCGTCGATGGTGTACGTTCGCCCGTCCTGCTCCAGCTCGAGGGTGGCGTGGAACGTCTCCTCGGCCAGGCTCGAGACGATGACTCGCCGCAACTTGATCCCGAACTCGGCCAGGGTGGCTGCAAACAAGTCGTGCGTCAGGGGCCGCTCGGGCGTGACGCCCTGTAGCCGCGTGGCGATGGCATTGGCTTCCCAGGGTCCGATCCAGATTGGGAGGTACCGCTCGCGTTCGGTCTCCTTCAGCAGGACCACATGCTGGCTGGACAGCATGTGCACCCGAACGCTCTCGACCACGACCTCGGCGAGCGACTCAGCCATTGACCGATTATCCCACTCCCGGCGCGGGGTCGCGGCCGGGCTTCAGGGCTTCTTGCTAGGCGAGGCGGCGGCCGACTGCGGGGCGGCCGACTGCGAGGCGGCCGACTGCGAGGCGCTCGCACTGCTCGAGGCCGAGGAAGCCGCGGTGGCCAGCGGATTGAGCGAGGCCTTCATCAGGTTGCCGGCCTCGGTCCAGTACAGGGTTGGGTTGATGCCGCCGGTGTCGGTCGTGACGAACATCCCGGTCAGCGCGGTGAACCACGGCGTAGTGGCCGGAACCATGTACTGCCCGACGATGCTGCCGTCGCTCTTCTTGATCGCGACCACGCGCCGGTTCTGGTTGTCGTAGGCGTAGAAGGTGCCCTGATCCTGAGCCGGGTCATCGGCGGTCAGGCGCTTGTAGAAGGGCGCCTGGGGTCGAATCAGCGTGTCCGGCAACTTGTCGACCGTCCAGCCCTTGACTGCCTGACCAAGGACGTATTGGGTGATAGTTCCCCCGGCGACCAGGTAGATCTTGCCGTCGACGTACATGTCGTCGACGTTCGAGAGGTCCTGGGTAACGCTCAGGTAGTTGGAGCCGCCCTGCAGCGGGTAGCCGCTGCCGTCAGGCGCGGGCGGATACTTGCGTATCTGCTTCATGCCGGGAACCACGATGTAGAAGTTGTACTGGTTCTGGTTCGCGTTGGTTACGAAGGTGCCCATCGCCCGCGCGTTGATGCCCCAGTTCTGGTTGTCGGGGATGTTGACCTTGATCAGCGAACCATTGCCGTTCTTGCTACTTGCGGCCGGGTGCCAACGCCACAGAGAGTTGAACGTGTCCAGAACGAGGACGTCGGTTCCGCCAGTGCCGAGCAGGCGGGGATTGCCGACGATGCCGCCCCCCACCAGCGGCTCCTGACTGACGGCAACCACGGCGAGCTTTGCGGATGTCTGAAGACTGACCCAGTAGACCTCGTTGACGGTGCTGTCGAGGACGTAGGCCGCTCCGTCGGGACCGAGCACCAGCCCTTCCAAATCATCGGTCGCGAATGAGACAACGATCTGGGGGTCGACGACCGTAACGTGGTAGAACCGGTCGAGCCCCGAGATGACCCGACTCTGCAGATCGGCCATCTGGGCGGGCGTGTAACCATTCTTCTCGGCGATCTGGATCTGAGCATAGGCGTCTGTCAGGTACTCCGAGGCCGTGTGGGGATCGGTCGTCAGGAGGTCGGGGACTCTGCCGTAGACGGCGTTGACGTCCGCCTCGACCTTCGCATAGGCCTGCTGGGCCGTCTCCTGCTGGGTGGTGTTGTCGGAATGGCTTGCGCCCGACAGGAACCACATGCTGGTCCCCACGACGGCAATTACCAACAGGAGGCCGACGACCGCGACGGCTGCCCGCTGCTGGCGTTCGCGATGGACGGTCATCGGCGTAACCCGACCGCGCGACATGGCGCGCTGCGGCATCCGGTCGAAAAGGCTGTAGACGCCTCGTCGCAGCCATGAGTCGGCCGCGATCTGCGCATGCCGGGCCGAAGTCTGCATTGCCGCAACGCCACCTACCACCGTGTCGGCCAGCGGGATCGGTGAGCGATCAGGAGCACCCGCCATCGAGTCGCCGGGCCAGACCGGCTTCAGTGGGGCGGCCTTGTGGGTGGATGCCACCTCTGTGGCCTCGATGAACAGCACGCCGTCGCCGCCGGTGCTGCCAAGGCTGCCCGACCCGAACTGGCGGTGTATCTCCTCAACGGCCGCCTGGGGGTGGAGCTGCAAGACCGCGTCCTGGATCGGACCGAGGCCGATGCGCTGGGTCACGTTGGGCGACATCAGGATCAGGCAGTCGCCCGCGACGATTTCCCCATGCCACACCTCGGGCCCGTCGATGTCCTCGGCCGGAAGGCCGCTCTCGGGGCTCGCGTCGGGGAGCGTCAGGAGCCGAGCCTGACGGAGCAGATACGCCTCGGCCGGGCCGATGGTGGCCACGTAAAGCTCGTTGCCCCGGATCACGGCCAGGGCCAGGCCAATCGGACCGGACCCGCCTGCGGCCACCCCTGGCCTATCGGATGAGTGGAGGAGCACTTTGTTGGCGGCCCGAACGGCCTTCCTGAGGCACACGGAGATACCGGCCGATAGGTCGTAGTAATAGTCGTCACGGATTCGCTCGGCCACGAGCTTGGTGGCCACGCGCAGCTTGCGCCCGCCAGCCCCCGTGACGAGCAGGTAGAGGCTCCCCTTCGTGCGCGAAGTCGAACCGATGTTGGGCTCGACCACGACAACCGTGTCGGCTGAGTCGGGCAAGCGTTGTGACTCGGCAATGACGCCGAGGTTCATGTGAAGGCGGACTGCCATTGGCGGCTGCTAGCGGCGGGACGGATGTCGCCTGTGGTGGCCGGTCGCATCCCGGCGGCCGGAGCGGCTTTCGCAGGTGGGGATTATACGTGTCGCGTGCTTACCCGGAGCTGACGGATGGGCGTACCAGCTGTGCCGCGCAGCGCGGCCAGGAGCTCCGATGAGCGCAGACGTATCTCCTGGGCCACGATCGGTTCGTCCGCCTCGATGGTCGCGACGCCGTGGCTCAGACCGGCCAGACGGCACGCCCCGACCGCCGCCGGGACCCGCTCGGACAGGACCTCGAGCCACGCTGCTGCGGCCCGGGCTTGTTCCAGTTGTTCTTCGAGACCGAACTCTCGCGCCGTCTGGGGAAGCAGGTCGGCAATCCGCTCCAGGCCGCGGGGCTTCTTGTCGGGATCACGGCTCATGGGGCGGATCCTAGGCTTGTCGTCACCCGGCCGCCTCGTGGATCCGCTCATGCGTCGCCCTCCAGGACTCGCGCGCCGCCGTCTCCGTCCGGGACGACCCGCCACGCCCGAGCCCGGCGGCGCAGGTCGGCGTCGATGTCGTTCGGGTCCGTGGTCGTGATGAGAGCCTGGGGCAGCTCGGCGATGCGCCGCACCAGATGGGCGCGGCGTGCCGGATCCAGCTCGCTGAAGACATCGTCGAGGAGCAGCAGCGGCGGTCGGTCGTCGAGGGCTGTCAGTAGATCGAGCTCCGCGAGCTTGAGGGCCAGAATGGCCGTCCGCTGTTGCCCGCGGGACGAGAAGGTGGCCAGGTCGCGCCCGCCAAGGCAGAACACCAGGTCGTCGCGGTGTGGGCCAATCAGGGTCGCACCGTTCCAGGCCTCTTTTTCCGCGGTCTCGCGCAGCCGTCGGGTGAGGGCGTCGCGCGGTGATTCTCCGGGAAGTGGCGCCGCGTTCGAGACGTAGCCCAACGTCAACCGCTCCTCGTCCGGGGCGATCTCGCGATGGGCGGCCGCGAGTGGCTCCGCCAGAAGGTCGAGCAGGCGGAGTCGCGCCGTCACGATCGCGGCCCCGGACGCGAGAAAGGGCTCGTCCCAGAGCCGAAGCTGGTCGGGGTCCGCCTCGCCTTCGCGGATGGCCCTCAGCAGGCTGTTGCGCTGCTGGAGGGCTCGGCCGTAGGTTGCCGCGTCCGCCAGGTAGCCGTGGTCGTGCGGCGCCGTCAGGCCGTCCAGGGCGGCCCTGCGGAGTGCCGGGGGGCCAATGACCAGGAGCATCTCTTCGGGCGCGAACAGAACTGTCCGCAGGTGCTCCGCCAGCACGCCCGGTCGTCGCGGGACGCCGTTGACCTGGATCTTCTTGCGGCCCCCGGCCTGCAGGGTCAACTCCAGGGTCACGCCCGGCGCGACTGCTCCGACGACGCCCTCGTACGCGACGGCGGCCTCTCCCCCGGAACCCTCCACGGAGTCTTGGGGTATCGGGGAGGACGCCGGCCTGGGTACAACCACCCGCTCCATGAGGCCCTCGATCCTCAGGAAGTCGGCGTTCCAGCGGATCATCTCGGCGTCTGTCGTGGTCCGGTGCGACCGGCCAAGCGCCAGCAGGACTATGGCCTCCAGAAGTGTCGTCTTTCCGGCGGCGTTAGGGCCCCACACGAGTTGAGGGCCCGGCCCGAACTCGATGTCCAGCGCGGCATAGGACCGGAGATTCCGGATGGCCAGAGAGCGAAGGAGCGTCGCCGGTCTGCCGAGAGACGCGGCGGCGCGAGCGTCGGAGATCTGCGGCTCCTAGGAGGTCGTCTTGACGGGCATGACGACGTGCACGTACTGCCCGTCGTCGACCGGTCGGAAGACGCCCGGCGAGAGCGGTCCATTCAGCTCGATCGAGAACTGATCGGCGCTGACGTTCGCCAGGACGTCGAGCAGGTACCGGGCATTGAAGGCGATCGTCGTGCCGTCGCCTTCGACCTTCGCTTCGACGTCGCTCTTGTTGTCGCCCACGTCGGCCGCGGCGCTGACCGTCACGCCGAGATCGGCGTCCTTGCCGACGTGGAGCTTAACGATGTTGGCCGACGAGCTGGCAATGAGGCTGGCCACTCGGACTGCAGCCAGCAGCTGGTCGCGGTCGACTGTCGCCTTCGTGGTAAAGCCCTTCGGCAAAACCTGCTGGTAGTTCGGGAACTGGCCGTCGATCAGCCGGCTGACCAGGTCGATGCCTTCGAGGTGGAAGATGATCTGGTTGCGGGTCGGCGACAGCACGATGTCGACCGGCTCGTCTGTGTCGGATAGGATGCGCGACAGCTCGTGCAGCGAGCGAGCGGGGACGACGACGCTCGTCTCCTCGACCGGGTCGAGCACGGTGATGGTCTTGACCGCGATGCGGTAGTTGTCCGCCGCGGCGAGGGTCAACTTGTCACCCTCGAACTTGGCCAGGACGCCGGTCAGAATCGGCCGCGCCTCATCTGTGGCGGCAGCGAACACGACCTCACCGAGGGCCTGGCGAAGGACGTTCTGAGGCACACGCGTGGTCGGCCGCTCGCCGGCAGTCGGGATTGCCGGAAACTCCTCCGCATCGATACCTTTGACGTGGGTCTCGAAATGGCCGGCCT
This sequence comes from Chloroflexota bacterium, assembly GCA_003171255.1. GTDB lineage: Bacteria > Chloroflexota > Limnocylindria > Limnocylindrales > CSP1-4 > Fen-1039. Next base: position 36,817 of record PMYK01000026.1, read on the forward strand.
GGATATGAAGCGTCTCCTGGGCCTGCATCTCGAGATCGACACGCTCATTGGCCGGAAGTCCGGCAACGATGTCCGTCAACAGCCGCGCCGGAACGGTCATCGAACCGGCTGTGTCGATCTTCCCGGGAACCCAGTAGGTCATCCCGATCTCGAGGTTCGTGGCGGTCAGCTTGAGACCGGCGTCCTCCGTCCGAAGGAGAACGTTGTTCAGGACGGGCAGGGTGCTCCGGGTCGAGACGGCACGACTGACAACCTGGAGACCCCGAGCCAGGTTCTCCTGCATGACAGAGAGTTTCACGGTTTGGTTCACTCCCCTGAGGCCGGGCAAAAGTGAGCGGTAGATCGGCGGAACGGGTGACGGTCGGTGATCCTACTCCAAGTGGATTGTCTATCTATCTTCTCTTCCCGTCATCACCGTAATAATGGTGTGGACACTGTGGGTCCGCCGCTTGGTCACGCACGATTCGGACGTGGACGAATCAGGAGGGTACGTGGACGAACTGCTCCAAAGTGGGGATGGACACCCATGAGCAGGTGGATGAGTTGCCACCCGGCGATCGAGCGGGCCGCCAGAGTGCCCGATCTGTCCACGGTCCGTATCGCCCCAGACGGCGGCTATCTCCACAACGAAAGGATGTTGTCCACAGAATTGGGGTGTTTATCCACCACAAGGACTGAAAATGGCAGTGAGTGAGGCAACCGATCCACTGGCAGACGGTAGCATTCCGCGCCGATCCGTATCCGTGGGAGTGGTCCTCGACCCCTCGATGGATCGGCTGACCTGGTGAGCTGGTGGCCACAATCGCGGGAGTTTGTGAGCTCGGCCTGTCGGCTCGGGAGGTGCGACGGGGTGATTTCCGGTCCGATCTCGGGGCCTTTCTAGGAATCGGCTTTTCGAACAGCTTCCGTGTGGGCGAAGAGCAAGGGAGCAGCGAAGCGATCGGCCGCCCGAACGCCGGCCCCTAATCGGCGTAGATCAGCTCGCGGACGGCGGCCAGCTCCCGCCGTAGCTCATCGTTGATGCCCATCTCGCGATTGATCTTGTCGCAGGCGTGCAACACCGTGGAATGGTCGCGGCCGCCGAGCTCGGCCCCGATGCGCAGCAGGGAGACGTCCGTCTCCTCGCGCATCAGGAACATTGCGATCTGGCGCGGCACCACGATCGCCTTATCCCGCTTCTGGCCCTTCAAGGCGTCGATCTGCACGCCGTAGTAGTCGGACACGGCGCGGGTTATTCGCTCGGGCGTGACCTGCCGCTTCTTCGGGTTGTATAGAACGTTCGACAGGACGGCTTGTGCCAGCTCGATCGTGATCGGCACCGCGCCCATGCTCGCGTAGGCAACGATCCGATTGAGCGCGCCCTCGAGCTCGCGGATGTTGCTGACGACCTTGCGGGCGATGAACTCGAGCACATCCGAGCTGACCGGGACGGCTTGCTCCTCCGCTTTGGCCCGGAGGATCGCGATTCGCGTCTCGAGGTCCGGCGCCGTCAGGTCCGCGATGAGCCCCCACTCGAACCGGCTTCGAAGCCTCTCCTCGAGTGTCAGGATCGCCTTCGGCGGCCGATCGGACGACAGTACGATCTGCTTGCCGTCCTCATGGATCGCGTTGAAGGTATGGAAGAACTCTTCCTGGGTTCGTTCCTTGTCCGCGATGAACTGGATGTCGTCGATCAGGAGCAGGTCGATGCGCCGGTAGCGGGCCCGGAAGTCGTCGATCTTGCCCTGCTGGATGCTGGTGATGAATTCGTTCGTGAACTTTTCGCTGGTGGCATAGACGACGCGTTTGCGCGGGAACCTGGCGATGACCGCGTTGCCGATCGCATGCATTAGGTGGGTCTTGCCCAGGCCCACACCGCCGTACAGGAAGAGCGGGTTGTAGGCGTGGCCAGGCCGCTCCGCCACTGACAGGCTAGCCGCGTGGGCCAGGCGGTTGGCCGAACCGACGATGAAGTTCGAGAACGTGTAGCGCGGGTTGATGTTGGTGGACGCGCCCTCAGGAGCTCCCACCCGTGTCGCCTCAAGGCGAACCGGGTGCACGGCCGCCGGCGCGACCATCCCGGCCGCCGCGCCGTTGGCAACGCTCATCTCGCCGGCCGCCTTGACTACGAACTCCACCTGGACGCTGTAGCCAACGATGCGGGCCAGCGTCTGTGAAATCAGCGACCGGTAGCGGGTCTCCAGCCAATCCTTGGCGAAACCGTTGGGCACGGCGATTCTGAACCGGTTCTCGTCGACGTCGACGAGAACGGTGTCACGTAGCCAGGTTTCAAAGTTCGCCGGAGAAAGGGAGACCTGAAGCTCTCCCAGAGCCGCGCGCCAGACTTGCTTCGCGTCCATCGAGGCAGGCTTAGTCCTAAAGGCTGAGGTGGATGGCCAGATTAGTGACGGTCACCTGGTTCCAGTTGCGCCTTGGCGGCGCCGTGAGCCTCTACCGTCCAGGCTCTCTCCGGAGCAGTCTGGCGGTCCTCACGGTTCCTCCGAGCCCATGCCTAGGGTTGTCTGGCGCCTTGGGCCGACGAAGAATAGCACCGGCCCAGCAGCCTGGGCAAGGCTCTGGATGGTGACGAATCGCATACCCCCTGGGAGTATCAGGAGAAACCACCCCCCAGCGGGCCGGACCTCCCTCTCGGAGTCCTCGCATGTTTGACACTGAGAGTTACAGGTACATATAATCCGCCGGCAGACGCGCCAAAGCGCTTTCGTGTGCCCGGCGCGTTCGCGTGCCTTTCGGGGTATCCTGGCCCCGAGGCCGAATGGAGAGATACACACCTTCCTATGAAGCAGACCTATCAGCCCAAGAAGCGGCATCGCGCCAAGGAACATGGTTTCCGCGCCCGAATGAAGACCACCGGGGGGCGCCGCGTATTGGCCGCCCGCCGCGCTCACGGTCGCAAGAAGCTAACGGTCTGACGACGGACCGCGGCCACAACTCGCCGCGGCTGGTGATGCTCTCCAAGCCGGAGGATTTCGCGGCACTGCAGGGGGAGGGAACTGTCAGGTCTCATTCTCTGCTGGTGATCCGAGTTCGAAGGACCGGCCTCGAGGAAACGCGCTTCGGCCTATCGACCGGACGCAAGCTCGGCGGAGCAGTGGTTCGGAACAGGGTGCGCAGGCGACTGCGAGAGGCTCTAAGGGTGATGGCGCCCTCGTTCCAGCCCGGCTGGGACGTCCTGATCATCGCCCGACCGCCTGTCACTGGCGCGGATTTCCAGACTGTGGCGGGTGCGCTGCAGAACCTTCTCCGCCGAGGAGGAGTCATCGGAAGGCGGACCGTCCCGTGAAAACGGTCGGCATCGGGTTGATACGGCTCTATCGCCGCCTGTTTGCCTGGCGCCCGTCGGTCTGTCGTTACGAGCCCACCTGTTCGGTCTACACCGAGCAGGCAATCGCCAAATACGGTCTGCTTCGAGGGAGCTGGATGGGAATGCGTCGAATCGCTCGCTGCCACCCATGGAGTCGTGGTGGCTACGACCCAGTTCGCTAACGTGACCCCCTCCGGTCGGAAGCCCTCAACGAAGGCCCGGGCGAAAGCCCGCTGGCTCGTCTTGGGGCTATTCATCGCGCTCATGGCCGTTGCCGTGATCGCGTGCGGGACGGCGCTCGCCGCCGACCCCACCCCAACCGGCCCAGCCGGCGCCGTGGCCACGGCCACGGCCCATGCGACGGCCGCCGGGTCGGCAGTCGCTTCGCCAACGGCCCCCCCGCAGGCTCTGAAACCGGCCAGCCCCGGCGCAGATCCAATCTCGCTGTTTGCGTGGCTGTTCACCCCTATCTTCCAGGGCCTGTTCCTGCTGCTTGCCGGGCTCTACGCCTTGACCGGCAACATCCTCGTCGCCATCGTGCTGATGACGCTGGCGATCAGGCTCGTGACGATCCGTCTGTCGGCCCGGCAGATCGTGTCGCAGAAGCGGATGCAGATCCTCGCGCCCGAGCTGCGTGAGCTGACCAAGGAGCTCCAGCGCCGCTACAAGGGCGACCGCCTAGCGGTCTCCCAGGCCACCCAGGAGTTCTACAAGGAACGCGGCGTCAGCCCGACCGCCGGCTGTCTGCCGTCGTTGCTCCAGATGGGCCTGCTCTTCCCGATGTACTGGGTCATCCGCGACGGCCTCACCAACTTCGACCCGAGCGCGATGCTTCACGTGTTCGGCCTCAACGTGGTTCCGACGATCCATTGCAACCCCAATCCGATCGACAAAGCCATCCCGTGCATCAACACAGTCGTAGCCGGGATCAACGTCGGCCAGCCCCAGGTGCTGTTCAATCTGCCTCTTGGCTTCTTCACCTTGGGCGTCAGCGTTCTGGCCGTGACGGCAGGTCTGCTGCAGTTCGTACAGAGCCGAATGCTCATGCCGCCGGCCGCCGAGAACGATCCGTCGGCGAGCACGCAGCGCACAATGATGGTCATCTTCCCGTTCTTCTCGATCATCTACGGCGGCTTCCTGCCCGCCGGGCTGTTCCTGTACTGGATCACGACCTCGGTCTTCTCGATCGTTCAGCAGTTCCTGATTGTTGGGTGGGGGTCGGTGTTCCCGCTTTTCGGCTGGAGCCCATCCTTTACCCAGAACCACACCCCAAGGTTCCCGGTCACCATGCCCGCGCCAGTGATTTCAGGTAAGTCTCTGGCAGAAACCCGGCGCAAGCCTGAAGAGCGCTCGGCATCGGCGGCCTCAACGGTACGGCCCAACACGCACCGGCGTGCTAGCCGACGAGGGAGACGACGCTGACATGACTGCCTTTCGCGACGCATACCGCGAATTCACCGGAAAGTCCGTGGAGGAGGCTCTGCGCGGGGCCCGAGACGAGTTTGGAGTGGGCCTCGACGAGCTCGACTTCGAGATCTTGACCCCGGGCAGCCGGGGCGTCCTGGGCATGGGCGCCGAGCCCGCCCGGGTTCTGGCCGCCCCTCGGTCCTTGCTAGGTGGCAGCACGCCAAAGCGAGAGGCCGCGGCCCAGGTTCCGCTGCCGGCCCCGAGCCATGATCGCGAGGAGCGGCCGCACCATGACCGCGACTTCGGACGCGACCGCGGCCCCTCGGCCGATCGCGGCCCCCGCCCGGCCTGGCGCGACGACCGTGGCCCCTCGGCCGACCGTGGCCCCTCGGCCGACCGTGGCCCGCGCCCCGGTGGCGACCGTGACCGTGGCCCGCGCCCCGGTGGCGACCGTGGCCCGCGCCCCGGTGGCGACCGTGACCGTGGCCCGCGCCGTGATAGCGCGCCCCGCCCCCAAACGGGACTGACACCAAAGGAACTCGCTGAGGTCGCGGCCGCCCGTGGCAATCCGCACCCCGAGCGGGCAGAGTCGGCTGAGGTCACGCCCGAGGCGATGGCCGCGGCCAAGGAAATCCTCGAGCACATCATGGCCCAACTCGAGTTCAACGTCGTGGTCGAGATCAAGGGAGGCGAGACCAACCGCCTCAACGTGGTCGGCGAGGGTGATGAGAAGGAGGCCCTGGGCGCCCTGATCGGCCGCAAGGGCGAGCGGCTGTCCGCGCTGCAACACCTCGTCAATCTGCTTCTGTCCAAGCGCGTCGGCGAGTGGACCCGAATCCTGGTTGATGTCGAGGACTACCGCGGCCGTCGCGAGCACCAGCTGCGCGATCTAGCCAACCGTGCCGCAGAGCGTGTAGTCGAGACGGGCAAGATGCTCCAGCTGGAGCCGATGCCTGCCCTCGAGCGCCGCTGGATTCATCTGGCGCTGCGTGATCACGAGCGCGTTGCCACCCAATCGATTGGCGAGGAGCCCAATCGACGCGTGGTCGTGCTCCCGCGCGAAGTCTGAATAACATGCTCAGCCGGCGGGTGGCTCTGCCGGCGCAGGGTGCCATCTGGGTAGCTGCCTCTTTGGGGAGGTGACAGATGGTTCCGTTGTGCTCAACGATTGGGCAGACGGCGTAACGGGGAGCCGTTGTTGCGCGTCTATCGCGCGGCCGGGAGACAACCGGTCCGTTTGCCCATGCCGAAAGTGACCTTGGCGCCGAGTTGCCGACCGGCGCAGTAGTAAGGACAAGACATGACCACCGAGCCGCTCGAGCCGTTCGAGCTCAAGGAGCAGAGCAAGGCGTCGGCTAGGACGGCCCGGTCGGAGTCAGCCGTCACGACTGCTGCCGATGCAATGCCAGTCGAGCTCGCGGACGAGCCCGCTCCGTCAGCTCAGGCGTTCAAGGCGCGCCTGCCGCGAATGCTCCACCAATCGCGGCCGCAGGGTCTGTCGTTTGCCCCTCGCGATCTCCGGCTGATCAGTTTCGCCGCTGCGTTCGCGGTCGGAGCTGTGGCGACCCTCTTCCTCCTGTCGGCGGCGGCGTTCGGTTTCTCGAGTGCCTATGACCACCGCGTCCTACCCGGTGTTCGTGCTGGCTCGGTTGACCTTTCGGGCCTGACCCACGACGAGGCGATCGCCAAGCTGCAGTCCGGATATGCCTACCTCGGCCAGGGCGAAGTGACCGTCACGACACCGGTCGGCGCGGCCACGATCACCTATCAGCAGGCCGGCCGCGGACCTGACGTCGAGGTTATGGCCGATGCGGCCATGGCCGTGGGTCACACCGGCAATCCGATCGCCGATGCCGCCAGCGTGGCTCACTCGGCGGCCTTCGGCCAGAGCATCCCGGTCGTCGTCCTCGTTGATCCAAATGCTCTGGCTCAGCGGATCCATCAGCTCGTCGGCACGAGTTCGGTGGCTGCCCAGGACGCCCAGGCTACTGCCAAGGGTGGCAACTTCAGCATCGCGCCGTCGGCACCGGGCCGCGGCATCGACGAGAGGGCGATGGGCTCCGCGATCATCGATCAGCTGACCCAGACCGGCGCTCCTGCCGATTTGCAGGCCGGCGGGGGGTTTACTTCGCTGAGCCCCCAGGTCACGGACACGGACGCCCAGAATGCGATTGCCAGTGCTCAGAAGATGATCGTCGACGTCAAACTGACATGGTCGTCCAAGCCCGACGCCGCACCGGCGACCTGGAAGCCCTCAACCTGGACGGTAACCGCGGCCCAGATCCGCGGCTGGATAGTCTTCGGGCTGCGGAACGACGGCACCTACGCACCCGCCGTGGATCCGGCTCAGGTGGAAGCTTACCTGTCCACCATCTCCGGGAAGGCCAGCATCGCCCCGACGGAGCCCAATGTCACGTGGGACGCTAATGGCAAGCTCGCGAACGTTACAAACGGTAAGGATGGCGTCGGCATCGATCTCGGTGCCACCACCCAGGCCATCTCGGCTTACCTAGACACGTTGGCCACCGGCGGTAGCGTTGCGGCGAGCGTCGAGGTCGTAACCGGGCCGATCCACCCGCAGATCGCCAGCATCGACAACGTCGCCAGCATGGTGGTCATCGGCTCCAAGACGATCACGTTCTATCCGGACGTCAGCAACGGCAACGGCGCGAACATCCGCCAGCCGGCTAAGAACCTCAACGGTCAGGTCGTCGGTCCCGGGCAACCGTTTAGCTTCCTCGAGGCCGTCGGCCCCATCGACATCGCCCACGGGTTCGCCATGGGCGGCGTCATCGTGGGCGGCAAGAGCCAGCACACCGGCGCCATGGGCGGCGGCATCTGTTCGGCCTCGACGACGATGTTCAACGCCGCAGCCAACGCCGGCCTTCAGATCGACGAGCGTCATCAGCACTTCTACTACATCAATCGCTACCCGCTCGGTCGGGACGCGACCGTCTACTCGAACGGCTCGACCACCTGGGACCTGCGCTGGACGAACGACACGCCCTACCCCATCGTGATCCGGGCCTGGGCGACGTACGGTTCGCAGAGTTCGATCACGATTCAGTTGTGGAGCATGCCGACCAACCGGACGGTGGCGTGGTCGGGCGGGGAACGGGCCGACCCTATCAAGGCCACCGACAATGCCCCGCAGTACGTCAGTACCATCAAGCCGGGCGTTACCTACCGAGCCGAGTACCCGACTGACGGTTTCAAGACCTCAGTTACGCGCGTCGTGACCGACGCCACCGGTGCCGTGATCTGGAAGAACACCTGGGGCTCGGTTTACGGCGTGGTCAACGGACAGTTGCAGATCGGCGGAACTCCGCCCCCGTCTGGCAGCCCGTCGCCCTCTCCGGGCGCCCCCAGCCCCACTCCGGGAGCACCGACTCCGGTCCCACTCGACACCCCCGTCGCTCCGGTCACGCCCGCGCCATCGGTGCGTCGCCGCCGGGTCAAGTAGTCCCGGACCAAGCCTCGTAGTCGAGAGAAGCCGGCCTTCGGGCCGGCCTCCTCATTTCGCGGCGTCGACGCGTCTCTCGGCGGGTGGCGATTCGCCCTGTGTCTCATCGAAGCTGTGCTCGTAGCCCAGCAGCTGCGGGAAGAGACGCACGACGGCTACAAGCCCGGCCAGGCACAACACCCCGCCCGACACCACGGAGAACTGGGCCCCCGCAACGGCAGCCACCACGGCCGCCTCGGCATCGCCAAGGCGCGGCCCACTCGTGACTACCAGTCCGTGGATCGACGAGACACGTCCGCGGAGATGGTCGGGCGTCATCAGCTGGACGATGGAGTTGCGCAGCACCGCGCTGATGACATCGGCCCCGCCGGCGATTGCCAGACAGACCAGTGCCAGCGGGAATGAGGCTGTCAGCAGGCCGAAGGCGACGATCGCGGCGCCCCAGCCGGCAACTGAAACGACCACGCCACGACCAGGCCGCCGCACTCGACCGACCCAGCCGCTGAAGGCCGCTCCAACGAGGGCTCCGATTGCCGGCGCGGCGTTCAGCAGACCATAGCCGGCCGCCCCGGTGTTGAAGACCATCAGCGCCAGCTGCGGAAACAGAGCGCTGGGCATGCCAAATACCATGGCGTCGAGATCGATGGCGAACGTCGCCAGGACGATGCGTCGATCGCGGGCGAACCGCAGGCCCTCACCGATCGAGCGCAGGCTCGGCCTGGCCGCCTCCGGATGGGGTGGAATCGGGGCAATCAGGAGCAACGCGGCGAGACTGGCCACGAACGTGGCCACGTCGAAGGCGAAGGCCGAGGCCACGCCGGAAGTGGCGATGAGCACGCCCGCGAAGACAGGACCCGCCACGGAGACGGTCTGGCCGCTCAGCCAGTTGACCGCGATCGCGGCCTGAAGCCGCTCACGAGGGACGAGGCGTGGCAGCGCCGAAGCGCGGGCGGGCCCGTCGACGGCGCCGACGCCGGCGGCCACGAACGCGACCACGTACAAGGCCCAGATGGGCGGGCTCGGTTGAGCGGCGAGCACGGCCAAGCCGACGCTCGACAGCGCCAGCAGGGCCTGCGTGGCGATCAGGAGGCGGCGCCGATCGACCGCGTCGGCGATTGCGCCGCCGCCCAGCGAGAAGACGAGGATCGGGACCAGCTGGACGAGGGCGAGCAGGCCAATCGACAGAGAGTTGTGGGTGAGTTGCCACAACTCGAACGGCAGGGCCACGACCGTGACCTGCCGCCCGAGACCACTGACGAGTTGGCCGAGCCAGATCATCCGGAAGTCGCGGTCACGCTTCACCGGTTCGAGGTCGACAAGGAGACCCCGGAAGCCCTTACGGTGCCTACCAACCGGTTGAGACATGGCCGCAAGGATAGGCGAAGCCGGCTTCAGGCGGCCGTAGCCGGATGGCTCCCGACCGAGGGGCCCGCCGCAGCTGGGGCCGACCGCCAGCACGACCACGAATTGGTGGAGATGGGGGAGAGTCGAACTCCCCGTCCAGAAACCATCGCCGGAGACCACTACGAGCGTGTCCGATAGTTTGTCGTCGAACGCTCGGCCGACCATCGGCAACCTGCCGAGCGCTCCAGTCACGTTCCCTTGCGGGCTTTAGTTCCGACTACGCGACGCTACTCGGAACCGCACCTCCGCTGAATGACGCTTCCGCAGCCCACGGAGGTGAGGCTGTTTCCACGTTCACCTTACTGCCTAAGCAGCGAGGGCGAAAGCAGACTGGTTGTTGCCAGTTACTTCGTTTGGGCTCCTTTTTACGAGGCCTGGAGACCAACCTCGGCTCGCGTTCTCCGGTAACCGGCCCCTGTCGAAACCACGCATCCCCACAGAGCGGCGTACCGAGCCCGGTGCTTGGCCCAAAAGGGCCGTACGACCGGCGCCCGCGGATTGTACCTCGCCGACGAATGTGGGCAAAGGCCTGGCGGCTTGCCCCAGGCGCTAAGGGCTCGGTTCCGGCGTCGGGATGGGCGCGGGCGTGGGCGCGGGCGTGGGTGCTGGCGTGGGAGCGGGAGGACTACCGCCGATCTGGAGCTGGCCGTTGACCGCAGTGTAGGAAGAGCCCCACCGGTCGTCGTGGATGACCTTTCCAGACGAGTCGGTGACGACGCGTTCCACGGCCGTATCGAACCCATTGGTCGCGTACTCGGTCCGGTTAGTGGCGCCGGGAGGCAGGGTGCTGACGTATTCAGGCGGGTTCTCGCCCGCCTGAACGTTATTGGCCTTGCCGCCGCCGGTCCAGGTCACCGTCCGGCCGAGTGACCAGGTCCAGAGCTGGATCGTAATCGTGCTGGTTGAGCCGTACGTGGCCCAGGCTCGGATCACGATCGGGTAGGGCGTGTCGTTGGTCCACTTCAGGTCCCATGTCGTCACGCCGTTCGAATACACCGTGGCATCCCTGCCGATCGGGTAGCGGTAGATGTAGTAGAAGTGCTGATGACGCTCGTCGATCTGGAGGCCGGCGTTGGCTGCGGCGTTGAACATCGTCGTCGAGGCGGAGCAGATGCCGCCGCCCATTGCGCCGGTGTGGTCGCTCTTGCCGCCCAGGATGACGCCACCCATCGCGAAACCATGGTCGGCATCGATCGGGCCGACGGCATCCAGGAAGCTAAACAGTTGCCCGGGACCGATCACCTGGCCGTTGAGGTTCGCGGCAGGCTGCCGGATGTTCTTGCCCATGCCGTTGCTCACGTCCGGATAGAAGGTGGTCGTCCACTGGCCGACGTCCACCATGCTGGCGACGCTGTCGACGGTTGCGATTTGCGGGTGGATAGGTGTCGTCACGACTTCGACGCTGGGCCCAACCATGCCGTCAGTGGCGAGTTTGTCCAGGTAGGCTGAAATGGCAGCCGCAGTATCTGCCGGACCGACGCGCGCTCCGTCCAGACCCTTGATCAGGCTGACCGGCGTGCCGTTTGCGTCCCACAGGACCGATGGCTCGGTCGGGGGGACGCTGTCATTCGTGGTGATGCTCGCCAGGTAGGCTTCGGCGTCCGGGGCATCGATGGACGGCTTGTAGGTGCCGTCCGCCTCGAGGCCGAAGGTGATCCAGCCGCTTATCTGCGAGGCGCTGATGGTCCAGCTCTGGGGCGCCCAGGCGGCCGGCGCGGCTTCGGGCTTGGACGACCAGGTCAGATGGACATCGATGTCCATCTTGGCGGCGCGGTCGATCGCGGCCTGGGCGTCCTGGTCGGTGACTCGCGGGCTCAGCGTCACGAACGTCCCGCCGGCCATCACGTCGGCCGGGGCGCCGGGCTGGGTCAGTTCGGCGACGACGGTCGAATCAAGCGACGCCTCGTCAATGCCGCGGCCAGGGACCGATGCCATGACGCTGAAGTGGCTGCCGTTGGCCGTCACCTGTGCGTCAAGGGGCGCCACCAGGCTCGTGGCCACGAGCTGGTGGATGCGCTCGGCGATGGCATTGGGATCGACCCGGACAACCACCGCAACGCCCTGGCCGTAGGCGGCGTTGTGGGCCAGGCTGGCGGCGTCGGCGATCGGATTGCCGGAACGACCCACGGCCATGGCCGCATCGGCCATAACCTCGACGTCAGGTCCGCGGCCGGCCTGCTGATAGGTGATCGTGGCCGCGCCGACCGGTGTCGTGACGGTCACTTCGCCCTGGCCGAGGTACCCATATCCGGACTGCAGCTTGGCCACCGCCTCGTCGCGAGTCAGGCCTGATAGGTCCACGGAACCGGCCCGGACACCGGGTAGGACGCGACTGCTGTACGAACTGGCGACCGCCAGTGCGACGGCGGAGATCAGGACGAGTGCCGCGAAAATGCCGACAAGGAACGCGACGGTGAAGCCGACGAGGGCCACCAACCGAGGATGGTTGCGGCTCTGGAACGCGACCCGCGGCCGGCGGAGGCGGGGCAGGAACCTGCGCCGCGGCCGTAGTTCTGCGGGTACGTCCAGCGGCGCCGTTTCGGGGGCGTGCCAAACCACTGCCTCGGGCTTTTCCCATGGCACTACGGCGAGAGGGACTCCGTTCTGGCCGTTTCCCTCGTACGGCTCTACTGAGTCGATACTCATTTGTTCCCTTGTACCACATCGGTTGGCGCACCGTTGGCGAGACGGCGCTACGGTACCGAGAACGGCGAGGAAGATCGGAGCCGGCGAGGACCGCTGGAGAACGGTAAGCCGTCCAAGCTCGGCAGCGGCATGGCGCATGGCATCGTGTCAAAGCCACAATCGTCGCCACCAGCGCCCAAACCGAACGGCGGCCACATGATCCAGACAGCCGTCGCCTTGCCGACGCCCGCTCGTCAGCGCCCGCGGTCGCGGCTCGCGTCGGCGATGGCCCGCTCCACGTCCCGACGGGAGTCACGCTCGGCGATATCGCGCCGGCGGTCGTGTTGATGCTTACCCTTGGCGAGCCCGATCTCGAGCTTCGCTATACCGCGCGTGGTGATGTACATCTTGAGTGGGACCAGCGTGAGGCCCTTCGCCTTGGTGCGGAACAGCAGGCTCACGATCTGGTCGCGGTGAACGAGCAGCTTCCGCGGGCGCTTCGGTTCGTGGTTGTAACGGTTGCCGGTGTCCCACGGCTGGATGTTCGCGCCCACCAGCCAAGCCTCGCCCTTCTCGATGCGCGCGTAGGACTCGGCCAGGCTCACCTTGCCGGCTCGGATCGACTTGATCTCGGTTCCGGTCAGGACGATGCCGGCCTCGAACGAATCCTCGATCGAGTACTCGTGGCGGGCTCTTCTGTTTTGGGCGACGGTCTTCTCTTCGCCCATGGCGGTCTCCTGCGTATGGCTCGGGGCTGCTGCGACGAGGTTAGCGGACGGGAGGCTTGACGTTGGGCCCGACCCTGGCGCCAGCGCCAGCGCCAGCGCCAGCGCCAGCGCCAGCGCCAGCGCCAGCGCCAATGCCGGAGACGCACGAATGCCGGCCCCGAAGGGCCGGCATTCGGTACTGCGTTATGACACCACCCGCTGGTGACCGGTCTTTAGACTCCGGCTCCTGGCGAGGTGGTGCAGCGCATCGGCAAATCCGACACTGCACATCACCTCCTTTCGTTCGAGGGCATGGTATCGATCGGGCGCGAAAGACGCAAACGCCCTTTCGTGTGGGACCTAGCTGCAGAGCGTGCCGGACCGCCTGGCGCCTCTGGGCGCGGACTGACATGGCCGAATCGAGCTAACTTGCCGCTGGGCTCGAAGTCGGGTTCGCGGACGCACCTGGGGCCGCGGACGCCCCTGGGCTCGCCGCGGCTCCGGACTGAGGCGGGAAGCCCAGCTGCTCGAGCCCCGCGTCGAGGACGGGGTCGGTGCCGGCACGGACATTGTCCGAGCTGATCGGCACGTCGGGCTGGAGGCCCTTGCCCTGGATCCAGACCTTGTCCGGGGTAAGCCAGCGCGCGACGGTCAGATGGATGCCACCAAAGTTGTTGGATAGTGGCAGCCACTCCTGCACGACGCCCTTGCCGTACGTCTTCGATCCGACCAGCTTGGCTCGCTCGTGGGACTGCAGCGCGGCGGCCAGGATCTCGGCCGCGGACGCTGTGTTCCCGTCGACGAGCACGACGAGGTGAATTGCGGGGTCGGTGGCACGGCCGTTGGCTCGGGCGGTCAGCTCGGAGGTCGTGCCGCTGGCGTCCTGCTGGTAAACGATTGTGCCTGACGGAATGAACTCGCTGGCGATCTTGACCGCGTCATCGACGTACCCGCCCAGGTTCCCGCGGAGGTCGAGGATGATGTTGCGCTGGCCGGCCTGGAGGGCGGCGGCGAGCTTCTGGTCGAATTGCGAGCTGGCGGGCTGGTTGACACCCATCACGTGAAGGTAGGCGACCGCGCCGTTGGCCAGGGTCTTGGCGTCCACCTCGGGCTGGTTGTAGACCTTGCGCACGACCGACACCTGCATCGACGAGCTGCCGCGAACCAAGCCGAGCGCCACCGACGTGTCTGTCGGCCCCTTGATCAAGGCGATGGCCTGGTCGATGGTGAGGCCGTCGAGGGAGTTGCCGCCGACCGAAACGATCACGTCGCCGGCCTTGAGGCCGGCCGCATCGGCGGGCGATCCGGTGATCGGTTGAACGATGGCCATCTCGCAGCCGTTTCCGATGGTCGAGCAGGTCGCCGTCGAACTCGCGTCGACCGGCTGCAGCTGGACCTGGACGCCGATACCCTGGGCCTGGCCGCCGACGTTGAGCAGCGAGTTCTGGAAGTCGGACGGGCCCTGATAGTAGGACCACTGGTCGTTGAGGCTCTCCATCATGCCCTTGATGGCCGCCTGGACCAGCTGGTCCTGGCTCGGCTTCGGCGAGCCGGCGAAGTCGTTCTGGATCAGTGAGTAGACGTCCCAGAACGGGCCGAAGCGCGTCTCCTCATCGGCCGGCGTTCCGGGCGTCGTGGCGATATGGGCCCCGAGAGAGAAGCCGCCCATGAACAGGGCGCTGCCGGCGAGGACCGCGACCAGGATGAGGCTGAAGCGGGACGGCGCAACGCCGCGGGTGCGGCGCGAGCCGTCGCGGCCCCTGCGTTCCGCTTCTTCGACGCGCTCGTCGGTCCCGGCCATGCCGTCCGGCGTTCGCTCTGGCGTGTGCTCCGCCTCCGGGGCGGAGCTCCCGGATCCGTTCGGACCGATCGCGGATGATTCTGTGGGCATGGTGCGAACCTCAGGCAGCAAAGAGACGCGGATCGACCTGCGATCAGCGGATGAGATAGCTCCGAACAGATAGGTAGGAGCCGAGGACGCCGATTCCGACCCCGGTCCCCAGGACGATCAGGATGAGGTTCTGGCCGACGGTCACGGCCGCCTCAACCGGCAGGACCTGGAAGTAGCCTGCCAGGAAGGCCGTGATCTGGCCCTGACCGATGAGCAGGAGGCAGATCGTCACGCCCGCCCCTAACAACCCGACGAACGCGCCCTCGAAGATGAACGGCCAGCGAATGAACGCGTCCGATGCTCCGACGAGCCGCATGATTTCGATCTCGTCCGCTCGAGAGACGACGGCCAGTCGTATCGTGTTCACGATGATGAACAGCACGATCAGCCCGACGGCGACGAGGATGGCCGTGCCCCCGGCTCGAAGGATGCCGATCACGGTCAGCATCTGGTCGACCGTCTGCTTGATGTTCAGCACCCGATCGACGGCTGGCTGGTTCTTGAGGTAGGTCGCGACATCGAGGTAGTCATTCGGATCGCGCAGGTTGATCTGGAGCGAGGCCGGCAGCGGGTTCGTCGAGAGGGAGTTGATCACGTCGGCTTCGTCCGGGTGTCGGGCCAGGAAGTCCTGCAGGGCCTTGTCTTTCGACACCGATTCAACGTGTGTTACCTGAGGCATTCCCTGAAGGGATGTCGCCAGACCGGCAATGTCCTGCGGTGTGGCCTCATCCTTGAGATAGGCCACGACCTGGACCTCCTGCTGGACGTAATTGAGCGTGGCGTCGAGGCCGTGCAGGAGGATGATCAGGCCGGACAGCAGGACCAGCATCAGGACCATCGTGGCTGTTGCGGCGAGGCTCATGAGGCCGTTCCGCCAGAAGCCCAGCCAGGCGCGCCGCAGGCTGAAGCCGATGAAGGCGAACATTCAGTCCTCGCGGTGATAGGCGGCGCCGACCTGGTCACGCACTATCCGCCCGTTCTCCAGGGCAACGACCCGCTTGCGCACAGCCGTCACCACCTCGGCGTTGTGGGTCGCCATCAGGACCGTCACCCCCAGCTCGTTGATTCGGAGCAGGAGCTGGATGATCTCCCAGCTGATCATCGGGTCGAGGTTGCCGGTTGGTTCGTCGGCGATGAACAACCTTGGGTTGTGGACCAGTGCTCGAGCGATTGCAGTTCGCTGCTGCTCACCACCGGAGAGCTGCGATGGGAGCTGGTCCGCCTGACCGGTGAGGCCCACTACTCGTAGGACCCGATCGACGGCTGGGTCGATTTCGCGCCGGCGGGCCCCGGTGACCTCCAGCGCGAAGCCGACGTTGTCCCGGACCGTCTTGTTGGGCAAGAGCTTAAAGTCCTGGAAGACGATGCCGATCTTGCGACGGATCTTGGGCACCTCGCGGCGCTTCAGCCGTCCCAGGTCGCGGCCGTCGAGAAGGACGGCGCCCTTCGTCGGAAGCTCGTCGCGGATCAAGAGCTTTATCACGGTGGACTTACCGGCGCCGGAGGGCCCGACCAGGAAGACGAAGTCCCCCTCTGGGATGGTCAGATCCACGCCGCGGAGCGCTACTCGGCCGTTTGGATAGGACTTGGTGACGCCCTGCATGGCCAGCACGATCCGCCCGGGAACTGAATCCGTGGGCCGCTGGCCGGTCGCGCCGGGTCGGCGAATCGGGCTCGATGGGGATCCGGTAGGTGCCGCGCTCACGATGGCAACGAGGCTAGCACCGATCGGTCGGTGCGGTTTGGCTCCGCGTTCACAAGAGCGCCAGGCTGGCCGGGAGATAGCCCTCGAAATGAGCGAATGGCCGGGTCCAGCACAACAAGGCGGGGAAGCCCTCGATGCGGAGGCCGGCCCTCAGGAGCGCGACCATGGCCCGATCGTTGCTCCCCGGGACCCAAGCGGACGTCGCTCCGCGCGGGCGGATGACGTGCATCAGATGGCCTAGTACCGGGGCCGTGAGCGTCGGATCGAGAAGAGCGACCGGACCGAAGCGCCCCGCCTCGGAGCTGTAGCCGTAGCCGATGGCCTGCCCGTCGTCGGACCGATACACGAAGCCGGTGCGGCCGGAGGCCCGGAGCAGGCCGTGGTCGGCCGGGTGGGCGTAGCCGAGGACGGTCCTGTCGATCGAGTCGAGGGTGGCCGATGTGTCGCTTCGACCGAACGGCTCGGCGCCGACACCGACGGGCAGCCGCGACAGGGCGGACGGATTGGGGGTGCCGACGAGGTTGAGGACGGGAACCCGAGGCACGATCCCGAATCGAGCGTACAGGCCGTTGGAGACGGGCTGAGCCGAATCGGTGCACATGGCGAGGATCCCGGGACGGTGGTCGGCGACGTCGCGCTCGTCGAGGGCGAGGCTCTGCGTCCGGCCGCCTTCGGGGCGTTGGGCGTTCGCCTGGCCTGCCGGAAGGGACGGCAGGATCTGTGTCAGGAGGGCGCGACCGATGCCGTGGCCCTGCTCTTCGGGCAGCACATAGAGCTGTGAGAGAAACCAGACGTGCTCGCGCTGAGCCGCGATCCCAAAGCCGACCACCTTGTCTCGACCGTGCGCGCTGCCGGCAACCGCGGGGCGCACGGCCACCAGGAACCGTTCCGGGTCGGTGCCGAGCAGATGCTCGAGCAAGGTCAGGAGTGGGTCGAGGTAGGGCGAGGGTAACGGCCGGTTGAGGCGGGCCATGTAATCGTCGACGGCGGAATGCCAGACGAGGGCGCATTCGGCCAGCTCGGCATGCCTGGGCGGCCGATACGAGATGGCCACCCTAGCCGGCCGCCGGTCGAGGCCCATCCGTGCCCACGACGGCGCCCGTCGCCTCGCGCTCGAGCTCGGCCTGCATGAACGTGTCAAGGTCGCCGTCGAGGACTGCCGACGTGTTCCCCGTCTCCAGTTCCGTGCGGTGGTCCTTGACCATCTGGTAGGGATGCAGGACGTAGCTTCGGATCTGGTTGCCCCAGCCCGCCTCAACGTGTTCGCCGCGCAGCTTCTTCAACTCGGCCTCGTGCTCTTCCACGGCACGCTGGAGGAGCCGGGCTTGAAGGATCTTTGAGGCCGTTTCCTTGTTCTGTGTCTGCGACCGCTCGTTCTGGCTCTGGGACACGATGCCGGTGGGTATGTGAGTCAGGCGGACGGCCGAGTCCGTCTTGTTCACGTGCTGACCGCCGGCCCCAGTGGCGCGGAATGTGTCCATCCGGATCTCATCCCAGTTCAGTTCGGCCTCGAGGTCGCTCTCGACCTCCGGCAGGACCTCGGCCAGGGCGAAGGTCGTGTGGCGGCGCTTCTGGGAGTCGAAAGGGCTGATGCGGACGAGCCGGTGGACTCCGCGCTCGGCCTTCATGAAGCCGTAGGCGTATCGACCGTCGATGGCCACCGTGACGCTCTTGATGCCCGTCTCCTCGCCTTCGGTCTGGTCGAGGATCTCCGTCGCGAAACGGTGACGCTCGGCCCAGCGCAGGTACATGCGAAGGAGCATCTCGGCCCAGTCGGTGGCTTCGGTCCCGCCGGCCCCGGCGCTGATAGTCAGGAGCGCGTTGCGTTGGTCGTATTCGCCGCCGAAGAGAAGGCCGCGTCGGGCGATGCCGTACTCGCTCTCGAGCGTGGCGGCTTCGCCGGCGACATCGTCGAGGAGGCGCTGGTCGTCTTCGTCCTGGGCCAGCTCGAGTAGCTCCAGGGTGGATCTGGCGCGGGATTCGATGTCGCGCCACAGCGCCAGCTCTTCGCGGAGCCCCTCAGCCTCGCGTAGCGCCTTCTTGGCGGAACGCTGGTCGTCCCAGAAGTCCGACTCGCCGACGCGCGCGTCCAGATCTGCTAGACGAGTCCCTTTGGCCTCGAGGTCAAAGACGCCCCGAGGTCGCCTGGATCCGCTGGACCAGGTCGCGAATCTCGGCCGGCTCCATTAGGAGCGGCCTCTCGCATCCTGGAGAAGGATCGGTCGGAGCTCGATGAGGCGCAGCGCGCTCTTGCTCCGGGCGACGACGGGGTTCACGCAGGGGCAGTAGATGTTGTGGGTGCAGGATCCGCAGTTGCCATCGCAATCGAGGGCAGCCGCATAGCTGCAACCGCGGCAATCACGCTCGCAGGCGATGAGATCGATGAAAGCCGCTTCCTCGGCCTGCTTCACTACTCTCCTCAGTGTGGCGGCAATCGTCCCTCCGCAGGATCGCGACAGGATGACGGGCCCTGATCGTGACCGACGATGGCCGGAGTATACGGCCTCAATTCGCCCAGGCCAAGAGGTTAAATGCCGTGGTTGCCGGTTAATCTGTGACCTGGAGGCCAACTCGTTCAGCATTCCGTTGCGCGGGCACACCCGTTTTGCCCGGGGCGCCGCACGGGTCGTGGCTGGGGCGACGATGTGACCGTTGAGGCGAACTAGGACGATGCCGCGGCGCCTGCCCCTGACCCTTGATCAGTGCCCGGCCGCAGGGCTCGGTGAGGCCGATGCCGCGGCGCCTGTCTGACCGGCCGAGCCCGGGTCTTCGTTGACGAAGACGTAGAGCCCCATCGCACCCAGCTCGTGGACGAGCGACTTGAAGATCAGGTCCTGATCGATGTCGTCCGGGCTTGTCTCGGTCGGCGAGGACCAGGCCTCGATACCTTGGTCCTCAGCCAGGCGCAGGACGCGGAGCATGTGGCTTCGGTCCGAGACGAACAGGGCCGTGTGCAGGCCGTGGGCGTCGAAGATGGCCCGGACGTGCTGGATCGACTCCAGGGTGCTGCTGCCGGTGTTCTCCATCAGGATGGCCGACTCCGGCACGCCCCTGGCCATGGCGTAGCGGCGACCCGTCTCGGCCTCGGTCGTGAGATCGCCCGGCAGGTTGCCCCCGGTGGTGATCAAGAAGGGCGCCTCGCCCTCCTTGTAGAGCTCGATGGCGTGGTCCAGACGTGCGGCGAGCGCCCCCGACGGCCGGCCGTTGTACTGGGCAGCGCCCAGCACAACGATGGCGTCGACGCTGCGCCGGCCGTCCTGATGGCCGACCTGCCAGATTCGGAACGTGGTGTAGGCCGTGAGCGCACCGGCGCCCAGGGCGAAGACGATCACGACCAGCAGCAGGTCTCGGAGCCTCTCACGCCAGGTGAGTCGGGGCCTCGTCACCTGCCCGGACCATGCGGGCGTTGCGGCTCCGCGTTTCGGCCCTGGCAGAGCGGCGTCTCTACCGACCGTGGCACTTCTTGTACTTCATCCCGGATCCGCACCAGCACTGGTCGTTGCGGCCCATGCGGACGCCCGCCGGAGAGTAGCCGGGTCGGATCGCTCCGCCCGACCCACCGCTCGTGGCGCCGCTCGATCCGCCGGAGGCGCGACCCTGTGGCAGCGGCCCGGGCAGCATGCGCCCGCCCGCCTGGCCCGCGTTTCCGTTGCCGCCCGCGTTTCCGTTGCCGCCCGCCTGCCCCGGCACTGCGCCGGCCTGCTCATTGCTGCTGGCCGGCGGCTGCCCCGTCCCCTCGGTGCCCTGCGGCTGGGCCGGCTGGCGAACGATCGAGACGCGGAAGATCGTGGTCGCGACCTGGTGGCGGATGAGCGAGCTCATCTCTTCGTAGAGGCTGAAAGCCTCCTTCTTGAAGGCGTTGAGCGGGTCTTCCTGGGCAATGCCGCGCAGACCGATGCCCTGGCGCAACTCGTCGACCTCGGTCAGATGCTCCACCCAGACCGAGTCGATGGTCCGGAGGAGGACGAGGCGTTCGATGAGCGCCCAGTCGTCGGGGTTCTCCGCGTCCTTCTGCTCGAGCCGCTCGGCCGCCAGGTCCTTGAGGTGAGTGGCGATGGCATCGCGGCCGGAGAAGTCCCAGAGCGCGTCTTCGGTGATGTCGGGGCCGCCCAGACCCATCGCCACGATCGCAGCGACCAGTCCGGCCATGCCCCACTCTCCCTGCGGCAGGGCCGGTGAGAGGTGCTGGTCGATCACGGCGTCGATCTCCTGATCGACAAAGGACTGGACCGTGTCGGTCAGGTCTTCATTGCGGAGAACCTTGTCGCGTTCTTCGTAGATGGTCTCGCGCTGCTTGTTGATGACGTCGTCGTACTCGACAACGCGCTTGCGGATGTCGAAGTTGTAGCCCTCGACGCGGGACTGGGCGCTCTCGATCGTCTTGGATACGAGGCGCGACTCGATGGCCATGTCTTCTTCGAGGCCAAGGCGCTCCATGAGACCGGCGACTCTGTCGGAGGCGAAGCGTTTCATCAGGTCGTCTTCGAGCGAGAGGTAGAAGCGCGATGAGCCCGGGTCGCCCTGGCGGCCGGAACGGCCGCGGAGCTGGTTGTCGATCCGGCGCGAGTCGTGGCGCTCGGTCCCAATGATGTGGAGGCCGCCCACCTCCACCACTTTCTCGTGCTCCTCGTCGCAGATGCGCTTGGCCTCGGCAAGAGCCTCGTCGTAGGTCTCCTTGTCCACCTCGGCCGGATTGAGTCCTCTGCGATGGAGCATCTCGGAGGCGAGTCCGGCGGGGTTGCCGCCGAGCAGAATGTCCGTGCCGCGGCCGGCCATGTTGGTGGCGATGGTCACCGCGCCGGTCCGACCTGCCTGCGCCACGATCGGGGCTTCCTTCTCGTGGAACTTGGCGTTGAGGACCTCGTGTTTGACCCCGCGTCGCATGAGCATGTCGCCCAGACGCTCGGACTTCTCGACCGAGACGGTACCGACGAGGACCGGGCGGCCCTGTTCGTGCATCTCGACGATCTCGTCGATGACGGCCATGAACTTGCCGGTCTCGTTACGGAAGACGAGATCCGCCTCGTCCTCGCGAATCATCGGCCGATGGGTCGGGATGGAGACGACCTCGAGCTTGTAGATCTTGTGGAGCTCTTCGGCCTCGGTCATTGCGGTGCCGGTCATGCCGGCCAGCTTGGTGTAGAGCCGGAAGTAGTTCTGGAAGGTGATCGTGGCCAGCGTGACGGACTCGCGCTGGACGTGCAGCCCCTCCTTGGCCTCGACGGCCTGGTGGAGACCCTCGCTCCAGCGGCGGCCGGGCATCTGTCGACCGGTGAACTCGTCGACGATGATGATCTCGCCGTCTTTAACGATGTAGTCGCGGTCGCGCTTGAAGAGGGCGTGGGCCTTGAGGGCCGACTCGAAGTAGCGCGCCAGGGTGGGATCGGCGTCGTACAGGTTCTGAACGCCGAGGAGCTTCTCCATCTTGCCGACGCCCTCCTCGGTCGGAGAGACGGCCTTCTCCTTGAGGTCGACGAAGTAGTCGCCGCCCTCTTCGTCGCCTTCCGGTCGGGCGACCAGGCGGGGAACGAGACGGGCGAAAAGGAAGTACTTGTCGGCCGACTCTTCGGCCTGGCCGCTGATGATGAGCGGCGTCCGAGCCTCGTCGATGAGGATGTTGTCGACTTCATCGACGATCGCGAAAAAGCGTTCGCGTTGAACCCGCTGCTCGAGCTCCGTGACCATGTTGTCGCGCAGGTAGTCGAAGCCGAATTCGTTGTTCGTGCCGTAGGTGATGTCGGCGCCGTAGGCCTCGACCCGGGTGCAGGGGCGCAGGTTGATGAGGCGCTCATCGTTGGTGGGGTAGCCCGGCTCGAACAGGTACGAAGTGTCGTGGGTGATGATGCCGACCGAGAGGCCCAGGAAGTGATAGACGGGCCCCATCCACTGGGCGTCGCGGCGAGCCAGGTAGTCGTTGACGGTGATGACGTGGACGCCCTTGCCGGTCAGGCCATTCAGGGCGGCGGCCAGCGGGCCGGCCAGAGTCTTGCCTTCGCCGGTCTTCATCTCGGCGATCCGACCCTGGTGGAGGACGATGCCGCCCATCATCTGTTCGTCGAAATGGCGCATCGCGAGAGTGCGCTGCATCGCCTCGCGTGTCGCCGCGAAGACCTCGGGCAAGACCTTGTCCATGGCGTCCTGGATCCGCTCGTGCTCGCGCTTGCGGCGATCCTTGGCCAGGTCGCGACGGTGTTCCAGATCCGGGTGGTGGCGCTCGTCGTCGGAGAGCTCTTCAGGCTCCCCTTCTTCTCGAATCTCTTCGCGGATCTCGTCGACGAAAGCGCGCAGCTCTTCGTCGGAGCGGGCCTGCATCTCGGGCTCCAGCTCGCTGATCCGCTCGACGAGCGGTTCGATGCGATGGAGCTCGCGGTCGTTCGAGTCGACGAAGCGGCTCAGGAAGCCAAGCATTGAGGATCACGATCCTTTGCGGCCCGCAGTACGGGCCATAGGCCAGGGCCTCGGCCGAGGCGGCGACGCCCCTCGGCGTCGGCCGATGACAGCCTCTCGGACTCGCCGATGGCTGGGGCAGAAGTATAGGCCAGCGAGCGGGTACAACTCTTGCGGGGCCCGACTAGTGCCAGAAGTGCGACCCGTAGCCCCACAGCAAGAGGACGAGGGTGAGGCCGGCGAGGGCGGCCCAGAAGATGATGGCGGCCGCAGTGGAGGTCGGGTTCATCTCCGCGTTCCTCAGCGCGGCGACTCGCCAGCGATGAGACCGCAGGCCCTTGCGCCAATCGTCGGCGCGGCCGTTCCCGGGTGGCGGGGTGCCAACGAGGCCGCCCCGGCCGTCGGGTCTGTGGAGCTGGAGTGTCATGGCTCGAGCATCTCCTTGCACGCCATCCGGGCTCGCTGGCCGCCGCTCGCGTCAGTGCTGTGGGTTCTCCGAAGCCCGGGCGGCGGCCGAGGCGTCGGCTGAAGTCTCGGCCGACTGATCGGCGTCGGTCGCGTCGGCGGCGGTCGCGTCGGCGTCGGTCGGTCGGAAGCTCGCGGGACGCCCGTTTCCGCCTGAGGCCGACCGCTCGGCGCCGCCCTCGACATCCCACAGCAGCATTTCCTGGGTGAACTGGACCTCGCTCGTGAAGAGCGCCCCAACGGACTGGCCGCGGTGGATTCGGACGATCGCTTCGGCGATGAGCGGCGCCAGCGAGCGGACGATGATTTTGCCGCCACGCTTCTCTGGTGGAATCGGGATCGAGTCGGTGACGACGACCTCACGCAGGCTGGACTCGGCGATGCGCTCTACCGCCAGCCCGGACAGGACGGCGTGGGTGGCGCAGGCGTACATCTCGGTCACGCCTTCGCGCTCGAGTGCCTCGACGATGTGGATCAGCGTACCGGCGGTGTCGATCTCGTCGTCCACGATGATCGCCCGCTTGCCGCGGACGTCGCCGATGACATTGAGCACCTCGGTGCGGTCCTGGTTGCCGATGCGCCGCTTCTCCACGATTGCAAGAGGCGCGTCCAGCAGCTCGGCGAAGGTTCGGGCGCGCTTGGCGAAGCCCAGGTCCGTGACCACCACCAGGTTCTCGATGCTCTTCTGGCGGAAATGGCCGGACAGGAGATGGACGGCGGTCAGCTCGTCGACGGGGATGTTGAAGAAGCCCTGGATCTGGCCCTGGTGCAGGTCGACAGTGAGGATTCTGTTGGCCCCGGCGACCGTCAGCAGGTCGGCGATGAGGCGAGCCGTGATCGGAACGCGGGGCTGGTCCTTCTTGTCAGATCGGCCGTAACCGTAGTACGGCACCACGGCGGTGATACGCCCCGCGCTGGCCCGCTTGAAGGCGTCGATCATGATCAGCAGTTCCATGATCGATGTGTTGACCGGCCGCGACGTGGGCTGGATCAGGAAGACGTCCTTCTCACGGGCGTTGTCGATGATCTTGACGAAGATGTTCTCGTTGGAGAACTCGAAGACATCGGCCCGACCCAGATCCGTGCCCAGGTAGCGGCAGATGTTCTTCGCCAGCTCCGGGTTGGCGTTCCCGGTGTAGACATCGAACTGGTCTGCCGCTGGCAATGCTGCCTCCCGGGTATCGCTGTCGATCACTTTGGCTTCCCGTCGTCGGGCGCGGGCTCGGTGGCTTCGGAACCATTGTCCGATATGCCATCCCGTTGTGCCAGCCCGGCCCTGAAGGCCGCGATGCCGACCACCTTGTCGCCGGCGTTGAGGCGCATCACGATCACTCCACGGGCCTGAGACGAGTAGCGGTTGATCGTGTTCGTCTCGGTCCGGACCACCTGACCGCCGGCGCTGATGAGGAGCAACTCCTCGTCCAGCTCAGTTACCTGCTGAACAGCGGCAACGTCTCCGGTCTTCTTGCCTTCGAGCGAGATCAGCCGGACGCCCTGACTGCCGCGGTGCATCGGACGGAACTCTGTCAGCGGCACGCGCTTGCCATAGCCGGTCTCGGTGAGTACCAGCAAGTCGGCGGTGGGCTGGACGACGCTCATGCCGACGACGCGGTCCGTGGGACTGGCGAGCCGGATGCCGATGACTCCTGCGGCCGGCCGACCCATCGGTCGAACCTCGTCTTCGGGGAAGCGCGCGATCTTGCCCTGAGCGGTCGCGACGATCACGTCGTCCTTGCCTGTGGCGACGTCCACCCAGGCGAGTTCGTCGTCCGCGGCGATGGTGATGGCAATGATCCCGCTGGAGCGGACCTTGTCGAACTGTTCGAGCGGCGTCTTCTTGACGATTCCGTTGCGGGTGGCCATGACCAGGAACTTGCCGGCCTTGAAGTCCGACAGGGTGATGGTGGCCATCGGCACTTCGCCCGGCTCCACCTGGACGCCCGGGAGATTGATGATGGCAATCCCCTTGGCCTGGCGGCTGGCGTCGACGATGGTGTGGACCTTGGCCGAGAAGACCCGGCCACGGTTGGTGAAGAAAAGCGCCCAATCGTGCGTGTTGGCGACGAGGAGGTGCTCGACCGCGTCCTCCTCGCGCGTCACGTGGCCGATGATCCCCTTGCCGCCTCGAGCCTGGCGGCGGTATGTGGCCACTGGCTGGCGCTTGATGTAGCCGCGCCGGCTGATCGTTACGACGACATCCTCGTCGGCGATCAGGTCCTCGTCGGTCATCTCACGGCTCGAGTCGTTGGCGATCCGGGTCCGTCGGGCGCCGGCGTACTTGGTCTTGAGCGCGACCAGCTCGTCTTTGATCACGGCGAAGATACGCGACGGGTTGGCCAGGATGTCCTCGAGCTCGGCGATGAGCTGGATGACCTCGAGGTACTCGTCCTCGATCTTCTTGCGCTCGAGGGCGGCCAGGCGAGCCAGGCGCATGTCCAGGATGGCCTGAGCCTGGATCTCGGTCAGGCCGAAGCCGGACATCAGGTTGTTTCGCGCGCGCTCGACGTCGGCCGACTCGCGGATGGTCCGGATCACCTCGTCGAGGTTGTCCAGGGCGATCTTGAGGCCTTCCAGGATGTGAGCCCGAGCCCGAGCCTTCTCCAGGTCGAATTCGGTCCGGCGCCTGACGACGTCGCGGCGGAAGTCGATGTAGTGCTGGAGGACGGCCTTGAGCGGCAGCGTCTGCGGCTGGCCGTCGACGAGGGCGAGCATGTTCATGTTGAACGCCGTCTGCATCGCGGTGTGCTTGAACAGGTTGTTCAGCACGCGGTGCGGGTCGGCGTCGCGCTTGATCTCGATGTAGATGCGCATGCCGTCGCGGTCCGACTCGTCGCGGAGGTCGGCGATGCCTTCGATCCTCTTGGCGCCCACCATCTCGGCCATTCGCTCGAGCAGGGCGGCCTTGTTCACCATGTACGGCAGCTCGGTGACGATGATCGCCATGCGCCCGCCGCGGGCCTCCTCGAAGGCGACCTGGGCCCGGACCACCACTCGGCCGCGGCCGTGGGCGTACATCTCACGGATCGCGTCGATCGTCTCGTTCTCGCCGGTGATGGGGTTGCGGCGAGTCTCGTAGCGGTACATCGTGCCGCCGGTCGGGAAGTCGGGCCCGGCGATGTACTTGCAGAGATCGTCCGAGGTCAGTTCCGGGTCGTCGATCAGAGCCCTGGCCGCGTCGACCACCTCACCGAGGTGGTGGGGCGGGATGTTGGTCGCCATGCCGACGGCGATTCCGGACGAGCCGTTGACCAGCAGATTTGGGAGCTTGGCCGGGAGGACCAAGGGCTCCTTCTGGGTGCCGTCGTAGTTGTCGATGAAGTCGACCGTGTTCTTGTCGATGTCGGCCAGCATCTCGGCCGAGATTCCGGTCAGGCGGGCCTCGGTGTAGCGCATGGCGGCCGCGCTGTCGCCGTCGATCGAGCCGAAGTTACCCTGGCCGTCGACGAGCGGGTACCGCATCGAGAAGTCCTGGGCCAGCCGGACCAGAGCCTCGTAGAGGGCGGCATCGCCATGGGGGTGGTACTTGCCCATGACCTCGCCGACGATCGCGGCGCACTTGCGGAACGACGAGTTGGACGAGAGGCCCATCTCGCCCATCGTGTAGAGAATCCGCCGGTGCACAGGCTTCAAGCCGTCGCGGACGTCGGGCAGCGCTCGCGCCACGATGACGCTCATCGCGTAATCGAGGTAGCTCGTCCGCATCTCGTCTTCGACGCGGACGACGCGGACTAGGCCCAGATCGTCGGTCACGGTGAGCTATGCCTCCATCTGGCTGTGGGCGGGCCGCGGCGCGGCGCCGGGGGTTGTGGCGTGGTTGAACTCGGCGGCGGCCGCGGCGTGCGACGAAGATGGGACGCCCGGCCGGCGCCGGATGCCATCGAGCCGGCCGCGCAGGACGGCCGCGGTCTCCGGGGACAACTTTGAGAGGCTGTCGCGGACAACCCAGGCGCGGTGGCCGTCGGTGGTGCGGCCGGCCGTCTCTGTCTCTGCTTCGAGGAAGCGCGAGACGGACGGTTGGTCGAACTGGGCGAGGTTCCGGAGCGCCCATGACAGGGCCTTCTGGACATCGGGCTCGGCGTCGCCGATCAGGCCGCCTATCAAGGCCAGGCTCCGCTCGACGACCGCAGGGCTCCTACCGCCGGTAATGCCGCGAACGTGGGGGATTGTGGCGATTGTGGAGCCGACCAGCCGCCGCTCCCACAGTGACTCTGAATAGGCGAGAAGCTCGATCTCGGCCCAGCGGCGAGGGTCGCGCAGGATGCCCTCGCCGTATGGATGGGCGAGCGTGTCAACGGTGATCCACTCATCCGACTCTCGGGCGGCGCGGCGGAGAAGCTGCCACGTGCGCTCCGGGTCCGTGGGCAGGAGCCGCCCCAGGTTCCAGATTCCGAACCAGCGGAGCTCGCGCAACTCCTCGCGAGTCAGCCGATCCATCACGTCAATCAGGAGCGTGGTCGGGGTCTTGCGGGTGCCACGCTTGAAGGCCTTGTCGGCGGCTTCCATCAGAGGCAACCGCACGCCGAGGATGGGCCCCAGGCCCGGTGCGATGTGGCGCGAGCCGTTCGCGTAGACCGGGTCCGCGAGCTCGCGGAACCCGTCCTTGATCATCGCCACGAACGCATCCGGATCCTGGACCAGGTAGGCCAACCGGTCGCCGAGGACGACGGCCCGGTCCTTGTGCGCGGCAACGAACAGATTCGAGGCGACGGTGGTCGCGGAGGCCGACGGGGCTGGCCTGGCCGCGGTCTCGTACGTCAAGGTTGTTCACCCCCCACCGGGATCTCGGCTGCGGCCTGGGCCGCCGATCGACGAGCGGTTGCCAGGTCGCCGTAGCGTGCCTCCAGCTCGCGCTTACGGGCCGCATTGACGGTCACGAACGTGGCTTGCGCCGTGGCCAGCTCCGTGCCCGTCTCGGCGTCGAGGATGGACCCGGCCGTCATTACCAGCCGCCGGCGATCATCCACCACGCGACCGACTGCGCGCACGGGACGCCCGACGAACACCGGCTGCTTGAAGTCCACGCTGAGGCGAGCCGTGACGCCCCAGGAGTCGCGCTCGATCAAAGACCACGACATGACCTCGTCGAGGATGGTCGACAGTACGCCGCCGTGGACGACGCCTTCCCAACCCTGGAAGCGGTCCGGAATGACGAGCTCGGTCCAGCAGCAGCCCGGCTCCAGGTGAAGCTCGAGGTGCAGGCCGGCCTGGTTGAGCTCTCCGCAGCCGAAGCAGGCGTGGGGCTCGGTCTTGAGGACCACGGCCGCATGCCTCTTGGCCCGGGCAGAGTCGTCGGTGGTCACCGCTGGCTGTGTGGCCTGGGCCGCGGCTCCGTCAGACATCGAGGTTCTGGACCTTCCTGGCCTCGGTCTTGATGAAGTCCTTTCGGGGCTCGACGCGCTCGCCCATCAGCATGGTGAAGATGGCATCGGCCTCGATCGCGTCGTCCACCTCGGCGCGCAGGAGGGTCCTGGTCTCGGGATTCATCGTCGTGTCCCAGAGCTGGTCGGCGTTCATCTCGCCGAGGCCCTTAAAGCGCTGGACCGTGACGTTCTTGACGGCCAGCTTCTTGACGATGGCGTCGCGCTCTGCTTCCGACGCGGCATAGTGCGTCACCTTGCCGGTGCTGACCCGGAAGAGCGGCGGCTGGGCGATGAAGAGATAACCGTTCTCCATCACCTGGGGCATGTGACGGAAGAAGAACGTCAGGAGCAGGGTTCGGATGTGNNTCGGCGTCGGTCATGATGATGATGCGGTGGTAGCGCAGCTTGGCCAGGTCGAGCGAGTCGCCGATGCCGGCGCCCAGGGCGATCACCAGGGGCCGGATGTTCTCGCTCGACACGATCCTGTCCAGACGTGCCTTCTCGACGTTGAGCAGCTTGCCGCGCAGCGGCAGGATGGCCTGGAAACGGCGGTCGCGGCCCTGTTTGGCCGACCCGCCGGCCGAGTCGCCCTCCACGATGTAGAGCTCGCTCTTGGCGGGGTCGCGCTCCTGGCAGTCGGCCAGCTTGCCCGGCAACGACATGCCTTCGAGGGCGCCCTTGCGGATGACAAGGTCTCGGGCCTTGCGAGCCGCCTCGCGGGCGCGGGCGGCGGTAAGCGACTTCTCGATCATCCTCCGGCCGTCGGCCGGGTTCTCGTCGAGGTACTGGCCAACACCCTCGGCGACAGCAGCCTCGACCTGGCCCTTGATCTCGGCGTTGCCGAGCTTGGCCTTGGTCTGGCCCTCGAACTGCGGCTCGACCAGCTTCACGCTGATGACTGCGGTCAGGCCTTCGCGAACGTCCTCGCCTGACAGATTGGCATCGGCATCCTTGAGGATGCTGGCTCGGCGGGCGTAGTCGTTCAGGGATCGCGTCAACGCGGCGCGGAATCCGGTCATGTGGCTGCCGCCGTCGACGGTGTTGATGTTGTTGGCGAAGCTGAAGACGTTCTCGGCGTAGGAGTCGTTGTACTGGAGCGCAACCTCGATCGAGGTCGATCCTTCGCGCTTGTCGACGTAGATCGGTCGGCTGTGGAGGGGTTCTTTGTTCTTGTTGAGGTGGCGGACGAAGGAGACCAGTCCTCCCTCGAAATAGAACGAACGTTCTCGGTCTGCCCGATCATCGAGCAGGCGGATCCAGAGGCCCTTGTTGAGGTAGGCCGACTCTCGAAGCCTCTGGGCGATGGTGTCGAAGGAGAACTCGACGGTCTCGAAGACCTCCGGATCGGCCTTGAAGGTGGTGGTCGTGCCGCGGCGATCGCCCTGGGGGCCGACCTTGCGGACGGGCGTGGTGGGCGTGCCGCGCGAATACTCCTGGGCCCAGACGGACCCATCTCTTGCGGATTCGACCCGCAGCCATTCCGACAGCGCGTTTACGACGCTGACACCAACGCCGTGTAGACCGCCCGAAACCTTGTAGCCGCCACCACCGAACTTGGAGCCTGCGTGGAGGACGGTGTGGACGATCTCGAGGGCGTCCTTGCCGCTGGGATGACGACCGACAGGAACGCCTCGGCCGTCGTCTGTGACGCGCACGGCGCCGTCTTCCAGCATCCGGACCTCGACGTGGGTGGCGTGACCGGCCATCGCCTCGTCGATCGAGTTGTCGACGACCTCCCAGACGAGATGATGGAGGCCTCTTACGTCGGTCGAGCCGATGAACATGCCCGGACGTCGGCGGACCGGGTCCAGCCCTTCGAGAACCTGGATGCTGTCGGCGTTGTAGTCGCTCGAGGCGGACTTGCGCGAACGCCGCGACGCGGCCGGCTGACTGGTGCCGGTCGTCGATCCGTTCGACGATCCGTTGGCTGCGCGCGGGGTTTCCTGGGTCAAGAGACTCCTCCGGTCAGGCGGTCGAAGAGGCGCGACAACTCCTCATCGCTGTAGTACTCGATGACGATCCGTCCACCCTTGCGAGAGCGGGCGAGCAGAACCTTCGTCCCCAGTGCACGACGGAGGTGCTCCTCGATACGGTCCATGTCGGAGTCGGGATCGACCTTCGTGGCGCTGGGCGTTGCGGGCCGCTCGCGAAGGCGGCGGACCAGCTCCTCGGTCTGCCGAACCGACAGATCGCGGACCATCACTGATTCCACCATCTGCCGTTGGCCGGCGGCCGATGCGCCCGCCAGGGCTCGGGCGTGGCCTTCGGTGATGTTGCCCTCGCTGAGGGCCTGCTGAACCGATGGCTCGAGATCCAGCAGCCGGAGGGTATTCGCGACGGTGGACCTGGCCCGACCCACGCGGGCGCTGATCTCCTCCTGGGTCAGTCCAAACTCGTCGGCCAGCTGCCGATAAGCATGGGCCTCTTCCATTGCGTTCAGGTCGGCGCGCTGAACATTCTCGACGATCGCGACGGCCAGCTGGTCCCGTTGCGCCATCTGGCGAACGATGGCCGGAACATGGTCGAGGCCGGCCATCTGCGCAGCGCGAACGCGGCGCTCACCGGCCACGAGCTGGTAGCCGTCAAGGACCTCGGTGACCAGCACGGGTTGAAGGACGCCGTGCATGGCGATGCTGGCGGCGAGGGATTGGAGAGCCTGCTGCTCGATACGCTGGCGCGGCTGATAGGGGTTGCCGCGGATCCGCGAGATCGGGATGTCGACCGGGGCACCTCCAGAGGAGTTGGCCTGGGGAATCAACGCCCCAAGTCCGCGTCCCAGGCCGGTGTGCCGGTCAACGTTCGGCGGCGTCAACGAGAACTCCTGTCGCCGGCCTCGCGGTTGCCTTCGACCCCCGAGGTACTTTCGTCGGAGGCAGTGCGGGCGTGAGGCTCGGGCCTGCCATCGCGTTCGCGCAGCTCGGCCGCAAGCGCCGCATAGGCTTCCGCGCCCTTGGAGTCGGGTCGGTAAAGGGCAATCGGCAGGCCATAACTGGGCGCTTCGGACAGTCGAACGCTGCGCGGGATGACGGTGTCGAATACGGCTGGGCCCAGATGCTTGCGGACTTCGGCATCCACCTCGGCCGAGAGGTTGGTGCGCGGGTCGTACATGGTCAGGACCACGCCCTTGATGGCGAGACCTGGATTCAGGTGGTTCCGGACGAGGTTGATGGTCGCAATGAGCTGGGACAGGCCTTCAAGGGCGTAGTACTCGCATTGAATGGGAATCACGACCGCGTCGGCTGCGGTGAGCGCATTGACGGTCAACAGGCCCAGCGAAGGCGGGCAGTCGAGCACGATATAGTCGTACGAGTCCACCAGCTCGGAGAGGATCCGAGCCAGGCGACGTTCGCGCTGCGGGAGGGGCGCCAGCTCGACCTCAGCTCCGGCCAGCGAGATCGACGAAGGAACCAACGAGAGGCCGGGAATCGCGGTCGGCACGACCAGGTCGGACAATCGCCTGTCTTCGATGATCGCTTCGTAGACGGAATGCCTGATCTCGTCACGATCCAAACCGAAGCCGCTAGTGGTGTTGCCCTGTGGATCGAGGTCGATAACCAGGACGGCATCCCCTGCGAGCGCCAGATACGTCGAAAGATTGACAACAGTGGTGGTCTTGCCGACGCCACCCTTCTGGTTAGCGCAGGCGATAATCTGGCCCACTCAGGTCCCCATTTCGGTCATCGGCACGTTCAGATTCTACCATTCAGGGCCGTCCTCCGGGTTCGAGGGGCTGTTCGCGCGAGGCTTGGCGCGTCAGTTAGGCCTGCGCCGCGTCCCGCAGGCCTCGTTCGCACAGGATCCTATCGATCAGGCCTTGGCTGAGGCTTATGTGGGCCTTACCGATCCCGTGTGGCCGCCCGTTCGGTCCGGTTGATCAGATCTTCTGGTCTCCGCTGCATAGTCCAGCCGCGCGATCAAGCAACGAGCGATGGCCCTGGTTTGCCAGAAGGCACCATCGGAATCAGCGAACGGGCTCGTTCGTGTCCAAGCGGCCCACGGGGCTCGGCGGCCTCTCGGGGAGCTTTGTTTCACGTGGAACAGGGCTCAGCGAGCAGATAGCAGGCGCTTGCGGCAGCGCCCGGGACACTTGCGGCGGCGCCCGGGCCAAGAGCCCGGGCTTGTTCCTGTCAGGTTGATGCTGGTAGGAGCTAGTCCAGCTGTAGTGCGTTTCGTCACCGCACACCGCCTCAAACACGGAGGTCACGCAGGGATCTCGGAGAACTCGGTCTCGGTTCGGTCCGTCCGAGGCCTGGCCCCGATGCGGAGGCACGGCCCGCTCCATGGCCCGAACCCAAGGATCGCCCGAACGCTGATGAACGGTGGCGGCGAAACAGACCGGCAGGCACGGCCCCAGAGGCGGCAAGCACGATTCCGCCCCGCCGGGGGCCCGCAATCGAAGCCGCATCCGCCCGCGGCACCACCCGACCCAGGGCTGGGGCGACGGCTCTGGACCGCCCCGCGTTGGCTCGGACTTGCCCTCGGCCCTATACTCGCCCAGTCGATGCCGCTAGTCGGTCGCGCTCCTAGTGCTGGAGCGCCACTCAAATCCCGCTAATTGAGGGCTGGCCGCAATGGGTCCCGCATTCGCTGCGGTCGGCGCCGGCATCGCGGCGCTCTTGCAGCTCACGATCGCGTCGCGATACCAGTTCGCCGACGCTCAGCTTCAGCTGTCGCTCGTTTTCGCCGTCGCCGTGACACTGGTCTACGGCTTCGAGGAAGGAATGACCTGGGCCTTCGTAGGCGGTTTGTCCCTCGATCTCCTCGCGCTTCGGCCGCTTGGGTCCAGTGTCTTCGTACTCTTGATCGCGGTCGCTCTGGCCGCGCTGGCCAAGCCTCTCCTGTCGCGATATCGATATCCCGGCTGTGTGATTGCCGTGCTAGTACTGACCCCCGTGTTCCTGGTGATCTCTGACGTGACCACCGGGCTCTTGCAACCACCCGCCCCCCCGATTCATCCAACCACTCTCCTCGTCGCAGCACTTCTGAACGCGATCCTCGCCGCCATCGTTGCCCCGCTCGTGATCGGTATCAAGAGGAGGGCAGAGCATCGAGAACGCGTGGTCTGGTGGAGGTAGGTCCATGAGCGCCCCAGTTGAGAGCTATCGCAGCGAGCCCAAGAACGTCTACCGATTCGGAGTATTCGTTCTGGCCGTCGCCGTCGGCATCACCGCCCTGTCGACTCGGATGGCGTATCTCCAGCTAGTCCAGGGGCCGGCGGCCTATCAGGCAGCCGGCGACACCCAGGAAACCGCCACTCAGTCCACTCCGTCCACACGGGGCCTCATCTTCGATGCGACCAACCATCCTTTGGTCACCAATGTCGTCGACTACTCGGTGACCGTGACTCCGAGCGATCTACCGCTCGATCAGGAACCTGCAGTTGCCAGTCGGCTTGGGTCGGTCCTCAACCTGGATCCCATCTACATCGAGACCACGATCGACAGCACCACAGGTTCGCTCTATGTGCCCGTCAAGATCGCCGACGGAATCTCAGCCCAGGTCGCCAGGTTCATCCAGGAGAACTCCGACGTCCTTCCCGGGGTCAAGGTAGTGGTCTCATCCAAGCGCGAGTACCTGACCAAGGACCTGTTCTCCGATGTCATTGGCTATGAGGGCCAGATCACCGCATCTCAGTACGCCAACTGGAAGGACCTGGGCTACTCGAACACCGACATCGTAGGCCAGGCCGGACTCGAGAACCAGTACGAGCAACTGCTCCGCGGCCAGTACGGCACGCAGAACGTCTTGCTGGATGCAGCTGCGAAGCCCATTCCGGGCCTCGTCAACACGACCAGCTCCCCGGTCCCAGGGGATTCTCTGACTCTGAACATCGACACTTATGAGCAGACGATCGCCCAGACTGCACTAGCCTGGGGAATCGGCGCTTCCAAGGTCACGAAGGGCGTGATCATCGTCGAGAACCCCCAGAACGGGAAGATCCTGGCGATGGTTAGCCTGCCCAGCTATAACGACCAGCTCTTCTCGGACGGCATCAGCGACACCGCTTTCCAGAAGCTGATCTCGGACCCTGACCAGCCGCTCCTGAACAAGGCCATCGGGGCTCAGTACGCGCCTGGATCGACATTCAAGCTTGTCACCGCTACCGCGGGGCTCGTAGCCGGACCTCCACTGACGGCCCCGCCGGAGAATCAGACGGTCGGCAGCCTGTCTCCATCGATCGACACGACGAGCACGCTTCTGTCTCAGCCATTCATCCAGATAGGCCAATACAAGTACAAGGAATGGAATGACAAGGGCTGGGGGCCGCTGAACATTTCCCAGGGCCTCGCCTACTCGAGTGACACGTTCTTCTACCAGCTGGCTCTCCTGGTCGGCCTCGACAAGCTGACGTACTGGGCGGACCAATACGGGTTCGGAAAGTCGACAGGGATCGATTTGCCCGAGACGGCCACCGGGATCGTTCCCACGAACGACTGGAAACAGGCCAACCACGAAGACAACATGTTCACCGGCGAGATCATGCAGGCGGGGATCGGGCAGGGCTACGACGCGTCCACGCCACTTCAGCTCCTCGACGCCTACTGCGCTCTCGCCAACGGCGGGACCGTGTGGCAGCCTCAGGTCGTCGGCTCCATCAAGAACGGAGCCACCGGCGTCGTGACGAACATTCAGCCGGTCGCCATGAATCGTTTGAAGTCCCAGGACGGTAACCCCATCTCGCCCCAGGTCCTCACCGACCTGAGGCTGGCGACCCGCCAGGTCGTCACGTCCCGGCACACGAACAACCTCGTGGACCTGCCGATCAAGGTCGCGGGCAAGACCGGTACCGCCGAGTTCGGCAACCCTGACAAGAACAACGTACTGCCATACCACGAGTGGTTCGTCGGCTACGTCCCCGCTAACCCCTATGTCGACGACTTCACGAAGCCGGACTCCCAGCTCGCGGTCCTGGCCTTCGTCTATGGCGCGAATACCCAAGCCAACGTGGCCACGGAGGTAGTCAAGTACTACCTGATGATGCATTACAAGCTCAAGGGCGACCCGTTCAACTCCCACACCGAAGGCTACATACCCTCGTGGGTGACCAGAACGACCAACTTCTACGGACTCTCGGCCCAGGACTGACCAGCGACTGACCGATGAGCATTCTGCGCGGCGAAACTCTCAGGCTCCGGGGCTGGGCGCCCAAGGCCGGCTGGCTGGCCTGGCGGAACTATGACTTCCAGCTCACCACGTACGCGATCCTGCTGACGCTGTTCGGCCTCGCCATGGCCTACAGTAACAGCGTGGGTTCGAGCCACGTGCCACTCACCCTCAGCTCGCCGTTCGTCCGTAGCATCATGTGGGCCGTCATCGCGGCGGTGGTTCTCGGCCTGACCACCGCCTTCGACTACAGGTGGCTGCGCTCGCTGGCCTGGCCGTTGTACATCATCAACATCGGCCTCCTCATCCTGACCCTTCGCATCGGCACGGGAACCGGCGAGGCCGGCGCTGCATCACGCTGGGTCGTCCTCGGTGGCTTTGCGTTCCAGTTCAGCGAACTGGCCAAGATCATCATGGTCGTGGTCTTCGCGGCCTTCCTGGCCGATCGTCAGTCGAAGATCAAGTCGCCGTGGACGATCATCGGGGCCCTGGTGATCCTGGTTCCACCCTGGGTCCTGGTCCTGATGCAACCTGATCTGGGCACGTCGCTCGTGCTGGTGGCGACCGTCACGGGCTTGTTGTTCATGTCCGGCGCTAGCCTGTTCTGGCTGGGAACGTTGGCGGCGGCCGTGGTAGCCGCGGTCCCGTTCGTATGGTCCAAAATGGCCGACTACCAGCAGGCTCGCCTCCTCACCCTGCTCAACCCCGGCGCCGACCCCCAGCACGCCGGCTACCAGATCCACCAGGCCGAGACGGCGGTCAACGCCGGAGGTATCGCCGGCAAAGGCTTGACTAACGGAAGCGTCGCGCTGCCCGTCTCGACGACCGACTTCGTGTGGGGCGTGCTGGCCGAGGAGCTCGGATTCATCGGCGGCATGGTCGTTCTGATCTTGTTCGGACTGCTCCTGTGGCGGCTGCTGGCCTGCGCGTGGCGTTCGACCGACCCGTTTGCCATGCTCATTGGCTGCGGAATGGCAACGATGATCCTCTTCCAGGTCTTCGTGAATGTCGGCATGGTAATGGGGCTGGTGCCCGTCACCGGTATCCCGCTGCCGTTCATCACATACGGTGGAGCCTCGCTGGTGAGTCTTGCCGCAGGTCTGGGCGCCCTCCAGAGTACGAATCTGCGTCGCGAGCGACCCGAGTGGTAGCCGGAGCGGTTCGCGGCAGTCGCGGCTACGAGTTCTGATACGCCCGGTCGCGGGACGGCCACGGAGAGTCCAAGCAGCAGGCGAGCCACCTAGCGATGACGACGCGCGACCAGGGTCAGCCACTCCCGATCTCGGTGACGGGCAGGCTGTTCGACATGCCTGAGACGTCCTCGATGCCGGACCGATCACCCGAGTCCAGCCGAGCGCGCAACGCGGTCGGGTGCAACTACTCGCCGGCGCCTGTGTCCGGTGCCTCGGTCGAGCGGATCCTGAGCCGTGTCCGCAAACCCGGCCGGTATGCCGGCGGCGAGTGGAACTCCGTTCAGAAGGACTGGGCTGCGACGCCCTTGAAGTGGTGCTTCGCCTATCCCGACCTGTACGAGATTGGGATGAGCAATCTCGGATTGCGGATCCTCTACGAAGTCCTCAACGATCAACCCGACCGCCTCGCGGAGAGATGCTTCGCGGCCGACATCGACCTCCAGGCTGAGTTGCGCGCGGCTCACGTCCCGCTTTGGAGCATCGAGACGCGGCGGCCATTGCGCGACTTCGATGTCGTCGGGCTGAGCCTGGGCTACGAGCTCGTCTTCACGAACATGCTCGAGATGCTCGACCTCGGCGGAGTCGGGCTGACGACGGCCGAGCGGTCGGATGCCGACCCCCTGGTCATCGCCGGCGGCTCGATCGTCCTGAACCCGGAGCCGGTCGCGGACTTCCTGGATGCCGTGGTCCTGGGCGAGGGAGAAGACGTCGTTCTGGAGATCAGCGACGTGCTGGAGGCGCTCGGCTGGAATCGCCAGGTTCCCGCGGCGCCGGCCCCGACCGGAGAGTGGCGTCGGGGTGTGGACAGGACCACGGCCTTGCGCGCCCTGGCCCAGATACCCGGCGTATACGTGCCGTCGTTCTACCGGCCTCGGTACCGGGCCGACGGCCGCTTCGACGCCCTCGACCGACTCGTGGAGGCCGCGCCGGCCGCAATCACCGGGCGCATCGCGGCCGACTTCGAGACTCACGTCCATGGCATCCGGCAGCTCGTGCCCAACGTCGCCATCGTCTTCGACCGGGCCCAGCTTGAGGTGATGCGCGGCTGCACCCGAGGCTGTCGCTTCTGCCAGGCCGGCCTGCAGTCGCGCCCGCTGCGGGAGCGGTCGCCCGAGGTTGCTGTCGCGGCCGCGGAAGCAATCCTGACTGCGACCGGGTACGAGGAGATCGGCCTGACGAGCCTGTCGACGGCCGACTATTCGTACGTCCGCGAGGTTGCGACGGCGCTCCGCGCGCGGCGGCCCGAGACCATCCTGTCGCTGCCGAGCACACGCGTCGACGCCTTCACGGTCGAACTGGTCGACGCCATCGCCCCGCGCGGACGCCGTGGTGGCTTCACCTTCGCTCCCGAGGCCGGCAGTCAACGTCTCCGCGACACGATCAACAAAGGGGTGAGCGACGAGGAGATCGCCCGCTGCGCGCAGCTGGCGTTCGATCGGGGCTGGAGCGCGGTCAAGCTCTACTTCATGATCGGTCTGCCGGGCGAGACGCTCGACGACGTGCTCGCAATCGCGGCCATCTCGCGTCGAGTGCTGGAGATGGGCCGGCGGCGCCACGGCGGGCGGGCGCAGGTCAAGGCCAACGTCTCCACGTTCGTGCCAAGAGCGATGACACCGTTCCAGTGGGACGGCCAGGACACGACCGCGGAGATCGAGGCCAAGGTCAGCGCCCTCCGCAAGGTGATGCACGGCAAGGGCCTGGCCATGTCCTGGCACGATCCGAGCAGTTCTCTACTCGAGGCCGCCCTCGGGCGAGGCGACCGGCGCCTCAGCGCCGTGATCCGCCGGGCCTGGCAGATGGGCGCCCGACTCGATGCCTGGGACGAGCATTTCGACCCCGCAATCTGGCAGGCTGCGTTCGCAGAATCGGGCCTCGATCCGGCTTGGTATGCCCAACGCGACATTCCCACCGACGAGCCCCTGCCCTGGGCTCACCTGGGCGCCGGCGTGTCGCCGGAGTTCCTGTTGCGCGACCGGAAGCGGGCCCTGGCGGCCAGGACGACGCCCGACTGTCACTGGGGCCCGTGTGCCAACTGCGGCGTGCCCGCCGCGACCGGGTTCGCCTGCGACACGGGCGAGCAAGGGCCGCGCGAGCTGCTGGTCACGCTCGATGGCGACGGCCCGGGCTGGCGCTACGTCGGTCCGCCCGGTGATCCGAGACGGGTCGCCGCGGCCACCGCCGATGGATCGGCGCCCCTGACGGGCGAACGAGGGGCAGACACTCCACCGAGCGGGTCGGGCGAGTCCGACGCCGCGGCCACCGAGGATACCGGTGCTAAGGTGGGAGGTGACCGCGGCGAGCGGCGCGGTTGGCCATACAATCTTCTGGGGACCGATATGCAGTCGAAGAGCGCTGGGCTGAAGGGTCTTGCGTCGCTGGTGGAGGCGGCCGGCGGCGAGTCCATGGGGTGAACTCGGGCGAAACCACCCTGGAACTCATCCGGATCTTCGTTCTGCTGGTTGGTGCGGCCGCGCTGGTCACGCTGCTGGCCCGCCGAATCAACCTGCCCTACACAGTCGCGCTCGTTGCATTCGGAATCGTGGCGGGGGCTTTCGGCCAGCCGCTCCGCCTGGATATCACGCCCCAGCTCGTGCTCGTGGTGCTGCTCCCCGCGTTGATCTTCGAGGCTTCGTACCAGACCGACTTCGCCAAGCTCCGGCCGTCCCTCGGGGGAGTGGCGCTGCTGGCCGGCCCGGGCGTCTTCGTCAGCGCCGCAGTCATCGCCGCGGCGCTCCATTTCGGGACCGGACTGGCGTGGCCGGAGGCGTTCGTGGTGGGAGCTATGCTCTCGGCCACCGACCCCGCGGCTGTCATCGCTACGTTCAAAAGACTGAGCTCGCCCCGGCGCCTGGCCACGCTGGTCGAGGCGGAGAGTGTCTTCAACGACGGTACGGGCATCGTCATCTTCGCCATCGCGGCCGACTTCGTCACCCGGCCGGTTGGGCCCGTGGAGATAGGGGTGGCTTTCGTGTCGGTGGTGGCCATCTCGGCCGCGCTCGGCGCCGTTGCCGGCTTTGCCGCGTCGCGAATCCTGCCCAGCGTCGGCGACCACTTGATCGAGATCAGCCTGTCCGTGGTGCTGGCCTACGGCACCTATCTGGCGGCCGACGCGTTCCATCAGTCCGGGGTCATCGCCACGGCCGTCGCCGGCATCGTTCTGGGCAGCTACGGGCGCAGCCGGGGCCTGTCGGAGCGAACAGAGGAGGCTCTCGACACCGTCTGGGAGTTCGTTGCCTTCCTGGCCACCGCCTTCATCTTCCTGGTCGTCGGTTTCGCGATCGCGGCGAACTCTCTGGTCGACGTGGCTGTGCCGATC
Organism: Chloroflexota bacterium; assembly: GCA_003171255.1. Taxonomy (GTDB): domain Bacteria; phylum Chloroflexota; class Limnocylindria; order Limnocylindrales; family CSP1-4; genus Fen-1039. Next base: position 77,148 of record PMYK01000026.1, read on the forward strand.
GCCTGGGCGATTGCGGCGGCGCTTGTCGGCCGGGCGATCATCGTCTACGGGCTGCTCGGCGGCTGGCGTCTGGCGCGGCGGGCCTGGCGATCGCGGTCTGGCATCGCAGCCACCGAACCGACCGCCTCGGGCAAGGCCAGGGCCGCCCGAAAGGCACGCGAGAAGGCCCGCGACGAGGGCGCCCTTCCGTTCGACTGGCTGCATGTGGTCTTCTGGTCGGGCCTCCGAGGCGCCGTCTCGACTGCCCTCGCGCTGTCGCTTCCGCTCGATTTCCCCAATCGGGCCCAGCTCCAGGGCATCACTTTTGGCGTCGTCCTGTTCACCCTGATCGTCCAGGCGACGACGGCCGATTTCGTAGTCGGTCGATGGGGTCGCAAGGTCGGAGAGTCTTCGACCGGGCTGCCCGCACGCGATCGATCGGCCGCTGCGAAGACTGCCCGGGCCGTCGACGGCGCGGCCGCCGATCCGGGGGCGACGCCGTGAGCGAGGTCCGTCAGCGCTGGCGGCTCGTCTTTGCGCGCGACGACGAGGCCAGGTTTCTCTCTCATCTCGATGCGGTCAGGCTTTGGGAGCGTGCCTTTCGTCGGGGAGGGATCCCCGTTGCCACGAGCGAGGGCTTCAGCCCGCGGCCCAAGCTGGTCTTCGCCGCGCCGCTTCAGCTCGGCATGCTCGCCGAGCACGAGCTGGCCGACCTGTTCCTGGCAGACCGACTGACCGGTCCCGACCTGCGCGGGCGGCTGGCGGAGGGCATGCCGCGCGGCTACCGGGTAGTCGATCTCTACGACGTCTGGGTTGGAGCTCCGGCGATCGCCCCACAACTCGTCGCCGCGGACTACCGCATGACGCTCTTGAACCTGGATCGGGCCCGGCTCGAGGTGGGGATCGGCAGCCTCATGGCCGCGGAGGGACTTCCCCGCCTGCGGCGGCGCGAGTCGAAGTCCGTCACTTACGACCTGCGGCCACTGTTGATCGACCTCGAGGTCCGGCCGGCAGATGAAGCGGCCTTGCCCGCCGACGCCGCAACGACCGCCGCCACGGGCATCTGGATGAGGCTCCGCCACTCCCAGGACGCCGGCAGTGGCAGGGCGGATGAGGTCGTGGCGGCCATCGCCGACGAGTTGGGCATGGTCACGCGCCTGGCTGCAGTCGAAACCGAGGACAGTGCTCCGGGCCAGGTCTCCGGCTCGTCCGCAACGGTTCCGGAGACCGCGGCTCGATCGCCAATTGAGATGGTTCGACCGGTTCGCGAGCGGCTGTGGATCGCCGGCGAGCTGGCCCCCTGACGGAGGCCCGGCGAAAGCGGGACGGTCGACTCCTGGCTCGGTAGCCGCCAGACGGACACATGCCTCGTGGCTGCGCCCTTGGCGCCGCTACCGGATCTGTCAGATACGCAGGAGGACGAAGCCATGCCATTGCCCCCACAGCGTGCGCGGTCCGAATCGTCGCTGCCGAAGAGCATACTCAGCCTGCCCGGCCGATCAATATACGTATGCTGCCCAGCGCTGGGCAGGAGCACCGAAGGCAGCGTCGAGGCGGGAATCCGCGTTTGACGACGTCGACCTCGAGCCGTACACTCGCACTTCGCGCCCCGGGAAGCCGGGGGCGTATTCGTGTCATGCACCCGTGGGGCAGCCCCGCCCCGACAAATCCCTGAGGACCCATGTACGCAGTCATCGAGACCGGCGGCAAGCAGTACCGCGTCGAACTCGGAACCGAGCTCGAGGTAGAGCTGCTCGATGTCGAGCCGGGCCAGGAGATCAATCTCGACCGCGTGCTGCTGGTCGTAGATGGCGATAAGTCCGCGGTCGGACAGCCCATCGTCGAAGACGCGGCTGTCAGCGCCCAGGTCGTGCGGCAGACTCGAGGCGAGAAGACGATCTCGTTCAAGTACCGCCCCAAGGCCCGTCGCCGCGTCAAGAAGGGCCATCGCCAGGAGCTGACAGTCCTGAAGATCACTGAAGTACGTCTGGGCACCAAGAGCGCAGCGGAGGAGGCCAAGGTGGCCGAGGCCGCCGCCGAGGCCGAGCGGGGCAAGGTCGCCAAGGCCGCCGCCCGTCAGGCAGCCGAGGATGCCACCCTCGCCGACAAGCTCAAGGCTCGCCAGGTCTCAGCGGCCGAAGCCGCGCCGAAGACCAAGGCCTCGCCGAAGGCCGTGGCCAAGCCCGCCGCCAAAGCTCCTGCGAAGGCCGACGTGATGGCCAAGGCGACCCCAAAGGCGGGTCCTGCCAAGGCCGCGCCGAAGACCGCCAAGACCGCCAAGACCGATGAACCTGCCGGCGAGGCTGCTCCGAAGCGACCCGCCCGGACCAAGAAGGACAAATAAGCGATGGCCCACAAGAAGGCAGGCTCGAGTTCCAAGAACGGCCGCGACAGCGTCGGCCAGCGCTTGGGCTGCAAGGCCGGCGACGGTCAGTTCGTCACCGCCGGCTCGATCATCGTTCGCCAGCGCGGCATGACCTTCAAGGCCGGCACCGGAACCGGCCTGGCCCACGACTACAGCGTCTTCGCCAAGATCGACGGCACCGTTCACTTCGAGCACGAGACTCGCCTGAAGAAGCGGATCCGCGTCGAGGCAATCCCGGGCGAGTAAGCCCCCAGTCATCACTTGCGGTCCGGCGCTTTGAGCGCCGTCCCGCTCCACGGACGACCACCGACGGGGAACCGAACGGAAGGCGCCTGGGAGTTGCACAGATGAAGCCGAAGATCCATCCCAAGTACCAGCAGGCGAACGTGAAGTGCGCCTCTTGTGGCACCACCTTCGAGATCGGTTCGACCCGAACCGAGCTGCGCGTCGACGTCTGCAACAGCTGCCACCCGTTCTTCACGGGCAAGCAGATGATTCTGGACACCGCGGGCCAGGTGGAGCGGTTCCAGCGTCGCCTCGAGCGCACCCAGCGGGCATAGCGCTCTTCAATCGAACAGTCTCTGCGGAGGACCCTCATTCGGTCTGGAGCGTAGTCAGCCTCCAGGTCGCGGGAGGGTCCTTCTGATTCCACTCGATTCCCCTGAAAGCGGCCATCGCCGCGGCCCGGCGCGGGTGAGTGGGGCGGTCGCGATCCACTCCGGTAGACTTCCCGGCATGGCTAGCTATCAGTACGGCGGACAGGCGCTCATCGAAGGTGTCCTCATGCGCGGCCGCAACGCGCTCGCAATCGCGCTGCGCCACCCCGACGGCTCGATCGTCTGGGCCACCGAGCGCCTGGACCTGGGACTCCGTGCCCGGCGGGCGATGAAGCTGCCGTTCCTGCGGGGGCTGGTCGTTCTGTACGACACCCTCGTGACGGGTACACGCTGGTTGGTGCGGTCGGCCACTGTCCAGGCCTTCGAGGCGGAGGGTGGCGAAGGGGACGAAGGTGGAACCGCAGCGAGTGGCGGAACCGAGGCCTCGGTCGGCGGGCTCTTTCGGACACTGGCCATGATCGTGGGAGGTCCGGCGCTCTGCGCCGCGGCCGGGGACGGCCCCGACAAGGGCCGTGACGAGGACCCCGACAAGCAGGCGGCTGCCGCCCGGCCGACGACCCCGATCTACACAGACCCGGACTCGACTGCCACCGACGCGCCACCAGCGCCCGCCGAGCAGGGCCTCGGCAAGGGCTACACCGTTGCCGTCGGCGGCATGCTGCTGCTCAGCCTGGCCGTGGGCGTCGTCATCTTCTTCCTGGTGCCGCTGCTCCTCGCCCAGGCCACCGTCGGGCGCGTGGACCAGGGTTTCGGTCTGCAGCTCTCGGAGGGTTTCATTCGCGTCGTCATCTTCGTGGGCTACTTGCTGCTCGTCGGCCGAGCGCCCGACGTGCGCCGCACCTTCCAGTACCACGGCGCGGAGCACATGTCGATCCACACCCTCGAAGGCGGCGACCCGCTGACGACCGAAGCCGCTCACAAGTACCCGACGGCCCATCCCCGCTGCGGCACCGAGTTCCTCGTCGTGGTCCTGATCGTGTCGATCCTGGCCTTCGCAGTGGTCGGAAAGCTGCCGCCGCTCTGGCTCGTGGTCTCGCGCGTGATCTTGATCCCGGTAATCGCGGCCATCAGCTACGAGATCCTCCAGCTCGGCGCGAGGCATCGCCGCCACGCCCTGGTTCGCTGGCTATGGTCGCCGGGCATCTGGGTCCAGGCCATCACCACCCGCCAGCCGACCGACGACATGATCGAGGTCGCCATCGTGTCTCTCGAGAAGGCCTTGACCGCCGACGGCGGAGAGATCCCGGCAGGCAGCTCGATGCTGGCCTGTCGGCCGCTGAGCGGGGGCGAGGCCGAAGCCGCGCCGGCCGCGGCGCTCTGAGGGCCGACACAAACCATGCTTGACGTCAAGCTCATCGAGATCGCCGCCCAATACGACGCCCTCAACGCCGAGCTGACCCGGCCCGAGACGGGTTCGGACGCGGCCGCGCTCAAGCGCATCGGCAAGGAGCTCTCGCAACTCGAGCCTGTCGTCGAGGCCTGGCGTGAGCTGCTGGCCGCCCGCAAGGAGCTGACCGAGGTTCGCGAGATGCGCGACTCGGGCGACGAAGAGATGCACTCGATGGCCCTCGAGGAGATCCGCCGCCTGGAAGCGCACGAGACCGAGCTGATCGAGTCGCTGCGCGTCCAGCTGCTGCCGCGCGATCCCCTCGACGAGAAGAACGTGATCCTGGAGATACGGGCGGGCACCGGCGGCGACGAGGCCAAGCTATTTGCCGCGGAGCTGCTGCGGATGTACCTGCGCTACGCAGAACGTCACCGCATGAACGCCGAAATCCTCCATGCCGAGGAGAACGGCATCGGCGGCATCGGCGAGGCAATCGTCGAGATCGACGGCCGCGGCGCCTACAGCCGCCTCAAGTTCGAGGCCGGCGTGCATCGGGTCCAGCGCATCCCCGTCACCGAATCGAGCGGCCGACTCCACACCTCTACGGCCACCGTCGCCGTGATGCCCGAGGCCGAGGAGGTCGACGTCCAGATCGACGAGAAGGACATCCGGGTCGATGTCTATCGGTCCACAGGGCACGGCGGGCAGTCGGTCAACACCACCGACTCGGCCGTCCGGATCACCCACATGCCGTCCGGCATCGTGGTCACCATCCAGGACGAGAAGAGCCAGATCAAGAACAAGGCCAAGGCCATGTCCGTGTTGCGAAGCCGGCTGCTGGATCGCGAGCGGGCCAAGGCGGCCGAAACCTCATCGGCGCTAAGGCGGAGCATGGTCGGCTCGGGTGAACGCGCCGAGAAGGTTCGGACGTACAACTTCCCCCAGGACCGCCTGACCGACCACCGCATCCACCTGGACCTGCACAATCTGCCCGGGGTCATGGACGGCGACATCGACAAGCTGATCGACGCCCTCAGCACCACCTATCAGGCCGAACGGCTGGCGCTGCTCGGGTCCGAAGGCTCCGACGCGTGACGGGTCGGTCATGCCCGGTGCGAGCGACCCGGCGCTAGCGGCAGGATCGGCGTGGCGACTATCCGCGATCTCCTGACCACCGGCACGGCGCGCCTCCGCGCGTCCGGTTCGGACAGCGCGCGGCTGGACGCCGAGCTGCTGCTGGGCCGAGCCATCGGCGCCGAACGAACCGCGGTTATCGCTCATCCCGAAGCCCCGGTTGGGGCGGATGCCGCGATAGCCTTCGAGGCTGCGTTGGTGCGGCGCGAGGCGGGCGAGCCCGTCGCCTATATCCGCGGCGTCAAGGAGTTCCACGGGCTCGCCTTCGAGGTTGATCGGCGGGCCTTGATTCCGCGGCCGGAGACCGAACTGCTCGTGAGCGAAGCCGAACGAGAAGTGGCGTGGCGTCTGACGTCCGCCCCGCGGCCAGCGGGAACGCCCGGTCTCCGGGTCGTGGACATTGGCACCGGCTCCGGGGCGGTCGCGATTGCCCTGGCGTCGCTGCTGCGCGCGAGGCGCATGCTGCCCGAGGTGACGATCCTCGCGGTCGACTGCTCGGCCGACGCGCTCGCTCTTGCCCGCGAGAACGCCGTCGGCCATGCGGTGGCCGACACGGTCGAGTTCGTCGAGGCGGACCTTCTGCCGGTGACCGAGCGCCCGTTCGACCTGATCCTGGCCAACCTGCCGTACATCCCGTCCGGCGAGGTCGACCGACTGCCGGTGGCGGCCTCTTTCGAGCCGAGGCCGGCGCTCGATGGCGGGCCGGATGGCTTGACGGTCATCCGGCGGCTCGTGGAAGCGCTTCCATCGGTGCTGCTTCCGGGCGGATCCGCGCTCCTCGAGATCGGCTTCGACCAGGGACCGGCTGTCGAGGCGGTCGTGGCCGGCCTGCCCGGGCAGTGGTCCTGCCGCATCCAGCTCGACCTGTCGGGAAGGCCGCGCCTGGCGCACGTGGAGCGCGCCGCCGCCACTCGGACCGGGGGCCGTTGATGCCGGAGCCACAGCTGCCGATCCGCCTGATCGCGCTTGACATCGACGGCACGTTGGTTGGCGACGACCTCGTCGTCGGTGAGAGGACCCGCTCAGCCGTCGCCGAAGCGATCCGACGAGGGATTTCCGTGTCGCTGGTCACGGGCCGGATGGCCACGAGCGCGGTGCCGTTCGCCCAGGCGTTGGGCCTCACCGGCCCGATCGTGGCCCAGCAAGGCGCCCTGATCCGGGCCATGCCCGAGCCCGGCTCGAAACGGCCGGGCCGGCTGCTCTACCACCGTCCGTTGTCGGCCGCGGTCACGGCCGAGGTCGTGCGCTGGTGCCTCGAGCGAGGCCTCACGCCGCACTTCAACCACCTGGAGTGGATGATCGTCGGGTCGAACGAGGAGCGGCTGGAGGAGTATCGGCTGTTTGTCGGCGACCGCCTGCGCGTGGTCTCGGACATCGTGGCTCGGTCGGCCAGACCCGTGACCAAGGTCGTGGCCATCGGCGATGGCAATCACTCGCTCGACGTGCTCGACGAGGGTCGGGCGCATTTCGCCGGGCGGGCGGAGGTCACGCTCAGCCACCCGCGCTTCCTCGAGTTCCTTGCCTCGGGCGTGTCGAAGGGCGTGGCGGTCCGCTGGCTGGCGCGGCGGGCAGGCGTGCCGCTCGGCCAGTGCCTCGCCATCGGCGACCAGTACAACGACCTCGAGATGATCAACGAGGTCGGCCACGGCGTCGCGATGCCCAGCGCCCCGCCGGCCGTCCAGGCCGCCGCCCACTACGTGGCTCCGCCGGTCGCAGACGAGGGCGCGGCCCAGATGATCGAGCGCATCGCCCTCGACGGATGGCATTCGGCGGACGGGCCGCGTAACGTGCACGGGGTCAAGGTGGAGCGGCGCTGACTGCGTGGCATGGCCACGCCGGGCGGCATAGGCCCTGAGGCAATGGTGGCAACGGGAGCAAAGGGGGACTGTTGGATGTGGTCGACAGGTAGCCAGATCCTCTACCGCGAAGTGACACACGGGAAGGTTTGGACAGCAAAGCCGGTGACCGTGATCCGCGATGCCCCGGACCTGGTGGCGCTGTCCATGCTCCGTGACACTCCCTGGAAGGTCTGCGCTCCATGTGATGCGGCAACCGACCTGTTGCACTGCAAGGCTGACCTCAGCCCCTGGCGACTGGACGACGCCGTCTGGGGCCGGGGCGACACAGTCTTCCTGATCGCTCCCGGAAAGGCACACGCGGTCCATGTGCTGTGGGATGCGGAGCGGCGGTTCGTCGGCTGGTATGTGAACATGCAGGAACCCATCAGGCGAACGAGTCTCGGCTTCGACTTCCTCGATCACGAGCTGGACATCGTGGTCTCGCCGGACAGGGATTGGCGATGGAAGGACCGCGACCACCTGGAGCAAGCCCAGATCATTGGGTCGCTCTCGCCGGAGCAAGCCCGTGCCATTACTCAGGAGGCGCAGCAGGTGGTCGACGACATCGCGAGGAGGGTCGCCCCGTTCGATGGAAGTTGGAACGACTGGAGCCCGCCTTCCGACTGGACGATTCCGAGCCTGCCCGATGGATGGGATCAAGTTGGCTGAAGTCGGCTTCCAGGCGAGCGATCGCGGCGGGGGCTCGACCGGGCGACTCGGCGCCGGGGCCGGCCGACGGTGACGCGCCTTGGCCGGCGACCCGGGCGGGCCCGGCTGCTCGCCGACGACGCCACGGGGCGTGCCGCGGCAGTGGCGGCACTCAAAGCAGGCGGCCTGGTGGCGATGCCCACCGACACCGTCTACGGCGTGGGCGTGTCACTCGACGCGCCCGACGGGCTGGCTCGGCTGTTCGCGGCCAAGGATCGGCCGCTCGATCGAGCGATCGTGTTGCTGGTCGCCGACCTGGATCAGGCAGCATCGGTCGGCGTCCTGACGCCAGCGGCTCGCGTCCTGGCAGAACGGTTCTGGCCGGGCGGCCTGACGCTCGTGCTCGCCCAGGCCGTTGGTGTCGGATTGCCACCGGAGCTGACCGGCGGGGCCGCCACGATCGGGGTTCGGCTGCCCGCCCACGATTCTCCGCGCGCCCTGGCCCGCGAGCTGGGGCCGCTGCCGGTCACCTCGGCCAACCTTTCCGGCCACCCCGACGCCCGGGACGCAGCCGAAGTCCTGGCCCAGCTGGGCGTCCGCATCGATCTGATCCTCGACGGCGGCCCGGCGCGTGGCGGCGTCCCCTCCACCGTGGTCGACTGCTCGGGCGCCGTGCCGCGGGTGCTTCGCGTCGGGGCGGTGGCCACCGCCGCGCTTGTCGACTCTCTCCGAGCCGCGGGCCTCCAGCACGCTCTCTGACGGCTCTACGGTGGGGCGACGGCAGACCCCGGCATCGACGACAATAAGGGCGACCCCGGGCGCGGAGTCGTGGAGGACCATCGGCGAGAGCCAGGCGGCGGCGCTGGCCGACCGGGGGCGACGTGGAGTTGCCCGACCCCGAGCAGTAAGGAGCAACCATGACGATCGCACGTCGAGAGGGGATCGCCTGGGCCCGGCTGGCCGATGTCGACCCCGAGCTGTGGGCGGCCATTCGAGGCGAGACCGATCGCCAGCGTTGGAAGATCGAACTGATCGCCAGCGAGAACTACACATTCGCCGCCGTGATGGAGGCCCAGGGCACGCCTCTCACCAATAAGTACGCCGAGGGACTGCCCGGCAAGCGCTATTACGGCGGCTGCGAGTTCGTCGACATCGCGGAGACGCTGGCTCAGGAGCGGGCCCTGGCCCTGTTCCCCGGCTCGGAGCACGTCAACGTCCAGCCCCACTCCGGCGCCCAGGCCAACATGGCGGCCTACCTGAGCGTCCTGCAGATCGGCGACAAGATCCTCGGCATGAACCTGGCCCACGGCGGCCACCTGACCCACGGCTCACCGGTCAACTTCAGCGGCAAGTGGTTCGAGGTCCACGCCTACGGCGTCGACCCGACGACCGAGCAGATCGACTACGACGCGCTCGAGAAGCAGGCGGCCGAAGTCCAGCCCAAGCTCATCGTGGCCGGCGCCAGCGCCTACCCGCGCACGATCGACTTCGAGCGCCTGGGCAATATCGCCCACGGCGTCGGGGCGTTCCTCATGGTGGACATGGCCCACATCGCGGGCCTCGTGGCCGCGGGCCTCCACCCAACCCCGTTCGGCCACGCCGACATCGTGACCACCACGACACACAAGACGCTGCGGGGCCCGCGCGGCGGCATGATCTTCTGCCGCGAAGACCTGGGCAAGGCGGTCGACAAGAGCGTCTTCCCCGGCACGCAGGGCGGCCC
>PMYK01000026.1:86783-108005 GCA_003171255.1 Chloroflexota bacterium
GCACCGACAACCACCTCATGCTGGTCGACGTGACGCCCCTCGGCGTGACCGGCAAGGAGGCCGAGCACCTCCTCGACGAGATCGGCATCACCGTCAACAAGAACGCCATCCCGTTCGACAGGAACCCACCCAACACAGCGTCGGGCATCCGCGTCGGAACCCCCGCCACCACCAGCCGCGGCTTCCGCGAGCCGGAGATGCGGCTGATCGGCGAAACGATCGTGTCGGCCATCGCGACCCGCGACGATCCGGCCGAGCAGGCCAGACTCGCGGCCATCGTCCATGACATATGCGGCCGCTTCCCGGTCCCCGGACTTCGGGAGGACTGACCACGCCATCCGTTCCGCGCCCAGCCAGGGCCCCTGACCGCGCCAACTGCCTGACCATCCGGCCGTCTCGGCCGAATCAGGAGGGCCGCCGGGGCGACAAGCGGGCAAGGCCGCGAGGCGGAAGCTGCCGGGCGCGAGTGTGACCGACACCGACGACGTTGTGCGCGTGCTCCCAGCTCTGATCGCGGGGTTCGTGCTGGCCTGTCTCGTCACGCTGGCGATGACACCGCTGGTGCGAGCCTATGCACGGCGGCGAGGAATGGTCGACAGACCGGAGGCTCGCCGGGTCAACACCAGAGCGGTTGCGAGGGGCGGCGGCATTGCCATCGCCGCGGGGTTCGTCCTCGTCTCCCTGGTGATGATCGGGCTCAACCACGTCCTCGGCTTCGTCGACGAGCCCGCGGCGGTGGGAGCGGGCCAGATCGCGGCCCTCATCTGTGGCGCGGTGCTTGCCGTCGGGATCGGTCTGCTCGACGACTTCTGGCAGCTGCGCGCCCGCTGGCAACTCCTGGGCCAACTCGTCCTGGCCTGCTCGGCTGTCGGGCTCGGCGTCACGGTCGTTGCGGTGAACTTCCCGCTTGCCAAAGACGGAACGCAGGCTCTTGGAGGCGTGATCGGAGCCATGGCCGCGGTCATATGGATCGTCGGCATGGTCAACAGCATCAACTTCATCGATGGGCTGGATGGCCTGTCGACGGGCATTGCGCTCATCGCCGCGGTCACACTCGGAACGATCAGCCTCGGCGTCGGCACCGATCAGCCGGAGCCGTACGTGGCCCTGTTCTGCTTCATCCTAGCCGGCGCGCTGGCGGGCTTCCTGCGCTGGAACTTCCACCCGGCCTCGATCTTCAGCGGGACCAGCGGCATCATGTTCGTCGGCTACACGCTGGCCGTTCTCTCGATCCTCGGAGTCGGGAAGATAGCCGTCGCGCTGTTGGTTCTCGGCGTGCCGATCATGGACACGTTCTGGATCATCGTCCGACGAACGGCGGCCGGCCGCTCGCCGTTCGCCGCCGACCGCGGCCACATCCACCACCGTCTGCTGGACCTTGGCCTGTCTCACCGCGATACCGTCCTGGTCATATACGGCGTCTGCGTCCTGCTGGCGGGCCTGTCCCTCGTCCTGTCGGGGAAGAGCCAGATGTATGCCTTCCTCGGCCTGGTCGTCGTCTTTGGACTCGCCCTTTTCCTCATCGAGCGCCTGCGAGGCGGAGCCGGCGCCATCGAGGAGGGTCTCGATGCCAGCTCCTACGCTGCCGCCAACGGCAGCGGCGACCAGCCGGGCAATTCGTCCGCCGACCGACCCGACTGAACAGCGGCGCGGCCCTTCCGGCCGGCTCGATCGGGGGGTTGAGCGTCGCCGGAGGTCGGCTGCTAAACTCACGGCGCCCTGCCAGGGAGCGGATGAATGACCTCGTGAAGTCGTCTGGCTACATCGCCCTCTTCTCCGAGGTCGCCTTCGTCCTGCTGTTCACGGTACTGGCGGGCCTGCTCGCTGGGTACTGGCTGGACCAGCGCCTGGGGACGATCCCGATCTTCGTCCTGGTCGGGTTCGCGATCGGCGGCTCTAGTGGCGCGATCGGCTGTTGGCGACTGATAGACAGGTTCCTCAAGGGTTTGGACGAACAAGATCCATGATGACGCGGTGGCCGCAGGCTGCCGCCTTAGCGGAGCGAGCGTGACGATCGCCCCGGGCACATTGCCCGAGAAGACCGAACTTGAAGAGGGATCCGTCGGCGCGGACGAACCGGTCAGGAAGCGCGGCCGGCTCACGCCCGGCCGGGTGCTGCTGCTGCTCGCACTGGCCGTGGTCGTCCTCGACATCCTGGCGGTCCGGTTCGTCCCGCCCTTCCCAAAGGGCGGCCAGCCCGGCGACGCCTGCGACTTCCCTTCCTGCTTCATCAATAGCGTCATCGAGTTCCCGCCCCCGGCGATCGTGTTCGATCTATCGCCGGCGACGGCGCCTGCGGTCGCGCCGATGGTCTACTTCCACCCCAGCATCAGCTCCACCATCCTGACGATGTGGATCGTCATGGCGCTTATCCTGCTGCTCGCCTTCCTGGCCACGCGCGGCATGAAGATGGTCCCCAGCCGGCTGCAGAACGCAGTCGAGTGGGCCTACGAGTTCGGCTCCGATTTTGCCGTGGGGATCGGTGGCGAGCAGGCCAGGCGCTACTACCCGATCTTTGCCGGGTTCTTCGTCTTCATCCTTTTCTCGAACTGGAGCGGCCTGGTGCCGCCGGTCGGCAAGATCGAGCAGCTGCGGGCGCCGACCAGCGACGTGAACATCACCATCGGGCTGGCCCTGACTTCATTCGTGATCTTCGAGAGCGAAGGCTTTAGACGGCTGGGCCTGCGTGGCTACTTGGGCAAGTTCTTCCCACTCGGCGAGTTTCGCCACGGCCTCGGGGCCGGCTTGCTGGCCATCTACGTCGGGATCATCGAACTCTTCCTGGAGTTCGTGAAGCCGATTACGCTGGCGATGCGACTCTTTGGCAACATCTACGGCGGCGAGGTGGCGCTGGCGGTCATCTCGGCCCTGACGCTCGCCATTGTCCCCGTAGCGCTCCTCGGCCTCGAAGCCCTGCTCAATCTGATCCAGGCCCTTATCTTCTCGGTACTGACTCTCATGTTCATCATGATCGCCATCGAGGGGCACGGGTCGGAAGAACACAAGCCGGCGCATCCCGGCGATTTTGCGGAAGGATCTACGGTGCTCGAAGGCGCCGACAACCCCCAGCCTGAGGCGGCCTGACCGCCCACTATTCGACTACCCGGCGTCGGTCGGGTAGAGGAGGTTCAACAAATGGAGCACATCGGAGCCGGCCTGGCGGCCCTGGGCGTGATCGGTCCCGGCATCGGTATCGGCATCCTGGCCGGCATGTCCAGCAACGCGATCGGCCGCAACCCGGACGCCGCCGGCCAGATCCGCGGCCTGGCGATCATCCTCGCCGGCTTCGCCGAAGGCCTCGGCGTCCTCGCCATCGTCATCGGCTTGGTCGCTCTCTTCAAGTAGGTTGCAGTCGACGGAGCGCGTACCGTGAACTTCCTCGCGGCCGCAGCGGCGACGGCGCCAGCAGCCGAGGCCTCCGGCCTCTCGATCAACTTCTTCTGGGTCATCGTCGCCGCCCTCAACTTCATATTCTTCCTGGCGCTGATCTGGATGTTCGCCTTTCGCCCGATCGCGAACATCCTGGCTCAGCGCGCTGCCCGCATCCAGCAAGGCCTGGCCGACGCCGAACAGGCCCGCAAGGATCGCGACGCCGGCGCGGCCGAGCACACGCAGGTCATCGCCGATGCCAGGCGCGAAGCCCAGGCGCTCATCGCCGTGGCCCAGAAGTCGGCCCAGGACCTGCGCGACGCTGACATCGCCGCCACTCGCGAGGAGCTCGCTCGGCTGCGTGACAAGGCCACCGCCGACATCACCGCGGAGCGCGACCGCGCCCTGGCCGATCTGCGGGCCCAGGTCGCCGATCTGGCACTCGCAGCCGCGGGCAAGGTCGTGGGCGAGTCGATGACCGATGCTCGACAGCGCCGTCTCGTCGAGGAGTTCCTGGCGGGTAGCGGCCCCTCGGACGGGCGGCAGAACTGATGCGCCAGGTCGGCGCCGGGCGACGCTACGCGGAGGCAGCCTTCCAACTCGCCGAGCGAGATGGCAAGGTCGACGCGTGGCAGCGCGACCTGGCCCTGGCCGCCGGGCTGGCCCGTGACGAGCGGGTCGCCCGGGCCGTTGACAGCCCCGCCGTGCCCTTCGGTGAGCGCCGTAAGGCTGTCGAGCAAATGCTCGGCAAGCTGGTCTCGCCACAGGCACGCAACCTGGCGCTGCTGCTGGCCAAACGGGGCCGTTTCGCCATCCTGCCCGAAGTGAGCGCCGAGTACGATGGCCTCGTCCGGAAGTCTCGTGGAATCGTTGCGGCGACCGTGACGACGCCGGCGCCACTCTCCGCACAGGATCTGGTGCGGGTAACGGCCCGAGTGGAGCAGCTCGCCGGCACGAAGGCAGAACTCACCATGACCACCGATCCGACACTCCTGGGAGGGTTGACCATCAGGATCGGCGACAGATTGATCGACGCCAGCGTCAGGGGTCGCCTCGAGCGGCTGCGTGGACGGCTGGTCCAGGGAACGAGCTAGACGCGGCAGGCCGGGAACTCCCGGCCTGCCGGGGCTTCAACGGCCGAACGGAGAAGGCATGGCCATTCGCTCAGACGAGATCGTCAGCATCATCAAGAACACGATCGAACGCTTCGACACCGGCGCGGAGTCGAGCAGCGTTGGGACCGTGGTTCAGGTCGGCGACGGCATCGCGCAGGTCTACGGGCTGTCCGGCGCGCTCTCGTCCGAGCTGCTCGAGTTCCCCGGCGGCGTCATGGGCATGGCCCTCAACCTCGAAGAGGAGACCGTCGGCGCCGTCATCTTCGGCGACCCGACCCACATCAAGGAAGGCGACACGGTCAAGACGACCGGCCGGGTCGTGGAAGTGCCGGTCGGCACGGCCCTGCTCGGTCGTGTCGTGGATCCGCTCGGTCGCCCGCTGGACGACAAGGGCCCAATTGCCGCCACCTCGACCCGTCCGGTCGAGCGCATCGCCCCCGGCGTCATCACCCGCCAGGGCGTGGACACGCCGGTCCAGACCGGCATCAAGGCCATCGACGCCCTGATCCCGATCGGTCGCGGCCAGCGCGAGCTGATCATCGGCGACCGCCAGACCGGCAAGAGCGCCCTCGCCGTCGACACGATCATCAACCAGAAGGGCAAGGGCCTGGTCTGTATCTACGTGGCCATCGGCCAGAAGCTCTCGACCGTGGCCAAGGTCGTGGCCGTGCTGGAGCAGCACGGAGCGATGGAGCACACGATCGTCGTCGTGGCCGGCGCCGAGGAATCGGCCGCCCTCCAGTTCCTCGCCCCGTATGCCGGATGCGCCATGGGCGAGGAAGTCATGGAGAACGGCGTCACGATCGGCGGCCAGCCGGTCAAGGACGCGCTCTGTGTCTACGATGATCTCTCCAAGCACGCCTGGGCCTATCGCGAGATGAGCCTTCTGCTTCGCCGCCCACCCGGCCGCGAGGCGTATCCGGGCGACGTCTTCTATCTCCACAGCCGATTGCTCGAGCGGGCCGCCCGTATGAGCGACGCGAACGGCGGTGGATCGCTGACCGCCCTGCCGATCATCGAGACGCAGGCGGGCGATATCTCGGCTTACATCCCGACCAACGTGATCTCGATAACCGATGGCCAGATCTTCCTCGAGACCGACCTCTTCAACGCCGGCCAGCGCCCGGCGCTCAACATTGGCATCTCGGTGTCGCGCGTGGGTTCGGCGGCCCAGACGAAGGCGATGAAGAAGGTGGCCGCGCCCCTCAAGCTCGAGCTTGCCCAGTACCGCTCCCTTGCCGCGTTCGCCCAGTTCGCGTCCGACCTGGACAAGGCCACCCGCGATCAGCTCACCCGAGGCGAGAAGCTGTCGGAGGTCATAAAGCAGCCTCAGTACGTGCCCGTGCCGCTGGAACGCCAGGTCGCGATCCTCTACATCGCCACCAAGGGCCTTCTCGACGACATACCGACGCCCCGCGTCCGCGACTTCGAGGCACAGTTCGTTCGCTTCCTCGACACGCAGCGGACAGACGTCATGGAGAAGCTCTCCACCACCAAGGTCCTCGACGACGACACGGCCGCGGCCCTCGAGGCAGCGGCGGTCGAGTTCCGCCAGACATTCCTCGCGTAAGAAGCCGGAAGAAGTAGCGTGCCCAGCCAGCGGGACATCCGCAGACGCATCAATGCGTCGAGGAACATCAGGCAGATCACCCGGGCGATGCAGTTCGTGGCTGCGTCCAAGCTTCGGCGCGCCCAGGAGTCGACCCTCGCCGCCCGGCCTTATTCGGAGCTGCTCGACGAGATCCTGGCCGACCTGGCAGCCGTGCTCGGCAGCGACGAGCACCCGCTCCTGAGCCGGCGTGAAGAAGGCAAGCGCCTGATCGTCCTGATCACGAGCGATCGGGGCCTGGCCGGGCCGCTGAACACCAACACCATCCGCTTCGCATCGAAGGAGATCGTCGAGCATCCAGGCGAGCTCGAGCTGGTCAGCGTCGGCCGCAAGGGTCGCGATGCGATGCGCCGTGCCCGCATGCCGATCATCGCCCATTTCGCGGGCTTCGGCGACCGACCGGCCTTCGACGACATCCTGCCGCTGGCCCGCCTGATCTCCGACGAATACGAGGCCGGCACATACAATCAGGTCGACATCGTCTTCACTCGTTTCGTCTCGACCCTGGTCCAGCGGGCCGACATGGTTCAACTCCTGCCGATCAAGGCCAACGCCGACACGCGGGGCGTTCCGGGCTCTCAATTCATCTTCGAGCCGGCCCCGGAGATCGTCCTCGACGAGCTTCTGCCGCGCTACGTCGGCACGCGGCTCTACCAGGCCGCGCTCGAGAGCACGGCCAGCTTCTTCTCCAGCCAGATGGTCGCAATGAAGAACGCCACCGAAAACGCGGACGAGCTCATCGACGACCTGACGCTGAGCTACAACAAGGCACGCCAGGCCCACATCACTAGCGAACTCATAGAGATCGCGTCCGGCGCACAGGCGCGCTAGGCCACTTTGGCGACGAAACCAGGAGGCACCGACACGACGATGGCGACCGCCGCCCCACCCGCAACCGGCCGCGTGATCCAGATCACCGGCGCGGTCGTCGACATCGAGTTCCCGGCCGGGCAGCTGCCCGGGATCTACAACGCCGTCGAGGTCCAACGGGGCGACGGGGCGAAGATCGTCTGCGAGGTGCAGCAGCACCTCGGCAACAACTGGGTCCGCAGCGTCGCCATGACCACCACCGACGGCCTCGCACGAGGCGTCGACGCGATCGATACCGGTGGTCCGATCACCGTCCCAGTCGGCCAGGTGACGCTCGGGCGCGTCTTCAACGTCCTCGGCGAGACGATCGACGAGAAGGGTCCGATCGGCGACTCCGTGCGTCTGCCGATCCACCGGCCGGCCCCCGCGTTCGACCAGCAGACGACGGAGACCGAGATCTTCGAGACCGGCATCAAGGTCATCGACCTGGTCTGCCCCTTCGCCAAGGGCGGCAAGATCGGNNTCCGCAACGTCGCCGCGGAGCATGACGGCTACTCCGTCTTCTCCGGCGTGGGCGAGCGGTCCCGCGAAGGCAACGACTTGATCAAGGAGATGACCGACTCGGGCGTCATCGCCAAGACGGCCTTCGTCTTCGGCCAGATGAACGAGCCGCCGGGTGCCCGCCAGCGCGTCGGCCTGACCGGCCTGACGATGGCCGAGTACTTCCGCGATGAGGAAGGCCGCGACGTCCTGCTCTTCATCGACAACATCTTCCGATTCACCCAGGCCGGCTCCGAGGTTTCGGCGCTGCTCGGCCGAATGCCGTCGGCGGTCGGCTACCAGCCCAACCTGGCGACCGAGATGGCCGCGCTCCAGGAGCGCATCACCTCCACCAAGAAGGGTTCGATTACCTCGCTCCAGGCCGTCTACGTGCCCGCGGACGACTACACCGACCCGGCCCCTGCCACGACCTTCGGCCACCTGGACTCCACCATCCGGCTTGAGCGAGCCATCGCCGAGCTGGGTATCTACCCGGCCGTCGACCCGCTCACGTCAACGTCGCGGGTTCTGGACCCGAACGTCGTCGGCCAGGAGCACTACGACACGGCCCGCGAGGTCCAGCGAG
Organism: Chloroflexota bacterium; assembly: GCA_003171255.1. Lineage (GTDB taxonomy): Bacteria > Chloroflexota > Limnocylindria > Limnocylindrales > CSP1-4 > Fen-1039. The sequence goes on from PMYK01000026.1 coordinate 94,813, forward strand.
TGCTGCAGCGCTATCGCGACCTGCAGGACATCATCTCGATCCTGGGCATCGACGAGCTGTCCGAAGAGGACAAGTCGACCGTTGCTCGCGCGCGGCGCCTCCAGATCTTCAACAGCCAGCCGTTCCACGTGGCCGAGGTTTTCACCGGTCGGCCCGGCGTCTACGTCCCGATCCGCGACACCGTCGCCTCGTTCAAGGAGATCCTCGAGGGCAAGGTCGACGACCTGCCCGAGCAGGCCTTCTTCCTGGCCGGTACCCTGGACGACGTGCGTGCCAATGCGGCCAAGCTGGCCAAGTGACCTTCATCGCGCCGCCGACCGCCGCCGCCCTGCACTCGGCGACGCTTAGCTTCGCGTCAGAGTCGCCTCCCTCCGGGGGACGGCGGCCAAGCGCCGCGCGATTCGAGGAATAGACGATGCCACTTCATCTGGAGATCGTGACTCCGGAACGGCGAGCCTTTGAAGGCGACGTCGACGAGGTGATCGTGCCCGGAAGCGAGGGCGAGCTCGGCATTCTGCCTCACCACGCGCCGCTCATCTCGCTCCTCGGACAGGGCGTCTTGCGGCTCAGGAGCGGTGGACAGGAGCAGGAGTTCGCCATCTTCGGCGGCTTCCTGCAGGTTCGCCCGGACCGCGTCGTCGTTCTGGCCGAGACCGCCGACGTCGGGTCTGAGATCGACCTCGAGCGTGCGGAGCGGGCTCGACGAGAGGCGGAGCGCGTGCTCGAAGGCGGGTTCGTCGAGCCGGCCGATCTGGCGAGTGCCCGAGCCGCTCTCCAGAGGGCCCTGATCCGGATACGCGTCGCAGAGCGGGGCCCGCGTGGCACGGCCAGGGGCGAGCACGAGGCGCTTCGTCATCAGGCGCCGCGGCCGCGTGAAGAGCCGCCTGGCGAGTAGTGGATGGCTGACGCTCGACCGTTCCACTGGGAATTCAAGCCCGAGCCCGTAGGCCGTGAGGTCCTCCGGATCGAGGGCGGCCGCCGCTTAGAAGGTTCCGTCAGCATCAGTGGAGCCAAGAACGCGGCCCTCAAGTTGATGGCCGCCGCCACTCTTACGGGCGAGCGCTGCCGCTTCACGAACGTGCCCGAGATCGAGGACGTTCGCGTTCTTACCGAAGTCCTGCGTGACATCGGCGTGACCGTGGATCACCCGGCCCCCAACGTCTACGAGATCGCGTCGGGCGACGCCGAATGGCTTTTCGTGCCGCTCGAGGCCGCGGCCAAGATGCGAGCCAGCTTCATCCTGCTGGGGCCGCTCCTGACTCGCTTCGGCCGGGTCATCATCAGCAACCCTGGTGGCGATCGGATCGGCCGCCGGCCCGTCAACCTCCACGTCGATGCGATGCGAGCCCTCGGTGCTGAGATCGAGTACCGCAACGGGTACTACTTCGCCAAGGCGCCCGGCCGTCTGCGCGGCGGGCCGATCAACTTCCCTCAGATCACGGTGATGGGCACCGAGAACGCGATGCTGGCCGCGGTCCTGGCCGACGGCCACACCGTCATCGAGCCTGCGGCCCAGGAGCCCGAGGTTGACGACCTGATCGAGTTCCTGCAGAAGATGGGCGCCCAGGTCGAGCGGACCGCGCCAAATCGGATCGAGATCGAGGGCCGCCGCCGGGTGCGCGGAGCCAACCACTCCGTCGTGCCCGATCGGATCGAGACCGGCACGTTCATCGTTGCCGCCGGGGTCACTCACGGCCGCATCACCCTCAAGGGAGCCCCGTACGACCATCTGGGAGCGTTCCTGAACGTGATGGCGGACGTTGGCGTTTCCGTAAGCCGCACCAAAGACGCGATTGAAGTGGACGCGACGGCCGCCGACATCACCCCTTTGCGGTCGTGTACCGTCGAGACCCAGCCTTATCCGGGTCTGGCCACGGACCTGCAGCCCCCTACCTGCGTCCTGCTAACGCAGGCGACGGGCGTCAGCCATGTCCATGAGTCCGTTTTCGAAGATCGACTCGAGTGGCTGGGCGAGCTGCGCCGTATGGGCGCCGCGGTGGAGATCGTGGACCAGCACCACGCCATCATCGATGGCCCATCACGTCTCCACGGCGCGGACGTGGAAATCGGCGACCTACGAGCCGGCGCGTCGCTTATCCTTGCTGCCCTTGCCGCAGACGGCTTGACCACAATCGGTGGTGCGCACCACGTACACCGCGGCTATGAGAAGATCGACGCGAAATTCTTGGAACTCGGGGCCAGGATCGAGCGCCTCGCTGAAGGGACTTAGCCACAGGCATGAAGATCGGTATCGACCTGGGCACGGCCAACATCATCGTCTTCGTCAAGGGCCAGGGCATCGTGATGCAGGAGCCCTCAGTGGTAGCCGTCGACGACCAGAACCACATCGTGGCGGTCGGCGAAGAGGCTCGCGAGATGATCGGCCGCACGCCCGGCAACATCCAGGCTATCCGGCCGATGCGGGACGGAGTCATCGCCGACTACGTCATCACCGAAGCCCTCCTGGACCACTTCATCCACCGCGTCCAGCAGGGTCGGCGTTTTGGCTGGGGCAAACCGGAAGTCATGATCAGCGTCCCGGCGGGCGTCACCAGCGTCGAGAAGCGGGCCGTTCGTGACGCAGCCCTGAAGGCCGGCGCCGCCGAGGCGTACCTGATCGAAGAGCCGATAGCGGCGGCGATCGGCGCCAACGTGCCGATCAGCGGCCCGTCCGGGTCGATGATCATCGACATTGGCGGCGGCACGAGCGAGATCGCCGTCATCTCTCTGGGTGCCATCGTGGTCTCCACCAGCCTGCGCGTCGGTGGCAACAAGATCGACGAGGCCATCTCCAGCTACGTACGCAAGAAGTACAACCTGATGATCGGCGACAGAACGGCCGAGGACGTCAAGATCCAGATCGGTACGGCCTTGCCGCTCGAGCGCGATCTCACAATGGAGGTCCGCGGCCGAGACCTGATCGCCGGCCTGCCGCGCACGATCCCGATCGCGAGCTCCGAGATCATGGAGGCGATGGAGCCGCCGCTTCAGCAGATCATCGGCGCCGTCCGCCTTGTTCTCGAGCAGACGCCGCCCGAGCTGTCGAGCGACATCATCGACAAAGGCATGGTCATGTCGGGCGGCGGATCGCTGCTCCGAAACATCGACAAGCTACTGACCCAGGTGACCGGCGTGCCTTGCCATGTGGCCGACAACGCCTTGCATTGTGTCGCTCTTGGGACCGGCATAGCGCTCGAGCACTTCGACTTCTTCAAGAAGTACCTCGGCCCGCAGGTCTGATGCCTTCTCCGCTGGACGAGCTGGACGAAGGCGCCAATCGGGCGTTCATCGACCTCCATTGCCATACCAGCGCGAGCTTCGATTCGCTAGCCAGCATCGGCGCGGTCGTACACGCGGCTGCGGCTCGCGGCCTGACTCACCTGGCCGTAACGGATCACGACCGGATCGACGGTGCGTTGCAGGCCCGTGATGTCGCTCCCGACGGCCTCACGATCATCATCGGCGAGGAAGTGAAGACCGTAGATGGCGATCTGATCGCCGTCTTCCTCGACAGGGTGGTGCCGCCTGGCATGTCCGCGATCGAGACGATCGCAGATATCCGCGAGCAGGGAGGCCTGGTCGGAGTCCCACATCCGTTCGATCGCTTCCGAGGCTACGGCCACAAGAGTGGTGCCGACCTGGCCGACATAGCCGACAAGGTGGACTGGATCGAGGCCTACAACGCGCGCGTAATCGGTGGATCGGCCAACGAGCAGGCGGCAATCTTCGCGAGGGAGCGCTCTCTGCCTGGCGTGTCCGCGTCCGACTCGCACACCGTCCTGGAGGTCGGTGTCGCCTATAGCCGGCTTTTGGGCGATCCAAGCACCCCGGCCGGCCTGCTGGCCGCGTTAACCAATGTCGACATGCAGCCCGGCAAGGCCAGCTTCTACGTCAGGGCCTGGACGCCGCTGGCGAAGGTCATCCAATCCTTACGCGGGAACGGTCGGATCCGTGCCCGGCCGACCCCTGGGGAGCCCACGTGACAGAGCCGCGAGAGCATCACCACCATCCCATCGGTGATTCGCTCGGCCAGGAGGCCGACGCCCTGATCCACCCCGATGTCCCGGTCGAGGTCCCGCCGCCGGAGCAGATGTCGCTGCTGCGGCGCCTTCGCCAGCCCCGGACGATCCTGTCGATCGCGGTGCCCCTGGCGATCATTGCCGTTGCCGTCGCCGTCAACTGGAACGACATGAAGGAAGTGCCGGGGCTGATCGGCAAGGCCAACCTGGCGATGATCCTACTCGCATTCGTCGTCTACTACGTTGGGTTCCCGCTTCGCGGTTTCCGATGGGTCAGGCTGCTGCGCGGAGCCGGCTACAAGGTCAAGGTCAGGGACGGAACCGAGATCCTGTTCCTTTCGTGGATGGTCAACTGCGTCGTGCCGGCCAAGCTCGGCGACCTGTATCGCGCCTACCTGCTCAAGCTGAACAGCCCCGTCTCCGCCACGAAGACGCTGGGCACAGTGCTCATGGAACGGATCCTCGACCTCATCGCCATTGCCGCGCTGGGCATTCTTGCCGGCTACTGGCACTTCCGGGACAGCCTGAACGACCTGCCAAACTCGGTCCAGCTCATCTTCACGTTCGGCGTTGTCGTAATTGTGGTCCTGATCCTGATCCTCGTCGGCATGCGGAACTTCGGCAGACGAGTAATCAGGGCACTGCCCTTGCCCCACCGAGTGGTCGACTTCTACGATCGCTTCGAAGAGGGGGTCTTCAGCTCCGTCGGAGTGCGTGGCCTGCCGCTGCTCGGGCTCCTGACCGCCGTGATCTGGGCCACCGAAGCCCTCCGGCTCTACTTCGTGGTTCGAGCACTTGGCTTCAGCGGAGTGGATCTGGGCCTGTCGGGAGCCATGTTCGTGGCCCTGATTGGGTCGCTCCTGACCGCCGTGCCGTTCACGCCGGCCGGCCTCGGCCTGGTGGAACTGGGGATGAGCGGCGTTCTGATCAACATCTTCAAGGCCAGCCATCCGCAAGCCGCCGCGATCATCCTCATCGACCGGACGATCAGCGTCTTCTCCATCGTCCTTCTCGGTGCGGTGGCCTACATCGTCTCGTCCAAGCCGCGAGGCAGTGGCATCAAGGTCGAGCAGATCGCGCCCTCGTCGGCTTCGGCGGGCTGATCCAGGAGAAAGGGGGCGGCGCGGCCGGGCCCGGCCGTCGTTCGACTGCTCGACCGCGATCCTAGGCTTGGGAAAGCAGCCCCAGCCAACCTTGCCGCCACCTTGCCGGACTCGCCGGTAGTCGTTACGCGTGAGGTACCAAAAGGTCATTCACGCTTTGGCCGCCCGCTCCGATAGTTCCAGTATCGGGGCAGAATGCACCGGACCGGGGAGCCGAGCGGGCGTATGACCGGACAAGGCGGACGAGCCTTCAACGAGTGGCTGCGGGCCCAGCTCAAAGCCAAGAAGATGTCGCAGCGCCAACTGGCGCAGCAGTCTGGCGTGGATCACTCGACCATATCTCGGTTGATCCGCGGCGACCGTATGCCGTCGCTGGGAACTGCCACAAAGCTTGCTAAGGGACTTCGGGAGATCCGCGACGACGCTGAAGCGCCGCAATACCTAGGCGCCGTCGCCGCAGGAACCGCGAATCCGACTGCCCGCGTCGAATACGCCCTGCGCGCCGACGAGGTCCTGTCGGAGCCGCAGGTCCGACAGGTTATGGAGTACTACCTTGCCGTCCGGCTGCGGCGTTTTGGACGCGGCTACGCGGGCATGCGCTCCGAAGATCGGCAGATGGAGCCACGCCGCCTGCTCGACGACCGCCGCGACACTCCGATGATGTCCGCCGCGATGGCGAGCCACTCTGCTCGCCCCATGGCGCGGCCGATGCCGCCGCGCGCGCGGCCCGGCCGCGAAGTGAGCTAGGCCCAAGGGCCCGCATCATCGAAGCTCAGGGTGATCGCCGGTAGACCGACATTAGCCGGTCGGGGGCGGCCCAGAACCTGTCGACGAGGATGAGGCCGCTGCCGGCCGCATTGGTAAGGCACCAGCCCTGCTCTGCCGCGCCCCCGCACCCGCTCAGCCAGAACGTGTCGCATAGCAGAACCACGGTCGAGGCTCCGTCCGGCGCGATCAGAGTCGCGCCGTCTCGCAGGAGTGGGTAGCCGTAGGCGTTGCTGCCCTTGGCCTCGAACAGTGCAACCAGGGCGATTGGGTTGCCGCCGGCATCGCGCTCGAGCCGCGTGGCCGCCTGCTGCGCCGCCGGCCAGCCGCCGTCGTAGGCCGTCCATAACGGCCAATGCGCCACGTTCCATGCGATCAAGAGGATCATGGCCATTGCCGCCGCTGCACGCCCCAGCCACGCCGGACCCTGGCGTGGAACGGCTCGCCACAGGCCGGCTATCACGAGGCCGGCGCCGACGACCACCAGGGGGTCCGCCACGACGTGGTATTGCTCCGTTGGCAGCGCCTGGACTTCCGACGCGGCGTGGAGGCCGAGACCGAGAGTCAGCACAAGAAGCGCGAGCGCGCCTCCGACGAATCGAACCCCAGCGCGCTCGACCGCCGTCTCGTCCACACCAGCTTCGCCGGAGTCCGGCCTGGCCGGGAGCAACCCCGAGCCCGAGAGCGACCCAGGGCCGGCAACCGACTCGTCGGCAGTCTGGGCCGCCCGCGGTCCGTGGGCCCGCGTGGCGACGACTCGCCATAGCAACCCGATGGCCAGACTCACCGCCACGACCAGGGCCGGCAGGAATGCGGGCAGCAGATCCACGAGCGGCCATCGGGTCAGCGGCCAGGCGAGTATCCGAATGGTGGCCACGAACATGGCGGTGAGCGGATCGTGCTGGGCCGCCTCGCCGGACCCGGACAGGTAACCGAGCATGCCGCGCGTCTCGGCGAAGCCGTGGCCCAGCTCGTATACGAAGAGCGGCACGAAAGTGAGGATCACCAGCCCGATCCCCGCAAGCCCCCAGGCCAGGACTCGGCGACGCTCCCCGGCCGGCGCCCGTCGCACGCAGGCTCCGAACACGGCTACCAGTGGCACGAAGACGACTGCCGCGGTCACGTGGGACTGGAATGCGACAGCGCCCCCGGCTGCGGCGACGAGCCACCAACGGCCCTGGCCCGTCCGCCAGGCCTGCCAGGCCGCAGCATAGGCTACAGCGGCGCCCGGCTCGATCAGCGTCGGGTTCCACAAGAAGGTGGAATAGCCAATTAGGCTGGCCGATACCGCGGCGAGCAACCCCGCCACGAAGCCCGCGACGGAGCCTCCAATCGTTCGGGAGATCCACCAGACGAGGACCACCACGAGCACCCCGAGGATGGCGGTCTGAACGAGGATGAAGGTCGGGTCGCCGTTGCCGAGCCAGGCCGCCGGCAGCCACAGATCGCGACTCAGGCCGCCGTGATGGAAGGTGCCGATGCTGGCCAGGGGTCCAAACGTCAGCAGCTGGTGATTCTGCAGGGCGGAGCGAAGGGCCAGCATCTCGGTGCCCTGGTCCGCGTCCCAGCCACCGCGAGCCGGCAGGTTGGCGAGTCGCAAGGCGGCGGCCAGCAGGACGACGCCGGCCAGGCCGGCCATTTCGAAAGCGCGGGGGGCCATGTCACTCGGCCGCAGGGCGCGCCACGAAAGCGCTCTGCGTCGCCCACTGCCGTCGGTCTCGCGCGTGCTCACGCCCGGACCTGCCGATGGCCGGCGAGCTTGCGCCTGCTCACGCCCGGCCGTCCGTCGGACGCATCACTGGGCGATTGACCCCGTCTTGCGGCCGCCTCGAGGACCGCGGCGCCGACCTCGTCCTTGCTCCCGGACGCTTCGGCGATCGGGCCCGGCGTCAGGGGCCGTCCGGACGCAAGGTCACCCAACCGGGCCACGTTCACCGCGTCGTAGCCGTTCTCCATCTCAGGCGTCTCCAGGTAGAACGCAACATGGTCAAGCTCGGGGTGGCACAGGAGGTGAGCCAGACCCTCCCTGCCGATCTGCCCCTCGCCGAGGTGGGCATGTCGGTCGTGGCGTGAGCCGCGGTCTGCATAGGAGTCGTTGAGGTGGATCATGACCAGGCGGTCGAGACCAATCAACCGATCGAAGTCGGCCAGAAGCTGGTCGATGGCGGCTGGGTCTGAGACGTCATAGTCGGCGCCCCACAGATGGGCTGAGTCAAGGCAGATGGCGAGGCGCCCGTCGACACCGCGTCGGGCGGCCGCGTCCAGAATCAGGGTCAGTTCGCCGATCGTCGAGCCCATCGTGTGCCCCCCGCCGGAGGAGTTCTCGAGAACGACCAGAGGACCGTCCGGAGCGCTGGGGATGCCGTCTAGGACACGATCGAGTCCGTCGGTGAGGCGCTTGATGCCGGCTTCCAGCCCCGACCCGCGATGCGAGCCGGCGTGCACGTTGACGAACCGCGCCCCGAACTGGGGGGCATCCACAAGCTCGTGACGCATGAGCCCCACCGAACGCCCGAACAACTCGTCGTCCGGCCCGGCGAGATTGATCAGATACGAGGCATGAATCGCAACCGGTCCGATGTCCAACTCCGCGAGGCGGCGCCGAAAGGTCTCAGCACCGGGAGGCGTTTGCGGTCGGCGGCGCCATGCGGTCGGGTTGTCGCTAAACATCTGCAGCGCGGACGCGCCAATCTCCGCGGCCCGCTCAACCACTCGGACCAGACCGAGTCCCAACGGCAAGTGGGCACCGGCCCTCCGGCCCCCGGGCAACTGCACCCGCGTTGCACGGATCCGGCCCGAAGCGACACTCCTGTTCTCGTCCGTCACGCGATCGGCGATCAAGCGGCTGCCACCCCTCCGACGACGTCGTCTCCTCGTTCGACCTCGATTCAGCCAGCCCGATGGCCGCTTCGGCCGGGTGTGTATTCGCCCCCGATCATCGGCTCGATCAACCCGTAGTCGCCGCTGGTGCGCTTGTACAGGACGCACAGCTTCTCGGTCTCGGCGTTGACGAAGATGAAGAAGTGATGGCCGAGCTCGCCCATGCGCTCGAGGGCATCCTCCTCGAACATCGGCTCGATGGCGAATCGCTTGGTCTTCACGATTCGCAACCTGGGTGTTTCCGGCCCGTCGACGGTCGCGGATTCCCCGCCCGCGAGTCTGCGGGCAAGGGCCTCGTCCGGTCGGACCTTGCTGCGCGGCTTCTCGCGCGCATCCACGGCCTGGCGCTCGATCCGATCGATGACGATATCCAGGCTCGCCTGGTACGTGGGCCCGGATGCGTGGCTGCGGATGGTCTGGCCATCTACGGTCAACGTCACCTCGGCGATCTGGGAATCCGCCGAGCTGTGGTGCTGCTCGTTCGAGAGCTCGATCACCGCGTCGGTTTTGTCGTCCAGCAGCCTCTCAAGCCGGCGCATCTTCCGCTCGGCATATTCGCGCACGGGTTCCGAAACGTCGACGTTCTTGCCCTTGACGATTGTCCTCAAGGCTGACCTCCGCAACGCACATCGCACACGCTCGGAAGGCTTAAGGCCAACCGAAGCGCAGCGTTCCAAGACGAGCCGCTGCCACGCGGCAAGTATAGGAGTCGGCCGGCCGACCCGACCTCATGTGTTCCCAGTAGAGACGGGTGATCACCGTCGCCGGGCTTCGCATTTGCCGTCGCGCCGCCCGGTCTGTCGGGGCCTCGCAATCTGCGGCGCAGCCGAGTCGACGGGTGGCGCCCAGGCTTGGGCCGCGAAACGCTGGGAGCGAGGACGGCATGGCTCAGCGTTCGCGCGCTACCGTCACAGCGGACACTGCCACGGCCCCGGCGCCATACAAGGCCTCGGCGCAGGCCACAAGCGTCGCGCCCGTGGTCATGACGTCGTCCACCAACACTATCCACCGACCTTCGATCCTCGCCGCCTGCGAGGGTCCCCGCATCGCAAAGGCGCCGGCCACATTGGTCCGGCGGGCGCGGCGGCCCAGGTCGAATTGGGGCGCCGTCCGGCGGGTGCGCTCGAGCGCTGCGAGGCACGGGATGCGCAGACGGAGCGAGGCTTCTGTCGCCAGCAGCACCGCTTGATCGTAGCCGCGTCGCCGGGCCCGATCCGCGTGAACCGGCACCGGTACGAGCAGCTCCCCGCCTGCGCCGGCCGCAAGCCAGCGGGCGGCAAGCGATGTCCCCAGCGGTCTCGCCAGCCGCCGCTCGCCCGAGTACTTGAGCTGATGCAGCGCTGCCCTGACCGTGCCGCTGAACGGCGCGCACCATTCGAGCTGGGCCAATGGCGCGGGCAGCGCCGACGGCAATCCGATCGGGACGCCGGACGGCCGGACCAGCCGCAAGTCCAGGGCTCGGCGGCAGACCGGGCAAAGCGTTGCTCCCTCGGCCGAGCAACCCGCGCACGCGGCCGGCAACGCAATGTCCAGCAACGCGGACGCCAGAGTCGAGAACGCCGGAGAAGCCATGGCCGAACCCTAGCGACCGTGGCTCACCCACCACGTATCTCCCGCTTATGCGGCCAGCCACGGTGACGGAGCCACCGGACGGAGCCGAGCGAACCCAGCCCGTGGCGCTATGCGAGGTCGATGGCGATCTCGTCGCCCGCGGTTGTGCCGGTAGCCTCGATCGTGCCGACCGGCAGCTCGAGCACGCCCTTGGCTCCGCCGACTCGCCACACCACGCCGCGCCAGGGCGCGACTGCCCGTCGGGCCGAAAGAACTCGCCTCCGGCCGCTGGCGCCTCCGGCGGGCGCGGACACGAACACCGCGTCAATCGGAAACCTCATGAACAGCATGTGGATCCCGTTCTCGCCCGGCAGCCACAGACCATTGCCGGCCGGCAGCGAAGCGCGCCCCATGAGGCCCATGAACTTGGCCCAGAAGGAGGCGCCGTTCTCGAGCCGCTCGGCCAGAACGGTTCCTCTGCTGACGTTGCGGGCGACCAGCATGCGGCCGCTCACTTCATGATCGGACCAGACGCCAGCGTCTTCACGATCGAGATGACGGCGGGACCCAGAATGACGATGAAGAGCGAGGGGAAGATGCAGCCGACCAGCGGGAACAGCATCTTGATCGGGGCCTTGGCGGCCATCTCTTCGGCTCGCTGGCGGCGCTCGATACGGAGCTGTTCAGACTGGATCTGCAGAACCTTGGAGATCGAGACACCCAGCTGCTCCGCCTGGATGATCGCGCCGATGAAGTTGGAGAGCGGCTGAACGTTCGTCCTCGGGACCATGTCCCGCAAGGCGTCTCGCCGCGCCTTCCCGACGCGGACCTCGGCCAATGCCCGACGGAACTCGTCCGTTAGGGGGCCCGGCAGCTTCTCGACGACCTTCGCCAGGGCGGCGTCGAAGCCCAGACCGGCGCGAACCGAAATGGTCAGCAGGTCGAGCGTGTCCGGAATCATCTTGAGAATGATCTTCTGGCGCGACTTGATCCGACCCCCCAGCCAGAACTCCGGAAGGAGGTAGCCGATCCCCACGCCCACGACTCCAAAGACGATGCCCGAGACGATCCCAAGTGCCACCAGGCCGAAGACGATGAACATGATCGCTCCGACGGCGATGCCGACGAGAAGCTTCACGCCCATCCAGTCGGCGACGCGCAGATCGCCCGGATTGCCGGCCATGGCCAGCCGCTTCTCTGCCTGGTCGGTCGAGGATGCGCCCCCGAGTCGACTGCCCATCCGGGAGAGGCGGGCGACCAGCGGTCGAAGCGTGCGCTCGACGAATGGCTGCTGCAGCTCGAGCTCCTCCAGGTTTCTGGCCTGTACCGAACCCAGCTGAGTGAGCCGCGCCTGGACCGGATCGATCGGCGAGCCCGCGGCAAGGCCGATGACGAGAAGCATGCCGCCGCCGGCGACCAGGATGAAAACGACGATGGCCAGCATCTCAGACCTCGATCGCGACGATTCGCTGGATCAGAACGAAACCGACGAACATGAAGAGGCAGCCGACCATCAGGACGATCACGCCCGCAGGTAGACCGAAGAGACCGGGCGGGTTCTCGAACATCGGGTTCATGAACGATGGGGCCACTACCATCAGCAGGCCAGCGACGCCGATGGGCATGCCGCCGACCACGTAGCCGGACAGGCGTTGCTGCGCGGTCAGGCTCTTGATCTCGCCCTTGATGCGGACTCGCTCGCGGATCGTGAACGCGATCGAATCCAGGATCTCCGCCAGGTTGCCGCCGACCTGGTGCTGGATCCCGATGGCCGTAGCCATCAGCTCGAGGTCGTCCGATCGAACGCGGCGGACCATGTTGTCGAGCGCCACATCGAAGGCGAGCCCAAGGTTGACCTCGCGCACGACTCGCCCGAACTCGATCGTCACGGGCGGCGTTGACTCGCGGACCACCATCTCGATCGCCTGGAGAAACGACGAGCCCGCCCGGAGAGCGTTGGCGATGAGGGTGATGGTGTCCGGGAGCTGCTTGTTGAACGCGTTCAGACGCGAGGCTCGGCGGCGACCGAGCCACATCCGGGGCAGGAAGAACCCGATCGCAGCGCCGATCAACAGGGCAAGTGGTGAACCGAGCGCCGAGAAGACGATGCTGAGCATCAGGAAGAGGGAGGGGACCGCCAGGATGGTGACTCCCCAGACGGCCATGAACTCGCCGGGCTTGAGCTTCAGGTCGGCTCGGGCGATGTCACGGGCCAGGCTTGCGCCGAAGTCCTGCTGCTCGACGACTCGGTTCAGGCGAGCCAGAGCAACGCTCTGAGCCAGGATGTTGCCGAGGCTGGGGGAAGCTTGCGCGGGCGACGCCGAGGCGGTCGTCTCCGTCTTGCCGGCGGTGTATCTCTCGAGTCGGGCGCTGATGCCGCCTCTCCGGCCCGAACCTGCAAGGCCCATGACGAACAGCATGACCCCGCTGAAAACAAGCACGAAGATGATTATCCCAGCCATGACGCCTTCTCCTGCCCCGCTCAGTACGCGAAGCCGAACAGGCCGCGCGGCAGGTGGATTCCCTTCATCTCGAACTTCTCCACGAACTTCGGCCGAATGCCGGTCGCCTTGAGGCGGCCCTGGATCTTGCCTTCGACGATGCCCGTCTGCTCGAAAAGGAAGACGTCCTGCATGACGACGACATCACCTTCCATGCCCTGCACTTCAGTGATGAATTCGATCCGGCGGGTGCCGTCCTTCATGCGGGATTGATGGACGATCAAATCGACGGCGGCCGAAACCTGTTCGCGGATGGCCCGCAGCGGAAGGTCGACGCCGGCCATCAAGACCATCGTCTCGAGGCGGGACAGCATGTCGCGCGGTGTGTTGGCGTGACCGGTGGACATCGATCCGTCGTGGCCGGTGTTCATGGC
>PMYK01000031.1 GCA_003171255.1 Chloroflexota bacterium
GGTAAGGGCTGGCCGCGTGGGGTCAGAAACCCAGATTGACCCCCACGGGGTGACTTGCGCCGGTGACGAGCGGCGCCGCGGTCGCGTAGGCTGCTACGCTCGTGAAAGAGCGTTCCGCGCTGCGTGCCCTCGCCCTAGGACGCGTGGGTACGCGATCGAACAGGTAGATAGTCGGCTCAGGCGGGATGGCAGGCCGGGCTCGAGTCCAGGCCGGGACCGCTGGAGTTCGGGTCGCGTGCGACGGCGCGGGCCCACAACTGGGAGAGAACCGATGTGTCTCAACTGCGGCTGCATGGCCGCCCACGACGACATGGGTAAGCCTGACGCAAACATCACCTACGAAGACATCAAGCGGGCCGCGGATGCCAACCGGATGACCATCGAGGCGACTCTGGCCATGATCGTCAAGACGGCCGACAAGGATCGCCAGGACCATCCCACGGAGTACACGGCGAAGAAATAGGTCGGCCTCTCCGCCTAGGCCGATGGGCTTCCATATTCGACACTGACTGTGCGCGCCGCCGGGTCCCTCTATCGCTTCTCGTCGTCACCAGCGCGCGTCAGGTTGAGCGCAAGCAGCCGGGGCGAGCAGCTCCTCTCGGTCGATGTCGGCAGGTCAGCCGTCTCGGCGCCCTCGCGATGCCGCAACGAGGTGGCTCGCCATTCTGCTGCGTCCGCAGACGCTGACCCGACATTCTGCTGCGCCGGCAGATCCTAGGGGCGTACTGGACGTCTAGCGGGCTCCGGCCCTACGACGCCGCACGGCTGAAGGTGCGAGCACCGCGCGAGATCGTCAACAGCCCAGGACGATCGGGGGGCCGAGTCTGTCGGGCCGTCCCGAGGTTATGGATGGCGTCGATCCCGTCAGCCGACCAGGACTCCAGGCTCGCTCGTCACCGGCACTTTCGGCCGGATGAGGGCCGTAATCCGGGCCAACTCGTCGAGCATGGCGTCGGCCGATCGCATCATCACGTCGTTGGGCCGCACCGCGCCGGAGTCGTCGATGAACTGCGTGAAGAAGGGCAAGTTCACCGACTCGGCGACCGGGATCATCTTGAGTGCAGTCACGACCTGCTTGAGCTGCTGAACCGCGCGCGTTCCCCCGGCCACGCCGCCATAGCTCACGAACCCGACGGCCTTGTCAGCCCATTCCTGTGAGAGGTAGTCGATCGCGTTCTTGAGCGCAGCGCTGTAGCCGAAGTTGTATTCGGGCGTGACGAAGACGAAGGCATCCGAGCGCTCGACTGTGCGGCTCCAGTCGATGGTGTGTTGGTGGACGTACTGGCGCAGGCGTGGATGGCTCGGCTCGTCTAGGAATGGCAGGTTCAGTTGGGCCAGATCGACGAGCTCGACGTCGAAGCCATCATGCGCAATCGCCCGGGAGCGGAACCAAGCCGCGAATTTGGGGCCGACCCGACCGGGGCGGGTACTGCCGATAACGATAGTGAGGGTGGGCTTTGACATCGCCGGACTCGTTTCGTTGCTGCTAGATCATGCCAATAGGGGCATCCTAGCATATAATTGCATATGCAACCACTTAGGGTTCGAGAGCCCACGCGACCCCCCGAGATGCGTGGCCTTGGCCGGCGGCAAGAACGTGGCCACGTTCATTGACTGACGGAGCGTCCAGCCTCGACGGGCCAACGGGGGCCGTACCTTCTGTGGCCGCCGTCAGACGTCGCCCAGGATCTCCGGCGCCGCGTCAGGATTGCGCTTCCCCGTGCCCGGCGGGTCGTCGAGCCGGTCGCTCTCCTCCCAGGCCGGTTCGCCGGTCTCCTGATGCCGCTCACGACCCGCCTCGCGTCGCTCGTGGCGCGGTGGCGGCTCCGCTGCCGGCGCGCCCGTCAGGGTTCGCTTGATCCAGGACAGCAGCGACACCAGGGTCTCCTCCGCGACGATGGAACGGCGTGGCTCGACCCCGATTGTACGTCTCCGCGTCAAACGCCCGCCGCCAGATGGAAAGACTCGCTAGCCGCCCACGGAGTTGGGCGTTTGAGCTCCGCTCGGCCAGACGACGGCGTGGAGATCGGGGCTGAAAGCCAACATGAGTGACGGCCCCGGCGTTCATCCAGGGGCCATCACTTGCTCGCTGCGCGATGTGGGCTACTTGCCCTTCTTGTCCTNNCCTTCTTGTCCTTCTTGTCCTTCTTCTTGTCAGCCATGCGGTCTCCTAACGGCGGGTCGAAACTCAGACAGTGTAGGCCCGTCAGATTCGGTCTCCTACGACCCGAACTAGGGCCGACGGTGCCGTTCCCCGCCACGCCTCCTGAATGTCCGGGCTGCTCACACTACTGACGGCCCCCGGGTGATCCAACGACCAATCGCGCAGGTTCTCTCCCAGAACCAGAGACGTCACGCGCTTCGTTCCATCCGCGTGTGGGCCGGCGAGAGCCTAGGGCAACCTCGGGCTCCGTCAAGCCCAACCCGACGATGACAGCCGTACGCGCCCGCGACTCAGTCCATTTGCAGACTGCATGTCACCTGCCGCGACGGGGCCAGCATCCAGCCCACTGGGAGCGACAATCAGGATAGGCGCGACGGCTACCTGCCAGACGCCGATCGCAGCGATGCGTCCCCGCCACGCCGCATACATCCCGGCCGAGCGAGGTGGGGTCTTAGGTCGACCGGGCGCAACAGAGGTCCCGCGTAATGGCCGCCTCCCGCCGCCTCGCTACGCCGATCGCCGCTCTGGCCGCGATCGTGCTCTTCCTGTTGTATGACCCGTGGATCGTGGCACCCGATTCGGCGCGACCGGCCCTGACGGTCGTCTTCTGGGTCGCTGCCATTGCCCTCCTCGTCTTGCTGTTCGCTGATAGAAGAGCGCCTCAAGCTCAGGTCGTCGAGGTCGAGGGGCCTGCATTCTCTCGGTACCTATTCAGCAATTCGCGGGCCGGTCTCTTCTGGCTGCCTATCCGCATCTTCGTGGGCTTCGAGTGGCTGATGGCAGGTTGGGAGAAGGTCAGCGGCCACGGGTGGACAGACGGTGGCTCGGCATTGCTCGGGTTCTGGAAGGGTGCCGTCGCCATTCCGCAGACGGGCAAGCCGTCAATCACGTTTGAGTGGTACCGCAGCTTTCTGCAGATCCTGATCGACAACCACGCTCAGAACTGGTTTGGCTGGCTGATCTCGCTCGGCGAAGTTGCGGTGGGCCTCGGCCTACTGTTTGGCGCTCTCGTCGGCATTGCTGCCTTCTTTGGGGCGACCATGAACATGTCCTACATGCTGGCAGGCTCTGCCTCGACCAACCCGGTCCTCTTCGCCCTCACAGTCGGGATCATTCTTGCCTGGCGCGTGGCCGGCTACTACGGTGTCGATCGCTTCCTTCTGCCGCGTCTTGGCGTGCCGTGGCGCAAGGGGCCGGTCACGGTGGGAACATCTGGCGAAGGAGCTGCCGCGGCGACCTGATTGGGCGATCCCGCGGAGTTGCGATGCCCCAGAACCTGGGACTCGCCTCGATCACGTCTTCTCGGTACCCGCACGCGAACGCACGATCAAGCCGTCGTGTTGGTCATGTGCTTTGAAGCTGGCACGTTGACCCGGTGGGTTCGATCGGAGCGCGCCTGGCGTCCGGCGGAACCCAAGGATGGCTCTCACGTCCCGACCGTGGCGCAGTCAATCGACGTGTGACCTAACCCGGAATGCCGAGGTCGGTCGGGTTCTCCAGGTAGGATCGGGCCTGCTCCGCCTCTCGCTCGTCCACGGGCGAGGGTCGGAGTGAGCCCATCGCCCAGAGCCGGAAGATGACTTCGGCCGTCCGCGATACAGCCTGCCGAACCCGTCTGTCGTCAATCAGGACGTCGCGCGGTCGCCGGACGTGGACCGGTGGGCCGCCTCCTAGGTTCGGCAGCGCCTTCCCGATTACGCCGACGAGATCGTCGTAGGCTGCCGGGGAGAGCCCGAGCGCCAACGGCAGGACCCACTCTTGCAGGCCCTCGATCTCGGACGTGACGATCTCCATCTCGTTGTCGCCGGGAGCGGCCACCATTCGCAAGAGCTGTCTCTGCGTCCGGCCCGGGTCGGGGAGCGGCAGCAGCCTTGGGCGGGTTCGGGCGAGAGTGGACCGAAGCGCTCGTGCGAGCCCGTCGGCCGCCAGTTGAACACGACCTTCTGCGAGCATCGCGTCGGCGTGGCGCAACCACATGCCAACGGCGGGTACGTCGACGATCGCCGCGACTGCCGACCCGAGTCCTCCGGAGGCGCTCAGGTTCGCGGCGGCCGGCACCGTGAAGGGCACAAGTTCCATCAGTCGCCGAGCGTTGGAGATGGCGCGTGCGGTCTCGTCTGCGGCGACTGTATTCGATGCGTGGACGAAAGCGTTGCGGATGCGGTGCATCGCGTCCAGATCATCCCCGAGATCGGCCTCGATCGTGACCTTTGCTCCAGCCTCGGTCAGCAGACGAGGAAACGACACCTCGTCGCCCTGTTTGTAGCGTCGTACGCCCGCCAAGAGGCCCAACAGTGTTTCGCAGGCCGAGTACGCGCCGAGTAGGGCTATGGCGTTGGTCTCGGGGGTGTCGACTCGGGCTGCGTCCTCCGCGGCCGTCGTAAGGCCGACCGCGGCGAGCCAGCGCCGGAGTCGGAGTCGTTCGTCGAGTGCGACCGGGTCAGCCACCCGTCAACACTACAACCCCTGGGCTGTTCGTCGAGAGCCGGACTGAACGGACAGGGCAGTCTTGCGACACTGGGGCCGCCGATGATCATCACTAAGATCTGGAGCTGAGTCCGATCAGACACAACTCACCCCTCCAGGTGGGAGCGCAACTGAAGGCGGCCGACGACGTCCCGAAGGCGGCGCTAGCTTGCTATCTCGGCCATGAATCCTCTCGCCCGGACCCTTGATCGGGTGATGGTGCGAGTCAGAGGCTGTCAACCTCGCACCACGATCCGGCATGTTCGGTCGGAGGTCCAACTCCTGAGCAACCTCCGACCGTGACGCGTCCGTCGTCGAGGCGCCCCACGGCGCGACTACTGCTCGGCCGTTTCCTTGAGGCCAAGAAGCATCGGCCCCCAGTTGTCTTCGGCCATCTTGTCGGCTTCATCCTGCGTCGCGTTGTTGTCCTGGGTGAGAGTCAGGGTGGTCTTGCCACCGTCCTCCGCCAGTTCGTAGGTGACGGTGTGGTAGTTCTCGGGCTCGTCCGGAGTACCGCCCATCGGGCTCCAGTGGGTGTTCTTCAGGAGCCTTTGCGGCTCGAACGCAAGGACAGTGCCTTTGTCCACATAGGACTTGCCCTTCCATTCGCCCTTCCAGGTGATCGGACTGCCAACCTTCCAGTCCGTAGAGAGGTTGGTCCCATGCATGTACTGCTTCACCTTGGCGGGATTGATTAGCGCGTCCCAGACCTTGGCCCTGGGAGTGTCAATCGTGAGAGTCACAATCGCTTCGAAACCCCTGGACACGGGTTACCTCCGTAGAGTCCTGATCCCAAAACGGCACACGGTCTCGCATCCATCCGACGCTGACCTGCCACGCGCTTGGCGGCAAAGGACGACAGTCGTTGGAGTCTAGAGGATCCTTATCCGAATGACGACTGGCTCACTTAACGTTGCTCGTCACGCAACGGCGGCCGAATGGTAGAGGACGCACAGATATGGGATGGCGGCCCGGTTAGCCGTCGCTATCGAATGGTTTGTTGGGCTGGCCATTCCGTCAACGAAAGCCCGTTCCCATCGGGATCGAGGAACCAAGCCACTAGCGCTCCCGACGGCGACTCCCATATTCCTAATTTGTCTTGTGACATGCGTTCATAGCGCTCGAACCGAACACCTTTGCGAACTAAGGCGTCGATATGCGAACGAATGTCTCCAACCTTCCAACCTAAGGTTGTGTGTTTGGCGGGCGTGTGCTCTTGGACTTTCTGAATTCGCAACATCGTCCCGTTAGCATCGAAGGCTAGGGCGAACGGACTGTCCTCGATCAGAGAAAGCCCGAGCACTTCCTCATAAAACCTCTTCGCCGCCTCTGGATTCTTTGTCGCAGCGAAACAGACTATGTCTGCGTTATTCAGCATTTGAGTCTCCTGCTCCTTCGTAAGTCCAACGGATTGGCTCGGCGGCGGACGGGCGATTGGCGAGACTTGCGAAACTCATAATCAAAGATTGATGCAGCATACCCTCGGGCGGACGCGGTGTTCTTGATCCAGACCAGTTCGAGGCCGTCCTGAGCGAACGCAACAGGCTAGAGGCTGAGTTCCTGCGGCATCGGCGAGACCGCATCAAGCGCGGCGGTTGACGCCTTCCGACGTTCTGCTGTTTACACGCGAGGATGGCCATCTCGAGGGCATCGAGAGCGAGATGCGTCCGCCGCACACGACTCGGCCATACCCCACCCAATGCCCGATCTGCTATAACTCGTTCTGCTCCGAGCGGGAGTAACTCAGTTGGCAGAGTGTCTGCTTCCCAAGTCTGAGCCTCCCAGTGCTATGGCTCCCCTCGTGGCGACCCCTCCCATTTCGACCCAGTTATACGCTGTTGCTCGTCGCCCTTGGAGGGGCTGGCGCCCGACGAATGTGGGTCTCCGACCGCGACGTCCCTAGAACGGAACGTGGGCGTCCAAATGGCAGAGAGCCAGGCCCGGCGCGGCCTTCGCCATGGCGCCGGCCCACCGCTCGTCATTTGTTACCACGACCGAGGTGATACCGTCGAGTGCCGAGGCGATGATCAGGGAGTCGGGGGTCTTGAGCCCGGTCGTCGCACGAAGGCGCGCCGCCTCGCGGGCGACTCCGTAGTCCACCACCGTCACGGACAGGTTCGGGAAATGGAGCAGGAACGACTCGACCACGTTAACGGCCGCCTGGCCGGCTTTCATAGGACGGACCAGGGTTTCGCCAACAGTCACGGCGCTGATCCTCGCGGGGTTGCGGCCGCTGTTGACGAATTCGTCGATGACCAGCGTTGCCGCCGGACTGATCGCCTCACGACCGTCCAAATACGCCAGGACGACGGAAGTATCCAGCAGGATCTGAGCGCCACGAGGAATCGCGGCCTCAAGGGAGGACCTGCTCATGGCTTAGCCCCAGGACGCGCGTTCGCCCTCGAGGTAGGTCTTGGTATCCGGTCCCCAAAGATCTGGCAGAGAACCGGCGTAACTGTTCCGAACACGCCGAAGCAGAACAGTGTCTTGATCGTCTGGTTCGAGTTCAACAACGAACTTCTCCCCGGGCTCGATCCCCGCGGCCCTCACGATCGGGTCCGGGATTGTGAGCTGGTTCCGCGCGCGGAGCCGTGCTTCCGCGCTTACGGTTACGGACATGGCTGTCCTTCCTAAGTCATAGTCTCGCCGTTCGAGAACAGTGCGAACGATACTCTTGCTTCAGAGACGCGTCAACCAATCGGAGTGACGCCGAACGATCCGACAACCCGCGCCTGATCGTGCCGGTTGCCATTATGCGAGATCGGCAGGACGCGGCTGTTGGCGGGTGGCGGGCGTCGGGGTCTAGGCATTCCGTGTGATCTACGACCAGATCCATCCTCACGAGACGGCCGGCTTCGTTACGCCGCCCACTGGCTGACTCGCGCTGGGCCGTGGCCTCGTGATCCCCGGACGAGCGACCTACAGCTTGTCGCCAGGGCTCAGCCGCTTGCCCACCTCAGTGGCCCGTTCGGTGGCGGCCGACGCCGCGTAGCGCGAGACCATCGTCCGCGAGCGCCAGCCGGCGAGAGTCGTCAGGTCGGTCTCGTTCATGCCCCCGGCCAGCATCTTGTGGGCGTCGGTCGCCGGTCTGCTGTTGGCCGGTGCCGCCGTCAACGCGGTGGGCATCCGCGACCCGTTCAGGGCGGCCGAGGGGGCGGCCGAGCCGGCAACGCCGGGCGCGGCGCGCCGGGCATAGAAGACGGCCTGCCCGTTTCCGAGCAGGCCGTCCGGTAGTCCGAGTTGGCGATCAGACGAAGCCGTTGGCGGTGAGCCACTCCTTCGCGATCACGCTGACGTCCTTCTTGTCGAAGACGAACTCGGCGTTGAGCTTGGTGAGCTCGGTCGTAGTCATCTTGGCCGAGACGTTGTTGAGGATCGCCTCGAAGCTCGTCTTGTCGACCTTTGCGAGAAGGTCGTTGCGGACCAGCGGGGCGATGTTGTCGGCCGGTTGGGTCTGCTTGTCATCGGTCAGGACCACCCAGCCGTTCTGGGCGATGTCCGGCTGAGTCGAGCACAGCTCGCCGACAGTGATCGTGCCGGCCGTGAGGGCGTCGACCATCGGCTGGTCGCATGCCGACAGCGGCAGGGCGCTCGAAAGGTCGACCCCGTAGGCGGTCTTGATCGCCGCGGCGCAGACATGGTTAGTGGCACAGTCCGTGGCGACGCCGAACTTGAGTTGACTGGCGACGGCCGTGAGGTCGCTCATCTTGACCAGGTGCTTGGCGTCCGCGGTCGCCTTGGTCACGACGAAGGCGTTCTGGTCCGCCGCGGGCGAGTAGTTGAGGACGGTGATCCCGCCGCCCTTGCCGTTGAGGATCGCCTGCAGGGCGGTCTGATTCGCGGCCGGATCGCCCGTCGTCTTGGTCGGGTCGTAGAAGGCCAGGCCGCTGCCGATATACTCGGGCTTCAGGTCGATCTGGCCGCTCTCGAGGGCCGCCGCGGTGACCTTGCGGGTGCCGAGACCGAGACCCGTTCGATCGACCGTGTAGCCCTTGGCCTCGAGCGCCTGACCGTAAATCTCCGCCATGAGCTTGGATTCGTAGAATCCGTCGGAGCCAAGCTTGATGGTTGGTTTGGGCGCGGTGGTGGCCGCACTCGAAGCGGCCGCCGAAGCTCCGCTCGAGACTACGGCGCTGGGCGATGGGCTGCCCCCACCCGTCGAGCAGGCGCTCAAGAGCACCAGCACCGACGCCCCGAGGGCAAGCATGCGGAGCTGCCGCATTGGGTTTCCTCCCGTTCCGGCCGCGCAAGCTCAGGGACAAGCCGCCACGACGCCCGCCGAATATAGGTCGAGGCTGTCCGGGGGCCAAGAACGCGACCGCCTGATGCCGCCTGGTGGACCGCCCTTCAGAACGGGTTCAGCCGGCGGCTCGGCGCGTCAGACCCGTGGAAACGAGCCGTCGCTCAAGGAGTAGAAACGCCCCGAGCGTGGCTAGGGCCAGCATCGCCACCAGCACCACGCCGCCGAACAGCTCGCCGTTGTCCCGATTGGCATCGCCCAGGATGATGAAGCGGCCCAGGCCCCCAAACCCAAAAGTGGCTCCGAGCGTGGCCGTGGCTATTACCTGAACGGCCGCCAGACGCAAACCCGTGGCCAGGACCGGCAGGGCTATGGGGATCTCCACGCCGAACAGGATCTGACTCTCCTTCATGCCCATTGCCCGGGCCGCTTCGACGAGCTCGCCGTCCACGCCGGCGATGCCCTGGTAGGCGTTGACGAGGATCGGAGGCCCGGCGAGCACGATCATGGCGACGAGAGTCGGGTAGAGGGTGAAGCCGAGGTCCGGGTCGATGACCGTGGTGAACGGCACCAGCAGCCCGATGACGGCGAACGACGGCAGGGCCCGCCAGGCATTGGCCGTGCTTACGATCCACCACGAGAAGCGGCCGGTGTGGCCGATCCACAAGCCAAGCGGCAGAGCTATCAACGCCGCTACCAGCAAGGAGACGCCGCTCAGGGCAACGTGCTCCATCAGCCGGCTTGGAATGCCGTTTGGGCCCTGCCAGTTGAGCGGGTCGGCCAGCCACTGGGCAGTCGCGGCGATCAGATCCATCGGCCGACCTCGCCCATCAACGGACCTCCGCCCGTCTGGCGGCCCACGGCGTGAGCAGCCGCTGGAGGAGCACGAAGGCCATGTCGGCGACGACCGCCAAGGCGATCGAGAGCAGCCCACCCACGAGAATCTCCGTCGTGAAGTGGCGTTGGTAGCCGTCGAGGATGTAATAGCCCAGGCCGCCGAAGCCCTGGCCGAGGATCGCCGAGACGGTAACGAGACCGATGGTGGACACGCTGGCCAGGCGCAAGCCCGCCACGACGAGCGGAACCGCGAGCGGCAGTTCCACTCGCCACCAGCGCTGGCCGCGCGTGAAGCCCATGCCGTCGGCGGCATCGAGCACGTCCCACGGAACGCTGTCGAAGCCGGCCACGATGTTCGGAACGAAGAGGATGATCGTGTACAGGACGAGCGGAATCTCCGCGGTCAGGATCGACAGGCCGGTGATGGTGACCAGTGCGGCGAAGAGGGCGAAGCTCGGGATCGTGTATTCGGCGGTCGCCAGGACGGTCACGGCCGGGTAGAGCTTGCGGCGCCGAATCGAGATGGCGGCCAGCGCGAACGAGATCGCGAACCCGACCCCGACGGCGATGGCGGCGAGATACAGGTGCTGGCCGACGCGATCGGCGATCGGCCCCAGATGGGCGAAGAGCCAGTCCCAGCGAACCAGCGGCTCGTGGTTCACGGGTTGGCTACCGTTCCGCGGCCCTCGGCCAGGGCGCTTGCGATCGCGTCGACGGTAACGAAACCGCGCGGCTTGCCCGCATCGTCGAGGGCCACCCCGCCGCTGGTATCGGCCGCCAGCAGCACGGACAGCGCGTCGCGGAGCTTGGTTCCGGGGCCGAAGGTCGGCAGGCCCGGTCGGGCCGCGCTGGGCTCGAGGGAGAGATCGGCGATGGTGACCAGCGAGAGGCGCTTGAGGCCGCGGTCCTCGCCCACGAATTGGGCGACGAAGTCGGACGCCGGGTGAGCCAGGACGGAGTCGGGGGACCCGAACTGGGCAAGCCGGCCGCCCGCCTCCATGACCGCGATCAGGTCGCCCATCTTGATGGCCTCGTCGATGTCGTGGGTGACGAACAGGATCGTCTTGGCCAGCTCGTGCTGGAGCCGCAGGAACTCGTCCTGGAGGCGCTCGCGCACGATCGGGTCGACGGCGGCGAATGGTTCGTCCATGAGCATCAGCGGCGGATCCGCGGCCAGGGCCCGGGCCACGCCGACCCGTTGGCGCTCGCCGCCGGAGAGCTGAACCGGGTAGCGGCCCCGATAACGCTCTGGATCGAGGCCCACCAGCGACAGCAGCTCGTCGGTCCGGGCACTCTGGCGCTGCTTCGACCAGCCCATCAGCGACGGCACGATGGCCACGTTCCGCCCGACCGTGAGATGCGGCAGGAGGCCAACCTGCTGGATCACATAGCCGATCCGCCGCCGCAGGGCGGTCACGTTCTCGGTCATGACATTCACGCCGTCGAGCAGGATCTGGCCCTCAGTCGGCTCGATGAGGCGGTTGACCATCTTGAGGCTGGTGGTTTTGCCGCAGCCCGAAGGTCCCACCAGGACGCAGATGGCCCCGGCCGGAACCGCGAATGAAAGGTCGTTGACCGCGCCGTGAGCGCTCTCGCCGCGGCCGTAACGCTTGGTTACGCCATGGAACTCCAGCGACGCGGCCCGGGCGTGCCCGGTCTCACGAACCGTCATCGACTCCTCCCATGGCGGATGGCGCTGGCACTTACTGACTCGATTGTCGCAGCGGGAGGGCCCGCCGGCCAAGCCCCTACGGAAAGTTGCGCCACGTGAAGGAAGTCGGCCTCATACACTAGTTCCAACTCCGTCGTTCGCATCCTCCGGGTAATCATCGAGAACCTCGTCGACGAGATCCAAGTAGCGGCGGCCGGCATCCCCGAGGTGAGCTTGCTTCAGAGACGCGTCAACCAATCGGAGCGACGCCGAACGCTCCGACAACCGGTGCCTGATCGTGGCAGTTGCCATGTGCGAGACGGGCAGGGCCCTCTCTGCGGCCGTTGGCGGTTCGCGGGCGTCGGGGTCTAGGCATTCCGTGTGATCTACGACCAGATCCATCGCCACGAGTGACAGCGTATGACTGGGTCAAGGCAGAGAGCGGCGGAACGAAGCAGACCGTCTTGTCGTCGGTAGGAACTCCTGCGGCCGGTCGACATATGGGGCTGCGTCGAAAGGGTTCGTGATCGCGATCCCGGCGATCCGGCGTCCAGTCCCGAAATCCTCGCTCACAATGCGGTCAGCACCGGCGCGTCGCGCGGCCTCGACGATCAGGGCATCCCAGAACGACAGCTGGGCTTCATCCTCGAGCGTCGCCGCGTCGAGGATAAGCTCGACATCGACCTGGACGACGGGCCACGTCGAATACAGTGCGACGATCTCGCGAGCTTCCGGCCGGGGCATCGGCGGATGGAACTTGCGCGTCGCGACTACGTAGAACTCCTGGAGGACCTGAGTGCTCAAGACCCCCGAGCGGTCCGCCCACATCTCCTTGAGCACTGCTCGGGCGATCGGTTGCTTCTTAGTCTCGCTGGCGTCGTGGGCGTAAGCCAGGACATTGGTGTCGACAAACGTCCGCCGGCCGGAGGTCATCGGTTACGAAGCGCCTCGCGATCGTGCAACTCGTCACGCGTCCAGCCGCGACCGCCGCGCTGCGCCGACCTCTTCAGGATTGCCGCGGCCCGCGCGCGAGCCAACTCGACCCGTTCGTCCTCGTCCACGAGCTCCCTCAGCCGTGTGGCCGCCAGCGCGCTGACCGACGTTCCGCGTTTCGCCGCCACGATCCTGGCCCGCCTGATCACTTCAGCGTCCATCTGCAAGGTCAGGTTTGCTCGCGCCATCGTTGTCTCCACCATTTTCCTGTGGCCCGCAGCATACCACGGTCCAGGCGGCCAAGGATGCCGAGCCACCGGGCTTGGCCTGCGAGCCTGCGGGGCGAGCGGCCAGATCCACGGCGCGCTCATAGACTTGGTCACACATTCTTCGTCTGTTTCCGCAGACGACAGCACTCGCGGGCCAGGGCCCTACAGCTTGTCGCCAGGGCTCAGCCGCTTGCCCACCTCAGTGGCCCGTTCGGTGGCGGCCGACGCCGCGTAGCGCGAAACCATCGTCCGCGAGCGCCAGCCCGCGAGCGTCATCAGGTCGGTTTCGTTCATCCCTCCGGCCAGCATCTTGTGGGCGTAGGTCCGGCGGAACATATGGGGGTGGACATGATCACCGAGGCCTGCTGACACGCCACGCTCGTGGATCATCTGACCCATCCCAGAGTCCGTGAAGGCGCCCTTGGGTCCGAGCCACAGGTTGGGCAGGTAAGCGGAGTGGTGCGGCGGGATTGACTTGCCATGACGTGTTCCGCCGTCGCGGTAGCGCAGGTAGCGGTCGAGCCCCCGGACCGCCTCCCGACCTACCCACCAGGCGCTCCCGCCGGCCCTTGCCCTGCACCCGCAGCTGGCGTTCATCGAGGCTGACGTCGTTCGTTTCCGGGTCATCAGGCGTCCAGCGCAGCGCGCCAATCTCGGCCCGACGGGCACCGCTGTCGAGCAGTACCCGGATGATCGCCTCGTCGCGCCGGCCCGCGAACGTGTGGTCTTGCGCACAGACGCTGAGCAGGGCCCGGATCTGGTCGTCACTCAGCATCGGTGGCAGCTGCTCCCCTACGATCGGTGGCTTCATTCGCTCCATCGGCGAGGTCACGATCATCTCCTCTTCGATCGCCCACTTGAAGAACGCCTGGAGGCTGCGGTAGCGGTTGTGCGCGGTCGTAGGCTTGTAACGGCGGAGCTGGTCGGCGATGAAGCCCTCGACGTGCTCGCGTCGGATCGCCGGCAGGGCGGAGGGTAACCCAGAGCGGGCGAGAAGAGAGTCGAACAAGGCGGCGGCGTCGATGTAGGTCCGCCAGTCTTGGGCGACAAGTTCCGGGCCGCGAGATGGCGACGAAAGCTCGAGATGTCGGACGCAAGGGCGGTCGTTGCCGGGTCGGCGGGGCGCGGTGTAGGATGGGCGCCGCTCGGTCGGGCACGTTGCAAGGGTGGCAGCCTCGCTTGGTTGGATGGCTTGTTTATCTCTTACCATCCTACTCAGTTTTATGCTCTAGCGCTCTCGCAACAAACCTCTCCGAAAGGCAGACGCTCCCTGGGAGCGTGATTCGAGCGGGAGTAACTCAGTTGGCAGAGTGTCTGCTTCCCAAGCAGAATGTCGCCGGTTCGAATCCGGTCTCCCGCTCCAACTCACCATTCACGCTCAGGACCGCCCGATAACTGGGCGGTCCTTCTGCGTTCAGACCGCGAGACGCCTGCCGCTACGTTGCTCGCTCCGTGTCTGCTCGCTGGTTCGAGGGCGTCTCCGCCAGTATGGCGGCGCACATCCGACCTCGGCCATGCCGAACCGATTGACCCCGGCAGTCGTCGGTGACATCTTGAGATCGAGACTGGACCAGCCTGGGGGACCAACATGGCGTCGAAGATCCGCGTCGAGACCGTGCTCGCCGCCGTGGTCGTCGCGGTCGGCCTCTTGGCAATGTGGACGTACTGGTTCTGGCACGTTCACAACGTCGAAAGTCCGGTCGGTGGCGAAGCCGCGGTGGGCGCGGTGGTCGCAAGCGGTGTCGCAGCCGGCCTAATCTCCGGCCGCCTTCGGGACAGCATCGTCAGCTGGGTGGTCGCTGTCATCGTGGCAGCCGTGGCCTATCAGGCCACCTATGCGATCGACCCAGCTTGGCCGAGATCGGAAGATCCGTTCCAGGCAGTCGTCGTCATCGACGCAATCCTCCTGCTGGCGACTGTGGGTGGCGGCCACATCTGGGGCGCTGCCGCCCGCAGATACCGGCCCCGGATCAGGTTCGATCGGATTGCTGCCAAGACACGATAACTGGGTACATCGAGAGCTGCCTTCCGGGCCGAGCTGCCCGCCCGCAGCCGGCCGGAATCAACTCCCCTGCCCGGCCTGGCTTCGGCTAGAGGCTGCGAGTTGACTCCATGCGTGGCCTGAACACAATGGCGGGGGCGCACCCTGACGGCGTGCCCGCCACCTGGACCAGCGGAGCGTGCAAATGAACTCCGGTTCCGATCTGGCGCTGGCGATAGTCGCCGGGACGTTACTCTCGACACTCGTGATAACTCTGCTCGTCGTGGGCGTGATCGTCTTTGCGCTGCGACGGGCGATCCATCCGGCCGAAGATCCCGGCATCGCGGAACTCAAGCGTCGGATGGCTGCGGGTGAGATCTCACCCGCTGAGTACGAGGTCCGCGTGCGCGCGATCGAAAAGGGAGATGTGTAGGTGCACTTGGGCGGCCGTGCCGCGATCGTCGGAGTTGTCGTCCAAGGTGATGACGTGAGCGGTCTGGCGGGTTGAGGGCCGCCCTCCGCATGGCGGGCGCGAGGGCGTCGAGATCCAGCGTGTAATCCGAGCCTATCCCTCATTCTTGAGTGTCACCGCAGCGCGGCTGGCAGCTACCCGAATATCGTCGTCAGGATCAGGCCGACGGCCGCCACGCCCATGACGGTCGTGGTCACCCAGCCGATGACATTCAGAAGTCGGCCGTTGGTTCTTCCGCCCATGGCAGCGCGGTCGTTGCAGACGAGCATGACGAGGAAGATCAACGGCACGGCGATGATGCCGTTGAGCACGGCGCTCAGTACAAGCGCCGTGATGGGATTGATCCCCAGGAAGTTGATCGCCATTCCGACGAGCGTCGCCGCGACGATGACAAGGTAGAACTGCGGCGCCCGAGTGATCTTGTGATCGAGCCCGGAGCGCCAGCCGAACGCCTCTGAAACGCCATAGGCCGCTGACCCCGTGAGCACGGGCACTGCAAGGACGCCGGCTCCGATGAGCCCGATGGCGAGCAGGAGTGCGGACGCATCGCCGGCCAGCGGGCGCAACGCCTGGGCCGCTTCGGTTGCCGAGGCGACATCATGCTTGCCCGCCACGAACAGAGTGGCGCCGGTCGTGAGGATGATGAAGTAGGCCACGATCTCCGAGAAGACCATCCCGGCCATCGTGTCCCACAGGGCGTACTTGAGCTCGAACGCCGAGGCTCCCTGGCGTTGTCGGAGGTGGCGCCGTCCGATGCTGATCTGTTCCTCGACTTCCTGGCTGGCCTGCCAGAAGAAGAGATACGGCGAGATCGTCGTGCCTAGCAGGGCGACGAGAATGCCGAGGTATGCCGGGTCGAGAGAGATGGTCGGCACTATTGATCCAAGCAGGACCTTGACCAAGTCCGGCCGTGCAAAGAGGGCCGCCCCGATGTAGGCAAGCAGGGCCAGGGACAGCCACTTGAAGACCTTCTCGATGAGGCGATAGCTGCCGAAGACTTGAAGCCCGATGATCCCCAGGCCGACCGGCACGATGAGCAGCCTCGGCCAGATCGGCACAATGAGGTTGATGGCCGCCGCGATGGCGCCAATGTCCGCGCCCGCGTTCAACGTATTGGCGATGACCAGGCCGATTACCGCGGGATAGAGGGCACGGTGATAGTGCTCGCGCAGCACGCCCGCCAGACCTTTGCCGGTCACCAGGCCGATCTTGGCGCACATGTACTGGACGGCGGTCTGCATGGGCAGCATGGCGATGGTCGTCCAGAGTGTGGCGAAGCCGTACTGCGCGCCGGCCTGGGCGTACGTCCCGATGCCCGAGGGATCGTCGTCGGACGCCCCGGTTATGAGGCCCGGACCGAGGGCCTTGCCGAGGCGCTTGAACGCGTTCTTCTCGGCCCTTATCTCGGCCGCCTTGGGGTCGACGGGCCTGTCGGAGTGCACGCGCGGCTCGCCCGCTTTGGGCGATAGGTTCCGTTCGGGCACGGCTTCATCTCCTCGCTTCGGCGCTAGTCCGCGGGCCACGGTGTCCGCAGAATACGACCAGTCCGGTCCCGAGCGATCGTCGGCGACGCCACTATCGCCGACCGCTCTGACCGAGGGAGTTCCGCCCCCGAGATTCTCAACGTCGACCGCGTCGGACCGGACCCAGGGTCAACCAATCGACCATCGCGCCGACCGCCCAGGCCATCAGCCGAAGGATCCAATAGACGATCGCCAGCGGCCAGGCCAGGATCAAGAGAAGGATCGTGATCAGGCACCCGTGATCACCGTGTTCATGGACGACGACGATCTGCGGTCGCTCCTTAGCCATGGTGCTCGCCATATCCGTCGATGGATAGCGCTTGGGTCACGTGACGCTCCTTAGGGTGTGCGGATCGCGAACCTCGACGCCGAGCTGGGCGGCGAGCAGAGGCGCGAGATCGAGCAGCTGGTCGTGGTTGATGATCGCACCGCGGAGGCCTTCGACCCCGACGAGCGCCCGCAGTCTCGCGCCTGACAGGTCGACCTTCGAGAGCGTGGCTTCGGTCACATTCAGTTCCTGGACGGTGCAGTCGACGAAGGCAACCGAGCGCAG
Organism: Chloroflexota bacterium; assembly: GCA_003171255.1. Lineage (GTDB taxonomy): Bacteria > Chloroflexota > Limnocylindria > Limnocylindrales > CSP1-4 > Fen-1039. The sequence continues at coordinate 17,090 of PMYK01000031.1, forward strand.
CTGGGCCGCTCTGGCGTCCATGCCACCGATCTCGCATTCCTCGAAGACCACGTCCTCGAGCCGAGCGGCAGCGAGGTTCACGAACCCGAGCTTGACGCCGCGCAGCCGGACGCGGGTCCACGTCGCGCCGGCCAGTACCAGGGCGCCGAGACGGCCTCCGGTCATCTGGGAGTCTCGCCAGATGGAGTCTGCGAAGTCCACGCTCGCTCCGTAGACCTCGGCGAGCAGGCAATCGACCACACGAGAACGGCTCATCGACAGCCCTTCGAGGCAGCATCGCTCCAGGCGGCATTCGAGAAACCTGGCATCACTGGCGTCCTGGCCGGTGAAGTCCCGGTCAGTGAAGGCGATCGCGTCGTAGTCGCGGCCCGTCTCGAGGAGATCGCCGTCGAAGTCGGTGAGATCGGGCAGCGAGAGCCGGCTCGCCGGCCTTGCCCTGCCACCGTTCGGCTTCACCATCTCGCTTCGTCCTCCCGCACGTCTGCCCCAACGAGTATGAAGTGGCGGGACAGCCTGTATTCGAGTCGCGGCCCCACGGCCGATCGCGGTATTGTGGCTGTCATGGGCTTCGAGTGGGCGTATCAGAGCGGCGAGCAACCCTGGGACATCGGGCGGCCTCAACCGGCGCTGGTTCGGCTCGAGGAGCAGGGAGCCATCGCGGGTCGCGTGATCGACATGGGTTGCGGAACGGGCGAGAACGCGCTCTACCTGGCCGCGCGCGGGCTCGAGGTCACAGGCGTTGACGCGGCACCGACGGCGATCACCCGAGCGCGTGAGATGGCCTTGCGGCGCTGAATCCGCACCACCTTCATCGTGGCCGACGCGCTCGAGTTCCTGACGATCGGGCGTGTCTTCGACGCCGCCATCGACTCGGGCTTCTTCCACACCCTGTCGGACGGGGACCGCGTCCGCTACGAGCACGGCCTGCGCGCGGCGATCAGACCGGGCGGCCGCTACTTCATGCTTTGCTTCAGCGACATGCAACCCGGCCTGGAGGGGCCGCGCAGGGTGAGCCAGGCCGAGATACGCCGGACTTTCGCCGAAGGCTGGCAGGTCGACTCGATCGTCGACGCGCGATTCGCGACGAAGGATCCGAGTAGCGGGCCACGCGCTCCACGAGCCTGGCTCGCGTCGCTGACTCGATTGCCCGGTGGCGCTTAGCTGCCGGTCATCCGGCGGATGGGTCGTCGATGCGGCCCATGAAGAGGATGGCGCCGGAGCGCGTGTCGCGGATGAAGTAGAGGAACGGCCGGTCGACGTTGAACGTGATCGGGGGCGGGGTCGGCAGGGCGCCGCCAACGATCAAGGTCAGCGTGACCGCTGCCGCCGTTGTGCCCTTCTCGTCGACATCGATGTTGGCCGCATGAACGACCTGCCCGACAGATAGATCGTGCAAGCCGTCGATGCCCGAGAGGTCGGCACGGTTCAGGTCGAAGGCCGACGGCATGCCCATAGCCGAGAGGGTGCCGGCCAGGTCGATCTCTGCCCGCGTCGAAAAGCGCGGCAGGGTCAGCACCACGGGGAATGACTGCTCACCGCCGACGACGCCGGCCAGTTTCTGGGCATCCAGGCTCGCGACGAAGGCGGTCATGTCGTCGGGGACGACGACCATCATCGACAGGTTGCCTTGGTACGGCAGATCGATGGCGCGCCAGCCCACATCCGAGGCATAGCGGGTTCGCCAGGCGGCCATGGTGGGGACATCGACGACCGTTCCGTCAGCTTTCGTGAAGGCGTGCAGCGCAGTGCTTTCCGGCCAGAACTGCTCTTCCCAGGATGCCTTGAGGTAGATGGCATTGGCCAGGCACAGGCGCGTGGTGGAATCCGGACTTCCAGGCTGGAGGGGATCGGTGATCCGGCCGCGCGTCTTCTGGTTGACCCACGCATTGATGGCCAACCGGGCGGCCTCCGAGTCGCCGGCGAAGTCGAGCAGGTTGACCCCCGCGCCGAACCTCGAACTCAGGGCATCGAGATAGGCCGGTTCGAGCTGCCAGCCCGTCTGAACGAATGCCGCGTCGGAGACACTTAGCTCGCACGACGGCCCGCCGGGTTCGGGCGTGGCCGGCAATTGCGCCACACCGCAGGCCTCACTGCTATCGAGCGACCGAAGCAGAGCCACGAGTTCGCTTCCCTGGGCCGGGGCGCCCAGCGAGTGGAGGACCCTATCCATCTCGGCCGCCGTGTCGCCGTTGGCTCCGAGGCGGGCCATCGCCAGGGCCAAGGCGATGCTCGTCGGCGAGAAGACGAAGTTGCCCTGTGGATCGAGTCGGCGGAACATATCCAGGCCGAAGTCGTTGATCTCGGCCGCCACCGCCGCGTCGCCGTCTGAGGCGGGAGCCAACAGCGGGGCGTTGCCCATTGCGAGCTTCGCTCCGGGCTCAATGCTTGCGAACGCCGGCAGGCTCGACGCCGCGCCGGGCGTAACCGTCGAGCCTGCGCAGGCCCCAACCGCAATGGCGACTCCCATGACCACGACCATTGCCCGGCGGATCTGCCGACGCCCGGCAATGGCCCGGCCGCGCCGGGCCAGCCTCGCTACGACCGCTCCCTCGGACATCTCGTTCTCCCTCTGCGCTGAGTTCCCACGTAGTAGGTACGGGCGGCCGAATGCTGCTCGGATCAGTGGGCGGTCGATGGGATGGCGCCGGCGGCCGCGTCCGGGCGGGCGGGCCCATAGGAGCCCGGCCCGCGCGGCGCCCGCGCGGCGACCCCGCGGCTATGCTGTAGCCCATGTCTACATCCGATCGAGCCATGACAAACAACCCCGCGCGTCTTGCCGTCATCGGCACCGGGTGGCGGGCGCAGTACTTCCTGCGGCTGGCCGGTCTGCTGCCGGCTCAGTTCGAGGTCGTCGGCCTCGTCGGACGCAGCCAGGAGTCGGCCGAGCGGGTGGCCGCGCAGTGGAACGTTCGCCCATTTACCTCGCTGGCCGAGATGGTGGCGCACCAGCGCCCTGACTTCGTCGTGACTGCCCTGCCGTGGGCGACAGCGCCCGGCGCGACACAGGCCGCGGTCGAGATTGCACTGCCGGTCCTCTCCGAGACGCCGCCCGCGCCGGACCTCGACGGACTCCGCCAGTTGTGGCGGGCGGTTGGGGCGAGCGGCATGGTCCAGGTCGCCGAGCAGTACCACCTGATGCCAAGCCACGCCTCGCGATTGGCGCTGGCGCGCAGCGGGGCGATCGGCGCCGTCACGTCCTGCCAGCTCTCCTCGACGCACGGGTACCACGCCGTGGCGCTGATCCGGGCCTTCCTCGGCGCCGGGTTCGCGCTGGCGACGGTCAACGCTCACACGTTCGTCGCACCGCTCATCAACCCGCTCGTTCGCGATGCCTGGACCGATGACGACCAGCCGAAGGACGCGAAGACCATCATCGCGACGATTGACTTTGGCGGGTCGATGGGGCTCTACGACTTCACGGACAACCAGTGGCACAACCAACTCCGGTCGCGCCGCATCTTGATCCGCGGCTCAGCCGGCGAGATCGAGGACGACGAGGTGGTTCGGCTGGTTGGACCTCGAACGATCGTGAGATCGCCGCTGGTGCGCCGCCAGACCGGCTACGACCTGGACCTCGACGCCTTCGACACCGACCACATCAGTCTGGGCGATACGATCCTGTACCGCAATCCGTTCCCAGGATTGCGCTTCAACGACGAGGACATCGCGATCAGCAGCATGCTCGCGAGGATGGCGGCCTGGTGCCACGACGAAGGCGACGCGCCCTATCCGCTGGCGGATGCCTGCCAGGATCAGCTGCTGTCGATCGCCATCGAAGAGGCCGCGACCAGCGGGGCGCCGGTCACTACCTCGGTCGAGGCATGGAGCGCCGCTAAGGGCTGAGTCCGGCTCGAGTCAGGCGGACGCCACGACCCCGCCGATGAGCCCGGTGATGGTCGCTGCGGCATCTCGAATGCTCGCGATCAGCTCGGGGACGCGACTGGGCGGGATGCGGTGGCCGGCCGCCCTGACTTCCAGGGCAGCCACGACGGCCGAGCGCCGATCGAACACCGGCACAGCAACCGCATTGACCGTTGACTGGTGCTCGCCGAAGGACGTCGCAAACCCGCGCTTGCGGACCCTGCTGATCTCCTCCAGCAGGAGATCGGCGCGGACGATCGTGTGCGGCGTGTAGGGCCTGAAGCCGATCCTCGCCAGGCGCATGACGTCGCGCTCAGGGCGGTCCGAGAGCAGTACCTTGCCTGGCGCCGTGGCGTGTAGCGGCAGGCGACTGCTGATCTGGTGGCTCATCCCCATCGCATCGGACCAGGCTATGGTCCTGACGCTGTCGCCCTCGAGCACGCTGAGTGTGACCGTGTCCTTCACGGACCGCGCCACGATCTTGAGCTCCCGCATTGCGATGGACCGCAGGTCGAGCGCCTTTTCGGCCTGGCCGCCGAGTCGGACCAGTGCGAGTCCCAGCCTGTACCTGCCCGAGTCAGGGTCCTGCTCCACCAGGCCGCGCTTCTCGAGCGTGGCGAGGAGGCGCGAAGCTGTCGACTTGTGAAGTCCGAGTCTCCGAGCGATCTCTGTGACTCCGGCGTCGCCATCCCAGTCCCCAAGTGCCAGGAGGAGTGAGGCAGCACGGTCAACCGACCGCACCCCGTTCGCATCCTGGGTTGTAGCCGCCCCCAGGAACGTGATGCCTGGATCCTGTTGTGATGTCAGGGTTGCGTCCACGGGAGTAACCTCGCGGGTCAGACGTCGGGACGAAATGCTCGCCCTCGCCTTCGCCTTGCACCCTAGGCATTGATGGCTCGGGCTACGAGGATGGAAACCCTGAAACGCCGCGGCAGACGCGGCCGCTGGGCGGGCGCCAATTTGCGGGTCGAGCTTAGTCCGGCGATCCACGCAGTTGCGCCTGCCACGCGATCAGCTGGCGGTAGACAGCCGGCGCCCCCACGAGCGGGTCTTCGGCCATGGTCAGCGTCGCCGGGCACATGATGAATGGCTCATCCTGCCAACCACCGAGGCCGCCGTGCGAGCCGACGAGTTCCTCGAATCCGGTGACCTCGCCGGAGGCGCTGTCGACGGCGCCAAGGAGAATCAGGTCGCCGGCATTCGTGAAGCCCTCCAGGTGGAGCAAGTTCTGGGCCGCCCGCGGACCATAGTCGGCCAGTGGGTCGCCGCCGCCGGGCTGGCCGGTGGTCAGGTCGAGCCGTCCCTGACGCCCCACCACCACCGCGTGACCGGCGGAAGACCTGACCAGGAGCGCTCCGATCCCCGGATGACGGCTTAGCGCTTCGATCAGACCCGGAAAGCACGCCTCGATCGCCTCGTCGGTCATCCGGTCGGGCTGGCTCGTGAAGTAGACGTGGGCCAGATTGCCCGATGAGGCCACGACGACGTCCGGAGGCGCCGCGGTTGCGCCGCGGCCCGCTCCCCCACCGAAGGGTCGCAGCGCGCGAGGCAAGACGCGTGCGAACAGCGATCCCAGGCCGGGGCCTCGGCTCAGCTCGGCAGCAATGCGTCGGCCCATGCCGGCCGATTCGACCGAATCGGTGGTGCCCACGACGCTCATCTCGCCTGGCAGCAGCGCGGCGATGACCGCCTCGAGCGGTTGGCCGTGGCGCTGACTGAACGTGGCACCCAGGCACTGGCCATGGTCGGAGAGCACGACCAGCCGATAGGCCCGGCTGGTCTGTCGCGCGGCCTTTAGCAACGACCCAATGGCCCGATCGATGCCCACAAGCGCATCGATGGCCTCCTCGCGCTCAGGGCCGCAGTGGTGGGCTATGGCGTCGTAGCCGGTGTAGTCCACGTAGATGGTCGGCGCCCCGCAATACATCTCCTCGATGACGAAGGCTGTCGAGACGGTGCGCAGGGCAATGTTGGTCACGGCTCGTTCGACGGCGTAGTGCAGCCCGCGAGGCATGCGCGGCTCGACCAACCGGCCGCGCTGGCGCTCCGCCTGATACAGCTCCTTGGCCATCTCGCCAACCACAAGCACCAGCAGCCGCGTGTAGTTGACGGAGGTTGCCAGGAAGCCACGCAGGCGCCGGCCGTCGTCGGCTGGTTTGCCCTCCCCGATCGTGGCCATGGTCAGGTAGCTGCGCGGTGCGTCACCGGTTACGAGGTTGCCGATGCTGGCCCCATCATCGGCCAGCAGACCCTTGCCATCGCTGACGCGACGGACTATCTCGGCCGCATCGTCTGGGCGGTTGGCCACTATCAACCTGGCGCTGGCCTTCTCGTACCAGCGAAAGCCCGCGATGCCGTCGTTGCGACCGTGCAGTATTCCCGCCTGACTGGCCGGCGTCGTGGGTGGCAGCAATGCGATCCAAGGGCGGAGCGTCGCCTCTCGGTCGCGCACCAGGCGGGCGAGCACCGGCACCCGCCCGCCCCGCATTGCATGGTTCAGGACGGGAAGGCTCAACCCGTCGATCTGGACTACGAGCAGCCCCGGCGTCGGTTCCGCGGCGCGCCCGAAGTTGCGCGCGACCAGCCGCCGGACGAGAACGCCGTAGTAGGAATCGTCGTCGCTGACCGCTACGAGCTCGGCGAGCAGGCTGTTGAGCATCGTCAGCAGCACGGCTGCCCAGAGTGCCGTCGTCGTGCCGTCCACGGATACGCCCGGCACCACCCGGCCGATGGCGATGATGGCCAGGACCTGCACGACAAGGCCAACGGTCTGGGCGACGAAGATCGGCCGGGACACGAGCAGCCATTGGAGGAATATGGCAGAGGAGCTGTCGAGAACCAGCAGCAGGAGCCCAGCGAGCAACAGGGCCGCCGGACCGTCGATGTGTAGACCGCGGAGGATGGCGGCGGTGATTGCCAGCGCCAGACATGCCATCAGGTACGACAGGACCGTGCGGCGCAGGATCGCAAGACGGGTCGCTCGCCATTCCCATGCCAGGCGAGCCTGAAGCCGGTAGGACGCGAGCAGACCGTGGTCCGCCGCCGCAAACCCCTTGCCGTCCACGGCTGTCATTGCCCCGCCTGCCCGCCCAGGTTCATCGACTGGCCCGGCTGCAGAACCCGCACGTCGACGATAGCGGTTCGTGCGGCAACGGCCTGTCGGAAGGCCTCGCCCGGACCCTCGAACCGGCGGACGGTGAGGCGGCGCAGGCCCATGGGGTAGAGGGTGCCCCAGTGGATGGGAGTGGCGATCGCGGCGCGCATTCGGACCGCAGCTTCAGCCGCACGCGACGGGTCCATATGGCCACGCCCAAGCGTGGGACCCCAGCCGCCCACAGGCAAGAGCGCCACGTCGACGCGTCCAGCCAGCCGCCGCATCTCCGGGAAGAGGTCGGTATCGCCGGCAAAGTAGACGCCGGTCGATCCGGAGATGAGGAGACCAAGTGCGCCCTCGGCGGTCGTGAACAGCGAGCGGCGGCGGCCGTGCTCGGCATGGACCGCCTCCAACGTAAGATCACCGACTGTCAGCCGATCGCCGGCCCGCATCTCGTGGACGACCCCATGCGCCGCCTTTGCGACGATGCGCCCGAGGCCGAACGGGACGAAGAACTCCGGCTCGCCCGGGAGAGCCCGCAGTGAGGAGAGATCCAGATGGTCCCAATGACCGTGGCTGATGAAGACAGCTGAAAGGCCCGCGAGTGCTTCAGGGGGAACGGCCGGAACCTGACGCCGGATGGAACCGGCCGCCATGTGGCCGAGCAATGGATCCGTCAGCACGCGCACGCCGTCGAGGTCTACGAGGACGGTCGAATGGCCGAGGAACGTCAGCCGATCGCCCAACCTGCTACCTCCGGCGTCACGCAGTTACCTCCCATATGGACGAGGACCGACCACGGCGGGCGCACGGTCGGTGGTGACCGATCGCACAACCGAGCGTCGAAACCGAACCGACGGGTCGTGGGAAACGGCCCGTCGGTCAAGGTTCATCGCGGTCGCAGGAGGCGACCTGGGTTCGCTTAGAGGTGGATGCTCTGCCGCTTCGTTAGGACTACCGCAAAGACCAATCCGGCCAAAGCGAAGGAGATGAGCAGAGCCAACGACGGAGTCGAGTTGTTGCTCGGACCATCGTTGGTGGTGCTCGAGGTCGGCGGTGTCCCACTGGCGGGCGAGGCCACCGGCGAGGCCGCCGCGCTTGACGAGGGCGACGGCGAGGCCGCCGCGCTTGACGAGGGCGACGGCGAGGCCGCCGCGCTTGACGAGGGCGACGGCAAGGCTGCAACGGCGTTGTTGGCCATGCTGGCCGAGCAGTTGGTCTTGCCGCCACCGCCAAGACCCGAGCCGTTGCACTGATTGATCGTGACAACGAGGGCTGAGGACATCATGCCGGTCGCGATACAACTCATCCCGACCAGGCCGCCGCCGTTAGCCGAGCTGTTGCACTGGGTGATCGCCGCGCCGGTTGTCGTGGCCGGGAAAGGATTGCAGCCGGTCGTGACGCCGTCTCCCGAACCGATGCACTGGTTCACCGTGACGGCCGTCGAACCGGGGCTGACGCCGACGAAGTTGTTGGTGATGACGGCAGCGCAGTTGAGCGTGGCGCCCCCGCCGTTGGCCGATCCGTTGCACTGAATGATCGAGGTGACCGGCGTGCTCAGCGAGGTCGTGGTGGTCGTACACGTATGGCCGAGAGCTCCATCAGTGGGGGCGCCCGCGGAGCCGAGACACTCGTGCACCGTGACGACCGCGGATCCGCCGCTGGCGGTGACGGTGTTGACGATGGTGACCTGGCAGATGATGCCTTCACCACCGGCGTTGCCGGTTCCCGTGGCGCACGCTCCGGTCGCGCTGAGCGGTGCAGCGGACACAGGCAATGTGGTGATGAGGGATACGGGAGCTATTAGTGCGAGCGCGGCCAGGGCCCGGAATAGAAATCTGAATTGGTAACGCATATAGACACCTTCGAACAGCCGCGGCATCTCCGAGCACAACACTCGCCCGCGACGATTCCCTGTACCGCGGGCGGCACGTGTCCTACCTGGCCACTGCCTGCCATTCACCTTAGGTTGGATCTGGCGCTGGCCGCGAGGATGAAAACCATTACAACACGCGGCGTATTCGGCGAACCCGGCGAACCCGACCCGCAGGTCGTCGCGATCACGTCCTGAGGTCGGGCGGGAGCGTCGAGTTCTGACTCCGCGACAACAGCGAGGGTTTCCATCCTCGTGCCCGTGCGTGCACGCGAGCAGGCTGAGGATGAAAGAAGGTGTCCCGTGCTAGAACTCGTGGTCGTCGTCCTCATCCTGTTCTTCGTGTTCGGCGGGTATCGCTTCAGCCGTCGCTGAGGACCAGCCATCTCGCGTCTTGAGCGCAGCGGGGTTCGGGCAGTGCTGTGCTTAGCGCCAGGCTCGCCGTCGTGAATTCTCTCTGGTCGAGCATACGGACCATGCGCGCCACGCCGACGAGCCCACACGAAACACGCGGCTCGAGCATCTTGCGCCCGACCGTGTTTGGCGCGACCGACGGTCTCGTTGCCAACGTGTGCCTGATCATGGGCGTGGCCGGTGCGTCGTCCCAAGACCCTCATCCAGTCGTCCTGGCCGGCATCGCGGGTCTCGTCGCGGGCAGCTTCAGCATGGCCGTCGGCGAGTACATCTCGGTCCGTTCGCAGCACGAGCTCCTCGACTACCAGATCGAGCTCCAGCGCCAGCAGCTTCGTCATACTCCCGCGCAGGAGAGGACCATCCTCGTTGAGATCTACCGGTCGAGGGGCCTCTCGGGAGCCAGCGCCAACGTGGTCGTCGACCGCCTCCTGGCCAACCCGAAGCGGGCCCTGGACACCTTCGTCCGTGAAGAGATCGGTCTCTCCGCCAAGACCATGGGCCTGCCCGTCACGGCAGGTGTCGGGTCCTTGCTGGCCTTCGCCGTCGGCGCCTCTGTGCCCCTTGCGCCCTACCTCCTGCTGTCTGGGACTGCGGCCTTCACGCTGAGCATCGCCGGCACACTGACCGCGCTGTTCCTCGTCGGGCTCGGTGTCAGTCGACTCACCCACCGCCAGCCGCTTCGCGCCGGCCTCCGACAGGCCGCGTTGGGCCTTCTGGCTGCGGCAGTGACCTATGGGATCGGCACGCTGCTCGGGACCGCCATTCACTGATCGGAAGGGTCACAGACTGGGGTGGGAGACTCGCCCTCACAGCCATGGGCGGCCCTAAGCGCCTGCGCCGGCCTCGAAGGTTAGTCGCGGTTCGATACTGGCTCCACCGGTAGCTCGCATCCACGACGCCTCGGCCACCGGGGCCACAACGGCGTTGGAGAGCATTCGCAGCGTCCGAGGGGCGACCCGGAAGGCGGCGGCGTCCGTGCCGGCGGCAGCCCAGACCCACTGATACTGGCACAGATCCTGGTCCATCAGGACGCGCACGTGGCGGCCGTGTCCAAAGGGAGGAATGCCGCCGATGGAGTAGCCGGTGAGATCGCGCGCCTCGCGGGCGCTGGCCACGCGAAGGGCAACCTCGCCCGTCACCGCGGCAAGCAGACGCAGGTCAACCTGATTGCGCCCGGAGATCAGGCAAACGACGGGAGCCAGCCGGCCTTCAGGGCGCGCGGCCACGAAGACGACTGACTTCACGATCTGACCGAGCTCGGCGTCGAGAGCCAGAGCGGCTTCAGCCGCGGTGCGGGTCGAGCCGGGCAGGATCCGGATATCGAGCGCCACCCCCTTGCGAGAGGCGACCTCGACGACCCGTTGGGTAGCTGGGTTCGAGAGATCGGTCATGTCTCGTCAGTCTTCTACGCGTTCGGCCTGAACGTAGCAGGATCGGCCCCCCGTCTGGGGCCGATCCTGCTGGGCGGTTTCGAGTTGAGCGCCCTCAGGGCGCTTGCTTGGATTAGCGGCGGCCCCGAAGCAGCCCGCGCCGGCCGCCCAGACTGTCGTAGACCACGATGACGATGATCGCCCCGATTGAGGCGACGACGATGCTCGTCAGGTTGACGCCGGTCACGTCGGCGACCTTGAGGAGATCTGCGCAGACCCAGCCGCCGACGACCGCGCCCACAATTCCGAGCACGATCATCATCACCAGGCCCTCGCGGGTACCCATGATCTCGCTGGCCAGGAATCCGGCGATTGCGCCGACGACGATCCAGGCGACCAGTGTCATCTGAGGAATGTCCATGGAAGATCCTTCTCTCTTAAGGTGCAGCCCGCCGGCCGGGCGGCCGGGGCTACGTACTTGGCGGTTGGACTAGGCGAGGGCAGGCTCGCGGCGGAAGACGCCCAGGCCCCAGATCACGATCAGCTCAACGATCGTCCAGCCGACGAGGGCGACGACGGCGGCGACATCGAATACTGAGCCGCCGGCCGAAAGGGCGTTGGTGCGCAGGATCCCTTCGAACGGCGCGATCAGGACCCCGCCGACGTTGTTGATGACCGAAACGATGAAATTGCCGGTGTGGGCGTTTAGAAGCAGCAGGACGATCCGCAGCCCGATCACGATCTGGATCAGGCCGAAGACGAGGACGACGATGCGGCGGGCTGTCTCGTTGTTGCTGGGCCGAACGTCGAGCTGGCGGCTGGTTACGGTCCGGTTGCTGAAGCCACCGGACTCGGTGGTGGTCGGTGTGTCTGTGGTGACACTCCGCTGTTCCTGAACTGTCACGGTGAACTTCTTTCCGGCGACGGACGAAAGACCTGCATCTGGCTGTACAGCCGATGGAGCCGTCGATCCGTAGTCGAGACTCGATACTGGTACCTGCAACCACATGGCGCGAGGATGAAAACCCCACGATGGCCGGAATGGCTGGCGAGGCGACGGCTCGCACTACCCGGCGAGGTAGGCTAAAGCCGCTGGACCTGCGAGGATGGAACCCGGCATTTCCGCGCGTCAGTCGGGCGGCCGGCGAACCTGGGCTCTTTCCACTGGATCATCGCCCATAGAATGTGAGCATCGTGGCAAGACAGACCGTCCCCAAGGAATCTCAGCTCGTCGTGATCGGATCATCGGCGGGCGGCATCGAAGCGCTTTCGCGCCTCGTGGCCAGCCTGCCGGCCGACTTCCCGGCACCGATCGTGATCGCGCAGCATCTCGACCCTCGCCGCCCCAGCCACCTGCACGAGATTCTCGCCCGTCGCGCCACGCTGCCAGTCAGAGTGGTCGAGGAGCGGGAGGCCCTGGAGAACGGCGTGATCTTCGTCGTTCCTTCGAACCGGCTCGTGGAGATCAGCCACGGCGACCTGCGGCTCAGCCTGGCCAAGGCTGGTGCAGTCGCTCCCTCCATCGACGTGCTATTCGAGAGCGCAGCCAACGTCTTCGGTCCTGGGCTCATCGCCGTCATCCTCACGGGCAGCGGGTCTGACGGATCCGCGGGAGCCTGGCACGTCAAGAAGGCGGGCGGAGCGGTCGTCATCGAGAACCCCGCGACGGCTATGTTCCCCTCGATGCCGAGCTCGATCCCTCCTTCCCTGGTCGACGCGACGGCCGACCTCGACTCGATCGGATCGATCCTGTGCGATCTCCTGGCGGCCGGCAAAACTCCGGCCGAGGGGCCCGACCATGACGATCTTCGCGACCTCATCGAACGGATCCACGAGCGAAGCGGCATCGACTTCGGCAGCTACAAGCCGGCCACGATCGTGCGGCGCTTGCGCGGCCGCATGAACGCCACCGCCCGCCCAACGCTCGCCGGGTACGCAGCGTATCTGGAGTCAGATCCGGAGGAGTACGCCCGGCTCGTCAACAGCCTCCTGATCAAGGTCACGGAGTTCTTCCGAGACCCTCCCTTCTTCGAGTACCTGCTCGAGCATGTCCTCCCCGAGCTCATTGCGGAGGCGCGGCGCGATCGGCGCGAACTCCGCATCTGGTCGGCCGGTTGCTCGACCGGTGAAGAGGCCTACTCCCTGGCCATCGAGGTTGCCGAAGCCCTCGGAGAGAAGGCCGCGTGGCCGGAGATCCGGATCTTCGCGACGGACATCGACCGTCAGGCGATCGCCTTCGCGCGCCGGGGGGTCTATCCGCCCGCTGCCCTCAAGAGCCTGCCTGCAGGCGCTCGAGACCGCTACTTCGTGAAAACGAACGGCGGCTACGAGGTCGGCAAGCGGCTGCGTGCACTCATGGTCTTCGGCGAGCACGATCTCGGCGAGCGCGCGCCCTTCCCGCGGATCGATCTCCTTCTCTGCCGGAACGTGCTGATCTACTTCACCGCGCCGATGCAGCGGGTCGCCCTCGAGACCTTCGCCTTCTCGTTGCGGCCCGGCGGTCGGCTGGCCCTCGGTCCGTCCGAAACCATCATGGCCCTGCCGGAGCCATTCGAAGAAGAGCAAGGGCGCCTGCGCGTTTATCAGCGGCGGCCCGGAAACTACGCGATCCCACCGATGAGACCCCCGGCGCTCCGCCCGCGTCGGAGCCAGGAATCCGAGCTCGACCTAGCGATCCGAGGCGCGCACCGCGACGTCCAGCGCGTCGCGGAGTCGGCGGCGTCAGCGGATAGCCTGCTCATCAACCTGACCGTCGGCATCGTCGTCATCGATCCTCGCTACTACATCCTGCGCATCAACTCCGCGGCGCGCCGGATGCTCGGGATCCACGGCACGGCCTTCGACCAGGATTTCATCCATCTTGCGGAGGTCCTTCCGCCCAGCGCGATCCGATTGGCCATCGACTCCGCGTTGACCGGCAAGACCACCTCGGCCGTCTTCGAGGTGGAGCCCACGGACGCCGCCAGCGAGACGGCCCGTTTCATAGAGGCCACCGCCCGCCCCTACCGTGTCGAAACAAGTGCCATCGAGGGCGTCGTCGTCGAGCTGACGGACGTGACCAGACTCGAGCAGGAGCGTCACGCCGAGACCCGGACGAAGCAGCGACTCGACAAGGCGGTCGCCACGAACGGCCGGCTACTTAGAGCGAACGAGGAGCTGACCGCTCTAGTCGCCCAGCTCCGGGCTGGGAACGAAGCGATGCTCCTCGCCAGCGAGGACGCCCAGGCCACTCGCGAGGAAGTGGAAACCATCAACGAGGAGTTCCAGGCCACCAACGAGGAGCTCGAGACCCTCAACGAGGAGCTGACCGCAAGCGTCGAGGAGCTTCGGGTCGCGAACGATGATCTCGCCACGCGCACCGACGAGCTCAGTAGCCAGGCCGTCGTTCTCGAGCAGCAGAGGTTGGGTCTCCAGGAGGAGCACGATCGTCTGCGATCGATCTTGGCCAGCCTCGGCGATGCGGTCGTCGCCGTGGACTACGAGGGTCGGATCGTGGTGACCAACGACGCCTACGAGCGGTTCTTCGGTGGGGCCGGGTTAGAACTCGAACCCGAAGATGCCGCCGGTCTCCCCATTCCGCCGGCTAGTCGGCCGCAACAACGGGCCGCCCGAGGCGAACGGTTCCGCATGGAGTTCGCGGTGACCCAGCCCGAGGGGACTCGGCGCTGGTTCGAGGCCGTGGCCGAGCCGCTCACCGCCGGGGACCGGACCTGGGGCGGCGTGCTGACCATCCGCGACCTGTCGGAACGGACGATGAGGCTCAGCCTGGAGCGGTTGATGGGCGCGGCGGGCCACGAGCTCAAGACGCCGGTTGCCGCCCTGCACGGGTACCTCCAGCTCGTCGAGCGTAACCTCGGTTCCGACAGCTCCGAGCAGGCTCACACCTATGCGGCCCGAGCACTCGCGCAGACCAGGAAGATCGGGGATCTCGTCGATCGCCTCTTCGATGTGAGCCGCATCCAGGCCGGTCGACTGGAACTCGTCGCGGCAACGATCGATCTGGTCACGGTGGTGCGCGACGCGGTCGATGTTGCCGAGACGCTTCCGAACGCACCAACGATGCGGGTCTCGCCAGGTCGCGGATCGATCCTCGTCCGGGCGGACGCCGGCCGTTTGGAGCAGGTATTCGTCAATCTCCTGGCCAATGCCGTCGAGCACGCCGCGAAGTCGACGATCGACGTGACCGTGCGGCGGTCCGGTTCGTACGCCGTGGTCGAGGTCCGCGATGACGGCCCGGGGATCGCCAGCAACGTGCTGCCGCAGCTCTTCCAGCCATATGCCCGGCTGGGGCAGAAGGCATCGACAGGGCTCGGACTTGGGCTCTACCTGGCCCGTGAGATCGTGACCGCACATGGCGGAACGATCGAGGCCGAGTCAAACCTCGGTGAGGGCACGGTGATCATCGTTCGGCTGCCGCTCGGCAAGCGGAGAGCTCATGTCGGCGCCGCGCCAGGGGCGGCGGAGGGAACATGATCCGGCTGGCGATCATCGAGGATCATCCTGCCATCGCCGAAGGGCTCACCGCACTCTTGCGGGGCGAGCCTGACGTTACGGTTGTGGGTACGGCGAGGGACAGCGTCGCGGCCAACCGTCTGATCGAAGCCCAATCGCCCGATGTCGTCCTGTGTGACATCCGCCTGACCGGGACCGTGGACGGGCTGGAGATCCTCGCCAGTCATACGCCGGGCCCGGCATTCATCATGCTGAGCGCGTACTCCTATCCGAGCTACTACGTCGCCGCAGTGAAGTACGGGGCGAAGGGCTACCTATCGAAGATGGCGGATATCGAGCAGATTCTCACCGCAGTGCGAGCGGTCGCAGACGGGGGCACGGCCTTTTCGGCCGCCGTCCGTCGGGCCGTGCGCACGGCGCTGCGTCCACCAACGCCGCGGGAGGCCCAGATCTTGGCGCTTGTGGCCGAGGGCCACGCCAATGCCGAGATCGCCGAACGTCTGTCCCTCGGGCTGAAGACCGTCGAAAGCCAGCTCAGGCGTATGTTCGACCGCTACGACGTGACGAGCCGGACGTCGCTGGTGCGCGTGGCTCAACGTCAGGGCTGGATCGAGGGGGATCGCTAGCCTGGGATTGGGCGGGCCCAAAAGGCCGCGCTCCAGAATCACCAGAGATCAGGGAAATCCCTCGAATGCGCCAATACCGGACCGTCAGCGAGTCGCTTCCCCGGACGGGTCGTGTGAGGGATGGGCCAGTGAGACGGCCGAGTCAACGTGATAGCAGTCCCAGGAGCAACCCCACCGCGAGTACCGCGTACCCAACGATCGCAACGGGCGTATTCCTGCCGAAGCGTCCCACCACGACGAGGACGGCGCCGACCAGGATGATGATCAGAGCCAGCGCCTTCATGTCTTGGGTGTTCTCCCGTGGTGGCCAATGCTGAGTGCCGCATCGGGCCGAAACGAGGTCGCTTCGATCAGCTCTTTGTCAGGAGGAGGAAGAGGGCGCCTGCAACCACGAGGACCGCGATTCCGGCGACAAAGACCCAGTCGCCCCACCAGACGCCGCGATTGACCCGGCCGACCACGATCAGGATCGCGGAGACCACCGCCATCAGGGTCAAGAATGGATGAGACTGCACACGAGACATCGCCTTGTTCCTTCCGAACTGTGGGCCCAATGGGGCCTGAACGTGCTGGACCTAGCTGCGAGCGTTACCCGCGGAACGCATCCATGAACCGCACCCGCGCTCCGATTCGCATGGCTGCATTGGTATACATGCGGCCGGCGAGCCAGGTCAGGCCGCCGATGGATGCCACGATTAGCGCTACCGCCACGCCGACCTGCCAGGACGGCACGTCGCTGGCCGCCATCCGCACCGGCATCAGGATGGGGGCGAACGGCGGCAGCACCGAGCAGACCGTGGCCAGGGGGCCGCTCGGATTCGGCAGCGAGGCGTACATGAGCAGGTACCCCGCGATCTGGAAGATCGAGATCGGCGCGACGGCGCTCTGGACCTCCTCCTGGCGCGAGACGAGCGAGGCGACCGCGGAGTAGGCGGTGGCGTAGAAGAGGAAGCCGAGNNGTCACGTGGACCGCGACGAGCGCGGCCGCGCCCACGATCGTGAGCTGCAGCAGACCCACCAGGCCGACCCCGATGACCTTGCCCGCGAGCAGGCGACTCGGCGGGATAGTGGCGAGCAGAATCTCCATGATCCGCGTCGCTTTC
This sequence comes from Chloroflexota bacterium, assembly GCA_003171255.1. GTDB lineage: Bacteria > Chloroflexota > Limnocylindria > Limnocylindrales > CSP1-4 > Fen-1039. Next base: position 33,883 of record PMYK01000031.1, read on the forward strand.
TCCTCAACCACGCCCTGGGCCACCAGGTTCCCGTACTGACCGAGCGCGATCCAGAGCAGTATTCCGAGGGCCAGGCTGGCGAGCAGGTTCTCGTTGTCCTTGGGATTGGGGGGCNNACCAGGGCCATGGCCGACTTGACGGCAGCCGGTGTGAGGCCGGCGTCGGAAAGGCGTGCGGCCTCCGCGGCCAGGGATAGAGCGGACTCGACGTTCGACGGGACCGAATCCTTCGCCACGGCCGTCGGCGNNGTGCCCGCCGTTACCTGCGCCTCCCCGGCGGTGACGTCGGCAATATCGGTGACCGTCACGGGCACACCCAGGGCAGCGGCCGTCGCCGTGAACGAATGCTCGAGCGCCTGCGATCCGCCGCTGAAGCCGACCCGCACCGGGTTAGTCTTGCCGGCGAGCAGCGACGCGGCAACGATCCCGACCACGACGAGAACCGCCATCAC
>PMYK01000024.1:0-23685 GCA_003171255.1 Chloroflexota bacterium
GGACCTGGGGGCGCGGTCGCGGCCGCCCGCTGGTCGGGAGCCAGCCCGTAGAGCCGTTCGGCGACTGAGGAGGGAAGCACCTGCGAAGGTTGCCAGACAGCGCTTCACTGGCGCTTATGTGCCTTCGGTAGGTCCCGGATCCTGCCGTCTCGCGTCCGGATGATCCGGCCCCAGGAGTCACCGACTTCGGAGTCGTGGTCACTAGCGCGATCGTCTGGCCGCTTGCTTTGGCGCAGTCGTGCGGGTTGGGAGGGAGCATCATGGTCTCGTCGGCAGCTCCCAGGCGGCAGGATAGGGCCGGTCCCTGGAATGGCGCCTGCCGGCCGCACAACAAGAGCGGTGATCGGGGAGTCATGGAGCGACTGCGACATAGATGATTTGGGAGGAGAGGGTGCGAACCGGACGTCTGGCCCGAATGGGCTCGATCTTCGCTCTGCTGCTGGCCGTGGTTGCCTGCTCGAGCACGGCCACCCCCAGCCCGGCGGTCGTCACGAGCAGCGCCAGGCTGTCGACGCCGTCACCGATGCCAACTCCCAGCCCAACGGCCAGCCCGCGCCCGATGGCGCCGGCCACGACAAAGCCAGGCCCCGCAATGACCGAGGCTCGCACGGGCCAGGCTGCGGTTCGTCTCGTCGACGGCCGAGTCCTGATCATGGGCGGCACGATTCCATTCACGGGCAAATGCGAAATGGCGTGCATGTCCCCCGCCACGGCGAGCGTGGAGATCTACGACCCCAGCGCCGGCAAGTTCAGCCCCAACGGCTCGCTGGCCGAGCCGCGTACCGACGCGAAGGCCTTGCTACTGAACGACGGCCGCGTGCTCGTAACGGGCGGCAACGGCCAGTACGGCGAAGACCTCAGTACGCTCGAAATCTACGACCCAGCCCAGGGGACAGCGGTCCTCGTCAAGCCACCCTCCGACATTTCCTACCTGCCAAGCGGTCCCACGGAAGTGCTGCTCGCCGACGGTAGGGTGCTCATCGCCGGTGGCTCGTACGCCCTGGGAACGACATCGAAAGTCACCCTGATCTTCGACCCGGCGAGCGGCGGGTTCAGCAACGGACCGCTCATGGCTGAGCCCCGACAAGGAGCGACGGCAACGCTGCTCCGCGACGGGCGAGTACTGATCGTGGGCGGAGACTACGTCGGCGGTTCCTACACCTACCCGAATAAACACGCGGAGTTGATCGATCCGTCGCACCCCCTTGCCCAGTCCACGCTGTCGTTGTCCCAGTACGGGGCAACTTCCACCCTGCTCTCCGACGGAGGCGTTCTCGTCGAGGAATGGGGTCTCTGGGACAGCGCTGCGGGTTGCATCACCCCGGAAGTCTCGGAGGTTTTCGATCCCAGTACCGAGAGGTTCACCCCAGTGGGTCCGATGAGCACGCCGCGTACCGGATCGGCTGCGATCAGGATCCCGGATGGTCGAGTGGTTGTCTTCGGCGGGGTGGACTCGAGGTGCGCAGCCGTGGGCACCGTCGAGGCGTTCGACCCGGACAGCGAGACGTTCCAGGTGATCGCGACCGGGTTCCCAGAGATCAGCGGCTTCAGCGCGACGCTCCTGGACGACGGCGAGATCCTGATTGCCGGCGGCCAGGGCAGCGACTGGCAGATGACGGATGCCAGCTGGCTCATCAAGCCATGATGAGCCTATGGATGCTGTGGGAGGGGCAAGCGTGAGGGCGCGAATCGGACGTCTCGCCCGAATAGGTTCGATCTTCTCTCTGCTGCTGGTTGTGGCTGCCTGCTCGAGCACGGCCACACTCAGTCCGACGGTCGTCACGAGCAGCGCCGGGCTGGCGGCCCCGTCACCGACCCCGACCCCCAGCCCACGCCAGACGCCGTCCCCAACCCCAAGCCCACGCCCGAGCCAACGGCCGATGGCGCCGGCCACGGTCAAGTCCGGCCCGGCCATGACCGTGGCTCGCGCGGGCCAGGCCGCGGTTCGTCTCGAGGACGGCCGCGTCCTGATCCTGGGCGGCAGAACTCCTTACAAGGGCGTGTGCCCGATGGCGTGTGTAGAGCCCGTCACGGCGAGCGTGGAAGTCTACGACCCCAGCACCGGCAAGTTCGGCCCTAACGGCTCGCTGGCCGAGCCGCGTACCGACGCGCGGACGCTGCTGCTGGACGACGGCCGCGTGCTCGTGTCCGGTGGTGACGGGGACTTCGGCACCTTCCTCGGCACGATAGAACTCTACGACCCGGCCAGCGGGACCTCGTTCGTGGTCGAACCACCCGCCGGCATCGAATTGCCATTCGATCCCACCGTCGCGCTGCTGGCCGAGGGCAGGGTGCTCATCGCCGGCGGCTCGACCGACCAATTCGACACTTCGGCTTCGGACGCCACCTTTGTCTTCGACCTGGCGAGCGGAGCGTTCAGCAACGGACCGCTCATGGCTGAGGCCCGACACGGAGCGATGGCGACGCGGCTCGACGACGGGCGAGTGCTGATCCTCGGGGGGAGCTACTCGGCGGGTCGCTACGACTACAGTGACGCCGAGTTGATCGATCCGTCGAACGCCCTGACCAGGTCCACTTTGCTGGTGCTCCAGCACCCCCCAATAACTTCCACCCTGCTCTCCGACGGCCGCGTACTCATCACGGATTGGGGCCCCTACGACATTGTCGGATGTACGACGCCGCCAGTGGCCGAGGTCTTTGATCCCAGGACGCAGGGGTTGACATCGGTGGGTCCGATGAACACGTCACCGGCAGCATCGGTTGCGATCAGGATCCCGGATGGTCGAGTGCTCCTCTTCGGCAGCCTCGACGCGGGCTGTCCAGCCGTGGATACGGTCCAGGCGTTCGACCCGGACAGCGGGACGTTCCAGGTGATCGCGACCGGGTTCCCGGATTTCGGCGGCTCGAGCGAGACCCTGCTCGACGACGGCGAGATCCTGATTGCCGGCGGCTACGGCGGCGACTGGGGCACGATGTCCGCAGCCAGCAGGTTGCTCAAGCCCTGATGATCCTGAAGTACGCGACATCAATCGCCGCGGCTGCGGCCGTGTGTGTGACCCTGGCGGGCTGCTCCGGGCAGGCCGCGTTGCCTTCGTCAGAGCCGACCCCGTCGCCGACCACGGCGGCGATCCCCACGCCGTCGCCGTCGGTCAACTGCACCGCCGCACTGGTGCTCGCGCAGGTCGATCAACTCCTTGCCGGGCAGGACTTCGAAGCCCACTACTTGACCATCGGCGCCAAGTTCACGCTCTCGGTCTGGCTGGTGGACCCGGAGATCGATCCGGCGACGCCCCTGTCAGGCATGGCCGCTGCGGACCGCCAGGCTCTGGAGAGCGGGCTGTCGATCTCATACCGGATCGTCGACCAGATCCCGTGCGCCCAACGGGTCTTCGACCAGGTCAATCCTATGATCGTCGACGGCCGCTTCCAGCATTGGTACAGGGACTTCCTCCCTGTCAGCGCCTTCGTGGGCCTGCACGACCCCACCACGGACGACCTGATCGCCGCGGTCGAAGCCACCGGGACCGCGCTCGAAGAACCCCGCGCCACGGTGCCGCAGGCAGCTCAAACCCCGGCGGCGAGTTCATGCGGTTGGTCCGAGGCGCGAGCCGCCATCCATGCCTATTTCGGCGCCGAAGGCAACACGGCCGCCTACTTGATCATCGGCTCAAGACTCGTGGACCAGGGCAGCCCGACGCCCAACGCACCCGACGACGTGGGCGTCGAGGTTCAGTGGCCCGTGCGCGACACGGCGGAGGCCGCCGATCCGCTGGTCCTCGAGCGCCTGGACCACGTCGCCGAGGCCCTGGCCTGCCTGTCGCCGGCCGTCGACTCGCTGGAGGCTTTCGTCGTGGACCCGGCAGGTCGGACCATTGTCTATGCGGTAGTGCCGGGGTCGATCATCCGAGCGCGGATGACTCCGCTGCCTCCGGGCAGCGTCCGCGTCTATCACATGCCGGCGTTGGCGCAGCCGTAGGAGCTGCCCGGCTTCGCAAGGGCCGGCCGGTCGGGCTACGCGACGGGCACGTAGCCGCTCTGCTTCACGACGCGCTGGCCATCCGGAGAGAGCAGCCAGTCCCTGTACTCGAGCGCCGGGCTTCCAGCCGCCGCGTCCTTGCGCGTCACGACGTACACCTCGGCCGCGAGCGGGTAGGCCCGCGAGGAGATGGTCGCCGACGTCGGCTTGACTCCGTCGACGCCGATCATCTTGACCTGCGGATTCGAGAACATGACCGCGGCGTAGTAGTAGACCGAGAAGCCGAGGCCGAGCCTGTCCCCGCCTGCGCCGGTCACGGGATTGCCGCCGATGGTGTTGTACGGCCCGGCCATCGTCTGAACGACCATCTGGGGGGCGTCGACAATCGGCGTGGTGCCCATGACCATCTGTTTCATCAGCTCCTGGCTACCGGAGTTGGGCTCGCGCTGGTAGGCGTGGATCTGGGCCGACGGATCGCCCAGGTCGATGCTCGCCCCGCTCCATGTGGTGATCTTGCCGGCGTAGATGTCGCGCAGCGTCGCCAGCGGCATGTTCTCGGTCGGGTTGTTCGTGTTGACGAGGAAGACGAAGGCGTCCAGCGCGAAGGCGTGCGGCTCGAGCTCGACGCCCTTTGCCGTCGCTTCTGCCTGTTCGTCGGGCGAGGGCAGGCGGGCCTCCAGGAGCACGTCTGTCTTGCCCTCGATGAGGTTCACGTAGGCGTTGTGCGTGGTGCTGAACTTGATGCCGGTGATGGTCGACCCGGTCTGCGACGGAATGGCGGCGTTCGGATCGGGCACGTATGTACGCTCGATGTTCGCCGACGCGGGAGCCGACCAGACGCACGGAACGCCCAGCAGGTCACACGCCAGCAGGCGCGCCAGGGGCCCGGTGGTGGTGGATCCGTCCACGCTCGGGTAATTGGCCACGATCGCGGACCTCAGCGCCGGAATGTCCGTCGGCGAATTGCCCGGCGCAGCGCAGCTCGAGACAACGCCCGCTAGAAGCGCGGCGGTGGCGAGAGCGGTCACCCTTGAACGCAGGTTTTGCACGATGCCCCTCCAGCAATCCGGCCCGCCACCCAATCCCTCGGCGCCGCTAAGGCCGCGAGTCTAGCACCGGCCGGAGTCGCGGCGAGGTCTCCGTTCGTGCCGGGAGCGACGCCGTAGTCGGCGCCCCTGTGACGCCACGGGGCGTGTGGGGCGGCGCCTCGCGAGGCTTCTTCGCCGACTACGCCGGCCGCCGCAAGATAGGTCGCGGGACCGGGAAGCCGGCGTCGAAAGCGGAGCCCGGCCCATGCCGCCACGATCTCGGTATAGTCCGGGCATGTCCGCCGCACCGACTACAACGTCTCTGACAGTCGATCCAAGTTCGCGCCCCGCGATCGCTTGATGCCGGTAGCTCTGCGCCGGCACCGCAGGATCGTGGCGATCCTGTCTGTCGCGCTGGCCGTCATCGTCTTGTGGCAGGTCCCTCGCCTGATCGACGGCTCCTCCGGGTCTACGTCGGGAGCCTCGGCGTCGCCTTCGCGATTGGCGCTCAGCTCGCCCACGCCGGCGTTCTCTCCCACTCTCGATCTGCTCGCCGGCGGCGCTGACCCGAGTGCGAGTCCCTCGGCTCCAGCATCGGCCGCCGCGACGGCTCGTGCGAGTGCGACCACCGCGCCATCGCAGACCGAACATCCGTGGCAGCCGGACCCGATCCTGGTCCAGGCGAAGACCGACGGCAGAGTGGTTCTCGATGCCGGCGGCGGCGTGGTCGTCCGGGATCAGGCGCTGCCGACGCCGGACTACCCACCTGCCACGGCTCTGGACACGCGCTGGAGCGGTTTGATCCAGGAACCGCCGAGGATCGGCAAGGACGATGAGGGGACCGCCTACACCGACTACAACTACTCGCTCCTCTGTGGGGCCGGGACGGCGGCGGTGGTTCTTTACTACTGGCCGGCTTCGCGGAGCGAAGTCACGACGAAGTCCGGAACCTTCGTGGAGCCGGTCGATCTGGGCGCGAACCGAAGAGCCAGCACGTACTGGAAGGCCGAAGACGGCGGCGGGTACGGTCGCGGCATGATCCTGCACCTGGCCGAGGTCGAGTGGCCGACGCCCGACCAGCAGCTGTCATGGTGGTCCCAGCCCGGCCTGATGAACTGGAGCGCCAAACCCCCGAGCACCAACGTCGAAAACCTGGTCGACGCCCTCAACTGGGAGGTCTCCGGTCGATCGAGCGTCAGCTACTTCTACGTCATCCTTCGGGCGTCGCAGCTGACCGAACCGGCGCTGCTGGACCATGTCCACGCCGACATCAACATGGGCGTGCCCGTCGTGATAGCGGCCCGAACGTCCGACGGTACCAACTCACTGCCGTACTGGAGCGTCAAGTCGACCGGGTCGGCGGTCAACCACTTCGTCACCGTCGTCGGCTACGACGACGCCGCCGGGACATACGCGGTCATGGACACGTGCGGCACCACCTGCAACGACAAGAACACTCGGGCCGGCGTGGCGAACATCAGCCAGTCGGCGCTGTACTCGCTCATCGTCGCCGAGTCGGACGACGACGGGATCATGTGGTAGCCGGCGGCTGAGCAGCCTCGGCCGCGGGCGGTCAGCCGCGCGTGTAGATGGTCGCCTGTGAGTTCGACCAGATCTGGCGGTAGCCGGCGGCGGCGAGACCGGAATCGACTCGGTCGATCAGGCCTCCCGATAGGTTCGACGGCTCGACGACCACATAGCCGTACCCGGCCGCGAGCTCCTGTTCGATCTGGTCGAAGCCGAGCAGTCGGCCGCCCTCGGTATGGATGCTCAGCTCGGGCTGGAGCGAGATCGAAGTCTCGAGGGCGCCGGTGAAGACGCCGATCGGGACCGACGACCACTGCTGGAAGCTCGAGGCGATGTGGAGAACGCGGGTGTCGGGGCCGAGGCGTCCGGCCTGCTCTTCGGCGCGCAGCTCGTCGACGACCTCCCGGCGAGGGGCATCGATGATCAGGCGCGCGTCGGGGTAGCCGGCCCAGTACCCGAGTTCGGCCTCGCGCAACGCCAGCCCGACTGACTCCGCGCCGGGATGCTCGGCGATCTCGACGCTCATGTCGGCTGCGAAGGGCTGGCTGATCGGATAGGCGGCGACGACGAGGAAGACGGCGACCACGACCGGCCGCACGACGGCGAGCGAGCGCAGCCGCAGGACGGCGGCCAGAGCTCCGGCTGCTCCGACGGCGAGCATCACCGGCAGCCAGTACTCGACCGATTTCGGGACTTCGTAGTGGACGGCCTGTTGCGTCAGGGTGGCCGACCCGACGAGCCCCGAAGCGGCCCAGGCGGCCAGTCCTGCGGCGATGCCGCAGCCCAGCACGGTCCAGCCGCGGTACGGTCTCATGATCGATATGGCCGCCCCGGCCAGACTCAGCCAGACGAGGTGCGGGAAGTCGACGAGGAGTTCTCCGCCGGGGTCGGAGGGGTGGGTTGGGTCGCCGGACGGGCCGATCAGGCGAGTTGTCAGGACGAGCAGAGCCACGATGACGGCTGCCAGGAGGGCGGCCCGATGCCAGTCGGATGACCGGGCAGTGGCGGGCGCGGCGGGAGTGGGCGCCGGGACCGGTCGCTCGACTCGGTCGCAGACCGCGCCCACGACGAATGCCAGACCGAAGGCCGTGGCCACGGCCGCGGCGATGAAGGCGGCGCCAACCCAGGCCGGGGCGGCGATTGCGCCCATCGTCAGCACCTGCGGTATGGCCAGGACCACGCCGCTGCCAAGAGCCGGCACGAGCTTCCGGGCCAGGGCCGCCGGATAGAGGACCAGCGCTCCACCGGCGGCGGCCATCGCCACCAGGCCGACGAGCGGGTGAACGAGGAAGCCGGCGCCGATCGCAAACGCCAGCGTGAGGTCGGGCCGGCGCGAGCGTGGCGCATCGACGTCACTCGCCCGCCCGCCGCTGCCGGGCGCTCGGCGCCGCTCGCGCAACTCGGCGGCGATTGCGCTCAGTGCCAGGGCGGCGAGCGGAAACACCACCACCGTGCCCCGAGCGTCGGGGATCCGCATGAACGTGAAGGTCAGGGGGAACGTGAGCAACACCCAGAACGGCGCGCTGCCGCCGAACAGGTCGCGGGCCAGCCTTCGGACGGCGAGGGCCATCAGCACCGTCAGCGGCAGGGCAAAGGCGGCCTCGGCCAGGATCGCATCCAGGTTCGTGATCGTCGTCAGCTGCCCCAGGAATGCCACGTAGCCGAGCATCAGGCGCGATGGCCCATAGATCGGCGATGGCGAAGTGGTCAGCGTGCTGAAGCTGCCGAAGACCCGGATGTGCTCGACCGGGGCCACGTGGTTGGGTAGAACGTCCATAAATGGCACGGCCGGCGACGCCAGCTGGACGATGAGCGGGCCGGCCCAGATGACCAGGACCAGCAGCCACCATGCAGCGGGCCGTGTGGTCCGCCACCGAACCGGCGCGGCCATGAGCGGCCGCCGCCGGCGTGTGGCCAGGTAGGCCGCAGCGACGGCCGCATGCAGGACGAGCAGCTCCGGCCAGCCGAACAGGCCGACGCTGCCGAGCAGGAAGAGCGTACCCGCGTCGAGGACGACGGCCGCGGCGAAGCCCGCCAGGGCAACGTCCGACAGGCTTCTGAAGGCCGGCACCCCGAGCAAACGAAGCACCACGGCGCCGGCGAGCAGATTCGCGGTGGTTGCGGCGGCCAGCAGGAGGGCCGCGGGCCCGGTCGTGGGCAGCTGCGACAACACGCCGTTCACGGCGCCGCCGTAGGTGAAGCCCCAGTCCGGCGACGAGCGCACGACTTCGAGGCCGGCGATGAGCACCACCCCGGCGACCAGGAGAATCACGCTCATGGACACAACGTCGGGGTTGCGGCCGAACATGCCGGCCGCGGAACCGAAGCGACGGGCCGTCGGTCGTGGCCCGGAAACGGTACTGGAGCTAACGGCGGGAGCCCTCACGGGCGGATCATCCCACAGCGGCCGCGTCCGTTGCGGCGCGGCGCCGGCGGCCCGGCCAACGACCCTGCCGTTGCGGCCCGTGGACGCGATTCGCGGGTGACCCCAGACGCGAACCCGGGTCGGGGATCGCTAGGATGCCTCAATGACGGGCCTGACCGCGCCCCGAGCCAGGCCGGCCGTCAGAGCGCGGCCACGGACTCCATCTCCGCCACGGAGAGGCGCCATTCGGCGGCCACCACGTTGGCCCGGACTTGCTCGGGCGTCGAGGCGCTGGCGATGACCGGGCCCACGATCGGCTGACTGAGCAGCCAGCCGAATGCCAGATCCAATAGCGAGTGGCCCCGCTCCGCGCCAAAGGTCTCGAGCGCCGCAATCCGCTCGAAGTTGGCCGGCGACATCACCTCTCCGGCACGGGCGCTCTCCGCTAGTCGTCCGCGTCCCTCGCCTCCCGGCTTGTACTTGCCGGTCAGGAAACCGGACTCGAGCGGGTAGTAGGGGATGATGCCCAGGCCGTGGGCGGCACACGCCGGGATCACCTCTGTCCCGATCCCCCGCACCAGCAGGTTGTAGTGCATCTGGGCCGAGACCGGCCGGGCAAGATGCTCGGTCCGGGCCGTCCAGTCGGCGTCGGCTATCTGCCAGGCCGCGAAGTTGCTATGGCCGACATATCGAACCTTGCCCGAGCGCACCAGGTCGTCGAGGGCGCGCAGCGTCTCTTCGATCGGCGTCTCGGGGTCTGGCGTATGCACCTGGTACAGGTCGATGTAGTCGGTGCGGAGGCGGCGCAGGCTGTTCTCGACCTCCTGAACGATCCAGCGGCGGGACGCGCCACGATCCAGCGGCGACTCGCCCATCGGGAAGCCGAACTTGGTCGCGAGGACGAACCGGACCCGCCGACCGGCAAGCAACCGCCCGAGCTGGCTCTCGGACCCGCCCGAGCCCTCCTCGGAGCCGCGACCGTACACGTCGGCCGTGTCGATGAAGGTGATGCCCTGTTCGAGGGCTTCGTTGAGCACCAGGCGGGCGGCCTCGTCGTGCAGCCGGCCGGCGAAGTTGTTCGTGCCGAGCCCGACGGCCGAAACCATCAAGCCCGAATCGCCGAGCCGTCTCTGCTCCATGCCTGCACCTCCTGCGTCTCGAAGCCTACGCGGAAGCCCGATGGGACGCAGGCGGCCGCCGGGCCGGCGCCGTGCCCGACCGAGCCGTGTCCACGCGGCCGGGCGGCTCGATCGTACGGCCCGTGCCCGCGATCCGTAGAATGACCGCCAACCAACCCGCAACACCGGTCGGAGGGCGACCCGGTTGTTTCGGGCTAGGCGCCGGCTTTTCCAGGCGCGGATCGGCCGGCGGACCGATCGAGCGAGTGAGAGAGGACGGCGGCCGATGACGACGACGACTGGACGGGCCGGCTCAGGCGAGGTTTCGGGCGTGGGCCTCGTCGAACCGATGTTGGGCTTCACTTTCGACGATGTCCTGCTGATCCCGCAATACTCCGAGATCCTGCCCGGCGAGACCGACTTGAGCAGCCGGTTCTCGCGGAACATCGGGCTGAACACACCGGTCGTGAGCGCGGCCATGGATACCGTGACCGAGGACGGGATGGCCATCGCCATGGCCCTCGAAGGCGGCGTGGGTGTCATTCATCGCAACCAGGCACCGGAGCGTCAGGCCGAGCAGGTCGCGGCCGTCAAGGCGGCGACGGTGCCCGGGGACGCGACCCTCGCCAACGTTGACAGCAAGGGGCGGCTCCGCGCAGTTGCCGCCGTGGGCGTTGGCCCCGACTCGGTGATCCGTGCGGACCTGCTCGTCAAGGCCGGCGTCGATGCCCTGGTCGTCGACACGGCGCATGGCCACACCCGCAACGTCATCGAGGCTATCCGGCGCTACCGCGACGCCTACGGAACCGCGATCGACATCGTGGCCGGCAACGTGGCCACGGCCGAAGGAACCGCCGCTCTCATCGAAGCGGGCGCGGACGGGGTGAAGGTGGGCATCGGGCCCGGGTCCATCTGCACGACCCGCATCGTTGCCGGCGTCGGCTTCCCGCAGCTCACGGCGATCCAGCTCTGTGCGGCGGTGGCTCACGAGCGTGGCGTCACGATCATCGGCGACGGCGGCATCCGCTATTCGGGCGACATCGTCAAGGCTCTCGCCGCGGGCGCGGACTCGGTCATGCTCGGGCGGCTCCTGGCCGTGGCCGAGGAGAGCCCCGGAGAGTCGGAGCGCGTCGGCGGCCGCGTGGTCAAGGAGTACCGCGGCATGGGCTCACTCGGCGCGATGTCGGCCGGCAGCGATCGCTACCCGCAGGTCGACCGCCACAAGCTCGTCCCCGAGGGAGTGGAGGCGCGCATCTCGGTGGAGGGTCCGCTGTCGGGCATCCTCTACCAGCTGATCGGCGGCACCAAGGCCGGCATGACGTACTGCGGCGCCGAGTCGATCGCCGACCTGCGCGTCAAGGCGCGCTTCGTCCGGCTGACCCAATCGGGCCAGATCGAGAGCCACCCGCACGACATCGAGCTAGCTCGGTCAGCACCCAACTACCGATAGGTCGGCAACCACGAAGGAACGTCGTTGGGGCGTCGGTGGTCCGACGCTGGAACGGCCGCGTATCGTATGCGAGGGCGGGGAGTCGCACGGACTTGCATGGCCCAAGTCGATCGGAGCGGCGTATGGAGCGGGACACGCTGGGCAGGAATCGGGTCCTGGCGCGACCGGTCGCCGGGCGGCTCGTAGCTGGGGTCGCCGGGGTTGCGGTCCTGTTCGTCATCGTCGCGGCGACCCTGGTCGCGTGCGTCGGCCGCGTCCCGGACACGCCCTCATCGGGCAGCCCGAGCGGCGAGTCGCCCGAGGCCCGACCGTCCGCTCCGGCGCTCTCGCCCGCCCCGGCGCCCCCGACCGCTCCCGCGCTCGTCGTCGGTGGCTGGCGCTGGCACGAGGTGGGACTCAGGCCGGACGTGAATACCGCCGTCATCCCGGTCCGGAACGGGTACTTCGGGCGCTGTGGCGAGGCCATGTGCACCTCGGCCAACGGTTGGGCGTGGCGCGTCCCGGCCGACCCGGCGATCTTCTCCGCGGACGGCGCCACTCTCTTCTCGCCGCTTTCGGTGGCCCACGGTCCGGACGGGGGCCTGGTCGTGACCGCAGCCGAGGGCGTGTGGTACTCGCCGGACGGCATCGACTGGAGGGCCTCGGCGGCGCCCATCGACGCCCATGGCTTCCGGGCAGTCGTCTATGGAGTGAATGGCTACACGCTGATGGGGTCGCCGGACGACGCGAACGGCGGCCGCAGCCGCTTGTACGGCTCATCGGACGGAGCAACCTGGACCGACCTGGGCCTGGGGCCGATGGTCGGCATCCTGGCTCAGGGCGACACCGCCGGCGGGATCCTCGATCAGACGGCCAAGACTTCGACAGGTCCGGCATTTGGGTACTCGGCCGACGGTCGAACCTGGGTGACGGCGACGATACCGGCGAACGACTACCCATGGGCCATTCCAGACCGGCTTGCGGACGGTAGCCTCGTTGTTCAGGGCGGCGAGGCCATCCTGCGCTCGACCGACGGTCGGACCTGGGCGGCGCTACAGACGGGCTGGCAGCCGGGGTCGATGGCCGTCACCGATGACCGGATCGTGGCCGTGGAGAGCGATTCCGCCGGCACGGTCTGGGAGTCGTCCGACCACGGCGCGACCTTCCGCAAGCTCATGGACGGGGCCAGCCGCGTCGACCAGTTCGGCGATCTCATCCTGCTCGGCACGAACACCGGCGGCGTGTACGTGGGCGCTCCACTCTCGCCGTCGGAGTCGGTTGATACGACGCCGACCGCAACCGGCCTACCGGCTTCGTCGCCGAAGCCCACGCCAACTCCCGAGCCCACGCCGGCCGGCGGCATCTCGAAGGACGAGGCGATCAATGTCGCCACGAAAGCGGCCCATCCAACCGCGGCGGCGCTGGACACCGTCACCGCCAGCGCCGAGAGGGACAACCGCTACGGCCGCTGGATCTGGTCCGTTTCCTTCGTCATCTCCTATGACGGGCCCGTCGCGATGAGCGGCATCGTCGTCGACATCGACTTCTTGACCGGCGAAGTCCTGGCCACCGGGAACTGGATCAGTTAGCAAGGGCATGAGTCGGGCAGGATCGGCGCAAACATCGCGGTCGAGGTCGAGCGCCTGACCGGCGGAGGCTTCGTGTCGGCGGCTCCAAGATCCTCCTCCTCGATGGCCTCGACTTCGGCAGGATCCACTGGATAGGGACGCCGCAGCGCTGACGGCAGGCGTTCCTGGTCCGCCGGCATAGAATCCCCCCGTGACCCCCGAGCTGGAAGCGACACTCAAGCGCCTCCCCGACAGACCCGGCGTGTACCTGATGAAGGACACCCGCGGCACGGTCCTGTACGTGGGCAAGGCCCAGAGCCTGCGCAACCGCGTCCGGAGCTACTGGCAGAAGCAGGCCGGCGGCGGCGAGATCCACCTGATCCGCAGCGTCATCGAGAAGATCGCCGACCTCGAGTACACCATGACCGACTCGGTCAGCGAGGCGCTGCTGCTCGAGATCAACCTCGTCAAACGCTATCGGCCGCGCTACAACGTCCGGCTCAAGGACGACAAGAGCTACCCGTTCATCAAGATCACGATGGCCGAGGACTTCCCGCGGGTCGAGCGGACGCGCAAGCTCCCGGCCGACGGCAGCCGCTACTTCGGGCCGTATGCGTCGGCGAGCAGCGTCGACGAGGCGATGAACCTCATCCGGCGCATCTTCCCGTTTCGGACCTGCGGGCTCGATATCCGCGAAGGTCGCAAGGCGATCGAACGACCCTGCCTGCTGTACCACATCAAACGCTGCCAGGCACCCTGCGTCGGCTACATCAACAAGGCCGACTACCGCGCCGACATCGAACAGATCGAGCGGTTCCTGGAGGGTCGGCAGGAGATCGTGGCCCGCGAGCTCACCCGCCAGATGCAGGCGGCGTCCGAGGCCACGCAATACGAGCGGGCCGCGGCGCTGCGCGACAAAGTGAAAGCCGTCGAGCGAACGATGGAGTCGCAGAAGATGGCCGCTCACGCCACGACCGAAGAGGACGTCCTGGGGCTGGCCCGCCAGGACACCCAGGCCGCGGTCCAGCTCTTCGCGGTCCGGGGCGGGAAGATGGTCGGGCGCGACGTGTACCTGCTCGACGCCCCACGCGAGACCGACGACGCGACCGTGCTGGCGGGCTTCGTGAAGCAGTACTACGAGCGTGCCACCAGCGTCCCGCCGGCAGTGCTCGTGCCCGCGCTCCCCGAGGACGCGGCGGATCTGGAGACCTTCCTCGCCACCCGTCGGGGAGGGGCGGTCCACATCCGCGTGCCGCAACGCGGCGCGAAGCGCGAGCTGCTGGCGCTGGCCACGCGCAACGCCACCGAGACGCTGGCGCGCGAGCATGCCCGCTGGCTGGCCGACCAGGGCAAGACCCTGGTGGCTCTCGAGGAGCTGGGCCAGGCGCTCGACCTCCCCGTGGCCCCGCTCCGGATCGAGTGCTACGACATCAGCAACTTCGCTGGGGCCCAGTCGGTCGGCAGCATGGTCGTCTTCGAGGACGGCCGGCCGCGTACCGGCGAGTACCGCCGCTTCCGAATCAAGGAGGTGGTCGGCGCGAACGACTACGCCAGCCACCAGGAGGTCTTGCGGCGCCGCTTCCGTCGAGCCAAGACGGGCGAGGAGGGGAACGAGGAAGAGTTGCGCTGGCAGTTGCCGGACCTCGTGGTCATCGACGGCGGCAAGGGCCAGCTGTCGGCGGCCAAGGAGGTGCTCGACGAGCTGGGCTACCACGATCTGGCGGTGGTCGGGCTGGCCAAGGAGCGCGAGGAGATCTTCCTGCCCGACCGAGACGAGCCCGTGATGTTGCCGACGACCTCTCCCGCGCTGTACCTGATGCAGCGGCTCCGCGACGAGGCGCACCGCTTCGCGATCACCTACCACCGCTCGCTGCGGGCGAAGGCCGCGACCCGTTCGGTCTTCGACGACCTGCCGGGCGTGGGCCCCAAGAGACGGGCCGCCCTGCTGCGAGTCTTCGGTTCGGCCAAGCGCGTGCGTGAGGCGCCGGTCGAGCAGGTGGCCGCCGTGCCGGGCATCGGTCTTGCCCTGGCGGCGAAGATCAAGGCCGGCCTGGACGGGTAGGCGGAGGGGCGTCCGAAGGGGCGGCCGAGAGAGCGCAGGCGGCGATGGCGGGGCGGCCGCGCGCCTCCGGGTCGAACCCTGGTATCATCCCGCCTCGTGCGAAGACTGCTGCCCCTCCTGATCCTCTTCATCGGCGTGCTGGCCGTGTACATCGACATGCCCGGCTCGCATTTCGCCAACCTCAGCAACATCGACGCCGGCTTTGGCCAGACGCTCGACACGAAGCTTGGCCTCGACCTCAGCGGCGGTGCATCGATTACTTACGAAGCCCTACCCGCCAACGGACAGGCCCCTGACTCGGGCGCGATGCAAGAAATCCGCACGATCATGGAGAACCGCGTCAACTCGACCGGTACCACCGAAGCGATCGTCCAGACCGAGCAAAGCAACGAAGTGCGCGTCGAGGTCCCCGGGCAGGTGGATGCCCAGGCGGTGGCCGATCTCGTCGGCCAGACGGGTGACCTGGAGTTCGTTCTCCTGCCGGAGGCTCAGTACGGGAAGAACGGCACGGCTGGCACCCTAAGTCCCCCGCTCGCCGGCACCACAATCGACCCCTCGTTGCTCGACGCAAACGGCAAGGGCCAGTTCAGCGGCGGCCAGCTCGACCCGCAAGGCATCAGCTGGGCCTTCGACACGCAGAAGGGCAGCGGCTACCTCGTCAACTTCGCCTTCAAGAGCCCCTACGGCGACCAGTTCGGGACCTGGTCCGGCGCCCACATCAGCGACTACTTCGCCATCGTCCTCGACGGCAAGGTCGTCGAGGTGCCGTTCATCCAGAGCGCCATCACAGGCGGCAAGGGTCAGATCAGCGGCAGCTTTACGATCGACAGCGCCAAGCAACTGGCCACGGTTCTGCAGTACGGCGCATTGCCTTACCCCGTCGTCGAGATCCAGCGCTCAAGCGTTCCTGCTTCGCTGGGTGAGAGCTTCCTGAAGCAGACGATGATCGCAGGCGGCATCGGCATCTCCCTGGTCTTGCTCTTCATGCTCGTCTACTACCGCCTCCCGGGCTTGGTTGCCAGCATGGCGTTGGTCTACTACGGCCTCGCCGTATACGCCCTCTTCCGGGTCGTCCCGGTTACGCTGACCCTGGCCGGCATCGCGGGCTTCGTGCTCTCGGTAGGTATGGCGGTCGACGCCAACATCCTGATCTTCGAGAGAACCAAGGAAGAGCTGCGGACCGGCAAGACGCTTCCTTCCGCGGTAGAAGCGGGCTTCAACCGAGCTTGGAACTCGATCCTGGACTCCAACGTGTCGTCGTTGATCACGGCGTCGATCCTTTACTTCGGCGGCTCCGCCACGATCAAGGGCTTCGCCCTCGTCCTGATAATCGGTGTCGCGACCTCCATGTTCACCGCCGTCACAGTGTCGCGAACCCTGTTGCGGTTCGTGGTGAAGCAACAGATCGTCCAGAAGGCCTGGCTTTTCGGGGTGAGTGACGAGGAATTCCAGGCCAGAGCCGTTGGCGGTCGCCTCGCCCGGCGGGAGGCCCGCGGACGTGTTTGACATCATCGGCAAACGAAACTGGTTCTTCCTCTTCTCCGGTCTCATCCTCGTTCCCGGCCTCATCTTCATCATCTTGACGCCCCTAACGAACGGGCAGGTCGGCTTGAAGTTCTCGGTCGACTACACCGGTGGCACCGTCTGGGAGATCCAGTTCAAGAACGCCAACGCTTCGACCGACGAAGTGAGAGCGATTCTTGTCAGCCAGGGCGTGACCGACGCCGAGGTCAGCCAGGACACCGACAAGTACTTCACGATTCGAACCAAGCAAGACAAGCTGTTCCCGCAGCCGACGCCCACTCCGACCGTCAACCCCTCAGCCGCGGCCAGCGCTTCGGCGCGCGCGGCGGCCGCCGCCAGTGCCTCGGCGTCGCCCAGTCCCACCGTGGCTCCCAGCTCGAGCGCCAGCGCGGGTGGAAGTGCCAGCCCAGCCGCAAGCACGAGCGCGGCCGCTAGCGCATCACCCTCGACCAGTCCCACACCCGCCCCCAGCCCCACGCCGGTGCTCAACGGCATCGACCAGAACGGCAAGGACAAGTGCGCGCTCGTGGTGCCCACGAAGGGCAAGATCGCCGAAATCGCCACTGCGCTGCAGGCTGACCCGAAGCTCGGCCCCATCTCCTGTACCCGTACGACCGCAATCGTCGGGCCGGTGATCAGCTCTCAGCTCATTCAGCAGGCCGTGCAACTCATCCTGTTGGGCTCGCTCGGCATCCTGATCTGGGTCTGGATCCGGTTCGGTAACATCAAGTTCGGGGCGACGGCACTGGTGGCTCTGGTCCATGACGTGGTCGTCGTGGTCGGCATCTTCGCCATCCTTGGCACGCTCTTCGGGGTGCAGGTAGACGCCTTGTTCGTGACGGCAATGCTGACAGTCATCGGCTTCAGCGTCCACGACACGATCGTCGTCTACGACCGGATTCGCGAGAACAAGGCCCGCCATGCCGGTGAGCCGTTCGATCAGATCGTCAACCACTCGATCCTGCAGACCTTCGGCCGGTCGATCAACACGAGCCTCACGGTTGTGATCACGCTGACGGCGCTCCTTCTGTTCGCCGGCGCCTCGATCCACTACTTCGTTCTGGCCCTGCTGATCGGAATCATCTCGGGCACGTACTCGTCGATCTTCAACGCCAGTCCGCTGCTCGTGGTCTGGCAGCTCTGGGAGGATCGCCGACGGGCCGAGCGGCTTGCCGCCATGCGCGGAGGCCGGCGGGCCTGATCCGGCGCGTCCCATGTACCCGCGTCGGGTCGCCACTGTGCGGTGTGGTCCCTGGCGCGGCGACAGCAGCTTTCGGTGAGCCTCAGATACGTCGCGGTTGAGCGGCGGCTGTCATCCTGGACGTCATGATTGTCTCGAGCTTCCGCTGGCGCATCACCCCGACTGCTGCGGTCGATTCCGCGTGTGAAGCCATGGCGCTGGAGCGTGGGATCTCGCGCCGACTCCTGACATTGCTGGCCGCTCGTGGAGTGACTATGGCTGCCGAGTTGGCCCAGTTCCTGGCCCCGGCGGAGGACGGTCTGCACGACCCGTGGCTGCTGCCCGACGCCCGGGCCACCCTTGAGCGAGTGACGCTGGCGCGGTCGAGGGGCGAACGTGTGCTCGTTTATGGCGACTTCGACGCGGACGGTCTGACCGGGCTGTCGATCCTGGTGCTGGCATTGCGCTCACTCGACATGGACGTGGCGCCGTACGTTCCCGAACGGCTGGGTGACGGGCACGGCCTGTCGCTGCGGGCCATCGATCTCGCGGTTGCCGAGGGACGGACGCTCATCGTCACGGCCGACTGCGGCACGAGCAGCGCGGCGGAGATCGACATGGCGCGTGGTCGCGGGATCGAGGTGCTTGTGACGGACCATCACCACGCGTCCACNNCCGGAGCGGAACCTGACCGGCGCCGGCGTGGCCTGGAAGGTCGCTCATCTGCTGATAGGGGAGCTGGGCGGCGACGCGGCGAGTGGTGATGGTGCCCGGGCGAGTGGCGCCGCCGGTGCCCCGGCAAGTCGCGACGCCGGCGCGATGGCCCGTCGGGGCCGGCCGCTGCCCCAGGCGGTTCGAGCGCTGGCGGATCTGGCCATCATCGGGACCGTGGCCGACGTGGCGCCCATTCTGGGTGAGAACCGATCGATCGCCCGACTGGGGCTCGAGCAGCTGCGCGCCGGGGCGCGACCGGGTCTGGCGGCACTCATCGATCGGGCCGGGGTTGCCAGGGATCGGCTGGACCTCGACGACATCGGGTTCGCTATCGCGCCGCGGCTCAACGCCGCCGGCAGGGTCGGGGAGGCGGGGCGCGCGGCTCGACTGCTACTCGCCGCCGACCGCGCAGAGGCCGACGAGCTGGCAGCTGAAATCGAGAAGGCGAACCTCGACCGACGCGAGAGGACCCGGCTGGCACTGGCCGAAGCCCGTCGCGAGCTCGGGCTCGGGCCCGCGCGCGACGGAGCAGGGCCGGATGAAGCCACCGACCCCGCCACTACCGCCGGAGCCGCCGCACCCTCCGCCCCTCCCACGCCCGCCGCCGACCTTCCGGCCGCCGTGCTCGTCAGAGGCGAGTGGGGCGTCGGGATCATCGGTCTCATCGCGGGCCGCCTCGCCGAAGACCTCGGGCGGCCGGCCGTGGTCGCGACCACCCTCGACGCCGCCGCCGGCACGCTGCGAGCCTCGTGTCGGAGCGGCGGTGGCGTCAACCTGGCCGAGGCCCTCATCGCCTGCGGCGATCTGCTGATCCGTCACGGCGGGCATCGCGCCGCCGCGGGCTTCGACATCGCCGCTGATCGCTGGCCTGAGTTCGCCGCCCGTTTCATCGGCATCGCGGCAGCGGAGGCGCGCCCGCCGGTGGCGGCTGAGTTGACCGTGGATCTGGTTCTGCCGGCCGACTCGGTCGACTACGAACTTGTTCGGGAGATCGGGCTGCTCGCCCCAACCGGTGCCGGCAACCCGCCGCCGATGGTGGCGGTCACCGGGCTGAAGGTCATGAGGGTGCGCTCAGCGGCCGGCGGCCACACCCAACTGGTGCTGCGTCGAAGCCGCGACGTCCTCGATGCCGTGGCGTTTCGTCGCCCGGACCTCGTGGCGATGCTGCATGAAGGCGATCGGATCGACGTGGTCGCCCGGGCCGCCAGCCGCCGGTTCGGTGGCTTCGAGTCGATCCAGCTCGAGGTCATAGATGTCGCGGCCGAGGGCGAGCAGCTTCTGGAGCCCGGCCGAACCACGGCGACCGCGGCTCCATAGCGCCCACCCAGGCCGCCCGCGGGTCCGCTACGCTTCGAAACCATGAACATCTACCTCGAACGTCTGGCCGCCCGTACCCGGCACGTCGGCTCTGTCCTCTGCGTCGGCGTCGACATCCAGCCCGAAGCCCTGCCCGACGGCTTCCCCCCGACCCTCGCCGGGGTCGAGCGGTTCTGCGAGGCGCTGCTCGACGCGGCCGTGCCATATGCCGCTGCCGTCAAGCCGAACGTGGCGTTCTTCGAGGCCTTCGGGTCGGCCGGCATCGCGGCGCTCGAGCGGCTGCGCGGCCGCGTGCCCTCCGACGTCCCGTTCATTGCCGACGTCAAGCGCGGAGACATCGGCTCCACTGCCGCCCGCCAGGCCGTCGCCCTGTACGACATCCTCGGCGTGGACGCGGTCACGGCCAACCCATACCTCGGCTCCGAGGCGATCGAGCCGCTGCTCGCCCGCGGCGATCGTTTCGCCTATCTGCTTTGCCGCACGTCGAACCCCGGCGCGAGCGAGCTGCAGGGTCTGGAAGTGGCCGCCGACGCCGCCAGCGGCGCCCCGGCCGAGCCCCTCTACGCCAGGGTCGCGAGGCGTGCGCAGGCCTGGGGCCCGGGCGGGACGGTGGGTCTCGTTGTCGGTGCGACCGCGCCCATCGAACTCGAGCGGATCCGCGCCATCGCGCCGGGCCTGGCCCTGCTCGTGCCCGGTGTCGGTGCGCAGGGTGGGGAAGTGGAGCCGGTCCTGCGGTTCGGTCCCGCGGTCGATGCTCCGGCCGGCGGTCGCCCCGGCGGCGGCCTGCTGGTCAACGTCTCGCGCGGCATCTCCGGCGCGGCGGGCAAGGCCGGTGGCGGCAGCGGCGACATGGCCGGAGCGACGGCATCAACGGACGTCGCGCAACTCCTGGCGGCGGCGGCCCGAGACTGGTCGGCTCGGCTCAGGGTCGCGGGCTGAATCGCGGCATCGTGGCGGCCAGGGGGCGAACATCTGGGTGGGCGACCACGAACCGTCGCGGCGGCGGAGCGCGATACACTGAGACAATGAGCAGCACAGCGGACGCGGCGGGATCGAGCGTCGGCGGCACGACCGAAGAGGCCGGCCTCGGGCCGATAGCGAGACGGCCGGCGACGACCACCCGCCGGGCGGCGCCGAACCCGCGCCATGCGGCGCCGCGAGAGAACCAGCAGCACGTCGTGATCCTGACCGGCCTGTCGGGCGCGGGCAAGACGGCGGCGACGAAGCTGTTTGAGGACCTCGGCTACACCTGCATGGACAACGTGCCGGGCGAGCTGCTGCCTGACCTGGCCGAGCTGGTCTCGGTCGACCGCCAGCGTTTCGAGAAGGTCGCGATTGTGCTCGACGTCCGGGCCGGCAACGCGACGCTCGCCCTGGCGGCCATGCGCGGCGCGCTCGAAGGCCGTGGCATCAAGCCCCGCGTCATCTTCCTCGAGGCGCGCGACGATGTCCTCATCCGCCGTTTCTCGGAGACGCGCCACCGCCATCCGCTGGCCGGCCGTCGGGGAATCGCCGGCTCGATCTCCGAAGAACGCCGCCTGCTCGACCCCGTTCGAGCCGACGCCGACGTCGTAGTCGATACCTCTGATCTGTCGCTGCGGCAGCTCAAGGAGCGCATCTTCACCAACCTCGAGGACGCTCCGGTCGGCCAGGAGCTCGTCTTCCAGCTGATCAGCTTCGGCTTCAAGTACGGCGTGCCGCTCGAGGCGGACCTCGTCTTCGACGTCCGGTTCATGGAGAATCCGTATTACGTCGACGCCCTCAGACACCTGTCCGGACTGACTCCGGCGGTGCGTGAATACGTCATGGGCCAGCCGATCGCCCAGCAGTTCTTCGACTTCCTCGGCAAGTTCCTCGAGCTGACGGTGCCGGGCTTCAGGAGTGAGGGCAAGACCCGCCTGACGATCGCCATCGGCTGCACGGGCGGGTACCACCGCTCGATCGCCATTGCCGAAGAGCTCCGCGAGTGGCTCGAGAGGAACGACTACGGCACCGTCGCGGTCTTCCACCGGGAACTGGAGCGCGGATGAGGCTGCCGAAGATCCGCGTCAGCGGCTCGGTCGTGCGGCGCTGGATCGAACCCGGGATCGGGCTGAAGCGCTGGCTGCTGGTCGTCTTCGCCGGCGAGGCGCTGCTGGCGATTGCCGGCGCGCTGCTGCTGCGGCAGGTCTATCGCGAGTACGAGTTCTCCGGCCCGGGCCAGAGCCTTCTCTACGTGGTCACGCTCCAGTTCATGCCCTACTGGCTGCGCGGCCTGATCGTAGGCGGCGGCGGTGTCGGTCTATTCGTCTATGGGTCGTGGCGCGCGGTGCGAGTCCTGATGGGGCCGTTCCTGTCGGCCGAGAGCGACCAGCCGCTCGTGGAGGTCATCTACCAGAAGCGATTCCTGTCGCGCGGTCCGAAGATCGCGGTCATCGGCGGCGGGACCGGCCTGTCCACGCTGCTGCGCGGGATCAAAGATCACACCAGCAACATCACGGCCGTGGTGACGGTCGCGGACGATGGCGGATCGTCGGGCCGGCTTCGCGAGGAGCTGGGCATCCCGGCGGTGGGCGACATCCGCAACTGCATCGTCGCCCTGGCGGATTCGGAGCCGCTGATGGGCGAGCTGCTGCAGTACCGCTTCCCCGGCGACGGCGAGGCCAGCCTGGGCGGGCACACCATTGGCAACCTGCTGCTGGCGGCGATGGCGTCGGTTCAGGGCGACGACTTCGAAGAGGGCGTGCGCCAGATGAACCGGGTCCTGGCCGTCCGAGGCCAGGTCGTGCCCGCGACGGGAACGGCCGTCACGCTCCACGCTCGAATGCTCGACGGCACCGAAATCACAGGTCAGTCGGCCATCGCGCGGTCGACCAGGATCGATCGAGTCTGGCTGACGCCCGAGAACGTCTCGGCCGGAGACGACGCCCGGCGAGCGATCGAGGAGGCCGACCTGGTGGTGATAGGACCCGGCAGCCTGTACACGAGCATCATGCCGAGCCTGCTGCTGCCCGAGCTTCTCTCTGCCGTGCGTGCGTCCGCCGCAGTCAAGCTCTTCGTTTGCAACGTGGCCACACAAAAAGGCGAGACTCAGGGCTACGACCTGGCCGACCACGTTGCGGCGCTGGAGCGCCACACCGGCGCCGGTTGGGTGGACGTTGTCCTGGCCAACAACCGATTCGACGCGCGACGACCGGGCGGCTACGCGGCCGAGGCGGTGAAGCTGCGCTGGCCGCCGGTCGCGATCTCCTCGGCCTCGTCGTCGCCACGTCTTGTCCTCGACGATGTCGTGGACCCGGACAACGCCCACCACCATGACCCGGCCCGGCTGGCCGCCGCGGTGATGCATGTCTACGAGCGCGAGTCCTTCGGCCGGCGGCGCTCGCGAGTCTCGCGGTCGGCGTAGTGGCGCAGCGTCGCGACGCCGCTTTGGCCGCGGCGGCATGACGACCGCGGAGCGCGATTTGGTCGAGGCCCTGCGGTCGGAGCTGGCGGCCATCGACCCGCCGAGACGGTGCTGCCGGGTCGCCGAATCCGCCGGCCTGGCCGGAGCGTTCGAGTCGCGCCGTCGGAACATCCATAGGTTGGCTCTGCGCCTGAGTCGTGCCCGGGCCGGGGAGGGAACCGACGCGCGCGGCGGTTCGGGCGTCGCAAGTTCGGGCGTCGCAAGTTCGGTCGCCGCCGGTTTGACCCCGGTGGCGCCCGCGCCGTTCGAGTGGGCTCGCGCGCCCGAGCACTGCCGGACCGCCTACCTCCGCGGTCGATTCCTGGCACACGGATCACTGAGCCTGGCGTCCGGCCGGACCCACCTGGAGTTCGTCCTCGCGCCCGACGAGGCACGCCGGCTGTGCGACCAGCTCGGCCAGCTCGAGATGCCGGCCAACTGGCGCCTCCGGCGCGGCCGCGGCGTCGTCACCTGGAAGAGCGTGGAGACCGT
>PMYK01000024.1:23745-24190 GCA_003171255.1 Chloroflexota bacterium
TCGCCGCGCTCGACGCCGACGGCCGTCTGGGCGAGCAACCATATGTGGTCCGGCTCGTGGCGGACGCTCGCCGCGAGGAGCCCGATGCCACGTTCACCGATCTGGCCGAGCGCCTGGGCCTCCACCGNNCGCTCCGCCGTCCAGCGCGCCCTTAACCGCGTCGAGCGGCTGGCTCTGCATCCCGACGAGGGAGTGGGGAAGCGGAACGTGGCCGGTGGTCGGCGGCGCGGGCTCGGCCGGTCGCGCTAGGCGCGGCGGTTCGGGGCCCGCGGCTCGGGCCTGGGGTTCTGGGCTCGGGGCTCTGGATACGGAGCCGTCGGGCCCAACGACCGGCGCGCACGCAAATCCGACGATGAACGGCCGGCCGGACTGGTCGGTCGGTGTAGTCGCCGCGGGGCCGACCGACACCCCAGCCCGCCCGACCCCACGGTACGCTGGGGCCGAG
>PMYK01000002.1 GCA_003171255.1 Chloroflexota bacterium
AAGTCGTACTGGCTGCGGTGAGCCTCGTCTGCGATGACGACGATGTTGCGCCGGTCCGAAAGCACAGCGTTGCGGTCGCCCTGCTCGGCCGGCATGAACTTCTGGATGGTCGTGAAGACGACGCCACCGCCGGCGACGCGGAGCTTCTCGCGCAGGTCGGCCCGATCGGCGGCCTGGACGGGATCCTGGCGCAGCAGGTCGGCGCAGCGGGCGAAGGTGCCGAAGAGCTGGTCGTCCAGGTCGTTTCGGTCGGTGATGACGACGATCGTCGGGTTCTCCATCGCCGGGTCGAGGATCAGGCGGCCGGCGTAGAAGGCCATGCTCAGGCTCTTGCCCGAACCCTGGGTGTGCCAGACGACGCCGACTCGCCGGTCGCCGGGCTCACCGCCGGGCTGCCGACCCGACTCGTATCGACCCTCCAGCTCGCCCGCGCGCACGCCCTTGCGCCCGGCCGCCCGAAGCGTCTGCTCGAGCGCGAAGTTGACGGCATGGAACTGGTGGTAGCCCGCCATCTTCTTGGTCAGCACGCCGCCGCCCATGTCCTCGAAGACGATGAAGNNTTGTCGAAGACGCCTTCCAGGACCACCTGCAGCTCCGGCATACCCTTGGGCGCATCGCCGCGCCCATCGATCGTGCGCCAGGGCTTGAACCACTCCTTGCCCGCGTCCAGGACGCCGATCCGCGCCTCCGTGCCGTCCGAGACGACGAGCGCGCAGTTGTAGTCGAAGAGCGCCGGGATCTGCGATTGGTAAGTCTGGAGCTGGTTCAGCGCCGACCCGATCGTGGCCTTCTCGTCGGCCGGGTTCTTCAGCTCGATCACGCCGAGCGGCAGCCCGTTGACGAAGATCACGATGTCCGCCCGCCGGTTGTGCCCCTGCGGCCCGACCACCGTGAACTGGTTGACGGCCAGCCAGTCGTTGTTGTCCGGATCGTCGAAGTCGATCACGCGAGCCTGCGCTCCCGCGATCGACCCGTCCGCCCGCCGGTACTCGACCGTCACGCCATCGACGAGCATCCGATGGACGGCCCGGTTCCGCTCGATCAGCGATGCCCCATCCGCCCGAACGATCTTGCGGAAGGCGTCGTCCAGGGCTTCCTGGGGCAGGTCCGGGTTCAGCCGAACCAGGGCTTCACGGAGACGCCACTCCAGGACCACGTCGCGGTAGGTTGGGTCGCTGCGCTCGGCACGGGGCTGGCCGACGGCAATCTCGGGGCCGTGGGCAGCGCTGAGGCCGAGGCCGCTAAGCCACGCCAGCGCAGCCTGCTCGACGATCGACTCGGCGAATGGCGCGGAACTCATCGGACCCCTGATAGATGCCACGCGCTCAGAGTGCGAAAGCGCCGCGTCCGCGCAAGCGCTTCGCTTGCCTTGTCGTCGTCGAGCCCCAAATCCTTAAGAATGCAGGCCTCGAGAAGTACCGTCGTCTGCTCCGTCAGCCGCCAGAGGTCGCGGCCTGCGGGCATGGGACGTTGCCTCGTCCCTACGTGGGTAGCGGCGTTCCGGGCTTCAACCACCGACTTCACGTACTGGGGTGCGGGGTCCATGACGGGCGCCACGAGGCCGGAGACCCAGCCACAGAGCTCAACGAGGCGATCATGAAGCGTGGGCTCGTTGCTGTTCGCCAGCCTGTCCTTCAGCCAAATCCGGTGCTCCACAGGCGCCGACCCGACAATGGACGAGACGCGCAGCCGGTGCGCTGCCCTGGGCAGCACGGCGTTGCTTCTGGTCGCACGGTGGTATCCCTCTGCGGCTCCGATAACGTCGAGGAAGCGGTTCTCCATGAACGTGTCAGGCCGGTACCGAGGCGCCAATAGTCGATCGATGACTAGGCCGGTCCTGGCGGTCAACTCGAACCACCTGGTCAATACCGCCGGTAGATCGTTGCCCAGGTGCGACCCAGCGATGAGCATCTCCGAAGGGTGCGCACGGTCTTGCGCTGCGATAACCGAGACACGCGAATAGTGGGCCTCGATCTGATGGGGTACCGCCTCGCTCTCCTGATCGGAGTGCGTGAAGGTCAACGATGTCACGTCGTTCGGCCTTTCGGTCGCGAACGTCATCAGATGCCTGAGCGGCCGCACCACCGTAGAGAGCCACTCGCTCATAGTCATGGCGTCATCTGCGGTCACCGAATACTCGACGTTCTTCTGAATCGTTCGCGAGCGGGAGAGATCTCCTGTTGTGGTCCATCCCTGGTGAATCGAAATCGTCCCGAAGCCGAGCTTGGCCGTCATGTCAGGCGGCGGCTCGTACGAGAGGTTGACCCTCGGTAGGTCGTGGATGTCCTCGTCGAAGCCGCCTCGGCCGATCCACTCGTGCAGGTCCGTGAAGCCCAATCGCGCAAGCCGGAAGGCCCGATCTGACTCCGCGGGCAACTCCTCACCGACGTAAGCAACCCGAGCGGCGAGTCGTTCCGTCCGAACCGGCTCCTCAAGCCACTGGGACGATCGTTGGTTGCTCCCAGCGTAGCGGACATCCTCAAGAGTCACCGGCCCGCCTTCGAGGGTCCTCCCGAGTACCACAGGGAGTTCGCCGTTCGGTTGCCCGTTCGTTAGAGAGCCGAGAACATGCAACTCGGCACCGTCGTCGTCACCGACGACGAGGTTGCCCGGAACACGCCGGTCGCGGTCGCCTGGTAGCCACCACTCCCCAAGCCATGTCGTTGGTGTCACCGGTCGATGTCCCCGAACCAAGAAGCGACGCGTCGGCCATTCTCAGACATCAACACCGGCAACAGCGAGTCACGAACTATGGCGAGAAGGCTGGCCTGATAGTTGGCGCATTTCACCTTCGCGTCGAGCGGAGAGACCAGCTGTTCGAATGCGAGGACGACCCGGGTCGAAGGGGAGGTCACTCGCATCGCAGCGAAGCCCTGCTTGTTGATCGAGCCGAAGACCGTCCCCTCGGATTCGAAGGCCGCGAAGCTATCCGAGAGGGATCGCATCATCAAGAGTGTGTACGAGCTGGCGCCCGACTTATGCCGCACGGCCGCTAGCCCACGGCCAATGGCGCATTCCTCTGACGCGAGATTCGTGTCGCCAACCGGAGCGCGAACACAGACGAGTGTGTCGCCAGGTCCCGCGAGCCGGGTTGGGGCCGTGCAGTAAACACGGCGGGAAGGAGACCGCGTCCCGAAGTCAGCTCGCCCCTGGTAGAAGGGAAGCCCATCGCCGTCCTGGTTGTAAGTCTCTCCTGGAGGTGACTGGCCCATGGTCACCCAGAAGTCATCGGCGACCGTCCGCAGGCGCCAGCCAGCCGGGACTTGGGTCTCCGCAGATTCATCAATCGAGTCGGGAAACAGATCCCCTAGGAATGCCGGAAGACCGTGGTCTCGGCCTTCGGATTTGGCGCGGACGGGGTCGAAGTCGACGAACCAGGACTTGAAGAGTGCCCGGGCCATCGACTCGAGGGTCTGGCTCGTGCGGCGGTTCAGTTCGATCTTGTCGTCGAGCGCGGACAGGATGTCCGCGATCCGCCTCTGCTCGCGGAGAGGAGGGAACCGCAGTCGGAACCGCTTGATGATTTCGCAGCTTAGGTTCTGCTGAGCCGCGCCGTTTGCCAGACTAATCAGTCGCGAGCGAGTCGCAAGGAGCTGGTAGTACACGAATCTCGGATCTGCTCGGGTCTCATCGACGATGAGGGCGCAGCACGCCTGATTGCAGGTCATCTCACGAGCGAGCATCCCGAGCTGACCGACCGTGGCGCCGTACATGGCGACCAAGACGGTTCCGGCCGGAAGAAGCTTGGCCGAAGAGTCGGCAATGGCCTTGTCGGTGATGTGCTCTTCAGTATCCGAGATCCAACAATCACGCAGTTCTTGCGTCTTCACCCAGGGTCGGGCGCCGCCGATGAAGTACTCAGGGCGTGCGCGGCTTGGAGTGCCACCACTCGTAACGCGGACACAGACGTCGCCGATGGCGAGTTCTCGCCACTCACTCCCCATACCCGAGCTCCCGCAGGTTGGCGTTGATCAGCTCGTCGAGGCGGGCCGCTTCGGCTTGCTGCTCGCGGAGGGTGGCGACCAGGCGGCGCATCTTGTCGTCGAAGGGTTCGGCGTCCTCTTCGGCCGCCTCGGCGCCGACATATCGGCCGGGAGTGAGGACGTGGCCGTGGCCGCGGATCTCGTCCAGCTTGGCGGCCTTGCAGAAGCCGGGGACGTCCGCGTACTCGGCCGCGTCGGGATCGCCGCGCCAGGCGTGATAGGTGCCGGCGACCTTCGCGATGTCGGTGTCGGTCAGTTCGCGGTGGGTTCGATCGGTCATCGAGCCGAGCTTTCGGGCATCGATGAAGAGCGTCTCGCCGCGCCGGTCGCGGAAGCCGCTGTTGCGCTTGTCGCGGGCCAGGAACCACAGGCAGACGGGGATCTGGGTCGAATAGAAGAGCTGGCCGGGCAGGGCGACCATGCAGTCGACCAGGTCCGCCTCGACGATCGACTTTCGGATCTCGCCTTCGCCCGACTGGTTGGTGCTCATCGAGCCGTTCGCGAGCACGAAGCCGGCGATGCCGGTGGGCGCCAGGTGGTGGATGAAATGCTGGACCCAGGCGAAATTGGCGTTGCCAGCGGGCGGTGTGCCGTAGGCCCAGCGCTTGTCGTTGCGCAGCAGCTCGCCGCGCCAATCGCTGTCGTTGAAGGGCGGATTAGCCAGGACGTAGTCCGCCTTGAGGTCCGGGAAGGCGTCGGCGTGGAAGCTGTCGCCCTGGGCGATGTTGGCGCCGATGCCGCGGATGGCGAGGTTCATGTTGGCCAGGCGCCAGGTGGTGTAGTTGGACTCCTGGCCATAGATGCTGATGTCGCCTACTCGGCCGCGGTGCTCCTCGATGAACTTCTCGCTGCTGACGAACATGCCGCCGGAGCCGCAGCACGGGTCGTAGACGCGACCCTTGTACGGCGCCAGCATCTCGACGAGCACGCGGACGACGCGGCTGGGCGTGTAGAACTGGCCGCCCTTCTTGCCCTCGGCGCTGGCGAATTGGGCGAGGAAGTACTCGTACACGCGGCCGAGGATGTCGCGGGCGCGATCCGCCGGGCTGCCGAGGCCGATGTCGCTCACGAGGTTGATGAGCTGGGCGAGGCGGGCCTTGTCGAGGCCGGGGCGGGCGAAGTCCTTGGGCAGGACGCCCTTGAGGGTGGGGTTCTCGCGCTCGATGGCGTCCATGGCGTCGTCGACCGTGCGGCCGATCGTGGGCTGGGGCGCCTGGGCCTTGAGGTGGGACCAGCGGGCCTCGCGCGGGACCCAGAAGATGCTCGCCGCCTTGTACTCGTCGGGGTCTTCGGGGTCGGCGCCTTCGGCTGCGGCGGCCGCGGCGGCCAGCTCGGCGTGCTTGGCCTCGAACGCGTCGCTGATGTACTTGAGGAAGATGAGCCCCAGCACGATGTGCTTGTACTCGGCGGCGTCCATGTTGTTGCGGAGCATGTCGGCCGAGGCCCAGAGCTTGGGCTCGAGGTTGGTGGTGGCGCTGGCCGCGGCGGGGTCCGTGGCGGCGCGGGCCGCTCGCGCGCCAGAGGCGCGGTTGGTTCGGGCTCCGCGAGGACTCAAGTTCCACCCCGTTTCGGGCGCTGACGGTGCGCCAACCCCGGGCGCGCCGCAACAACGAAACTGCGCGCGCCGGTCCCTCCCAGCCTACTGCGCGGGGACACTCACGTGGTTGCGGATTTGTACGCAATAGCGGGTTGAGCGCGAGATAAGCGCCGCTCGCTACCGTCCGCGGCGTGGATCAGTTCGACTGGGACAAACGGAAGCAGCAGGTCAATCGCGAGAAGCATGGCGTCAACTTCCAGGAAGCGCGGTCCGCCCTCAACGACCCGCACCGAGTGTCACGTCTCGATCTCGACCATGCGTACATCGAGGAGCGCGTCTTGACCGTTGGCTACAGTACCCGCGCCCGACTCCTTGCGGTGGTGACCGCGGAGACAGTCGAAGGTATCATCCGCATCATCTCCGCACGGCGCGCCACGAAGCGCGAACGACATGCGTACGAAACCGGCTCGTTCTGACGAAGAGCGCATTCGCGCCTTCCACGAGAAGCTCGACCAGCCCTCAATCGTCGGGATAGACGACGCGACCGCCTACTGGCTGGAAGACGCAGATGGCCGGCGGATCGGCGAGGAGTCCCCCACCAGCGAGGCGCCTCTATTCGCTGCCCTGGCCGCGATCCGCCGGGGCGTGGACCCCACTGGGCTCTTCCTCCTGTGCAACGCTCCCGACGAGGGCGCGCCCGATGACGGTCGATACGTCATCACGACTGGCGACTTCCTGGTCGAGTTCGCCGAATCGGCCGCCGGTATCCCGGCTCGGCCGCGCATGCCTGCCGTTGGCGAACTTTCGGGCCGCAGCGGCGACCGCTCGCTCGCGCGCCCAGTCACGAGGAAGGCAGTCTCGGCGCCAACAGCGTCGCCAGGCTCAGGTTCGAGGCGTCGCCGGGATCGGTGAAGCTGGCCCGGGTCGCAGAGATGCCGCTCCCTGTGGTCCCGGCGCTTCGGATCCGTGCGTCCCCCGGAGGTGGCAGTTTCGGGCGCAAGGAGGCCGTTCATCGGAGAGGTCGGGTACTCGCTCCGGCTGATCCCTTCCAACAAGATCGTCGGCCGCTTCGTGACGACGCGCGAGGCCTGGCCGGCGGTCCTTGCCGAGGTGGAACGCGGGATCCCCGCAAAGTGCCTCGTCCTTGACTGGCACCGGGCCAACGGCAGACGCGGCCGCGTCAGCTCCGGTCGCCTGCTTGTCTCGACGGCTCGGTCCGGACTCGGGGTCGATGTCGTCCAACCCCAGATGCGCATGGCCGGCTGAGAGCTGCTTCGTTCACGAGCCCATAGGGATGGCGCACGGCGCCGGCGCACGGCGCTGGGCCCGAGGGTTCCCATCCTCATGCCGCGCCGGCGTCGGGCATAGCGTTTCTGGCAAATGAAGGCTCGCGGAATCGCTCCAGTGGCGAGCTCATCCCCGAAGACGGCGGAATTGAGCCTGCCGGGTACGGCTACCCCTGCTGAGGGTGGCGGCATCGCGGTGCTCCGAAACCGGCCGTTCTTGCTGCTGTGGTTGGCTCAGCTGGCCAGCCAGGTCGGCGGCAACATGGTCATGCTCGGCTTGCTCGTCATGATCACGTCCACCTACAGCGGCTCCAAGGTCGCCATCAGCGTCCTTCTGCTGTGCTTTCTTCTTCCGGCCATTGTCTTCTCGGCCATCGCCGGTGTGTTCGTCGACCGGGTAGACAAGCGACTCGTGCTGGTTGTCACCAACGTGCTCCGCGGAGTGGCCTTCGTGGTGGTCTTCTTCGTCAGCGGCAACCTGCTCTTGCTGTACCTGCTGATGATCCTGGTCTCCACGATCACGACCTTCTTTGGCCCGGCTGAGGCCTCGATGATCCCGTTCCTTGTCCCGAGGAGCCAGCTGCTCGCGGCCAACGGCCTCTTCTCGCTGACGAGCAACGCGGCGTTTGCGCTGGGCTTCGCCTTGTTCGGCCCGTTCGTGCTGGCCATCGCCGGTCCACAGACGCTGATCCTGCTGGTTGCGGCGCTCTACTTCGCCGCTGCCGTCTTCTGCGTGGTCCTGCCGACGTCGCTGCCTCCGGTGCCGCCACCGCCATCGCTGCCGTCATCGGTCCCGTTCTCGCTGCCATCGTCCCTGCCGACTCCGAAGTCCCGGGCCGCAACCGGCCGCACGGTCGTGGTCGCGGCGAAGGCGGCCAAGGGCACGTTCGGGCAACTCGTCGAGGGCATCGCCTACATCCGCGATCACCACAACGTGGGCTGGTCGCTCTCATACATGGGCGTCACGGGAGCGCTGATCGGCATCCTCGCCGTGCTCGGTCCCGACTTCGCCAGGACGTCCCTGGGACTCGGCGACAAGGGCCTGGTGGTGGTCATTCTCCCTCTCGGCTTGGGCATCGTCACCGGCGTCCTGGCCGTCAACGCCTACGGCCACAACTTCCCACGGCGGCGGATCATCGAGGCGGGATTGATCGTGCTCGGTCTTCTGCTCACCCTGCTCGCCTGCCTTGGCTCTATCTGGCGCTTCTTCAACGTACCGATAGCTGCGGTTGCCGATGTCCATGGGCTGCAGGACGTCGGCCAGGTTCTCTCTCTGCTCTCGATAGTCGTAGCCATAGCCTTTGTGTGTGGCATCTGCTACGCGGTAGTTGCCATCTCCGCCCAGACACAACTCCAGGAGGAGCTCCCTGAGGACGTCCGGGGGCGAGTCTTCGGCATCCTGAACATGCTCGTCTCGGTCTCGAGCCTGCTCCCGATCATGGTCGTGGGGCCTGCCGCCGACATCTTCGGATCTTCCGCGGTTCTGCTCGCGGTTTCGCTCGTCGTATGCGCCTGGGGCCTCGCCAGCGTAGTTCGGCGGGAAGGGCAGCAGCCCGTGGCGATTCCCGCCTGAGCCGCAAGCAAAGGGTTCTCATCCTCGCGGCCGGCACCCGTTTCGGTTCATAGTCCAGACAGGGATCCATGCCCGGCGGGGGCGCGGGCGACTACTGGAGGACCTAGATGGCGACGATGGCGGCGGTTCCAAAGCTTCGTCCGGCCATTCTCCGTGCGATCCCGCGCAAGGCATTCGGCCTTCGTCGCCTGGCCACGTTCTTCTTCGCGGCCGGGTCGGTGGTCTTCGTCCTGCTCATTGCGCAGCAATTCCTCGCTCTCGTGAGCGCCTTCAGCGGGATCGTCATGATCTGCTTCCTGGCCTGGCTGCTGGCGTTCATCGTCAGCCCGCTCGTCGATGGGGCGACCCATCGCCTGCACATTCCACGAGGCATCGCGGTCGGGCTGGTCTACGGCTGTGTAGCTCTAACCCTTGTCGGTAGTGTTCTTGCGGCCGGGTCGATCGGCATCACCGAGGCGACGAACCTGGTGAATCGACTCGACGAGGCTACCGCGACAATCAGCGGAAGCCTGGCCTCGCTCCAGACGAGCCTGGGAATCAGCACGGGGACTATCGACCTGGCCGCCCTGTTCCGCCAGGCCGAGGCCAGAATCCTGCCCGATCTCAAGTCGACTCTGGGAACTCAGTCCGGTGCTATCGCCGGGACTGTTGCCTCGATCGTGGGCACGCTCTCGATGATCCTGATCCTGTCGATCTTCATCGTCTCCGACGCCGACGGTCTGCAGGCCAAGTGGCGCAGGGTGATCCCAAACCGCTTCGAGACCCAGCTCGATCTCTTCGATCGGTCTGTCGGCCGAGCCTTCAGGGGTTGGCTCTGGTCCCAGGTGATCCTCATCGCCATCCAGGTCACGCTGACGATCGTCGTCGGTCTGATCTTCGGCCTGCCGTACTTGTTCCTGTTGTGTCTGGTTGCGGCGCTGTGCATGCCGATTCCCTTCGTGGGCCCCGGTCTGGCTCTGCTGCCGCCGATCTTCATGGCCGCGGCCTTCGTACCGGGCGCGTTCATCCCGGTCGCGCTCCTGCTCTTCATCGGTCAGGCGCTGATCATGAACCTGGCGGTGCCGCGGCTGATGAAGAGGGCGTCGGGAGTTCATCCACTCGTCACGCTGCTCTCGGTCCTGATCGGAGCCCAGGTGGCCGGGATCTGGGGCGCGCTCTTTGGACTCCCGGTGGCTGCGGTGATCTCGATGCTGGCCAACTACGTCATCAACCTCCAGGCCGTTCAGGAAGTCGAGGGCGTCGACCTGCTCGAGGTCACTACCGCGATTCGAATCGCCTACCCGGAGGCCACGCCGGAGGAGGTCCTGGCCGAAGCCGCCGATCAAGCCGAGGCCATATACGCCAGTCAGCGCGAAGAGCGAGCGGCGACGTAACAGTCAGGCCCGGCCCGTCCGCA
The DNA here is from genome assembly GCA_003171255.1 of Chloroflexota bacterium. GTDB lineage: Bacteria > Chloroflexota > Limnocylindria > Limnocylindrales > CSP1-4 > Fen-1039. The sequence goes on from PMYK01000002.1 coordinate 9,776, forward strand.
CGGTCAGACCGACGATGGCAGCCCGATCCAGAGTTGTCCGGCGTCGGTGACCACCACGCCGGTCGGACCCACGGCCCACTCGATCCGGAAGTCGTAGGGCGGTTGATCACCGCTTTGGACGAGGGGCACCAGCCCACCGTCGGTCCAGGTCGACAGCGACAATCCGCCTGCATACGGGTGTTCGATGGAACCGTCACCGGACACAGCCTGAAGCTGGATTCCGTGCCGACCGTCGGTCATGTAGAGACCGTTCTGAACGTTGTACGCGAAGAGTGCCATCGGATCAAGACCGGCGGGCTGCGCCAGCGGCGTCCAGGTCCGGCCGTCGCGCGATACCCAGGCGGCCCAAGAGTCCACGTAATCGAACGCCACCAGAGTATGGTCGTCGAGACGGTCCACCCACATGTGGATCTGGTAGTCGGCCTTGGCCCCCGGAAGTTCGGCCTTGGCCCAATTGGCTCCATCCGATGACCACCAGACCGTCGGCACTCTGAGAGGCGGCGTTAGGGTCGGTGACGCAGATGGATCGGCGATCGCCACGCCGCAGCTCCGTGCGCCGGTCAGCTCCGTCGACCCGACGAGCACGTAGCCTGCCGAGAACGCCGTGCCGTCATCGATCCGCGAGAGCGCGAAGGCCGGGGTATCGAGCTTGACGGGCTGCCAGCTCTGGCCGTCGCGCGAAGTCCAGACCGCTTGTCCGATCGTGTCGGTGGCGACGAACCCGGTGGAGCCGCCGGACACATTCCAGATCACGGCATTCCCGAACGCCTTCTTCATGTCGACCGATTGCCACGTGACGCCATCAGAAGAAGTCAGGAGTCCCTCCACCCACGTGTCCCCGCAGGCGCCGGACTCTTCGACGGCCAGCAATCCGTCCGGCCCTTCGAAGACCCCACGAATATCCATGTTGTCGATGTTCGGATGTTGCTGGAACACGGCCCCGGCGTGCCAGTGCACTCCGTCGCTCGAGTAGGTAGTCGTCGTCGTTGTGGTGCCATTGCCACCCAGTTCCGTGAATGTGGTGTCCAGCGAGAGGGCCACGAACCCTCGACTCCAGCCGGCCACCTTGGAGTACGTCACGTCGGTCTCGACTCCTGAGGGCACAGGTCCGAGGGACGGTGAGGGCACCGACACCCAGCGGATGCTCTTCCACGTCCCCGACGGAGCGAGTGGCACGTTCGAAAGGTCGATCGCGGCCAGGGTGGCGGAAGGTGCGGCAGACGCCGATGCGGATGCCGTCGCCGATGCCGTTTCGTTGGGGCTGGCTGTCGGCGAGATCGAGGGTGAGCCGGTGGCAGTCGCCCCAACGCAACCGGCCGCCACCAAAGCCATGGTCGCTACGAGGGCGCTGAATCCGCGCCAACCACGACTGCTGACGAATCTCGACTCCATGGCTTGCCCCTCCGGAATCTCATGCATGCGTGAACGCGTCGGTGACGCCGGCGTCGAAAGTTGTGTGATGGCTACTTTGCCGCGGCCACGGTGTCAGCCAGCATCTCACCATGGGCAAGAGGAGGAGTGCGACCCGCGAATCAAGAAGGCCCTCGGAGTCGCCTCCGGGGGCCAGGTCAAGCTCGGTGTATGGCTGGCGAGGAAGGATTCGAACCTTCAATCCCCTGATCCAGAGTCAGGTGCCTTACCATTAGGCCACTCGCCAGCGAGCAGGGCGAAATCCTATCAGGAAATGACGAGGCGGCATCCGGCCTCTGAACGGGTTTGCGTCCAGAACGTTCGTTCGACATCGGCGGATGAGTGTGTTATGGTTGTTCGACGGCACGGAATAGTGTCGAAACCAAGCGGCACACGACCACTCCCTCTCATCGGTACTCGGCGAGAAAGGTTCGCTGAGGCCGCAACGAGAAGGAGTTTTTCTTTTGTACGCACAGGCAGACAAGACGCTCATCTGCGCCGACTGCAACCAGGAGTTCGCGTTCACCGCGAGCGAGCAGCAGTTCTACGCAGACCGCCAGTTCAGCGAGCCCCGTCGATGCCCGTCGTGCCGCGCAGCCAAGAAGGCCGCGCGTGGCGACAGCGGTGGCGGCAGCTACTCGGGCGGCGGCAACTCAGGCGGCTACTCGAGCGGCCCGCGCGAGATGTTCAGCGCTACGTGCTCAAGCTGCGGCCGCGAGGCCCAGGTTCCCTTCCGCCCGAGCGGCGCGAAGCCGGTCTATTGCAGCGACTGCTTCACCAACCAGCGAAGCTCGAGCAACCGCTCGTACTAGCACGCGACACCAACTAGAAGGAGCCCGATAACCTCGGGCTCCTTTTTGATTCCGCTTCGTTGGGGGCGTCATCCGACGCCCAACGGCGCCGGCCGGCGAGCCGGCCGGCAGCTAGCTGTTCTGCTTGCCCTGCGCCTGGAGCTTGGCCCAGGTGTCCTTGAGGGTGAGCGTGCGGTTGAAGACGGGGTGGCCGGGCGTCGAATCGAGGTCCGGACAGAAGTAGCCCAGCCGCTCGAACTGTACGGTCTCCCCTAGTGGGAGGTCGGCCAGGCTCGGCTCGACCATGCAGCCCTGGAGCACCGTCTCGGAGTCGGGGTTCAGGTCCGTGAAGAGGTCGCCGTCGGCGCCGGGGTCGGGGCGGCTGAATAGGTGGTCGTACAGCCGAACCTCGGCGGGCATCGCGTGATCGGCCGAGATCCAGTGGAGGGTGGCCTTTGGCCGGCGGCCGTCGGGCGAGTCTCCGCCCCGAGTGGCCGGGTCGTAGGTGCAGCGCAGCTCGACGATCTCTCCGGCGGCGTCCTTGACGACTTCGCGGCAGGTGACGAAGTACGCACTCCGCAGCCGCACCTCGCGGCCCGGGGCGAGGCGGAAGAACTTCGCCGGCGGCTCCTCCATGAAGTCATCGCGCTCGATCCACAGCTCGCGCGTGAAGGGCACCTTGCGACTCCCGGCCGAGGGGTCCTCCGGGTTGTTGACGACGTCCATCTCCTCGACCCGGCCCTCGGGATAGTTCTCGATGACCACCTTCAGCGGCGCCAGGACCGCGAAGCGGCGCTCGGCCTTTCGGTTCAACACGTCGCGCACGGCGTGCTCGAGCTGGCCGAACTCAATGACGTTGTCGGCCTTCGCCACCCCGACTCCGGTCACGAAGTCGCGTATGCCCTCGGCCGGGAAGCCGCGCCGGCGCAGGCCCGCCAGAGTAGGCATCCGCGGATCGTTCCAGCCCCGCACGTAGCCGTCATTGACGAGGCGCAGCAGGACGCGTTTGGACAGGACCGTGTAGGTGATGTTGAGTCGCGCGAACTCAATCTGCCGGGGGCGTGACGGCACGGGCAGGTTGTCGATGAACCAGTCGTACAGGGGCCGGTGAATCTCGAATTCCAGGCTGCAGAGAGAGTGCGTGATCCCCTCGATGGCGTCGGACTGGCCGTGCGCATAGTCGTACATCGGGTAGACGCACCACTTGGCGCCGGTGCGCGGATGCTCGGCGTGCAGGATCCGGTACATCGCCGGGTCGCGCATGTTCATGTTCGGTGAGGCCATGTCGATCTTGGCTCGCAGCACCCGCGCCCCATCGGGGAATTCGCCCTTCCGCATCCGGTCGAAGAGGTCGAGGTTCTCCTCGATCGAGCGTTCGCGCCAGGGGCTGTTTCGACCGGGCTCGGTGAGCGTGCCGCGGTGCTCGCGGATCTCGTCGGCCGAGAGGTCGTCGACGTAGGCCTTGCCGGCCTTGATCAGGTAGACGGCCCACTCATACAGCTGCTCGAAGTAGCCGGACGCGAAGTAAAGGTGCTCGCCCCAATCGAACCCCAGCCAGTGAATGTCCTCCTGGATGGCGTCGATGTACTCCTGCTCTTCTCTGGTTGGGTTCGTGTCGTCGAAGCGCAGGTTGCAGCGGCCGCCAAAGTCACGCGCGACACCAAAGTCGATGCAGATCGCCTTGGCGTGGCCGATGTGGAGGTAGCCGTTCGGCTCAGGTGGGAAGCGGGTGACGATCGTCTGGTGCTTGCCGTCCCGCAGATCGGCGGCCACGATCTCACGAATGAAATCGCTTCGTTCCGGCGAGGTACCTGCGGGCGAGGCTCCTGGGGGCGAGTTTGTTTCCTGGGTGCTCACGGTGGCGGCGGCTCCCGACTCATGGCTGATTGACGTGTAGCTTACCGTCTGGCCAAGAAGGTAGGGGCGATGACCAAGTGCGCCGCGAACATGCCGCAGCGTCCCGCAGCACCCGCGCTCCGTTCATCTCGATTATTCGTGTCATAACTACTATCGAACTTGGACGGGGGCGATCCGAAGCGGCCACGAGACAGTGCCGGCGAGGCGGACCGATTCCACTCTCGAACCAGAGCCTGCGAGAGCCTCCGGCGGCTTTGCCGAGCCTCCAACGCAGGCTCGGGACTCAATAGCAGTCATGTGGCGACTAAACGAGAGGTCCGCGGCCGATCCGGGGCGATACCAGTCACATGGCGACTAAACGAGAGGTCGGCGCCGCCCCGCCAGCCGCCCCGCCAGCCGCCCCGCCGGGCCGCTCGCTTCCCTACCCGACCGCGCGGCCCACCAGCGCCCCCAGACCGAACGTGACCGCGGCGGCGAACATGCCGAGCAGCACCTGACGGCCGCCGGTCCGCAGAACGCTCGAGCCGGTGACGACGGTGATGGCCGCGCCAACGACCATCAGGGCGGCGGCACTGACCACGATCGAGGCCACGACCGCGCCCATGCCCGAGGCGAAGAAGAACGGCGACACGGGCACGATCGCACCGAGGGCAAAGAGGAAGAAAGAGGTGAATGCGGCGACCCAGGCGGACCCTCCGAGCTCGTCGGGGTCGATGCCGAGCTCCTCGCGGGCCAGCGTGTCGACCGCCCGGCCGAGATCGCCGCCGACGATCGACTGCGACATCAGGCGGGCCTGTTCGGACGTGAGCCCCTTGGCCTGGTAGATGAGCGTGAGCTCCTCTTCCTCCTCGTCCGGGACCATGAGCAGCTCTTCGCGCTCGACCTTGACCTGGTGGGTATAGAGCTCGCGAGCGCTCTGGACCGAAAGCCACTCCCCGATGGCCATCGACAGGGCGCCTGCCAGCATTCCGGCCATGCCGGCGATCAGGACGGCGTGACCGCCCTGCGAGGCGCCGGCCACGCCCATGGAGATGCTCAGGTTCGAGACGAGGCCGTCGTTGGCGCCCAGAACCGCTGCCCTGAGCTGGTTGCCGCCGCTGCCGCGGTGGCGGCCTTCGATGCGGGCGATGGTGCCGCCCTCGACGCCCCGGCCGGCGGCCAGCTCGCGGAAGAGCCGAGCGTGGGATCGCTCGTCACCGGGCATTCGGGCGAGGGCTTCGGGCTGGTCGTCGTACATCGCCTCATCGGATGCTTCGTGCTCGGCGATCGTCGGGACCACGAGGCTCGGCCCGAAGTGGCGGGCGACGAACATCAGCACTCGCGCCCGCCAGGCCGGGCTCATCCGGCTCGTGTCGACGCCGCCGGCTTCAAGCTGGGCCCGCCAGACATCGGCGTGGATCGTCTCCACGCGGACCATCCGCATATAGAAGTCATTGAGCGTCCCGGCGGCTTCTTTCTCAGCCAGCAGGGAGTAGAGGGCGATCGCGTCGATCTCGCCCTGGAGGTTCTCTCGGTAGCGCGCGATGTCGGCCTTGGTCGGCGGTGCGGGCGGCGTGCGCGGTGACGCCGGGGCGGCCTTGTCGGGTGCCGCGACCGGCGTCTCGGGCGTGGGTCTCTTGTCTGGGCTCATGGACCTAGTCTCGCCGGTATTCCGGCGCTTCACAACGCCCGGATTACGGCGCGGCCCGTTCGGCAATTACAGAGCCATATCGGCCAAGAGGCCGGAAGGCGGCAAATACATCAACGTGGGGGCCCGACGTTGCCGGCCGGCGCCAGTCCGGCCTCGCCCGACGAAACTACCAAACGCAGGTTATACAAACCGTCATTAGAATGGCTGCGTGAATGCCTCCCTTCCGATCCCCGTCACAAGCCTCCCAGCCAGTCTCTTCGACGCTTTCCGGGCGGTCGCAGAGCCGTCTCGTGCCCGAGTCATAGAGTCTCTCGGACAGGGCGAGCGCTGCGTATGCGACCTCGGAAGTGAGCTGGGGCTCAGCCCGGCTCTTGCGTCGCACCATCTGCGAGTGCTGCGATCGAGCGGCCTGATCCGCGAACGCCGGGCCGGTCGCTGGGTCTATTACTCGCTCGACCTCGACCACCTCGAACAGCTCCGCAACTGGATCGATCGGCTCCTGACTCCATCGAGAACCGCGGCCGCCGCCGGCAGTCGCACCGACTGCAGCTCGGACGTTGCTGCACGTCCCATGGAGACTCGATGACCACTCGCCTGCTTGCCAAGCTCGAGGACTTCCGCCTTCTCCCGTTCTTCGTCGTCGCCAGCATGGCGATCGGGATTGGCATCGGGAAGGCGCTTTCCATCTCCGACTTTGCCCTGACGCCGCCGATCGATGCGATCAAGGCGATAGTCGGCGGGACGTTCGTTCTGACCGTGCCCAACGCAATCTCGCTGGGCGTGCCGATCGGGCTCTTCGCGATGATGTACCCGGCAATGACGAACGTTCACCTGGGCGAAGTAGGCGACGCCTTTCGCTCGCCGCGTCAGCTCGGCGTGGTCCTGCTCTTCAACTACTTCGTGGCGCCGTTCGTGATGCTCGGCCTGGCGAACCTCTTCGTCAGCGACCCGGAACTGCGTACCGGACTCATCCTGTACGGCCTTGCCCCGTGCATCGCGATGGTGATCATCTTCACCTTCCTCGCGAAGGGGAACACGCCCATGGCCCTGGTCTTCGTGGCCCTGAATTCGGTCGCCCAGATGCTGCTGATCCCCGTCTACGCCCGACTGCTCATCGGCAACGTCAGCTTCGACATCTGGGTCGTCGCCGAGTCCGTGGTTCTCTATCTGGGCCTGCCGCTTGTGCTCGGAGTCTTGACTCGGCTGGCGGTGACCCGCCGCAGCGGTGAAGCGGCGATGGAGCGACTCAAGCCGGGCCTCAATGCTCTCTCGATCCTGGGCCTGCTGTTCACCCTGATCGTCATGTTCTCTCTGAAGGGCGACCTGATCGTCGAGCGTCCGAGCATCGTCCTCGAGATGGCGGTCCCGATGACACTCTTCTTCGCGATCATGTTCTTCGCCGTGCTCTTCATCGGTTCGCGGCTGCGTTTCCCGTATCGCGACGCCGTGGCGGTCGCCTTCAACTCGACCGGCCGCGATTTCGAGATCGCCATCGCCATCGCGATTACGGCGTTCTCGCCGACGGTTGCGCTTGCCACCGTCGTCGGCCCGCTCATCGAAGTGCCGGTCATGCTGGCCCTGGTGTGGGCGGCGATGCGACTCTCCGGGCGCTGGTTCGCGGAGCCGGTGGCCGAAGTCGTGGCCGGCGAGGTTCTTCCTGCCGGTTGAGCTCAGCTCATTTGGGCACGTCGCTGAGCGGGATGCCAAGCGCCTTTGCGACGCCCGCGCCGTAGGCCGGATCGGCCTTCAGGCAGTTGCCGATGTGGCGAACCTTGACCTCTTTGGGCGCATCGCCCATGGCCCGAGCCGTGTTCTCGAAGAGGAGCTGCTGCTTCTCAGGGGTCATGAGTCTGAAGAGCAGTCCGGGCTGTGTGTAGTAGTCGGCGTCCTCGCGATGGTTCCAGTGGTCGGCCGCGCCCTCGAGTGAGAGCGGCGGCTCCGCGAAGTCCGGCTGCTCCTGCCACTCGCCGTAGCTGTTGGGCTCGTAGCCGAGCGTGCCGCCGTAGTTGCCGTCGACTCGCATCTGGCCGTCGCGGTGGAAGCTGTTGGCCGGAACGCGCGGGGCATTGACCGGGATCTGGGCGTGATTCACGCCGAGTCGGTAGCGCTGCGCATCGCCGTAGGAGAAGAGGCGCCCCTGCAGCATCTTGTCGGGCGAGAAGCCGATGCCCGGGACGATGCTGGCCGGGTTGAAGGCCGCCTGCTCGACGTCGGCGAAGTAGTTCTCCGGATTGCGGTTGAGTTCGAAGAAACCCACTTCGATGAGTGGGTGGTCCTTGTGGAACCAGACCTTGGTCAGGTCGAACGGGTTGTAGGGGGACGTGGCCGCGTCCTTCTCGGGCATCACCTGGATGAACATCTTCCAGCGCGGGAAGTCGCCCTTCTCGATGGCGCCGTAAAGATCCCTCTGGGAGCTCTCGCGGTCCCTGCCGATGATCTCGGCAGCCTCGGCATCGGTCATGGTCCTGATGCCCTGCTGCGTGACGAGGTGGAACTTCACCCAGAACCGCTCGTTGCCCGCGTTGAGCAGGCTGAACGTGTGGCTCCCGAATCCGTGCATGTGGCGATACGAGAAGGGGATCCCGCGGTCGCTCATGTCGATGGTGAGCTGGTGCAGCGCTTCGGGCAACGAAGTCAGGAAGTCCCAGTTATTGCGGTGGCTGCGCATGTTGGTGCGCGGATCACGCTTCACCGCGTGGTTGAGATCCGGGAACTTGAGCGGGTCGCGCAAGTAGAAGACCGGCGTGTTGTTGCCGACCAGATCCCAGTTCCCCTCGTCGGTGTAGAACTTCAACGCGAAGCCACGGATGTCGCGCTCCGCGTCTGCCGCGCCGCGCTCGCCGGCGACGATGGAGAAGCGCGCGAACATGTCCGTCTTCTTGCCGATGCCGGAGAAGATCCTGGCCTTGGTGTACTTCGTGATGTCGTGGGTGACCGTGAAGGTGCCGAACGCGCCCGAGCCCTTGGCGTGCATGCGTCGCTCGGGGATCACCTCGCGATCGAAATGGCCGAGCTTCTCGAGGAACCAGACGTCCTGAAGCAGCATCGGACCGCGGGGACCGGCCGTCATCGCGTTCTGGTTGTCGACGACCGGTGCGCCACCGACGGTGGTCAGTTTCTTCTTGTCGCCCATGATCTACTCCTCCTTGTGCCTTGCGGCTGTCTTGTCGTCCCCGGACGACGGCTGGTCAGGTCGTGGCCGCGCACCCGTTGCAGACTCCTCGGACCTCGACGTGCGAGCCGATGACGCTTCCGAAGTCCTTCACTCGAGGCGGAATTGGAAGCGCGTTGAGGTCGGCGCTGTCGAAATCCCGGGCCAGGCCGCAGCGGACGCAGACGTAGTGGTGATGGGGCGCGACGTTGGCGTCGAAGCGGACGCTGTCACGACGCGGGCCAAGCGTGGAGATCAACCCCAGGTTGTTGAGCATCCAGAGCGTCCGGTAGATGGTGTCGAGTGACACCGTCGGCAGGCGCGGCTGGACGCCGCGAAAGATGGTCTCGGCGTCCGGATGCTCGTGGCTTGATGCGATCTCGCGGAAGATCTCCAGGCGCTGGTGCGTCAGCTTTACGCCCGAATCCTTCGCCGCCGCCTTGAACCGCTCGAGCCGGCTCTCGACCTCGGAGGTCTCGTTCTTGCTCATTGATTCCTAGTTGCGTATGAGTAGCAGGTAGGAAGCTTATGCCATGGCGCCCTGGAGTCAACCGGTCGACCTTACAGTCGCCTTACGAACGCCCCGAACGGTTCGGAAGTGGCCGCCCGAGTATCTGCATTGACAACTCCCATCGAGTGGGCAAAGGAGATCGCCGGGTGCATCGTCAAGTCAGCTCCGTCACCAGACTCGCGGCCACCGCGCTGCTGGTCGGACTCGCGGTCGTGGGCTGCGCCGGGCACGGGGGCAGCGGGACAGCGCAGTCGGCCGACCAGTCGACCGTGCCGGCCGCCGAACAGCCGAGCGAAGTCGCTCAATCGGCCCCGACGCTCGCCCCAACTCCAGCTCCCACGCCTGCGCCGACAGACTCGTCCGCACCGAGCCCGACGAACGCTGCGGCACCGACCAACGCTGCCGCGGCCACCCCAGACCCGCTCGATGGCCAGCTCTCGAACCTCGACAACCTGCTGAACGGCATCAACGGCTCGCTCTCAGGCAGTGACGCCGGCCCTGCGAGCGGCGAGTAGCCGCCCCCCTGCACAAGGAGTAATGCAATGAAGTCTCGACTCACCGCCCTGGTCGCCAGCCTCGTGGTCGGCGGCTCACTGGTCTTCGTCTCGGCCGGCATCGTCGCCGCCGTCACACCCGCCACCGGACCCGCGGGCCGGGGCGTCTGTGCCACCGAGGCCGCGGCAATGAAGGCCGGCGCGACGGTCGAAACCATTCGCGCCTTTGGCGATTGCGAAATCAACCGCCGCTTCACCACGCTCACCGACCTGTCGGCAAAGATCACGGCCTCGAAGGTCATGACGTCGTCCGATGCCGCGGCACTGCAGAGCGAGATCGGCTCGACGCGGTCCGGTCTGACGAGCCTCAAGACCACGATCGACGCCGAGACGGACGTCACGGCCCTCAAGGCCGACGTCGTCAAGATCGCCTCCGACTATCGCGTCTTCCTGCTGGTCGTACCGCAGGTCAACCTGGTCAACGGCGCCGACTCGGTCCTGTTCGCCCAGACGAAGTTCGCCGCGGTCAACACGACTCTGACCGCCCGGATCGCGGCGGCAACGGCCCACGGCAAGAACACCACGGCCGCCCAGACCAACCTGGACGCGATGAACGCGGCCGTGACCCATGCCGTCGCGCTGGCCAGCCCTCTGCCGGCGGCGCTGCTGCCGCTGACGCCCGCTCAGTACAACGGCGGACCGGCCGGTCCGGTCCTGACCAACGCTCGAACGGTGCTGGGCCAGGCCCGCGACCTACTGAAGTCGGCGACCGCCGACGCCAAGGCCTGCCGCGACGCCCTCAAGTAGACCATCCCGCTCCCACCGGCGTGGCTCCCGCTTCCTGGCGGGGGCCGCGTTCGTGTGTGTGGCTAGGCCAAGTCGTCGGTGAGGGGCTGGAGGCGGAAACCGAACTCGGCGCCGGGGCCGTCATCCCTTGGACGTGCCCAGATCGTGCCCCCGATCGACTCCACCAGCCGATGGACCACGAACAGCCCGATCCCCGATCCGGCGACGTTGTTGGTTCGTGCGGAGCGGTAGAAGACCTCGAAGAGCCTGTCTGCCTCGGCCGGATCGATGCCGGGCCCGCGATCGAGGACCCTGACACGCGGCCAGCCATCGGGGGCATCGACAATGACGTCGACCGGACCGTTGCTTGGTCCGTACTTGGCGGCGTTGTCGAGCAGGTTCCGCACGATCTGCTCGACGAAGGCTTCCTCGGCCCGGGCCACGGGCAGCGAGGAGGTCATGCTCAGCTCGAAACGACAATCGGGCCAGCGGCGGCGCTGCTGCTCGCAGACCTTCGGCAGGACCTGCTGAAGCAGGACCGGCTCTGTATGGACCTGGATCGTCCCCCGCTCTGCCCTCGCAAGGACAATCAGGTCCTCGACCAGTCGCCCCAACCGCTCGGCCTCGCGGCCGATGTCGCCGACCAGATCGGTCCGGCGGGCATCGTCCAGGCCCGGTCGGGACAGGAGCGTGCTCGCGGCATAGATGGATGTGACGGGCGTTCCGATCTCGTGCGACAGGATGCCCAGGAATGCCTCACGGAACGCCTCAGCGTCTTTGCGATCGGTAATGTCGAGGTTGATCCCAGCCCAGCTCGTGACCTCGCCCAACCCGTTGTTGATCGGGAACCCGCGCGAGAGGATGGTGCGGCGCCGATTGTCGGCGCCGCGCATGACCAGTTCATGATTCCAGGGGACGCGAGTGGCAATGGTGTCTGCTAGGTCGCGCTTGGTCTGCTCTGCGACCTCGGGCACGAGCGTGGTCAACCAGCCGAAGCCGCCGGCCTGGTCCATCGTCTGGCCGGTCATGTCGAGGAGCGACTCGCTCAGATACTTCATTCGGCCATCCGCTTCCGCCAGCCAGATTCCGAACGGGATCGACTCGCCGATGGCCTGGGTCTGGCGCCTCAGCTCGGCCACGGCAGCCAGCTCCTCTTCCCGGTGCTTGCGCTCGGTTATGTCGACGATGCTGACGGTCAGGCCCGCAGGCTCGCCGTCGGCGTCGGACAGCGGCTCGGCACCGAGCAGCCAGGTCCCGGAGGGTCCGCCGGGCTGCGCCGGTCCGGTTACTTCGATGTCCCGGATGGCAATGCCGCCGGCGGCGACTCGGGCCAGCGCGGCCATGTTCTCGCCGCCCAACGCCGGCATGACCCGCTGGACGTGGTGGCCCAAGCACGCAACCGCGGACACGCCGCAGATCGAAGCCAGCGCGGGGTTCACGTACAGGCAGCGCAAGCCGCGGTCCAGAACGGCCAGACCCACCGGCGCGGTCTCGATCAAAGGCGTCGCCGCGGCAGCCCCGAGGCGGATCAGACCGGCGAGAGCCTCCTGGCGCTGGTGCTCGAGCCGCTGCACGCTGGCCGTCGTCCACGCTCCCACCACCACCAGAACGAGAGCTTCGAACGCGACCATGATCGACAGGCCGACGCTCTCGTCGTACAGTCCGGCGCGCTCGCCCACGAGGCGCAGCCACGCGCCGACCGGGACGATGAGCACGGCAGCGGGCAGGAAGCGGCGGAAGACCTGGCCGGCTATGCCCGAGTCCCGCCACAACCCCATGAGGCCGTGGTCCTGGCGTGACGTGACGATTGCGGCGGCGATCACCACCATGGCCGCCGAGGCGGGCAGTGACACCTGGGTCGCCGATCCGAGCGAGAGCAGCGGGCCCGCGCCGTACAGGTATCCGAGCAGAGAGATCCCGCCAACGATCCCGCAGACGACCGCGAGAGCCTCGGCCAAATGGATGTACCGGAACCGCCTGCCAATGGCCAGGATCGCGACCGCCGCGCTCATGAAACCTATCGCGGTCAGGATAGCGAAACGTCCCGGGTGGGGCGAGGCCGCGCTGGCCGTGTCGGTGGCGAAGGCCTGGTCGATGCCGAGATTGATTCCGGTGAGGTGCTCGAAGAGCGTGGCTCCGGCGATAGCGATCACCGCCAGTGCCAGGATCACGCGCAGCCGTGGATGGAACAGCCGCGCCGAGGCGACCTGGAGACCCACGGCCAGCCCCAGGAACACAAAGCAGATGGCGGCGTTGACCTTGGTCTGGACTGAGCCGGCCAGCCAGCTCGTCAGAATGGGCAGGTTGAAGGCCCAGCCCGCCAGAACCGACAGGCCGAGGACGACGACCACGCCGGAGAGAACAAGTGTCACGTGCCGCCAGTCCACCACTGTCAGACCCGGCAGGCTCAGGGTTCTGGGCGCGCCAGCCTCGAGGCGGCCGGACGGCCGCGAGCCGACTTCAGTCGGCGGCTGACCAGCGCTCGTCACGTTCGACCTCGCTACTCGGGTTCTCCGGCGCCGGCAGGCGCACCGGCGACGATGGTACGACGCCACGGCTTCGATTCACAGGTGTCGCAGCCGGAGTGCCGAACGGCCCTGCAGGATGACTTCGGGGGTCTAATATCGTCTCACTCACGGTTCGCCGGATTCATCGCTCACACCCACCGGACACGGAAGCGGAGGTTGTCATGGTCTGCCCGAGCTGCGGCGCCCAGATCGATGGTCAGAGCAAGTTCTGTGCCGTCTGCGGCGCTCATCTTCCCGAGGCGCCGGAGGCTGCCCAGCCGAACGTCATCGCGCCTCCGCCGGTCGTCCCGGCCGCTCCCGCCTGGGCCCAGCCCGCGCCGCCGCCCCCGCCGCAGTACGGCGCCCCGCAGTACGGCGCCCCGCAATATGGCGCCCCGCCGCAGTACGGCGCCCCGCAATATGGCGCCCCGCCGCAGTACGGCGCCCCGCCGCAGTACGCACCTGCCATCAGAGTCGGCGCTAGGGCAGGCACCCCGATCGCCGGCCTCCTCGCCCTCGCCGGTGGCGTAGTCGCCATCGGATCGGCATGGCTGCCGTGGGCCACGGCCACGGGCGCCACGCTGATGACGCCGATGGATCAGACCGACATGTCGGATCTGGCTTGTGGCTACTACCTCGTGATCGGCGGCGCGATCGCCGCGGCCTGTGGACTGCTGCTGCTGATGCGGATCGCCACCAACCCGAGTCTGCCGATGCTCCTATCGCTTGGCGCCATCGTCGGCGGCGGCGTCGCGGTCGCGGTCGAGTTCGTCGCCTACGGCAGGCTCAACGACTCCATTTCGCTTTATGGCTCGAACTCAGGTGTCTCCCTCGGTTACGGCCTGTACATCGGTGCCGCGGCCGGTGTAGCCGCTGCCGTCGGTGGCTTGATGGCGCTGGCCGGCCGCCGCTAGCGATTGCCACGGCTCCGCGCCGGGTGACCGAAAGGCGGACCGTCTGGGACACGAAGCAAAGAAGCCTCGCCAGCGATGGCGAGGCTTCTTCCACTTTCGGGCATTTCCGGCGGCTATCGAGGCGTCAGGGCCTCCAGGGCCGCGGCTGGTTGGGCCCGCGTGACGGTGGTTCCTCGATGGGATGAGGACTGACCCACTCCGACCTGTCGGCCGCGGGTTCGGGGACCCCGTGCGCGGGACGAGCCGGTCCGGCGTCGGGATGGCCACCCTTGTCAGCGGCCGCGGCTCGCCCGCCGATCGGCTTGGGCGGGATCGGCTGCGCGGCAGGCGCGATCGGCACCAGCGCTCCCGGCGCGGGCGTCGGCGCGGTCGCGTGGGCGGCCTTGTCGCCCTGTTTGGCGGCCGGTTTGGCCGCGGTCTTTGGAGCGGCTGGGCCGGCCGCGACGGCCGCCGACACCGCAACTTTCGAGGGTTTCGGCTTCTCGCCTGCGGGCGTCTTCGTCGCGGTGGCCACAGCCTTTGGTACGGCGTCGGGCCGCGTCGGGCGGGTCGGCCCCGCAGGATGGGCCTTCGTCTCCGGGCCGGTCAGGGCCACGACGCCCCCACGGACGGCCGCCCCCTGAACGACCGCGATCGGGATCGCCTGTGGATTGCGGTTGTCGATGCCCGCGATCAAACCCGTGACGAACCCGCAGATCCGGTCGGCTTCGTCGTCCGAGCCCTTCAGGACCAGGTTCTCGACCTGCACCGCCACGATGCGATGCCCGCCGCTAGCCTCGACGCTGAGTTCGCTGATCGCAAGTTTGGACCAGCGGATCAGCCTGGCCGTGGCCCTCGGACCTTCCGCTGACCCCGTCAGCCTGACCGCCGCATATATGACGCCGGCGGTCGCGGGCGCGAGCACCGAGTAGCGCGATTCGGGGTCATCGCCCCAGACCACCCAGCATTCTGGGTCGGATTCGGCGCCCAGATCCATGAGCACCGTCCGGAGCACGGCCACGGCCTTGTTGTTCAGCGATTCCTTGTGTGGGTCAGTCTTGCGCCAGTCGCTCAGTCGCATCGAGTCGCCTCTCCAGGGACGCCGGATTTGATGGCGTGGGTCCGCGGTCAGGCTATCACGAGCGCGCCGGACCCGAACTCACCCGATCGGGCCATTTGGTCAGATTTGGCGGCCGATTCTGCCCAATCGGACGAGACTGATTCGATCTCTCGAAGGATGGGATCGCCCGCCTAGCGAAGGACGAAATTCCGGAACGGTGGCGCGTATTCTCATCTCGGCGGGATGTCGGACGGCAGAGCCGGACCCGGCGGATCGCCCCGTCCAAGCCTCGGTTTCGAGCGGCGGCCAGCCCTGTGAGAGGTGGTGTACATGAAAGTTGACCGAGGTCGGCTCAACTGGGGGATCTTCTTCATCGTCCTTGGCGCGGTGCCGTTTGCGTACCACCAGGGCGCCGTCTCAGCGTCGGCGCTCGGTGACGCCTGGCGCCTCTGGCCGCTCGTCCTGGTGGGCATCGGCCTCGGGTTCGTACTGTCGCGCACGCCGGCCTTCTTCATCGGCGGCCTGGTCGTGGCGATTTGCGTCGGCCTGGTGTTCGGCAGCGCCCTCGCCGTGGGCCCAAACATCGGCTGCGGCAGCGGCACCTTCAGCGGCAGCAGCGGCAATTACATGTCCCGCACCGGGTTCTTCCAGGGCAGCTCTTCGGTGGCGCTGAATCTCCAATGCGGTTCTGCCACTGTCACTACGTCGAGCGACCCGGCGTGGCACGTCATGGCATCCAACCCGGATGGCACCGCACCGGACGTGAGCTCGAGCGCAAGCTCGCTCAGCGTCAGCTCGAACAACAACCGCGGCTGGTCGTTCTCCAGGGGCAGTGACAACTGGCAGGTCCAGCTGCCGGCAAACACGCCGATCGATCTGAATTCGACGATCGACATGGGCGACGCACACTTCACTCTCGGCCCGGCAAGCCTTGCCTCGGCCAACTTCAACCTCAATCTTGGCTCCATCCACATCGATCTCTCGGGGGCGAAGGTCGCCAGCCTGTCCGTCGAGACCAACCTCGGGGCCGCCTTCGTGATTCTCGACGGGTCATCGGACGTGAGCGGCAATCTCAAGACCAATCTGGGCTCGCTCGACGTGTGCGTGCCGGCGGGGCTGGGCGTCCGGGTGACCTCCAGCGATAGCCTGTCGTCGAGTGACTTCGGGGGCGCCGGTCTGGTCCTTGTCGGCGGTGCCTGGGAGACACCCGGCTTCGCCACCGCAACCCACAAAGCCATCTTCAGTGTCGAGACCAGTCTCGGAAGCCTGAAGGTCCATTCCGTAGGAGGCTGCAAATGAACTCACGACGCCTGTTCCGCTCCGCTGACGATCGCATCCTGGCCGGCGTCGCGGGCGGTGTGGCCAACTACTTCGACGTCGACCCGGTCATCGTCCGCATCATCTGGTTCCTGTCCGTCTTCATCAGCGGTTCGCTGACCTTCTGGGCCTACGTGGTCATGGCCATCGTCGTCCCGGTCGAACCTGCCAATTGGCCCGCTCCCTCGCCCTGGGTCCCCGGCGGCGCGCCGATCGCCACCGGCCCGAACTTCGTGCCGTCGACCCCCGGCGCCGCTCCGGCCGCCGATCCGGGCGCTCCGACCGCATCGGGCGACGCTGGCACGGCCCCCACCTCCGACTCGCAGGCGGCCAACCCCGGCATGCCCCAGGCTCCGGCCGCGGGCGGCTGGGCGGGCGGCTGGACGGGCGGCTGGGGCGGCAGCGACTGGCGGTCGCAGCGGCGGGCCGAGCGCTGGCAGCGGCGGGCCGAGCGACGAAGCCACGAACGAAGCAGTCCCGGCCTCGTCTTCGGTCTACTGCTGATCCTCGTCGGTGGCCTGCTGGCCTGGCATCAGATCGATCCCACGTTCGACCTCAACATCACCTGGCCAATCGTGGTCATCGCCTTCGGCGCGATACTCGTCGTCTCGTCGCTTCACGTCGGCGGCAAGGGCAACTAGATCGCGACGTTGCGGCGACGGCGGCGCAGCGAGAGGAATAGCGACCAGCCGCTCAGCGCCACCGCGCCGGAGCCGGCAACGACGGCAACCATTCCGGCAATCACGACCGGCGGTCCGGACCCTCCCACAGTGGGGCCGATAAGACCGCCGGTTTCCTGCATCGCCGCTACCTCGGCGACCGGGGCGGGCGGCGGGGATCCGGCCGCAAGCACGCCCCCGATGGCCGCGGCTGGAGTCGGGCTCGCATTTGGGGCGGCCGGAACGGGCGATGCGCTGGCGGTCTGGCCCGCGGTGGGTGGAGCCGCGGTGGGCGATGCGCTGGCGGTCTGGCCCGCGGTGGGTGGAGCCGCGGTGGGCGGAGCCGCGGTCGGATTGACGATTGCGGGGTCCGTCGGGGCCACGATCGGGCCGGCCGGCGGGGCGGTCGCGGCCCTGGTGGGCGGCGCCGCGGTTGGGTTGGCCGGCGGGTTGGCCGTCCGGGCCGCAGTCGGGGCGGGCGTTGGGTTCGGCAGCGGGTTGCTGAACGGAGAAGCGGTCGGCGGCGCCTGCAGGCCATCGGGCGACGAGCCGCCGGCGCTGAACAGACAGTCGTAGTAGTACGTCGACCCGGAGGCCCAGCCACCGCAGCCGACCCGGTCGTAGCTGCCGACGATGATGCTCCAGTGGGAGCTGGAGGACCTCCAGCCCATCATGGCGTTGCCGGTCGTGGAGTAGGTCCAGGTCTGCCATGTCTGCGCGCCGGCAAAGGAGTACAGGAACGCGCCGCTGCCGTAGCCGCCGTTGACGAGGTCGATCTCGCCGACATTCCAATACGACCAGGCGCTCCCCAGCATCGACACGAACAGCGTGCCCGAGAGTGTGTAGGCCGGCGCGGCGCAGAGGCGAAGGCTGTGCGACATGTCGCCCCAGGCCGCGAAGTCCTGGGCCCGGCCGGCGATCGACTGAGCGGGGTCATCCGGACACGGGATCGCGCCATCGCGAGCCTTCGATGCCAGGAACGGATCGACCGACAAGGCAGCCAGGCCCTCGGCCGCGCGATCGCCGTTGATCAGTCGCACGAGTTCCGAGACCTGCGCATCCAGCGGACCGGACCCGGCGCGCGTGGCCGGGACCTGCCACGTGAGCGAAGCAACGAACAGAGCCAGCCCGAGCGCGGCGGCGGCGGGCAGGGCAAGGCGCGATCGATGGCTGAAGCGCACGGTGGTCTCCTCCGGACGGTAGAGGCTCGTTGCGTCTTGGGGCGAAGTGACGATCGCCCGGGCCCTCCCTTCTCATGAAGGGCGGTCGGTCACAGTCTTAGTCCCGCGCACAACCACCCATTCAGGCAGTACTTTGGTGCGGAGGGCCGAACTGGAGAGTGGTTTTGTGCGGTGGAGGTGGTTTAGCTGAAGAAACCTGAACCAGTACGGGGGTACTTCTTCACCTGGACCCAGCTCCACAAGTCCTACTTGGCCGCGCGGCGGGCGCCGGACTGAGCCCTACTGGACGACGATGTTCTTGACGCAGGGAGCCAGTTGCGTGTCAGTTCGCTTGATGTGGCTGGTCAGCCAGCGCAGCAGCTCGCTCTCCACCCGGACCACGAGATGGGCCGTTGCTCCGGTCCGGTCGAACTCCTCGCGCAATGCCGTGAACGTCACGACGAAGTCCTTGTGAGCGGCGGCGTTCTGCGCGGCGATCGGGCACTTGTACCTGGTCATGCAGTCTTCTTCGTTGTCGAAATGCATCATCGCGTAGCCGCCGAGCTTGTCGAGCAGGCTGGACACTTCGGCCCGGCCACGACCGCGGCTCATCGCGCCCAGCAGGTCGTTCAGCCAGGCGATGAGTTGCTTGTGCTGATTGTCGAGACTCTCGACACCGGTCGTCATCGAGGGGTCCCAGTTGATCGTCGGCATTGGTCGTCTCCGTTGTGGCTGCACAGCCTGCCCCGTGCCTGGCCGGCAGGCCGATGAGTGATGGTAGTCGGGGTGCCTGCCTGACTTCCCTCAGCCCCCGAACGATATCCACGCCAAGACCCGAACGAAACACGCCAAAAGTCGCACCTCGCTCCTACGCTGCTTTGCCGAGCGCGCGCGGCCTTGGCAGTTCGCGGCCGGGTTCCGCCTGATGCATGTTGAAGACGATCTTCAACCGTGCTTCAGCAAGTCGGGCTACGTTCGTTTCGGGTCCGTGGCCCGGCGGGCTCACCCGGGCATGTCCCGCCCATGAGGTCGGCACGATGAACGCGCCAGTTACGTCCAGCCAGGTTTCCGCCAGTCAACGCCCCCGCCGCAATCGAAACCTGCTGCTGGTTCTGATATCACTGATCGTGATCGCCGGAATTGCGGGCGGCGGTTACGGCCTGTGGTACATCCTCATCGGCCCGAGCAGTCCGGCCGCCGTGGGCGTTCCGTCCGTCCCCACCGGCTCCTCCATCGCAGCACCGGCCTCGCTCGACGGCACGTGGAACGTGAACACCGCCCTGGGCACGATCGCCGACGGGACCGCATCGTTCGTTGGCTATCGGGTTCAGGAGCAGCTCGTCGGCGTCGGTGGCCACACCGCCGTCGGTCGGACGACGGGGATAACCGGCTCGATGACCCTCACCGGAGCCGTGATCGACAACGTCCTCATCACGGCCGACATGACCGCGCTCCACAGCGACAACGACCAGCGCGACGGGCAGCTGACCCATCAGGCGATCGAGAGCAGCAGCTTCCCCACGGCAATGTTCAAGACTATCCAGCCCATCAACCTGGGCACGCTTCCGGCCGACGGCACTTCCGTGAGCGTAGACGCGACCGGCGCCCTCAGCCTCCACGGAGTGACAAAGACGGTCATGATCTCGCTGCAGGCGGTCCGACAGGGCGGCATCATCGCCGTGTCGGGCACGCTGCCGATCGTCTTCTCCGACTATTCGATCCAGAAGCCGAACAGCTTCTCGATCGTTTCGGTTGACGACCACGGCACCATGGAGCTGCATCTGCTGTTCACTCACGCCTGAGCCGCGTCGGCGGCACAATGCCAGAGCCGCCGCCAACGGAATCGAAGGAGAGGCCATGTCCTTCATGCGTTTTCTCGGGAACCGTCCCGGTGAACCTGCTAACGCCGATGCCCCGGGGCCTGCCGCCCTGACGGCCGAGACCGAGGCGGTCCGCAATATCGTCGCCAGGCTCGAGGCGCTTCCACCCGACGTGGCACGACTCCTGGCCAGCATGGCCTACGTCCTGGCGCGAGCCGCGTACGCCGACCTGGAGATCAGCGAGGCCGAGACGTCGGCGATGGAGCAGGAGCTGAGCGGGTCCGGGCTGGATTCGTCGCAGACGGTCCTGGTGGTGGAGATGGCAAAGCTTCAAGAGAAGACGACCGGCGGCACGAGCGACTATCTGGTGACGCGTGAATTCCGCGAGCTCTCCACGGTGGAGCAGCGGTTGACGGTCTTGCGGGCGTGCTACCGAGTGTGTGCGGCCGACGACGCCATCAGCGGCATGGAAAGCGCCACGCTCGACGAGATCGTGAATGAGCTCGGGATTACCCGCGAGGATGCCGCTACCGTGCGGGCGGAGTTCGGCGACAAGTTTTCGGCGCTCTTCGGGTTCAAGGCTACGCCGAGCGGTCAGGGCTGAGCCAATCCCACAAGGTCGGCGCGTTCCCAGCACCAGCCCCGGGGTCGGGTAACCTATATCCTCCGTCACCCGATCCCAGGACTCCCCCCGCAATGAAGACCTACGTCCGAGGCGTCTTCGACGTCTCCAGCTCCTACTGGCGCATTGCCAGGCTGGTCCCTTCCGGCGGTGCCGGCCTGGCCGCGGCGCTGGTCGTTCTCAACCTGGTCCTCGGCCTGCTGCCGGTCGCATTTATCGTCGCCACGAGCGTCATGATCGGGCGCGTGCCGGCGGCGGTCATAGGCGGAATCGGCTCGGCCGAGTGGCGTGACCTTGTCGCGGCGTTCGGCCTGGCCGCGGCGGCCTTCCTCATCCAGCAGATCCTCGCCCCGATGCAGGCTTCTCTGGGCGAGCTCCTCGCCCGACGGATCGACGGCAGGGTTTACCAGCGGCTGATCGGCGCCTCGCTGAGCAGCACCGGCATCGGTCCGCTCGAGGATCAGCGGCTCCTCGACGAGCTGGCCCAGGTCGTCACTACGCTGGAGAACCCGTTCCGGACTCCTGGCTTCGCCTGTGCCGGGCTCCTCGCTCTGGTTGCCCGGTATATGCAGCTTCTGGC
>PMYK01000020.1 GCA_003171255.1 Chloroflexota bacterium
CTGCCGGGAGCGGCCGGGGGGCCGGGAGCGGCCGGGCGGCCGATTTCGGTCTTTCCAACTCGCCGTCCCGCCCCGACACTCTTGGCGCGACCGCGCAGCGCCTTCGCGAGTTACTCTACCCGCCGAGGGGTACGCTGGTGGTCGCCGTCACGGAGGTACAGGTGCGCGTCTCGATCGGTATCGACCTGGGGTCGTCGAGAGTCAAGCTTCTCGCATTCGACGAGGCTGGCGAGTCCCTCGGTGTGACGATGGCCTCCTATTCCACCGAGTCGCGGCGAGCCGGCTACGCGGAGCAGAACCCGGACCGATGGTGGGACGCGCTGCGGTTGGCGATGTCGGAGCTGCTCGCCCGTCCGGCTCTTCGCGGTGCAAACGTCGAAGCCCTTGGCCTCACCGGTCAGATGCACAGTGCCGTCTTCCTCGACGCCAAGGGATCGGCGGTCAGGTCTGCCCTGATGTGGTCAGATGGTCGAGCCGAGGCCGAGGCCGCCGAGATCGAGCAGANNTCCCGCGCGACGAGCTCGTGGCCCGCACCGGCAACCGCTCGAACGTCAGCTTCACGGCACCCAAGATCATGTGGGTCGCCCGCAATGAGCCCGAGGTCATGGCCAGGACGCGCTGGATCGTCCAGCCGAAGGATGCACTGCGGGCCCGCCTGACCGGCGAGGTGGCCGGCGACGTCTCGGATGCGTCGGCAACGCTCCTGTTCGACTTGCGAGCGCGGGACTGGTCCGACGACATCTGCCAGCGGCTCGAGATAGACCGCGGCCGGCTGGCGCCGCTATCCGAGTCCGAGGCCCTGGCGGGTGGGTTGCGCGACGACGCCGCTCGGGCGCTCGGGCTCCCGGCCGGTATCGCTGTTGCCGTGGGTGGTGCCGACGCTCCCGCTGCCGCCCTTGGCCTGGGTCTGGCCAGCGAGGAGGCTGCCCGCGGAACAGTGCTCATCTCCCTTGGGACGGGCGGCCAGGTCCTGGCGCCCGTGGCCGAGCCAAAGGTGGATCCGGCGGGTCGACTCCACGCCCTATGCCACGTCGTGCCCGGTCAGTGGTGCGTGATGGCCGCGATCCTTTCGGCTGCCGCGTCGGTCGACTGGGTCGTGCGCCTGCTCCGCCCCGACGACCCGAATGGCGCCCGCGAGCTGCTGGCCGCGGCGGCCAAGGTTCCCGCCGGGAGCGACGGCCTGCTGTTCCTGCCCTATCTGCGAGGCGAGCGGACGCCGCATTTCGACCCGTCGGCGCGCGGGGCCCTGGTGGGGCTGCGGATCGGCCACGGTCCCGCGGAGGTGACCCGGGCGGTCATAGAGGGTGTGGCCTACGCCCTGGCCGAGGGCCTGGATCTCATGCGTGAGCTGGGCCTCGAGCCGAGGACCGGCGTCGTGGCCGGCGGCGGCGTGAACCGTCTGTCGCAGCAGATCGTCGCCGACGTGCTAAACATGCCCATGGTGCTCGGCGCCACGGAGCACGCCTCGGCCAGGGGTGCGGCGCTGCTCGGCGCCGTGGCAGCCGGCATCGCTCCCTCGACGGCCAAGTCGGCCTGGCCACTCCCCGTCGACACGCGCGTGATGGAGCCCGACCCGGCTCGAGCCCAGTTCTACGCCGAGCGCTCCGCCACCTACCGCGAGCTCTACGGCCGCTTGCCCAAGATCTAATAGTCTCCCCGCCGCGCCGGGGCTCGCCGGGAAGATGCAAGTCACTATCGCGGCATCGTGGCAGCCGGACCCAGTCGGCCCTGACGAAGCGGGCCGACCTGCGGTCGCGCCTGGACTCGAGGCCGAGACAGCAAGCGAGCCGGCGGCGGACCGGGCGGGCCGATCGATCCTCGCGCGGTGATATGGCCATGTCACGCCAGCGCGCTTCGCGGCGCTCAATAGGAACGGCGCCCTTACGGGCGCCGTTCCATCGTCTGTTGGCCTGTATGGGTGACCGCCTTGTCGGCCACGTTCAACCCAAGGCTAAGAGGCCAGGCGACGCCGGCGAATGTCGAGGATGAGCAGGCCGAAGAGGGCGATCAGAACGACCGGCAGGAACCAGATCGTGCTGCCGGACTCGTCCGAGGAGGACCCGACACCGGTGCTGGTGGGCGGGGGCGTGGCGGCTTTGGTAGGAGAAGGCGTGGGCGTCGGAGCGACTGTCGGAGCGACTGTAGGAGCGACTGTCGGCGGTGCGGCCGTGGGCGGAGCGGCCGTGCGCGGAGCGTCCGTGGGCGGAGCGGTCGGAGCTGGCGTGGCCGCGGCAGCTATGACGTCAACGCTGGCGGTACCGTCGCCGCAAAGCATCGACTCGTCCGGGTAGTCGATGCAGGCATCGGCGCCTGCCAGTCCCGAAGTTCCGGCCGCTGACGGGGCCGGGCCAGCCGTCCCGGTGACGGTGAACGTCATGATGTCACCAGTGGCCGAGGCAGGAATGAGACTGCCGAATCCGTTGCCGAAGTTCAAAAGTGTGCAGTCGGCCGGGACGATCTTACTTGCCGTGTCTGAGCAAGTGATGCCGGTAGGGGTGAACCAGGTGGGCACGAGTCCCAGCAGGGCGCCATAGTGGTTCGCCTCGACGCCATTGGCGTACGTCATGGTGGCCGTGAGGGTCAGCGACGTGCTGGTGCCCGCGGTGATCTGGGGCTTGTCCCACTGGAGCACGGTCCCGACGTCGTCAACGTACGTTCTGAAGCCGAAGTCCGAGAGATTGGCAATGCCGATCCAACCCACTCCTTGTGGGTTAGACCACGCCGCGCCGCCGGCGTAGAGGTCACCCGGAGGCCCGAACGCAGCGGCAGCGCCCGAGTCGAAGACGATCGAGTACATCGTCCCGGGCGCGACGACCGGCTCCGACGGGACCGAGAAGTGGACCCAGCTCGGGGTAGAGGAGGAGCCGCCAGTCACGAACTCGGACCAGGTCGCCTTGACGATGCCGTCGGGCACCATATTGCCCCCAATGTTGTGCACCCCTTGCAGGGCTACGGTGACGCTCGTCATCCCGTTGACGGCCAGGCTCAGGTCGAAACCGGTCAACAGCCCGCCCCTGCCGGCCGTGAAGGTCTGGGCCAAGAAGTGACCGCCCGTGCTTGTCGAACCCGTAGCGGCAGATTGATCGAGGTTGCTCGTCGAGGTGATGGCCAGGGTCGACCCCGGCACCAGGGCGACGAGCAACAAGCTTGCGCAAATCGCGAGCGCGCGACGTTTCATGGTCGATGGTCCTCCAACGGTCGATGGCGACGGCACGGCTCTCGATAGCAGCCGTCAAGGTGAGCAGGTCCTGCCGTAGCTATAACGTGCCCGATTCCACCGCGGACCCTTGCCTGACGGAAACACATACCAAAGCGCTCGTCAATCTGCCGCTCGACACCGGCTCACCTGGCGGATCTAGTAGGTCGCCGCACTGACCGAATAGATATGGAACACCACTTGGACCGTCGGCCATGCGCTCGACGGCGGCTTACACGCTTGGAATTGCCGTACCATCGTGGGCCGGAGGATCTGAGTTGCTCGAGACACCATTTGTGGCCGCGCTGCTGTCCTTCCTGTTCCCGGGCCTGGGGCAGGCTGCGGTAGGGAATCGCGGCCGCGCTGCGATCGTGGCGCTCCCGATGCTGGCGGTCCTGGGCGTCTTCGCACTGATCCTGATCTTCAACCGCAGCTCGCTGTTCGGTCTGACTCCGGACCAGGGGTTGCTGACGAGCCTGCTGATCCTCGATCTGATGCTGTTCGTCTACCACCTGTGGGCCGTCCTCGACGCATACGTGCTGGCCCGCAAGGACCGACCGGATAGGCTCCATCTGGACGCCTCTCCGAGGAAGTGGGCTACGGTGTTGAGCGTCGGCGTCCTGGTGGCGGGCACTGTCGGGGTCCACGCGGCCGTGGCCGAAGTCAGCATCGGCTGGCAGCATTCTCTGAGCTGCAACACCGGGGCGACGCCGTGCTGGTTCGACATCTCCTACCCGCAGTGCGGCAGCCCATTTCCCGCCGACGCCGAATTCGGGATCGTCGGCGTGAACAAGGGGATCGTCTTCAGCGCCAACCCCTGTTTGAGTACGGGCGATGGCCCGCCCGAGCTCACATGGGCGGGCGGAGTGAGGGCGCAGCTCTACACCAACACCGGTAACCCCGGACCTGATCTCTCCACCCGGTGGCCAAGCAACCAAACTACCCCGCGCCAATGCAACACGTCAGCGGCACCGGGATCAGACACCGCCGATTGCGCCTACGACTACGGCTGGAACGCCGCGGCCGACTCCTACAGGACGGCCGTCAGCGCTTATGTCTCCATGGGCCTGGCCCAGGCGGGCGCAACCAGCACGCCGTCCCCAAACACGTGGTGGCTCGACGTCGAGATCATCAACAGCTGGCAGCCCGACACCACCCTCAACGTGGCGGCCCTCGGGGGCGAGGTCGCGTATCTTCGGTCGGTAAGCACGGCCGGCATCGGTTTCTACTCCACTCAATACCAGTGGAACCAGATTACCGGCGGCACGTCTGACTTCTCTGCCTATCCGAGCTGGGTGGCCGGTGCCAACTCCGCCGAGCAGGCGGTAGGTATCTGCGGCGCCAAAGGCTTCACCGGCGGCCGTGTCGCTCTAGTCCAGTATCTCGCCGGCGGTTTCGACGCGGACTTTCTCTGCCAGGGCAATAGCGGGTAGGTAGCAACTGTCGCCCGGGCTGGGGACCGGATCGGCTTTGGTGATCATCACGTAGTGCAGACTCGTATGGCCGGTAGACTACGCGGCGCACGCAGGAACTAAGGCGCATTCTCGCCTCGCGAATGGAGCCGATCGTATTGGATACCGACTCGCCGACCACCTTGGATACCGACTCGCCGACCGCGAAGGGTCGCGGCCGGTCGCCATCTATCGCCGCCTTGCTTTCCTTCTTGTGGCCAGGCCTTGGACAGCTTTACCTCCGCAATCGCCGCCTGGCGGCGATCTTTGCCCTGCCGTCCGTGGTCGCGGTGCTTCTGCTGGCCTACGCATTGCGGCGGGGGCCGGTGGTGCTCGCGGCGCAGCTCTTCGCCGAGCGAGCCGTCGGCCTGGCTGCGGTGGCAATCATCATCCTGTTTGGGGCCTGGCGGATTGTCTCTGTCGTTCACGCGTTCCTGGCCGGAAACAGAGGCTCGAACCACAAGGTCCTCGACAGGACCGTTCTGGGGGCGCTGGCCGCGATCATCGCCGTGACCCATCTCGGCAGTGGCTACTACCTGCTGGCCTATTCGGACGCCGGGTCCCAGGTCTTCAACCCTGGGAATACCAACCTGATCGTGCAGGCCACGCTGCCACCGAGCCTGTCTCCAGGCCAGACGGCCGGCCCCACAGGCACGCCCGAACCTACCGCGACCGTGGCCAGCGACGGCCGCGTCACCATCCTGTTCACCGGAACGAGCAGCGGGGGGAGCTCCAACCTCTACGACTCGATCATGGTCGTGAGCTATAACCCGCAGGCCAATTCGATCGAGATGGTCAGCGTGCCTCGCGACAGCGCCAGCTTCCCGTTCTACTTCGGCGGCGTGGACGATCCTTCCTACAAGATCAACGCGCTGCCGACGTACGTCGCCAGCGGCCACATCAAGTCGCCGGACAACCCCTACACGACACTCATCAAAGAGGTGCAGTACCTGGTTGGAATCCCCATCAACTACTACGCCGTCATGGACATCGGCGGGTTTGAAACGATGATCAGCAAGGTCGGCGGGATCGACATCGTCAACCCCTATCCGATCTTCGACCCATCGTACGACTGGCTCGACGGCAGCCCGTACGGCTTCAGTCTGTCCGCCGGACCGCATCACCTCGATGGCAGGACCGCGATGGCCTTCGTGAGAAGCCGCCACGGCGCGGGCGACAGCGACTGGAAGAGGGCGTCGCGCCAGCAGCTGGTGCTGGTCGCCTTGCTCCACAAGATGGCGCAACCAAGCCAGATCCTGAAGCTGCCGAGCCTGATCTCAACCCTTGGCGCGAGCGTGAACACGGACTTCCCGGCGGAAAAGGTGGCGGACTATGTGGCCCAGGGCCAGGATGTCCCGAGCGCGAACATCAGCCAGGTCGTTCTGGGGCCGCCGTATACGATCACGGGCATCAGCAACGTGACCGCGTCCAACTGCCTGCTCAACGACAAGGTCGCCGCACTATCTGTCCAGCTCTTCGGCAAGGACAGCCTCTGGTACGGGAAGCCCGCGCCCGCCAATACCTGCCCGTAGCACGGGTGGGCGACTCCGCTGGTAGGCGCTGGTAATCGAGCACGATCACATACCTTCGGCACTTGGCAGCCTCGCTGGTCAAGACGACGCTACCGCCACACGGGAGGCTTTGACACGCGGCCCACACTCTGGCCGCCGGGACCGCGCCGAGCCACTGGCGAAACCGACCCGTCATATGCGTCCCGGGGACGCGCCACGGGTGGGAGCGAATCATGACATACAACCCGGGCCAGGGCGCGATCACCTGCCTCAACTGCGGCAACCAAACCGTCGCCGGCGCTAGTTTCTGTCCGGCCTGTGGCCGGGTCCTGAGCACCACGCAGGCGCCCTCGTCGACTTCTCCTGCCGCGCCGGTACCGGCACCGGCGCTACCAACCGCTCCACCGGCGGCCCCGACTCCGCCACCGGTACCGCCCACGCCCATGCCCAGTCTCGGGGACATACAGCCGCAGGGCTATGGCCAGCCGCAGGGCTATGGCCAGCCGCCAACCACCCAGCAACCCCAGGGCTACGGTCCGGTCCCCGGTTATCCCACCGGCTATGGCTACGCACCGACCCCCGCCCGCCGCAATTCGACTCCCATCTTCGTGGGGCTGGGCCTGATCGGGCTCGTCGTAGTCATCGTCGCGGGTGCGGCATTCTTGTCCTCGGCCGGTGGCTCCCATGCCACGTCTGCCGCGTCCGCAATCGCGCTTGCCACGCCGACCGGAGGCGCGACACCCACGGCTGTACCAAGGCCAACGTCCACGCCGACACCGGCGGTCATTCCTGCATCGCATGACGCGATTACCGTTGGTGGCTACACCATCAAGATCACGGCAGTGACGCTCTCGGACGGCGGTATAAGTGGCTTTGTTCCAGCCAGCATGACCTCGGACCAGACAGTGCTCGGGGTCGAGGCGACCCTCGTGTCCTACGGCACGCTGACCGATCTCAGCAAGGTCCAAGTCTGGGCTACCGACGAGACGGGCAGCCGATACGACGTGGGAGCGGCGCTCTCGATTGCCGACCAGAATAGCGCGATTTGGATGTACGCCGTGCCCAAGACCTCGAGCGTGTTTCTATGGTGGTTCCCGAGCGGAGAGGTGATCGATCTGTCTCCGCTTCTGTCTACGGGCTCGTCCGTCATTCCAGTTCCAACGGTGGTTGCTACCCCGGCGGGCTCATCCTGGCAAGTCTTCACTGCTTACGAGACGGTTGAGCATGCTACGCACGCCGCCGACATCCAAGCCTGGAACGACGCGAATAACCCGACTACCACGTATGCCGCTGCAACACAGTCGAAGGCGGATGACCAAGCCGATCTGGCTTGGCTCAAGGCCAATCCACCCATGGACTGTTACTCGGTCTTTTACAACGACCTGATTCTTTGGGACAACCAGGACATCGCGACAATGAATGATTGGTTCGCGGGCAGATACACCACCGTCAACGATGTCGACCTGCCCGCACAAAACGCCACATTGGATCGTATTGGCAGCGAACGTGTAGACGCCGCGGCTGTCTGCAGTTGAGGAAGCTCGTCCAGTGAGGGGGCGGCAGATGCGGCGAACACTGACGGTGGTGGCGGTCGGAATCACGGCGGCGGTGGCTCTTGCGGGCTGCGGTTCGAGGTCCAACTTCACTTCCACTGACGGTCTGCTCACCTTCTCGTGGCCAAGCGATGCGATCTGTAACACAAGCGCGGCTGCCCGCCCCGTCGTGGGGACCCTGCGCGGTCAGGCTGACGCGCGCGAGCCGATCTGGTTGGAGGCTGCGGACGGGGTCCACCTTTCGGTCGCCTGGCCCGATGGCTTCACGGTCTCGTTCTCGCCGACAGCAGAACTGCGAGACGACCACGGAGCAGTGGTTGCGCGGGACGGCGACCAGATCACGCTGACCCAGACGAACCTCGATGAAGCCGCCGGAACACAAGGCGATCCCTATGTCGCCAAAGGGTTGTGGCTGGACGGGCGCTGCTATCCGTTCGTGAACCGTCTGGGGCTTCAGTTCTAGGCAGCCGTGCCTAGGCAAGCCGCCGTCGTGCAAGCCGTCGGCAGTGGCCTGACGCGGGCGAACCGCAGGGGACGGGTCATCGTCAACACGGAGAAGTCAGCGTCCGCCGCCAAGCGGTCGAATGGCTACGAGACTCGGATTACTCGATAGGCGCCCACAAGGTATGTCCGAGTTCTGACGACTGGGGTCTGGCGCCAGACTGTCGCCCCGGCGAGCCTTTGACGCAATGCTTCAAGTCCTCGACCCGTACCGCGTGCTCCAGGTGACTCCGGACGCCGAGCCAGAGGTGATCCAGGCCGCGTACCGGGCATTGGCGCGGAAGTATCACCCCGACATGGGTGGGTCTGACCTGCAGATGGCGAAGCTCAACGCTGCGTGGGAAACCGTGCGCGATCGTGCGGCGCGGGCACGGTACGACCGGGAGCAGAAGGCGGCCACAGCCGAGCAGATGGCGCAGCCGGCGCAGACGGCGCAGACGCAGGGTCACGCGGTCCACGAGCGCCCACCCGCGCCGACTGCGTCACCGCCGCGGAGGTCGCCTCGCGGTCGGCCCGGCACAGTCCTCGACTTCGGTCGCTATGCCGGGCTCTCGCTCGGAGATCTGGCGATCGATGATCCGAACTATCTCGAGTGGCTGGAACGCACGCCCATCGGCCACAGGCTCCAGCCCGAGATCGAGGCCCTTCTGGCAAGATCACGGCCAACCAACTCTAGACCGGAGCACCTCCGGTCGCGCTTCTCCCGCCGCCGCTAGCTGGTCCGGGGCGCGGGTAGACGCTGCCGCGGCTCGCCACAAGGGCCAGGCACCAGGCACCATGCTCGGTTAGTGGCGATCACGGCTGGACTGTCGTGCAGCCAGCCCGGCGGCCCCGATACCAACCGCTGTAGGATGGACACTTCCCGTGCCGAAGAAGTGTGGCCATGTCGAAGCCGCTGAACCCATGCATACGTGTTACAGGCTCTGACGCTGTCTCAGACGTCGAGGACTGGCTGGCCTCGGACGACGCCGAGGCCAGGCGGCCAGCGGGCGCGAGGGCTAGGCGGCTGATAGCGCTCGCAAGTGACCTCACGCCTGACCAGGCGCTGTTCATTCACAGAGCCGGGCGGACCTCCTTCGGGGCCTTACGACCGATGAGCGTTTCGCAGAACGTCGGTCTACCGTCAGCCGAGTTTGCGGGGTCCACCGTCCAGGACGTTGTGGATGGACTCATTCAATCCCTCGGCCGGCGTGCGCCAGCCAGGAAGTCGAAGCGCTAGGGCCCACACAGTTCAAACTTGAACGCAGGAGGATTGACTGTGCCCCTCTTCGGCCCGCCAAACGTCGATAAGCTCGTTGCGAAGGGAGATGTCTCAGGGCTGATCGATGCCCTGGCATACCCGGTGCCTTGGCGCGTGCGCCGGGACGCTGCCCTGGCCCTTGGT
>PMYK01000014.1 GCA_003171255.1 Chloroflexota bacterium
AGCATCTGCTGACCGGTTGTGTACTGGGTCCAGCTCAGGGTGTTGTCGGGCCGCTGCGGCGAGAGGCGAGCCTGGACGATGATCTGGAACGAGCAGATGACCGCCAGCCAGATGGCCCACACGGCGACGATCCGAATGAGATCCATCGACGGCCGCACGGCCGCCGGCCACCAGGCCGGCCATCTCGGCCGAGGCCGGCCGGTGACGGAGGCGGCGGCAGAATCTCCACCGGGAACTTCACCAAGCGATTGCGGCGAACTCACACCTAACTCCCATGCTCCAGCGACCTTGCGTGACGGACCCTCGGTCACAATTTTAGACGAAACCGTGGACCGGTTTGGTCAGACGCTGGACAAAGTCATGGGCCCTCCGCGCGTGGCTCGCACCCCTCCGCACCCCTTCGCGCTCCTGCTCAGTCCCTACCGTTCTGCGCGCTCGCGCATGAGTGCCTTGCGGAGCACGTCGAGCTGGGCGAGGAACGGCTCCGTCAGGTCCGATGGCAACGCCTCGCGGATCGAGTCCTTGTGGCCGTAGGCGGCCCGAGCCCGCTGCGCGACGACCCACAACTCCCCTACCCCGGCGTCGCGAAGCTGATCTGGAACCAGGGCCAGGAAATCCGCCCAGCGCTGCGCCCCGCGCTCGCGGGCGCATTCGAGGAGCTTGTCCGCGGAACGTGCGGCGGCCAGGGCGGCCTCGTCTATCGCCGGCAGCTCGTGCCGGGCGGGTTCGGGTGGTCGAACCACGTCAGGCCAGGTAGCGCTGCGGTTCGGGCGCGCTTGTCTCGCGGGCGATCGTGACCATCAGCGGCAGGCGCTTTCGCTCCGAGCCATCGACCGTGATCCGGACCGAATGCTCGCCCCCGCCCTTGAGGCTCATGTTCCACAGGTCGATGGCGATCGTCAGCACGACATCGGTGGTATCCGCCGGTCCGTGGGAGATGACCCGGCCCGTGGCGCTGGTCACCTGGGTCCCATCCGGAGTGGTCACGACGAAGCCGAGCTCGTGCTCGCGCGTCCGCTCGGCCGACGTGAGCCGCAAACCGACTACGAGCGCGAGGTGAGGATGCACGAACGGGAACGACGGCCCGCTCAGCCGCGAGACCCCGCCACCCAGCACGTGGAACTTCGACCCGGGCTGGACCTCGGCGGCATCAGCAAGGAATGCGTACTCGATATCGGGCATGGGCCCATCCTATCCGACGGCAGCGGGCTACTGGTTGACGAGGGGTTGAACGGCGTCGTAATCCTTCTGCAGGGCCGCCTGAAGCCTGGTCACCTCGGCCTTGACGTCCAGACCAGACGCGGTCTGGAGCTTCGTATACAACGCGTCGATGTCGGCGCTGGCCTGGCTGAAGGCCGGCAGGCCGGAATCGGGGCTCGGGCTGGCGGGCACGGTGGCCATCTCATCGAGGACGCTCCAGGTGACGTCGTTGCCCGGGAAGAGCGGCGCCAGGATCGCGTCGAGGCTGGTGAAGTAGGCCGGCCGATCTGCCTTCTTGGCCGGCTCGCGTCCGTAGGCCTTCTGCAGACTCGCATCGGCCATGATGGCGAGCATTGCCTTGAAGGCCGCGTCGGGATTCTTGCTGGCCCGGGTGATGGTGAAGGTGTCGGCTGTCATCGGCGAAGTGGTGGCGGTGTTCCAGGATGGGACGATCCCGATGTCCCAGCGCTTGACCTTGGACGTCTTGGCGTCGATGGCGATGGATCTAATGCTATCGATCCAAGCGGCGTTCATGGCGACCGCGCCCGACGACTGCGAGTTACCCTCCGCGAGGAGAGTTCCGGCCTCGGCTGCGGCGTTCGGAGCGGTGTGGCTGGTCCACACGGCGCTGTAATACCAGCTCATTGCATCGGTCCAGAAGGGCGAAAGCTGCGCGGTCTTGCCGTCGGAATTGACGAGGGAGGTGGCGCCGAAGAGCGCCCCCAGCTGGCGCGCGTCGCAACCCTGACAATCAAATCCGTACTGGACGATGTTCTTCGCATCGAAGCCGCTGTCGCCGGCCTTCTTGCCGCCTTTGTCCAGCGTCAGCTGCGCCGCGACCTTGGCCATTTGCTTCCAGTCCCAGATCTGACCCTGGTACTGAGCGCCGATCGTGGTCGGCAGGTCCGGCAGCCCCGCCTTGGCGAAGGCGTCCTTGTTGTACCAGATGTAGCCGGGCGTGATGTCGTAGGGGATCCCAATCTGACCCTGGTTGGCCAGCTTGAACAACTTGACCACCGAAGGGTCGTAGGCGGTCATGTCGACGTTGTTCATCTCGATCTCCGATGTGAGGTCGAGGAACAGGTCGTCGAATCCGATGCGGCTCCCGATGCCCGCAGGCCCGATGATGTCGGGCGCGTTGCCGGCAGCCATCTCGCTCTTGAGGACGTCCGCGGCGGCGGCGGCGGGCTCGACCTCGAGCTTGATGGTGATGCCGTCGCCGTTCATCTTGTTGTAGCTCGCCACGAACGCCTTTTCGACCTCGACCTGGGCGGTAGTCGTGCCCAGAGGATCGAGGCCTACGAACCAGTGGATGGTGCCGGCGGATTCGGGGCCGGACGAAGCGGCCGGGGTCGGGGTAGCCTGGGCCTGCGTCGGCGGGGCCTGTGTGGGCGTCGGGCTCGACGAATTGCAGGCGCCGACAACGAGAACCGAAACGGCGGCCAGCGAAATCAGGCGCACCCCGCTCTTAGCCATTGGGCTCCCTTCTGCTCCCTGCTATCTGCCGCCGGTCAGGCATTGTCTCACGCCGGCCCGGCCGGAAGAGCCGCCCGCGGGCGCCTCGGGGCCGGCGCGCCGGGCCGCGGCGTGCGCCGTGCGCCGTGCGCCG
>PMYK01000005.1:0-1952 GCA_003171255.1 Chloroflexota bacterium
ATTACTGCCGCGGCTACGACCTGCGCCTGGAACGATCACAGAATCAACATCATCGATACGCCCGGGCACGTGGACTTTACGGTTGAGGTCGAACGCAGCCTGCGCGTCCTCGACGGCGCGGTCGTTATCTTCGACGGCGTGGCCGGTGTCGAGCCCCAGTCAGAGACGGTCTGGCGTCAGGCCGACCGCTACCGCGTGCCGCGCATCTGCTTCATTAACAAGCTCGACCGCACCGGCGCCGACTTCTGGCGCTGTGTCGACATGATCCGAGAGCGTCTCGGCGCCCGGCCGGTAGCGATCCAGCTCCCGATAGGGAACGAGGAGAAGTTCCGCGGCATCGTGGATCTCATCTCCATGAAGGCGATCATCTACAAGGCCGAGGACCTGGGCGCGGAGGAGGAGATCATCGAGATCCCCGCCGAGCTGCTCGAAGAGGCCAAGGCGCTGCGCGAGAAGATGGTCGAGGCCGTCGCCGAGATGGACGACGAGTTGACTCACAAGTACCTCGAAGGCCACGACCTCAGCCCCGCCGACATCAAGCGCGGCCTCCGGCTCGGGACCCTCGAATACCGCATCGTGCCCGTGCTTGCGGGCTCCGCCCTCAAAAACAAGGGCGTCCAGCCGATGCTCGACGCGGTCGTGGACTACCTGCCCTCGCCGCTGGATGTGCCGCCCGTCATCGGCGAGCAGCCGGTGACACATGCCGAAGTGGTCCGGACCGCCAACGACGACGAGCCGTTCAGCGCCCTTGCCTTCAAGATCGCGGCCGACCCGTATGTCGGCAAGTTGGCCTACTTCCGGGTCTACTCGGGCCAGCTCAAGGCCGGCTCGTACGTGTTCAACGCCACCAAGGGCAAGAGGGAGCGGATCGGCCGCATCCTCCAGATGCATGCCAACCACCGCGAAGAGATCGACATCGTCTACGCGGGCGACATCGCCGCCGCCGTCGGGCTCAAAGAAACCTTCACCGGCGACACCCTGAGCGACCCGGATCATCCGATCGTGCTCGAGAACATCGTGTTCCCGGAGCCGGTCATCGAAGTCGCCATCGAGCCCAAGACCAAGGCCGACCAGGACAAGCTGGCTCTGGCGCTGCAGCGACTCGCCGAGGAAGACCCCACCTTCCGCGTCCATACCGACGAGGAGAGCGGGCAGACGCGGATCGCCGGAATGGGCGAGCTGCACCTGGACGTCCTCGTTGACCGAATGGTCCGCGAGTTCAAGGTCGCGGCCAATGTCGGACGACCGCGCGTGTCCTACCGCGAGACGATCCGCCGCGCGGCCGAGGCGAACTACCGTCACGTCAAGCAGACCGGCGGCAAGGGCCAGTACGGCCACGTCGTTATCAAGGTCGAGCCCAACGAGCAGGGCAAGGGATATGAGTTCGTCGACAAGATCGTCGGCGGCATCATCCCCCGCGAATACATCAGGCCCATCGACATGGGTATCCGCGAGGCTCTCGAGACGGGCCCATACGCCGGCTATCGCATGGTGGACGTCAAGGTGACGCTCTTCGACGGGTCCTTCCACGAGGTGGACTCGAGCGAAATGGCGTTCCGCATCGCCGCCTCGATGGCCCTCAAAGAAGCGGTCCAGAAGGCCTCGC
This sequence comes from Chloroflexota bacterium, assembly GCA_003171255.1. Lineage (GTDB taxonomy): Bacteria > Chloroflexota > Limnocylindria > Limnocylindrales > CSP1-4 > Fen-1039. The sequence goes on from PMYK01000005.1 coordinate 1,607, forward strand.
CGGTGATCCTCGAGCCGCTCATGCAGGTCGAGGTCACCATGCCCGAGCAGTTCCTCGGTGATGTCATCGGCGACATCAACGCTCGCCGCGGCCACATCGAGGCGATGGAGTCGCGCGCCTCCACTCAGGTGGTCCGGGCGCGAGTTCCCCTGGCCGAGATGTTCGGCTACGCAACTGACCTGCGGTCGATGACCCAGGGTCGCGCCAGTTACTCGATGGAGTTGTCGCACTACGCCGAGGTCCCCGCCAATCTGGCGACGGAGCTCGTTCAAAAGTCCCGAGTCTGATCAGTCCAACCCAGCCCGCAGTAGGAGCGAGGGAGTAGCCGCGATGGCGAAGAAGAAGT
>PMYK01000005.1:2109-2942 GCA_003171255.1 Chloroflexota bacterium
CAGATGGACGGCGCGATCCTGGTCGTGGCTGCCACCGACGGCCCCATGCCCCAGACAAGAGAGCACATCCTGCTCGCCCGCCAGGTGGAAGTCCCCTACATGGTGGTCTTCCTCAACAAGTGCGACGCGGTCGACGATCCCGAGCTGCTCGAGCTGGTCGAGCTCGAGGTCCGCGAGCTTCTCACCAAGAACCACTTCCCGGGCGACGACATCCCGATCATCCGCGGCTCCGCCCTGAAGGCTCTCGAGGCCACCGGCAAGGTCGACGACCCGGCGTATGCCTGCATCCAGGAGCTCCTCGATGCGGTCGACTCCTACATCCCGACTCCGGAGCGTCCGATCGACAAGCCCTTCCTGATGCCGGTCGAGGACGTCTTCGGCATCAAGGGCCGTGGCACCGTGGCTACGGGTCGCATCGAACGCGGCATCGTCAAAGTCGGCGACGAGGTCGAGATCGTCGGTATCCGCCCGACCCGCAAGGTCGTCGTGACCGGCGTCGAGATGTTCAAGAAGCTGCTCGACGAAGGCCGCGCCGGCGACAACGTGGGCTGCCTGCTGCGTGGCATCGAGCGCGACGACATCGAGCGCGGTCAGGTCCTCGCCAAGGCGGGCTCGGTCAAGCCGCATACCAAGTTCATCGCTCGCGTTTATGTCCTCTCACGCGAGGAAGGTGGCCGCCATACCCCGTTCTACAACGGCTATAGGCCCCAGTTCTACATGCGTACGACGGACGTCACAGGCGCCATCGGCCTGCCCGAGGGTGCCGAGATGATCATGCCCGGCGACAACGTCGACATGAGCGTCGAGCTCATCACCCCGATCGCTCTGGAAGT